>JBJKQU010000029.1:0-70212 GCA_046705025.1 Candidatus Kryptoniota bacterium | reverse complement strand
GGTAGAGGTTGTGACCGTGAATACCGGAAAACTGGCAGGTACGATTCCGAATACTGAAGGTGTACACGGGATTGCGCTTGCCGAGAAATTGAACAAGGGTTTCATCAGTGATGGAGCAGATTCTTCGGTGACGGTCTTCAATCTCAAGACCCTGAAGGTCATAACGAAAATACCGGTGACCGGGCGCGACCCGGATGCGATCCTCTACGACCCGTTCACCGAAAGAGTGTTCACCTGCAACGGCAGGACCGGCAACTCCACGGTCATAGACGCGCGTAAGGACAGGGTAATCGGGACAATTAAGTTGTCCGGCAGCCCGGAGTTCTCGGCCACCGACGGACACGGGAGAATCTACATCAACATCGAAGACAACAGCCAGATCGACGAGATCAATCCTAAGACGATGAAGATAGAGCATGTGTGGCCAACGGCGCCGGGAGAGCACCCTAGCGGACTGGCGATCGACGCGCAGCACCACATTCTTTTTTCAGTGTGCCACAACAAGTTGATGGTGATTATGAACGCGCTCGACGGGAAGGTGATAACCACGCTGCCGATCGGCGGGCGCGTCGATGGTGCAGCATACGATCCGGTCTTGAGGAGGGCCTACAGCTCGAACGGCGAAGGAACACTTACTATCGTTCAGGAAGAGAGCGCAAAGGAATTCAAAGTCCTTGAGCAGATGCCGACGCAACTGGGCGCGCGAACAATTGCTCTGGATACGAAGACGCATCGACTCTATCTGCCGACTGCTGAGTTCAACCCGCGTCCCGCTCCTACTGCCGCGCGCCCTCACCCTCGTCCGACGATGAAACAAAATTCCTTCGTGGTTCTTGAAGCGGCGCCCGTTAGGTAACTTCTGTCCCAACTTTTTATTCGTATTTGCGCAGTTTGATGGGATATGTTTGTCGACATAACCGAACGAGAAAAATGAGCCTAAGAAGTCTTTGCTTGTTCCTGGGCGGCATACTGATTTCCTTCTCTGTTTCTTCATGCTCCTCGAACAGAGCTCTACAGAAGCCCGGTTCTCAGGAGTTCAAAGCGGAAAATGTAGGATACGGACGGAACATCTCGGACAGCGGCGATACTTTGGAGTTAAGAAAGGAAATTGCCGGCCTTGAGAAGGGGAACGGTCTCGCCCCTCAGAGCATCCCGCGATTTTCAGCGCCCTCATCTTTGTGCGGGGAATTGTCCGGATTGATCGATTCGAATCGAGTCCTGGAAGAAGCGGCCGATTCAGAGAGTGATTTCTGGAGAACAATGCCTCTCGTCATGAACCGGTATGTCAGAGACAATATTCATTACCTTGAGACGCGCGGCAGATGGTATATGCAAAACTGGATAGACCGTTCAGGCAAATATATCCCCATGATGAGGGCGATATTTGAGAAGGAGCACATTCCACCCGACTTGTCGTATTTGTCCCTCCCGGAAAGTGGGCTTGACCCGCGGGCACGTTCCTGGGCAAGAGCGGTCGGGCTCTGGCAATTCGTTCCCTCGACGGGTTTGCGGTATGGACTCAAATATAATTCGTGGTACGATGAGCGTAGGGATCCGGTTTTGTCCACAAAAGCAGCGGCGAGTCTTCTGAAAAACCTCTACGATGATTTAGGTAACTGGTACCTTGCAATCGCGGCATACAACTGCGGGGAGTTCAGCGTGGACTGGGCAATACGCCGCGCCGACGGCTCGAGAGATTTCTGGAAGATAAAGCGGTTCCTCCCATGGGAAACCAGAAACTACGTTCCCCAGTATATCGCCGTGGCGTTGATAATGACAGACCCGAAAGAGTTCGGATTCGACGGCGATGTTGCAGATCCGCCTATTCAATACGATACGGTAAGAGTCCCCGGAGGGGTCGAGCTGAGCAATATCGCTCAAGTGACCGGAGTCAGCTTTGATTCACTCATCGCCCTGAATCCGATGCTCACGCACCTTATCACGCCGCCCGGAATTCGCGGCGGATTTCGTTTGAAGGTTCCGAAGGGGACCGCGTCCCTGTTCGCGGAGGACTATTCGAAGTTCTCGGTTTCAGAGAAGCCGGTATGGATGTATCACAGCGTGCGGCCGGGGGAGACGCTGAGCGGCATTGCCGCGAGATATGGGATGTCGGTCCATAGATTGATGGCGCTCAATCATCTTAGCGGGTCTTTGATAAGGCCAGGAGCAAGGCTGGCAGTCGTTTATCGTTTCGCGGGAGTTCGAAGATCATTGGCCGGTTCACCTGCCCCGTTGCGGCCGGGGTTCCATAGAGTCGAGGAGGGGGAAACCCTCGGTGAGATTGCGTTGGCGTATGGCGTCACAGTCCGTGATCTCCAGATTTGGAATGGGCTACAAGGCAGTTTTATTCGCGCAGGCCAGGCATTACGCATCGCTCCGACGGAACCCACTGAGGAAAAGCACGACAACCAGTATGCTGAAGACCCTCGTACTGGAACGGTTTACAAAGTGAAGGAAGGTGACTCGTTGTGGAAGATCGCCCGGGAGTTTGGTGTGTCGATCGCGGACCTTAGAGTCTGGAACGACGATCCTTCCGAACTGAGGCCGGGCCAGTTGATAGTAGTCCGTAACTGAGTGGAACACCTGGACACATTCTCCATGATAGAAAGTGATTTCACATTGGTTTCATGCTCCTGAGCTAACTTATGCTAAACCAAATATGGAGGACTTATGAAGTTGAGAACTCTCGGAGTAATCGCCATGGCCTTGAGTCTGCCCGTTCTGGCAGCAGCTCAGCCTAAGCCTAAGATCACGAAATCGCAGGCGGAGAAAGCCGCCTTAGCGAAAGTGAAAGGCGGTATCATTCTCAGTGGTGAGTATGAGCACGAAGCCCACAGGTATATCTGGTCCTTTGACGTTAAGCAAGGCAAAGCGCTGAAGGAAGTGTGGGTCGACCCGAATTCGGGAAAGGTGCTGAAAGTCTCCACCGAGACTCAGTCAAACGAGAAGAAGGAGAAAGCTGAAAAGAAGGAGCCGGTCAAGGTTACAAAGACAGAGGCGGAGAAGATTGCACTAAAAGCCGTACCCGGCGGGAAGGTGACCGAGGCCGAGCTTGAACATGAGCAAGGCATGTTTTTTTGGTCGTTGGATGTGAAGTCCGGGAAGGCGACCAAAGAGGTGTGGATCAGCCCCGAAACCGGTAAAGTGCTGAAAGTCTTTACTGAATCGGGGTCGGAAGAAGCACACGAAAAAGATTAATGAACGGCTGGAAAATAAGAACAGTTGTCTTTTAAATTTGGAGAGGTAACGGGTACCGGGAACAGTACCTTCTGCCTCTCCAATTCATTATTACATGGAATGAAAATCAAGAAATGAAGCTTAGGCGAATTCTCGCAGGGCTGTTTGCCACGGTTTTAGTTTTGATGGGGTCTCGGGGTGAGGCTCAAGTGAAACCGCTGTCTTTGTCGGATTATCTCAATGTGGCTTTAGAGAAGAATCCTCTCGTCGGCTCGGCGGCGCAGGCTCGAGCGTCTGCAGAGTACAGCAGCGAAGCGATAAGGAAGGGTTATTACCCGCAGATCGGCGTCGGCTCGCATCTCATTGTCGCACCAGGATACGATCCTGCCATCACCAACGGTGGTGAGTTCGGGGCGCAGGTCTCCGGCTCTTACACCGTCTATGACGGTGGGGCGAAGTCTCTCGAAATCAGGAAAGGGGGGATTGGAGTCGAGCAGGGAACTGTCAACCAAAGCCGAGTCAGGGCAGATATAATTTACGCGGTTTCCCTCGCGTACGTTGCCGCGGTCAAAGAAAAGAGGGAACTCGGTGTAGCGGAACAGGAATACGGCTCACTGAGCGATTATCTCAAACTGGTGCACCAGCTGCACGCGTCGGGACAGGGGAGTGAGACCGATGTTTTGAAGACCACCGTCGATCTGAACAATGCGCGAATAGACATCGACAGCCGAAAGATTTCTTACGTGAATTCTCTGTTAGCCCTCGCCCAGGCCGCCGGACTCCCCACGTCCGAAGTCACTGAAGTGGATTCGGTTATGCCGTCGATTTCGTATGACACAACGTTCGTTCCCGCGCGCAACGTCGATCTGAAGTCGCAGGAGCTCATGTTGAAACAAGCTGAGCTGGACGCTAAGATTGCCGAATCGAAGTTGCGGCCGATAGTCTCTGTAGGCGCCGATGCGGGGGCTCTCACATCTCTACCCAACTTGCAGCAGGGGCTGGCGAACGTCTTCGGAGCGTCCGTAGGCATTTCCGTATCGGTCCCTGTATTTACCTTCGGATCGCTCAAGGACAGTTACAACGCGGCGAGGGCGAATGCCCAGAGTGTCGCTCTGGATAATGACTATTCCCGGACTTCGTTTGAGCGGGAATTCGAGTCCGATAAAAACGACGTAATGCGGGCCAACGCGCAGCTGGTCGCGCTAAGAAAGAATCTTGCGGTTGCCCAAAAGAATATGATCCTTTCGAAAGCACAGTACGCAGGCGGGACCGGGACAAGTCTCGATGTCCTGAACGCGATTCAAATGGTAAACCAGATAAAACTGGCGCTGGAAGAAGCGAGCGCATCGAGGGAGCTGGGTATTTTGAAGTTAAACAGGATTAATTACTCCGGAGCTTATTGATGGTTATGAGGAAGCTTTCCATACTTTTATTATTGGCAGCCTTCGGATACTCTTTTGCAGGCTGCGGTCGAAAGGGCGACGGTCCGGAGTCTGATGTAAGACCGCGCGCAACCGTAGAAGTGGCAACTGCGCGGCTCGGAAACATCGACAACATGGTCACAGCGACCGGATCGTTCGAGGTCCTGCGGGACGAAAAGGTGAAATCCACCATAGCAGGCAAAGTGATGAAGGTCTACGTCCTCGAAGGGGATGTGGTTCATAAGGGACAGCTCCTCGTGAAGGTGCTTTCTCAGGAGTCCTATGCGGCAATCACGGGGGCAAGGGAGCTGCTTGCACAAGCTGTTACTCCGTCTGCAAAGGCACAGGCGAAAGAAGCGGTTCATCTGGCCGAAAGCACGGCGGCGGCTGCTTCGATTACCGCCCCGTTTCCGGGCGCTATTATACGCAGATTCGTTACGGAGGGTGAACTAGTCATTCAGGGAACAGACCTGGTTGAAATGGTCGACCTGAATAGCGAGTACTTTGTCGCGAATGTCCCGATTAACTCTGTCTCTTCGATTAATCCCGGTCAGCTCGCTATCGTGACAATTCCGGGAATGAACATCCCGCCCGTCCAAGGCACTGTTCAGGCAATAAATCCCGCCACCGATCCGAACACGCAGAGCATACAGGTGAGGATAGCTCTTCGTTCCATTCCTCCGCTGGTTGCAGCCGGCACGTTTGGAAACGTACAGATCAAAATCGGCGAAGCCAGGTCCGTCGTTCTCGTGCCGAAGCCGGCGGTGTACCATAATGACGAGCTAAATCAATATTTTGTCTGGAGAATCCAGGGCGATTCAATCGCGCTATTAACGCCGGTGCAGGTCGGGCTTTCCGATTCATCCAGCTTCGAGGTCACATCCGGCATCAAACCCGGTGATGTCGTGACCACCGTAGGAGGTTATGGTCTCCCTGATTCCACCGCGGTCACTGTCGGCAATAACTGAACCAACACGGAGAACATGAGACTTTACGAATTCATATCATCCCACCGAAGGGGAGTGTTTTTCCTCGTTGCGATTCTAAGCATCGGCGGAATCGTCACACTATTCCAGATGCCGATATCGCTTTTTCCCAACATAGATTTTCCACGAATTATCATTCTTGCAGATAATGGTGAAGAACCCGCCAACCGGATGATGATTGATGTGACCCGCCCTCTTGAAGAAGCTGCGAGAGCGGTGCCGGGAGTAACGCTGGTACGCTCCGCAACGGGCAGGGGATCCTCAGAAATCGACGTCAATTTCAAATGGGGAACTGACATCATCCAGGCTCTCGAATTGTTGCAGGGCCAGGTCGCCGGCATCAGAAATCAGCTTCCACCTACAGTTTCGATCCAGATCACCAGAATGAATGCGACTGTATTCCCTATCGAAGGGTTCAGTCTCAACTCCGATTCTCTTGATCAGGTTCAACTTCGGGATCTTGCCTATTACACAATACGACCGGTATTGACGCGGATAAACGGCATCGCGCAGGTCAAAGTGCAAGGAGGGAGACAACGTGAATTTCTTGTGGAATTGGATCCGCAGAAGCTTCAAAGCTATGGTTTGAATGTCGATCAAGTAGCAGCCGCGATCAACAAAACGAATTTTGTCGCTGCCACAGGGCTCGTTCAGCGAAATTACCAGATATACCTGACGCTGGTCGACGGACTTTACAAAGGACTCAACGGCATCAGGAAAACCGTTGTGTCGTTCACACATGGTACGCCGATAACCATCGGAGACATCGCCACCGTAAAGCCGTCGGAGAAGATTGAGTATGTCCGCATAACTGCCGATGGGAAACCATCCGTCCTCGTTTACGTAATTCGCCAGCCGGGAGGAAACACGGTGGATATCGGAAAGCAGGTTCGTGCAGCGCTGACGGGCTTGAAGAGCGAGATTCCGCCGAGTGTGAAGGTGAAGTACTTCTACGATCAGGGAGATTTCATCAGCAGCTCTATCGGCAGCGCCAGAGACTCGATCCTCGTCGGCTTGTTTCTTGCGATAATAATTATCTTCGTATTCCTGAGAAGCATTCGAATCGGGTCGGTTGCCGTGATAACGGTTCCTGCCGTTTTCGCCACATCGGTCCTCTTCCTTTACGTCTTCGGTAACACGCTGAACATTATGACACTGGGCGGAATAGCCGCGGCCGTCGGTCTGGTGATCGATGATAATGTCGTTATGGTTGAGAACATCTTCAGGACGATGCGGTACGAGAAAGAGAGCATCGGACGCGCGGTTGCCGAGTCTATGAGGGAACTCCTTCCGGCAGTTATTGGATCCAGCTTCAGTTCCATTATCGTGTTTGCTCCTTTCGCATTTCTGTATGGAGTAACCGGCGCATTCTTCAAGCCGCTCGCCGTCACGATGGCGGTTTCGCTGATTGTCTCGATGATTTATTCCCTGACATTTGTCCCCTTACTCTCCGAAGCGTTCATAAGGAACAAAGATATCGAACTGGAAGCAAGAAGAGAAGAAAAAGGGAATCACAGGATTGCAAACTGGTACGGCAATGCGATGAGGTGGCTCCTGAAAAGAAGTTACCTGGGGTTGATTGCCGCAGTAGTTCTTCTCGTCGGGACATTCTTCCTGTACGGAAATATCGGCTCGGATTTCATGCCAAAGATGGACGAAGGTGCGTTTGTATTGGATTTTAAATCACCGCCCGGCACCTCTCTTATAGAGACAAACCGGATACTCATGAAAGTCGAAAGGATAATCATGTCCGTTCCGGAAGTGGAGTCATATTCACGGAGGGAGGGGACTCAGCTGGGATTTTATCTCACCGAGCCGAATAACGGCGACTTCCTGATAAAATTGAAGAATAACAGGAATCGTTCGGTGTTCCAGATCATGGACGAACTCCGCAGGAGGATTGAGGCTTCAGAACCCGCACTTCGGATAGACTTCGGACAGGCGATGCAGGACCTAATTGGTGATCTTACAAATTCACCCGCTCCTATTCAAATCAAGATTTTCGGTCCCAACCAGGCAATTATAGAACAAAAGGCGCGCGAAGTTGCTGACATCATATCGAAAGTTCCCGGAGTAGTCGATGTGTTCAATGGAATCACGATAAGCGGACCGTCGATTGTCATCCATCCAGACCCTGTGCTTGCCGCGAGAGCCGGGTTCACGATGGCGGATGTCGAATCGCAGCTGCATACTATAATGAACGGCAGCGCGGACACCTACGTGCTGGAGGGCGAGAAGCTGATCGGAGTCAGAGTGAGGTACCCGAATCGTTATCACACCGTTTTGAAGGATATGCAGGCCGTGAGGCTCAGATCGCCGAACGGATTCTATGTGCCTCTTGACAATATCGCGACGGTTGATATCCTGAAGGGGCAGAGTGAGATTGACCGGGAGAACCTGAAGCCGATGCTCGCGGTGACCGCGAGAATCTCCGGAAGGGATCTCGGCGGCACAATCGCCGACATCAAGAAAACTCTTCAGACAAATCTGATACTTCCGCAGGGTGTCAGTTACACGTTCGGCGGGTTGTACGAGAGCCAGCAGGAGTCCTTCAGCAGCCTCCTGTTCGTGATGATTGCAGCTCTACTCCTTGTTGTTGCGGTGATGATTCTCGAGTTCGAGAACTTCACGATACCACTCGTCCTGCTGCTAACCAACCTCACTTCACTTTTCGGGGTTTTGCTGGCCCTTCTCGTGACAGGAATAACATTCAACATCTCCAGCTTTGTCGGCATGATAATGATGGTCGGCATCGTTCAGGAGAACGGAGTCTTCGTCGTGCACATGATCCAGGAATTCGGAAAGGAGAGAGGGCATACTATTGACACCGTGGTGGAAGCCTGCAAGGTAAGAGCAAGGCCGATATTCATGACCACGTTCGCGGCGGTCCTGGCGCTAATGCCCCTCGGCCTGGGTATCGGTGCGGGTGCGCAGATGCAGCAGCCCCTTGCGGTGGCGGTCATCGGAGGATTTCTTCTTTCGAGCTTCCTGTTGCTATTTGAATTGCCCATGCTGTATGTTTTCCTGAAGAGAGTGAAATGAGAATCCTTCTTGTTGAAGACGATCGGAGCCTTCAGCGCACGCTGGTGAAGCTGTTCAAGACTCAAAGCTTCGCCGTCGACGCAACGGCGTCGGGCAAAGAGGCCGTGTTTTTGGCCAAAACGAACGATTTTGACGTGATCGTGCTCGACGTTATGCTCCCTGACATCGACGGCTTCGAGGTCTGTGCGAGTCTCCGAAAGGAGAAGGTTTCAACCTCCATTCTCATGCTGACGGCACTTGATGAAGTCGACTACCGGATAAAGGGGCTGGACACGGGTGCGGACGACTATTTGCCGAAACCCTTTCATGCAGGGGAACTGCTCGCCAGACTGCGCGCATTGGCGCGAAGATCGGTGGATGAGAAGACTTCCGTTCTGTCGATAAGCGACATCGAACTGGACACCGCAGCCCGAAAGGCCTTCCGGAACGGGCAGGATCTCAGACTTTCGGGAAAAGAGTTTGCTTTGCTCGAATACCTCCTGCTCAACCGGAAAAGGATCGTCAGCCGGACTGAGATCGCGGAGCACGTATGGGATCTCAATTTCGACCCGCACAGCAACGTGGTGGATGCGTTCATTAAACTGCTGCGGAGGAAAGTAGATTCGGGAGCGGAGCGGAGCCTGATCAGAACGGTTAGAGGTGTCGGGTATACAATTTCCGATCAACGATGAAGCTGCCGATAAGATTAAGAGTCGCGCTGTATGTTACGCTGACTTTCGCGGTCGTGATCATCGGGCTCAGTCTCGTCCTGACCGAGCTTTATGAACGTTATTCGTACCGCTCGTTTGACGTGACCCTGGAGGCGGCGGCGACAAGCATTGCCAACCGAATCGGTGAAGATGGGGAGCGGATAAGATTGCACGGATTGGGGGAGGACATAAGCGAAACGATCTCCACGTTTGAAAACAAGCTTGGGTTGATACATGTGGGCATCTTCGATCCCTCCGGAAAGGAGATTTTCTCATTGCACGATGATGGTGGGATTGCCAGCCAGGTCCGGGCCGAACCCGGAAGGAGGTTCAAATCTGTCTGGAAGAAAGGGAAAAAATACCGCGCGGCGATCAGCCACGTTGAGGCTGGGGATCAGCAGTCCGGTTCCGCTCGGCAGGGCACGGTGGTGGCTCTCGCCTCACTATCAGCGACACGCGAATCGATAGACAGAATAGACAGCCTTGCTTTCATCATTGCGCCGATAACCATACTGCTCGTTGGAATAGGATCCGTCTTGATAGCACGCAGGGCACTATACCCGCTCGAGAGAATGGCACTTGATATAGACAGCATTCGGGTGGACAGGCCGTTAGCCAAGCTGGAAGTTCCGCGAACGAGCGACGAGATTCAGAGGGTCGCAGAATCATTCAACGCATTGATACTGAGAATCATGTCTCTCATCGATTCCCAAAGAAATTTTCTCCTTGATGCCTCTCATGAGCTCAAGACGCCGTTGACGGTTATTCAGACGGAGATAGAGATGCTGCAGATGAAACCTAGCCTGACTTCCGAAGAGCGGGACAACCTGCAGCAGCTTTTGTCGGAGGTCGAGTACGCCTCGAAGCTTGCAATAGATCTGATCTATCTCTCAAGGCTTGAGTCGTCCGCGATCTCGAACCTTTCTCCGCAGGATTTGGATGCCATGGTCAAAGAGGTCCTTTCTCATCAATCGCCGATTGCTGCGCACAAGGAGATCCGCTTCCATGCCTCGCTATCGGGACGTTGCACCGTCAACGCCGACCCTGAACTATTGAAGCGTGTTCTCTCTAACGTACTCGAGAATGCCGTCAAGTACTCCGGTCGGGGAAGTGAAATAATGGTGACGACCGAAGTTGACCCACAATCTTCGAGAGCTATAGTGGAAATAACGGATCATGGCCAGGGCATCAGCGAGGAGGAGCTCCCGAGAGTCTTCGACAGATTCTACCGAACGAAGGGGGCAAGGAGCGGCGACGAAAAGGGAAGTGGACTCGGATTGTCGATAGCAAAGAGAATCGTAGAAGAACATGGAGGGAAGATTACGCTTGCAAGCAAAAGAGGGGAGGGCACCGTGGTAAAAATCGAGCTGCAGGCTTCTGTCGGACAGGGGACTTCAATCGATGCCTGAAGCGGGCGCCTGCCAGTGATGCAGACAGTTTAGAATTAATTCCTGGTGGGGCTGAAGCAGGCGGCTGTGCTTCTTATTGACAGAACAATTCGTTTTCAGCCATTATGCGCGTCTCACGTATCATAATCTTCAAAAGCCGCCCCCTGCGGACGTCGAACGGGTCAGCAGTCGGAATTATCGTAAAGAAAGTCCAAAGAATGACTTGACAATAGAAACGAGCGATGGTAGATTAGAAGCGGTTAAGTTACCGATTAAGTCATCGGTAACCTTTTTGGCTTTGAGTCACCAAAAGGAATGGATCTTATTTGAACTTGCCGCTGGAACCGGTCCTGAATGACACTCCCCCCGGAAACAACTTCCGCACTGCCGAACAGCGCCTTCAATTGATATCGCGGAAAGAACGGCTCTTGTTTGGAGCCCTCTCCAGCGCCGGCGGCAATTGCTGAATTCATTCCTTTTTCGCACTCAAGCCACTTGCGGCACATAAGGAGCAGCCGTAGATACTTGAAATGGTAAACGTGAGTCGAATCTTCCAAAGGCAGTCATGAAGTTTTTGTTACCCCTGCTGTTCTTCTTCCTCGCTTCCGCATCGGCGGCTACTGCGCAAGACCCAAATCAGATCTCTCCTCCCTCAACCCCGGCCGGCTCGCTCACCCTTAGAGCGACGAACCCGCTGAACATCAGACGCAATTGTGCGATGATTGAGATCGATTTGAAACGCCTCTACAAGAAGTATCCGAAGTTCAATTCACGCTCATTTATCGTAACAAGCGAAGGGAAGGAAATACCGAGTCAGCTCGACGATCAGGACCGGGACGGACACCCGGATCTGTTGCTCTTCATGAGCTGCTTCAAGCCTCGTGAGACGAAATCATTTAAAGTCATCTGGAAGCCGGGCGCGCACGAGACTCATATTTATTCGAAATTGACCGCGGCGGCCCTGGGAATAAACGTCGGCTACCGGAAGGTGAACGGGTATTATGCCGGCGGGAGATTTGTGGATGTCGATTCGACTACTGTTCCTCCCGACCATTTCGCGCACGATGCCCTTTACCGGATCGAGGGGCCCGGATGGGAATCATCCAGTATCGTCTACAGATGCTATCTCGACTCCAGGAACAGGAACGATATATTCGGCAAGAAGACACACGACATGGTCCTCGAAAAGATCGGCACAAATGATCTCGTGTCGGACGGCAAAGAATCGTATACGAAGATGCTCGACTGGGGTATGGACATATTCAAGGTAGGCGAGTCTTTAGGAATAGGATCGATTGCAATGTGGAGCGATTCGGGACCGGTGACGGTCAGTCGCGTCGACAGGGTAAAATGTTACATACAAAACGGTCCGCTGAGATCCGGTGCGGTGATCCGGTATCTGGGCTGGGAAGTTGGCGGAAAGAAGTATGACCTTTTCTTGCGCTCTTCAATCGATGCAGAAAGCAGGCTGACAAGGGTCAGCGTCGCTATCAGTGATCCCGACGTGGAACTTTGTACCGGCTTTGCTAAACATGAAGATTGCGACCTGCTGAAGCCTCTTCGAGGTACAGGCGTGGGTTGGACATATTTCGCCCTCTACGGAAAGCAGAGCTTAGCCGGGGACAATCTGGGAATCGCAGTTTTCTACAGAACGGCAGACAAACTGGAATTGACTGCCGACGGTTTGAGTGAGATCGTGGTGCTTCGTCCGACGGGGGGGCGGTTGGAATACTACTTCGGGGCTGCATGGGAAGAAGAACCCGGCGGCATAAAAAACGAAGGAGAGTTTACGAATTATTTGGATCGGGTCACCGAAATATTGAACAATCCGATAAGAGTTTCATTATAATCAGTATTTATGGCCCAACAACTATGTATTTGCAGGAGAAAGAAATGACAAAACTCTCATTTCCCAAAATGGCTAATGCGCTCCTTATGTTGATAATTATGACGTTGATTGTTGGAGTGGAGTTTGCGAGTGCTCAGTCGAGGAGCCGCATCGAGGGAACGGTGAAGGATGCAAAGACGGGAGAGCCCCTGCCCGGTGCTAATGTGCTGGTCGTCGGCACGTCTCTCGGTGCAGTCACGAATCTGAACGGTCATTTTGTCATCGTGAACGTGCCCGTCGGTTCCTACGACGTAAGGGCATCCATGGTCGGCTATAACTCGGAGCTTGTTAAGAGCGTCCTCGTTTCGGTAGAGAGAGTAGCGACGGTGAATTTTACGCTCGAGCCGGCAGCGATAGAGACCAAAGAGGTAGTCGTGGTTGCCAACAGGGCCCAGCTGCACAAGGAAGTCTCCAGCACGCAGCTCGTGGCGACCGGCAGTCAGATCAGGAGCACGGCAGGCATAAGAGAGATTAATGCGTTCTTGACAAGATTACCAGGCGTGGAAACGACGGATAACGGCTTCTTAACCATCAGGGGAGGAAGTGCCGACCAGGTAGGGACACTCGTGAACGGTCTGGCATACAACAATGCGGCTGTGGGGAATGCTGAGACGAGTATTCCTCTTAGCGCTATCGAGCAGGTTTCCGTCCTGGCGGGAGGTTATAACGCGGAATACGGCAACTTCCGTTCGGGTCTGATCGACATAACAACGAAGACCGGTACTCAAAACGCGTATCACGGCACTATTGACATCTCGGCCGATCAGTCGCATATGAGAAGGTTCGGAAACTCTTTGTATGACCCTCTCAATGACATTTTGGCACCTTACCTAGATCCAAGCATTGCCTTCCAGGGAACCGTTGCCGGCTATGCCAACAATCCATACGAGCTTCAGCAGCACGCCTCATTTCAGGGATGGGACTACTGGGCGGCAATAAACAATAAGGGGCGGCCGTTGCCCATGCAGGTCTCTCCTCTTGAGCTCTACCTTTTCACCTCGTGGATGACAATGAGTATTCCGGACTACAATGGGTTGCAGCAACAGATGGCAGTGAACCCTTCGATACTCGGGAACATGACCAAAGCGCAGGCCGACTCCATGCTCAGCGCGACCCGAAATGCCTTTGCCCAGCACGCAAACAAAGAAGGGGGGAACGACTACAATCTTGACGGCGGCTTCGGCGGGCCCGTGCCTCTCATCGGCAAGGCGCTCGGCAACGCCACCTTCTATCTGTCGAACAACACGAGAAATTCGAACTTCATCGAGCCCGTCGTACTGAGCAGCGATTTCAGATCAACCTCTCTACTCACCGTGAAATCGACGCCCACACACGATATAACACTGACCCTTAACGGATTGTGGAAAAGAGAGATCGGCGTGAGTCCGATCAGGCCTGCTTCCGGCGACGAGCCTAACATAAGCGGGCGGGGTGGGTTCATGGATGCAAACAATCTGAACTGGATTTACAACAACACCGGAATATCGGGGGATAACTACGACTATCTTTATGACCCCGCATATTTCCCGATCCTCGACCAGACAACGTTGATGACCGGACTTACATTCAACCAACTGCTGAGTCCCAAGACTTACTACCAGATAACTCTGAGCAGGCTTTCGATCGCAGATCATTCACCGACCGGCGACAACAGGGACACGACCATGATCACGCAGTTCGGGCCGATCCACGTAGATGAATCGCCGTACGGGAAGTGGCAGTTTGCTCCGAATCACGATGTGCAAGGTTACATATTCCCGAGCTATGACGCACCGCCCGGAATTACGCAGATGAGATTTCGAGGCAAGGAGGGTAACCTTCACGATCAGTCGGTGACGAATCAGTGGGAGGCAAAGATCGACCTGGCTTCACAGATAGGGGACCACAACTTCGTGAAAGCCGGGGTCGAATACAACTTGTTCGATCTCGATCACAATTTCTGGGAAGAGTGGAACAACAATGCCTACAACACTTACGAGTTCAACTATCACAGAAAGCCGAGCCAGACCGGTGTCTATGCTCAGGATCAAATCAGCTACCAGGGAATTGTCGCGAACCTCGGTGTCAGAGCAGATTACTATTACGGAGGGGGCGGCCTCTGGCCGAGTGAACCTTTCGTCTCGGTCTTCCAGCCGCAGGCAGTAGATACGAGTCTGTATTCCTACCTGAACAGCGGTCGATCCTATATTTTCAGTCTGTGGGACCAGTATAACCAAACTCACCCGGGTTTCCTGCAGCCGGTGAAGAATTTTCTCACCGTGAGCCCCCGCCTAGGTGTTTCATTCCCTATTACTGACCGTTCCAAGTTCTATTTCAACTACGGATGGTTCCGTTCCAATCCGCCGTATTATTCCATGTACGAGTTCACCTACCGGTACACGAAGAACGGGCTTTACCAGATGTCGAACCCGAACCTGGAGCCTCCGCTTACGATCTCTTACGAGCTCGGGGTCGTGTATAATTTTTACTCCAGTTACATCTTGAGAGTCTCGGGATATGACAAGGATATTACCGGGCAGCAAGGAAGGGTCAACTACCAAACGCTTGCCTCCACGCTCGGCCTGAACTACAGAAGCTATCTGAACAATGAATATCAGAGCATACAAGGAGTCGAAGTAGAGCTCTCCAAGAATGACAATTCGTGGATAACCGGGTGGTTGAATTTTGATTATCAGTTGAGCAAAACCGGCAACACGGGTGTACAGTACGTATATGATATTCCGATCACCGATCAATCGAACCTCTACCAGGGAAATGAGTCCCCGACTCTTCCGCGCCCCGATTTGAATGCAGAAGTCACGTTCAAATCGCCGGCACACTGGGGGCCACAGCCGGCAGGACTGGACCTCCTCGGCAACTGGAGCCTCACCTTCTTCGGCGAATGGAGAGCGGGAGATTACTTCACGTGGAATCCTCTGGATCAAAATCATGTGTCGGACAACCAGCAATGGCCCAGCTACTACAGAGTGGACATGAAGCTTACGAGGGACTTCAAGCTGGCAGGACTTGATGCAGCGCTTTACCTAAACGTTACCAACGTATTCAACTTCAAGATCAATGAGATGGGTAATTTGTACGCTTTTTCGAGTCAGCTGGCATCGTCGGACAATTACCAGATCAACAACTCGGACGAGTCGAACTATCTGGCCTCCTTGCACCTCCCAATGTACAAGTCGTCCGCGTTCGATGCCCTGAGGCAGACTCATCCGGGACTGTTCATCGGAGGCAACGACCAAGTGGGAGACCTGAGATCGGCCAGCAAACCGTACATCAACAACCCGGACTACACCGATTTGTTCCTGTACGGGCAACCGAGAGACATCTGGTTCGGGATAAAGATAGATTTTTGAAACCATAATTAATGGAGACTCTCATGGAATTTCGCGGAACGAAAACAACGCACAAGATTGTCGAGGCTCTGTTTCTCTGTGCGATGCTTCTGATGTTCTTGAGCGTCGGCGGCTGGGCACAGACGCAGTCGCCGGAGCTCCAGACTACAACGATAAGACTCGGCCATCTGTGGCTTGGGATGCCCGCCAACGGAGGAAAGATGAACTTCGACCCACAGGGCGGGTTCTTCCCGAACGACTACGGCGTCATGGCCGACAGAGCTCAATATCCGCAGGCGTTCACGGGGGCGGGCGTGACGCTCACTGCGACTCATTGGTTCAATCCTCTCACTGATTCGGTCGAGGCGGCGGCAGTCTACGCGGAGGTCACCGATTCGCTGCCCGTCGGCAGGGTAACAGTCCCGCTTACGAACTACCTTCGTTACGATTACACCCAGCAGACAATAAACGGAGTCCCTACGAGCCTTTCGCTGTTCGGAAAGTACGACCCTTCGTACCCGGGTTTTCAGGACCATACATACGACGAGGTCGCCAACGTGGTCGACTCGACAATACTTGGTGTAACCGTTGATCGAACAGTTTATATCTGGTCGCAGAATTACAACGACAATTACGTCATCTGCGACATGGTTTTTCAGAACGTAGCGAATGACACGCTGGACAGCATGTACGTCAACCTTCAGGAGACTGGCGGAAACTCATATTTCTCGAACGGCAGCAACCCGGCGGGCACGTTCGATCCCAGAATGTCCTGGCAGCATTATTACGGCGGGAGACCCGGTGATTCTTTGAGAGTATTCTACGAGTACAGCGCCGATGACCCGCATACGCCGGGAGACAACATGGGAGCTCCTATAATCTCGCAGAACGGCAGACTGCTCGATCCGAACATGTCGTACTACGTCATTCTTCATGCGTCGAAAACGTCTTATACCGACTCGACTCAGGACATCGACGATCCTCTTGAGCCTAAGGTTACATACTGCGGAGTTACGAACCTGATACCCTACAATCAGCAAAGCGATATCTACGGCAGTAAGAATTTCTACGCGATAAGGGGAGGTTATTCGGAAGCTTTTCCTATGCCGGGTGAAATTCAGAACTCATCAGTCCATCACGGCATAAACACCGACGAGCTCGGCACGCCTGACTACACGAACTTCCCCGCGGGAGGATACCAGGCAATATCTTACAGGACCTGCAGCTTCGGTCCCTACACACTTTTGCCCGGGCAAAAGATTCATATCGTAATAGCGAGCGGTTTTGCCGGGATCGGCTATGAGACGGGACAGGTGATTGGAAAGGAGTGGCTGAACGGAACGTTGAAGGATCCGCCCAATGCCTCGCAGATTCCGGGCTGGAATGCCAGAACGGGGCTGTTACCGACGAATTTCGCTTTTCCTACCGGCGCGACACAGGAAGACATGATCAAGGACCGCTGGATAAGTCTCGGAATAGATTCCGTCATGCTTAGTGCCTGGAGGGCGAAGTGGAACTACGATCACGACTATGATATACCTCAGGCTCCGCCTCCACCGCAGACGACTTCCATAACAGGCTACGCGAGTGCCGTCAAGGTCACATGGTCTGACCCCGAGGCAGAAGCCATGCCCAACTTTGACGGGTACAGAATCATGCGGAGGGTCTCCGCTTTCGACACGGTTTCATATGAACCGATATACAATTCGGATTCGACAGACATCGGAACGGAACACACTTTCTACGACTCCACCGCATTTTACGGCGCGCAGGTTTACTATTACGTCCAGGCGAAGGCGCGAATACCTTACAACGATCCCGATGCAGATCCGACCACACGCGGAAAGATCATCTACAGCGGCAGGACTCTTTATCCGAACATCTACTTCATCAATCCTCCCAGCCATTCACAGGAGGATCTTTCGAAGATCAGGATCGCTCCTAATCCGTACAACATCAAAGACCCTCTCCTGGTCCAGGAAGGGTTTACCGACCAGCGCGGAATCGTCTTCTACAACCTTCCACCGGTCTGCACGATCAAGATCTACACTGAAAACGGAGACCTTATCCAGACGATTGTACACAACCAACCTGTTACGAAAGCGGGTTCGGAAACCTGGAATATGCTTACCTCGAGCCAGCAGGTTATCTACAGTGGAGTTTACATCGCAGTATTCCAGAAGCCCGACGGTGAAATATCATATCAAAAATTTCTAGTTGTGCGGTGAGCAAGGAAGGGGACAATGAAAATGAACCATAAGAAACTTCTCATGATTACGGTCCTCTCGTTCCTTGCGGGAGGCAATGCCTACGCCCAGATAGGTCTTAACAAGCTGGCGCAGAGCACAATGAACTTCCAGATTGTCAGCATCTCCCCCAAGGCTGCCGCCATGGGAGACGCTTACTATGCCGTCGGGACAGGCTCCGATGCGATCTTCTATAACCCGGCAGGGATGGCGGAGATGAAGAGCAACTTCGACGTCACTTTCGATTACCTGCAATGGATTGCAGACATCAACTACTACGCGGGCGCGATATCCTGGAATTTGAAAAACTACGGAGCCGTGGGTCTCAGCTTCCTGTCCGTCGACTACGGTACCATACACGGGACAAGCCTCAACCTGATTAATGGTTACACCGACAACGGCCCGGTCCCGAACGTCGGTGCTTATTCAATCGGGTTGACGTACGCCAAGTACATCAATACTCAGTTCCTGGTCGGCGGGAACTTCCGATTTGTCGGCCAGAATCTCGGAGAGAATACTTTCGCGGACGGAACAACCGTAAAGAATGACGCCACAAAGCTGGTTTTTGACCTCGGCGTGAAATATTATACGTTGTTCAAAGACTTCAGGTTTGGGATGGCTATCAGGAATTTCTCTTCCGACATCAAGCGGGAGCTCATCTCGGAGCAGCTCCCGTTGACATTCACCATGGGCGGAGCGATAGACCTGATGGATTTCTTCGACCCGCACCATAGCAAGAGTACTTCGCTAACCTTTGCAACCGACTTCCTGCATTCGAACAACTACTCTGAGCGGGTCAACATCGGACTCGAATACAAGGTCCTGGGCATGCTCGCTTTCAGGGGCGGCTATCAGACGAACCGGAGTGTCCAATCCTGGTCCGCAGGATTCGGCATAAACACCGACGTCGGCGGCAACAACATACAGGTGAATTACTCGTTTTCAAAGATGACCGTGTTCAACAATGTAAACCGCTTTTCGGTTGAGATGAGTTTCTGATGGCGCGAAGTCCTGAGTCGTGAGGCCGAGCATGAAAACGTCCGCGCTGATTATTTCGGCGTCGATGCTCGCGATGAGTCTGTCAGCTTATGCACAGACAAATCCCGGTCCAGCCGCATTTTTCCCGCTGAGGAA
Organism: Candidatus Kryptoniota bacterium; assembly: GCA_046705025.1. GTDB lineage: Bacteria > Bacteroidota > Ignavibacteria > Kryptoniales > JAKASW01 > JAKASW01. The sequence continues at coordinate 50,912 of JBJKQU010000029.1, read as the reverse complement.
CGAGTCGTCATCGTGGTCGGTCAGGATGGCAGACTCTTTCATGTCTCGTTATCCCCATTATTTGACATCCGATACCACCATGTCGTGGAGCTACGAAGAAGGTGTGATGCTTCAGGCTATCTGGAAAGTCTGGAGGGCGACCGGTGAGAGGAAATACTTCAATTACGTCGAGAAGAGCCTGGACCAATACGTGAAGGATGACGGCGGTATAAAGACTTATGACTTCGGGGAGTTCAGACTCGACGATATTACTCCCGGGGTTGTGGTGCTTCATCTCTGCAAAGCAACCGGGGATGAGAAGTACAAGAATGCGGCATTCATTCTCAGTAAGCAGCTCGAGGAGCAGCCGCGCGACAAGGAGGGCGGCTTCTGGCATAAGAAGACCTATCCGAACCAGATGTGGCTCGACGGGCTCTACATGGCAGAACCGTTTTACGCCGCGTTCGCCGGGATGTTCAACCGACCGGGAGACTTCAACGACATTGCGCTGCAGTTCACCCTCGTCGCAAGACATACCCGAGATCCAAAGACCGGTCTGTTCTATCACGCCTGGGACGCAACAAAGTCAGAGAAGTGGGCAAATCCCGCGACCGGCGATTCGCCTACGTTCTGGGGGCGCGGGATGGGCTGGTACATGATGGGGCTGGTTGATGTCCTTGACTATTTCCCGAAGGATAACCCCCGGCGGGACAGTCTGGTTGCGATTTTCAAAGGGCTGGCTACCTCGCTCCTGAAGTACCAGGATGAGAAAACCGGCCTTTGGTACCAGGTGGTCAACAGGCCGGCCGCGAGAGGCAACTATCTGGAAACCTCGGCTTCAGCGATGTTTGCCTATGCCTTCGCAAAAGGTTTCAACAAAGGTTATCTGGGCGGCAACTATCGGCTGGCTGCACGAAGAGCATTCGACGGGCTCACGAAGTATGAGGTAAAGCAAGGTGCTAACGGCAATCTGACGCTGCTCAATACCTGCGGTGCTACCGGTCTCGGTGGAAGACCTTACAGAGACGGCTCTTATGAATATTACGTATCTGTCCCCAGGCTGGATGACGACTTCAGAGGAATCGGTCCCTTCATACTAGCGGCACTCGAAATTGAAAAGTCACAGTCGGACGGCGCTGGAAAAGTCGTGTGCCTGGATTGTTATCACAACAACGAATGGAGACTCGACAGGGACGGCAGGGAGGTCAGATACCACTACATCTGGGAGGATACGACCAACACCGGGTATTCGGAGCTTGGACGCATCATAAAAAGACTTGGTGCTGGAATTACGGAGTCGCGCGTCTCTCCGGCAAAGAAAGTCCTGGACGCAGCGAGTATATATATCATTGTCGATCCGGACACCAGGAAGGAAACCAGTAGCCCGCGCTACATAAGCGACGACGAAATCAGAACGCTGGTGAATTGGGTGAGGAGCGGGGGTGTACTGGTTCTCTTCGCGAACGACAGCGGGAATTGTGAGTTTACTCATCTGAACGGACTCGCCGGACATTTCGGCATACATTTCATTCAGGACAGCCGCAACGATGTCGTCGGAAAAGATTACGACATCGGAGCCTTCAAGGTTCTCCCGGATGAGCCCTTGTTCAAGGGTGTAAACGAAATATATATGAAGGAAATCTGTACTTTACGGATCAGCCGCCCGGCTAAAGCGGACCTTACCGACGGTGGCGACGTTATTATCGCTTCATCTCATTTCGGTAAGGGGTTTGTGTTCGCTGTAGGCGATCCGTGGTTTTACAATGAATACATAGACAACAGAAAGTTGCCCGATAAATTTGACAACTATCGAGCTGCTCGAAATCTTTTCGGATGGCTCCTTGCCAAAGCAAAACCCGTCATGGGTGAATAGGATAAGAGATTGAACCATGAGCAGGGTTGAACACTGAATTTGACAACAAAACGAAAGAGCGTATAGAAATGGGAAATGATAATCTTGACAGTTACCGCTTCTTCGACCCCGACGACAAGACAAGAAATATTGCATATGAACTTTATCTGAAAGTCAAAGACTTACCGATCATCAGTCCGCATGGACACGTGGAAGCAAAGATGCTCGCGGACAACGAACCGTTTCCCGACCCGACGGAACTGATAATAATTCCCGATCACTACGTCTATCGCATGCTTTATTCGCAGGGCATACCGATGGAGTCGCTCGGCGTGCCGACCGTTGACGGCACTCCGGTCGAAAAAGATCACAAAAGGATATGGCAAATATTCGCAGAGAATTTCTATCTCTTTGCGGGGACTCCGACCGGAATTTGGCTGACCCACGAATTTTCGGAAGTATTCGGCATCAGGGAGAAGCTTAACGCGGAGAATGCGCTTGAGGTGTATGACGCGATTTCTGGAAAGCTCAAGGCGCCGGAGTTTCGTCCGAGATCTCTCTTCGAGAAGTTCGGAATCGAGGTCTTGACGACCACCGATGCGCCGGGCAGCACGCTGGAGTATCACAAGCAGCTGCAGAAGTCGGGCATGAAGGGGAGGGTAGTTCCCTGCTTCCGCCCTGATCCCGTTGTGAATATCACGGCGGGCGGCTGGAAGAAGAGCATCGACGAAATGAGCAAGGCATCCGGGATAGATGTGTCATCATACGGAAACTATATAAGGGCTCTAGAGAGCAGAAGAGAGTACTTCAAATCGATGGGTGGAGTATCTACCGACCAGGGTGTTGAAACTCCCTATGCGAACAGACTCGGGACGACGGAGGCCGAAGCGATATTTACGAGAGCGCTCAATGGTAAAGCGACAGAGGAAGACGCGCGACGCTTCACAGCGAACATGCTGATGGAGATGGCGAGGATGAGCAATGAGGACGGGCTTGTCATGCAGATTCATGCCGGAGCGATGAGAAACCACAACAAAAAAGTGTTCGACAGGTTTGGCCTCGACAAGGGTGGGGACATACCCGTACAGACGGAATACACTCGGAACATGCACGAGCTGCTGAACGAGTTCGGGATTAATCCGCAGTTCACCGTGGTTGTCTTTACCCTGGACGAGTCGACCTACTCGCGGGAGCTTGCTCCGCTCGCAGGCCATTATCCATCGATGAAACTCGGTGCACCGTGGTGGTTCAACGACAGCATACAGGGGATGACCCGGTTCCGTCAAGGGGCCACCGAAACCGCCGGGATATACAATACCGTCGGTTTTACAGACGACACCAGAGCCTTTCTATCGATCCCCGCTCGGCACGACCTGGCACGGCGTATGGACTCCAACTTCCTGGCCGGGCAGGTTGCACGAGACATAATCGATATGCATGAAGCCGAAAATCTTGGAAGAGCCCTCGCATACGAGCTTGCCAAGAAAACGTATAAGCTGTGAACTGCAGACTGCTGCACGAGTACCGCGTGATTTTATGGCCAATACGTGCTATATTGGCCGTAGTTACCGGAAAAGTTACGGCTGTTTGAAAGGAGAATACCGTTGAACCGAAAGCCACATGTTACACTTAGCGATATAGCCAGGCAACTTAATGTGTCGAAAGTAACCGTGTCGAAGGCACTCAGAGGACATCCGGACATTTCCCGCGAAACTACCAAGCTGGTAAAAAAAGTAGCCGAGGAACTTGGCTACACACCTAATTTTGCGGCGAGAAATCTATCGTCCAGGAAATCGAATACAATCGGTGTAGTCGTGCCCAAGATAGCTCACTTCTTCTTCAGTGCGGTCATCGAGGCTATCTACGACGCTGCCTTCTATAACAACTATGACATTGCCCTGACCGTGTCCCAGGAAAATGCCGAGCGTGAGAGAAAGCATATCGAGACCCTCCTTGCGATGGGGGTCGACGGATTGATCGTCTCCATTTCTCAGCAGACCAAGGACAAGGCCATCTTTGAAAAGGTGCTTGACAGGAATGTGCCCCTCGTGTTCATGGACAGAGTCATGGAGATGAAGGGAACGAGCCAGGTGACCGTGGACGACAGAACCGGTGCCTTCAACGCTACTGAGCAGGCAATATTGAACGGTTACACGAAGATTGCCCATCTCGGCGGATACAAAGAGATAAACATAGGGAAGAACAGGTTCGCCGGATTCGCGGACGCGATGAAGCAATATGGAATACCGATAAATCCGGACTGGGTGATTTACGGCGGCTTCGGCGAAAGCTACGGCTACAGCGGGTTCATGAAACTGTACGAGAGCGGGACCATGCCCGAATTTATTTTTGCCGTAACGTATCCGGTTGCATTGGGAGTGTATGCCGCCGCCGCCGAAGTCGGAATGAAGATCCCCGATGACGTCGACATAATCTGTTTCGGCAGCAGCAACATCAGTCGTTTCATCAGGCCGGCAATCTCCTTCGTGAACCAGCCGACGGAACTTCTCGGGAAGACTGCTGTGGAGCTCGTACTGGAACACGCTCGTGAGTTTGAGGAGTACAAACCAAAGCGGATCCAGATTCCCACGGAGCTTGTTCTCCGCGAGACATGCGTAAAAGGGAAAAAGACCGATGCCGGCGTCGGCACTAAATGAGATTAGCGGCCCTTACTTAAGGGAGGAGAGCGGGTTACAACGGGTGGAAGAGGGACAGCATCAGTTGGAATTGCCGCGGCCGAGTATGCCGCAGACTCCATTCGATATACCCTGCACCGTGGGGTGCGGCTGTCAATTCAGGAGTTATTGAGCTACATTAGTAGCGAAAAAGCAAAAGTCGGATTGCAACATGGTTAGAGAAGAAACTGTAAAAACATTGATTGATGCCGGGGCGGTTGCTGTAATCAGGCTGTCCGACCCCGGGAAGCTGGTTAAGGTTGCAGAGGCGATTTATCAGGGCGGAGTTTCTGGAATCGAAATAACGATGACCGTTCCCAACGCCATAGGTGTAATCGCCGACGCGAGCAGGGAAATCGGAAAATACATGAATGTCGGCGTAGGCTCGGTGCTTGACGCTGAGACTGCGCAGAAGGCGATCGACGCCGGTGCAAAGTACGTGGTCAGTCCGATCTTCAAGAGAGAGATAGTTGATGTCGCTCACAAGAACGGCGTGCCTGCTATGCCCGGCGCATTCACTCCTACCGAAATTCAAACTGCATACGAATCGGGGGCAGACATCGTAAAGGTCTTTCCGGCCGATGTAGTCGGGATGGCGTTCTTCAAGGGAGTGCTCGCCCCTATGCCTCATTTGAAGCTGATGCCGACGGGCGGTGTCACTCTTACGAATGCAGGCGACTGGCTGAAGGCAGGAGCTTGTGCGGTCGGTGTCGGCAGCGCCCTCCTCGATAAGAAGGCGATCGCGGCCGAAAACTATAAGGTACTAACAGACAACGCAAAAATTCTGATGGAAAGCATCGCCAGGGCAAAGCAGGATCTCAAGGTCTCATAAGACAGATCAAACTATTTCTTAAAGGAAACCAAGCATGGCCGAGAAAGTAGTAACCATGGGAGAAATAATGCTTCGCTTATCTACTCCCGGATACTCGAGGTTTGTTCAGGCTCAACAGTTCGATGTGAACTACGGCGGCGGAGAAGCGAACGTCGCGGTGTCGCTCTCAAACTACGGATTCGAAAGCTACTTCGTCACGAAACTCCCCAAACACGAAATCGGCCAGTCGGCGGTAAATAGTCTCCGAAGATACGGTATCAGGACCGATTACATCGTCCGCGGCGGAGATAGAGTCGGCATTTACTTCCTGGAGACCGGCGCCAGCCAGAGAGCTTCGAAAGTAATCTACGACAGATCCTGTTCTGCCGTAACCGAACTGGGCAAAGACGACCTTGACTGGGATGCAGTGTTCAAGGGAGCGAAGTGGTTTCATTGGACTGGGATCACGCCGGCATTGGGTAAGAAAACCCGGGAGGCACTGAAGGCGGCCTGCGCCGCTGCGAAGAAGAACGGCGTTACGGTCAGCTCAGACCTGAACTACCGCGCGAAACTCTGGACAACTCAGGAGGCTCAATCAGTTATGATCCCCCTGATGGAATACGTCGATGTGTGCATTGCGAACGAGGAAGACGCGGAAAAGAGCCTGGGTTTCAAAGCGAGCTCGACAAACGTGGAAAGCGCCGAACTCGATGAGCAAGGCTACTCAGATTTATCCGTGAAGTTAAAGGAAAGATTCGGTTTCAAGAAGGTCGCGATCACCCTCCGGGAGAGCTATTCTGCATCCAGAAATGGCTGGAGCGCTTTGCTCCACGATGACAGCGAGTGCAAACAACCCTTCCGTTCGAAGACGTACGATGTACAGATAGTGGACAGAGTCGGAGGCGGAGACTCGTTTGCCAGCGGCTTGATCTACGGCTTGCTGACGAAAGCAAGCTCAAAGGACGCCCTCGAGTTTGCCGTTGCCGCGTCTTGTCTCAAGCAGACGATTCCCGGTGACTTCAACCTCGTGTCTGTCGAGGAAGTAGAAAAACTGGCCGGGGGGAGCGGCTCCGGAAGAGTCGAAAGATAGCTAGCCGAAGCCTTCTGGCAAAACGGGAGCCGTTCTGATTCACTCAGTCTCAGTGATGTCGGGTATCATCTAGAGTTCTCCTGTGAAGTGTTTCGGACATTTAATATCGTTGGGTTGCTGACGGGAGACTATGCACCTCTGGGTATTACTTTCGGACGTTCAGTTTTATCGCAACGCTAGATCGCGCGTTGGCAGGTTCCGGTAACGCCATCCGCGACAGACCAAAACGGATTCCTAATCTTACCAGGGGACGATAGCCGGAAGGTCACCAGTTACCATGCGGTGGTGCTTCTTGAGGTTACTCCGGAGTGCGGGCTGCTCATAACAAGGAAGGGAGTGGCCGAAGGGAAATAGCGTGGCTGTTTCTCGCCTTTCGAGCTGAAAAACGCTCATATTGCACCGGGTATGGGGAGTTGGGACAACAAAACTAAGAAAGTCCTTGACATTTATGGAAGACCGAAGTAAACTATGGGGTAATTAAGTTATCGGTTAAGTTATCGTTGAAGTGAACGATAAACCTGAAGTTTGAGCCGATACTCTCGTCAACCAATGAGATGCACGGGTCTGACAGACACTTCCGGTTCCCACCGATTCGTGGTGTCGACTGTGGCACATCTCGATCCTTCCAGACCCGGAGTCGTTGGCTCAGGTCCGGTATGAGAGGTAGAGCCGATTTAAGGCTTCTTGCGCTCCACTGGAAGCAATACGCCTCTAACGATGACTTGTAAAGGCAGGAGAAAGAGTATCTGAATTGACACTGCAGCCTACGACTTCATTTGCCCAAGAGCTTTTTGTAGCAGCCCGTTTGACAACCCCGGTATCGGTTAACAGCCCTTCCATCTGTCGTTTCGGTAAAACCTTCTGTCATACTGCCCTGGGAGGTCGGCTAAGTGAAGTCTGAGCCTAATAAGCCGCGTCGAATGATCATCAATTCCATAACACGGAAGTGTGCTTTTGTTGGAGACCATTGGATGGAAGACGCGGTGAAGCATCGCGGTTATAACTCTTTTGCCGAACTCATCGCGGTGAGATTGGTCGGCAGACTGAATCACTCTGAAATTTGTCAAATGCAATTCTTTAATGACTAAGATTGAAGGAATGCGGTCCCATCGTTTCGCTAAACTCCACGCTTTGTCTCTTCGGTCGAGCGGGCCTTCCGGAGAGATCGGGCTTTGCGTCTTACTCCTCCTATTCTATTCCGGGACTGCATTCTCTTTTAATCCTCACTTTATCGTGGTCGCGAAAAATGGCAGTGGTGATTTCACATCGATAACGGCAGCGATCCATTCGATCCCGATGTTCAACTACCAGCGAGTCGTAGTCTACATAAAGAATGGAGTTTACAACGAGAAGATCAGGATCACGCAGGACTACGTGACACTCGAAGGCCAGAGCACGGACAGCACGATAATTGAATATGACCAGCTTAGATCTGAATGGACCGCTCACAAGGATGCGATAGGACCGGCGGTGGTGAACATTCATGCGGACGACGTCGTTCTTGAGAATTTGACTGTAAAGAACACGGAACCGGAAATCGGCCCACATGCGTTCGCGATTTACGGAACAGGAACAAGAACCATACTTCTCAGCTGCAATGTCGTTAGCAAGGGAAGCGACACCGTCGCTATGTGGGATTACAAAACCGGGATGTACTATTACGCAAATTGCAGTTTCGAAGGGTCGGTGGATTTCGTGTGTCCCCGCGGTTGGTGCTTTGCGACGAACTGCATGTTTTATGAGTTGAAGGACGTCCCGTCGATCTGGCACGCAGGCGGATACGACATCACCCAGAAATTTGTCGTTAAGAATTCAACGTTTGATGGAGTGAAAGGATTTGAGCTTGGCCGTCACCATTATGAAGCACAGTTCTATCTACTGAATTGCACCTTCTCCGAAAACATGGCGGACAAACCGATCTACAGGGTCACTTACAAAGATTCCACAGAAGATCGGCCGTTCAACTGGGGCGAAAGAGACTACTACTACAATTGCCGCAGAAAAGGGGGAGACTATTCGTGGTTCGCCAACAATCTCAAAACGGCAGCAGGCTCCCCAACTCTTTCCGAAATAACCCCAGCGTGGACCTTTGAAGGCAAGTGGAACCCCGTAAGAGCCACAGGGCCGGAAGTTGTCAAATACGAAATTCGCGGCGGATATGTGCTTTTCTTTTTCAAAGAGCCGATCACAGTTATCGGCAAACCGGTTTTGGTTTCGAAAGACGGGCGGGTCTTCACGTACAATTCCGGTGCAGGCTCTGATACTCTTCGGTTTGATTCGAAGGGATCTGTGACGAAAAGCGACTTAGCGGGCCTCTCGCTCGCTTCGGGCGGCAGACTGCTGGGTACGGTCGCTTCCGTAAACGTCCGCGACGTCGATCTGAATGAGGGTATGTGAAAATGCACCTCCGCGAAAGTGGACTTGAATATAGAACGGCGGAATGGGAGAGCGGGCTTCGTGAAGAGCGAATTCCGGGCGAACTTGGAGGGATTTCGTCAAACGGAATCAATCACCGCATTAGGGCAAATGAGAGGCACCTTGATAGCCAAATGAACTGAACTTGAAGTACTATGTTGAAAACAACTACCAACCCAAACTACGCGAAACGTAAGGAGGAATCATGAACAAGGCTATACTCAAATTGCGCATGGTCCTGTTTGTTGCGGTCTTTATTGCTGCGAGCAGCAGCATGCTTTTGGCACAATCGGTCGGCGACTACGGCTCAGTCACCTCCGGCAACTGGAGCTCGCTTTCGACCTGGATGCAGTGGGACGGCACCGGCTGGAACACTGCTCCGACATCCGTGCCGAACGGCGATGTCAATGTGTACATTAACAGCGGTGATGCCGTCACAGCTAACGTGGCCGACACGGTCAGCGGCACTTTGATCGTCAACGGTTACCTGAAGGACGTGGCAGGTCTCACTACTTCAGGAGCAAAGGTAACATTTAATGACGGCAGTACCTATGAGCTGGCTCATGATGGAGGTTCAGATGTTCCCGGGATACCGACAGCCACATGGAATAAGGGATCGACATGCCTGATCACCGGCGATAACGGATCGATCTCCTCCACGACGGGATATAATGCCAATCAGGATTTCTATAACCTGACGATCGATGCGGCGCTGAAGTCTAACAAGGACCTCGGGATGTTCAACAACACGATATCCGGCAATGTAACGATTAACAACACTGGGAGTTCGAGGATATACCTGACGAGTCCGTCGGCAGGATCGCCGAATACGATAACATTGAAAGGGAACCTGGTGCTGACGGCAGGACAATTCAGCACGAACGGATCGGGAAGTTCTGCGGATATCACGATCGACAGCTATGGAAACATCGAGGTGACGGGAGGGAACTTCAGCATATCGAGAGGATCCGGCCCTCTAGTGGTGTGGAACTCGTACGGGAACTCTCTTTCGATATCGAATGCGGAGACACAGACGTCGGGCTCAAACGATGTATTTGTGTTTGCTAAACAGGGGACGCAGTCGATAACTCTGAACAACGTTCATTTCGGTGGAGGTGGTATACCGATGGAGGTAGACACCGGAGCGACACTGATGATGGGGATGAATGTAGTAAGTGGTGACGGCAGCTTCACGGTGGACTCCGGGGCGACGGTTGCATTCGGAGACACGGCGGGAGTAGACGGAAACGTTACGGTAAGCGGCACGGTAACGTTGAGTCTTGGAGCGAATTATGTATACAACGGTGCAGTGATGCAGACGACGGGCACGATGCTTCCGACGACGGTACACGGACTGACAATAGACAACGGATCCGGAGTGACGTTGAGCAAGTCGGTTGAGGTGACGGGAACGCTGGCGCTTACGAGCGGGAAGCTGATGCTCGACACGAACAACGTGATGGCGGCGGCAGTTACCGGAGGAAGCGGTACGAGCTACATATCGACGGACAGCTCGATGAGTTATCTGAAGATACCGAATGTGGGCAAGACGCAGGTATCATTCCCTGTAGGAACGATGTCGGAAGGATACTCGCCGGTATGGATTACGAACAGCGGCACTGCGAACTCATTCACCGTTTCGGCGGGCATGGACACTTCGGCAGCTGCCGGTGTCGGCCGCGTAGACGTCCTTTGGAACGTTGCTCAAGGTGCGGCGGGCGGTGCCAACTGCACACTTACCTTCGGCTGGATGAGGTCGGCAGAAAACTCAGCGTTTGCTGCAAACAGGTCCAGTGATGCGATGATCTACCTCCTTACTGACACAGCAAACACTGAAGTCGGTTCTGGCAGCTACGCCACCCAGTTCACTAACGAGCCATATTCCGTTTCACGCGCAGGAATAGCAAGTTTCGGCACGTTCGGAGTCGGAGACTTCACGTTGACCGCGGTCAACGAGCCGAAGGCTGTGCCTACTGTCTTCAAACTCGATCAGAACTATCCGAATCCGTTCAATCCGACGACTCAGATCGAATTTACCGTGGCTAAGAAGGGAATGACTTCACTGAAAGTCTACAACGTTCTCGGACAGCAAGTGGCCACCCTCTTCTCAAGTATTGCTCAGCCCGGGACAAAATACGACGTCGATTTCAACGGCGCGTCCTTCGCCTCCGGAGTATATTTCAGTGTCCTTGAGAGCAATGGCGCACGGCAGATCAGGAAAATGGTATTGATGAAATAACGAGATGCACGTTTGAAGAGTGACCGGGGGATTCCGCCGCTCCTCCCTCTCCTTGGCAGGTCAGCGGAATTCCTGGGGGTTCATTATGAGATATAGGTGCACACTCTCACCGACAATTAAACAGAGGAGATAATATGATGAGCAGAAAAGGGAGGAATACAGGTTTGCTGAAGGCGCCGAATAGCAGGCGACTTCTTCCAGGAAGAGTCTGGATGCCGATTGCATTCGCGTTTTTGGCGGCATTCGTTACAGCAGCTACGGCATCGGCCCAAGCCGTGTATTACAGTAACGGCACAGGTGGAGGAAATTGGATGTCAACCAGCACGTGGAAGGGAAGCCCCACGACTCCTCCTGACAGTCTTGACAACGTTTACATTTCGACCGGAGATTCGGTATACACCAATCCTACCGCGACGGTCGGAAGTAACAACCTGGAGATCCAGTCGGGGGCCATACTGACTGTTTTGGGTTCAACAGCGGGCGGCGGAATAACGGTGAAGGGCAGCTTCACGATCGACAAAGACGGTTGGTTCTACAATGCTTACAGCTCGTTGACTGGTTGGCCGAGCAATGCTACGTCATACAGCATCGATCCGGCCAGCAACTACGTGCTGACGCCGGCAAGTAGCTCGACGCTGGGCTCGAATAGTGCAGACTCGACATTCGGCAATGTTATCATTCTCAGGACCAGCGGCACGAGTGCGGGTGCGAACCTTACGATTCAAGGCAACCTGATTATCGAAAGCGGCTCGACGGGTCCGGTCTTCCGCGGGATAGACGTCTCAACAGCGCCGAGTCCGAGTGAAACCTTCGTACACCATATTATGGGAAACGTCGATATCATCAGTGGCACCTTGGCGGCTGCCGACGGAGACCTTGCCGGTATGACATGTGTCTGGAACATAGACGGAAACGTAACAGTTGGCGATCCTTCGACTGCACCAAAGCAAGCCAGATTTGGGCCGTTTTCGAGCGCGAATGCCGATTCTAAGTTCGGGGTCTTCAACATTGGCGGCAACCTGACTCTCGTGAACGGCGGGAGACTCCAGTGCGGCACCAGCTCGGGCGACAACGCCACGACGGAAATTGGCGTGATCAACCTGAAGGGTAACTTCTCCATGAGTGGCGGAGCCTATACAGCGTCCAATACTTTCGGACAATACGCCATCAATTTTGTCGGCAACAAGACCCAGATCGTTTCGCTGGAATCGCCTCTGGGATTCTCGCCTAATTCGGGTGGCGCATTCCCGACATTTTGCGATACCGTTGCGGCAGGAGCTAAAGTGGCCTTCGCTGGAGGTGATGTGTGGGGACGGGTCAGCGGCTCGCCGTATGAGCCTGCAAACGGCTGGGGAAGCTGGGTCGTGAACGGCTCGCTTATGCTCAGCCCGACCGACACCGTTACTGGCAACCAGACATTTAGTGTAAACAAGGGCGGAACACTCGGCATCGGCAGTGTCGACGGTATCACTTCGACCGGCACGGCGGGTAACATCCAGGTGGCTGCCACCAGGACTTATTCGACTGGAGGCAACTACGTTTATGATGGTACGGCTGCCCAGAAGACCGGCGAGGGACTCCCTGCAACGGTCAACGACCTGACGATAACCAATCCGGCCGGCGTCACCCTGATGGGGAACACGACGGTCGCTGGCGACCTGACGCTTTCGGGCGGAGGCAAGCTGACGACCGGCTCTCAGACTCTCACGGTTAGCAACGCGGCAGCAGACGCCGTTTCTGGAGATAGCGCATCGTACGTAATCGGAAGCCTTGTCCGTGCCCAGGGTACGACGACCGGGGCCTATCAATTCCCGATCGGAACCGCGACGGATTACCGCGGAGCTACGGTTGACTTCACGACGGCGCCCTCTGCCGCCACGAACCTTACGGCATCATTCACTTCATCAGATCCGAAGAACAACGGTCTGCCGACCGGCATCTCAGGATACTGGAACGGCGGTTACTGGACGATCTTGTCCAGCGGAACCCCGGGAGGTGTCTACGACCTTTCCGTTTACGCCAAGGGTGTACCGGACATCGACACAGGCTCCGTCAGCCTGTTGAACAAAGCGGCTCTTTCGGATGCATGGGCGGCTTCCGGAAAGTCGGGATCGGTAACGGGGAATGAAGTGACTGAAACGGGTGTCTCTGCAATAGGGATTTTCGGAATCGGTTATGGAACGGTGACCGGGATTGTCCATAGGGTCAACGGCGTCCCGACGAAAATCGCGCTCGCAAATTTCCCGAACCCGTTCAACCCGACCACACAGGTTCAGTTCGCGGTGCCGGAGAACGCACGTGTGGTTCTGAACATTTACAATGTACTCGGCGAGAAAGTCGAGACACTGGTCGATCAGAACATGACAGCCGGCGTGTACCAGAGAGTGTATGACGGCGCACGGTACGCCAGCGGAATCTACTTCGCAAGGCTGAGCGTCGGCGACCACGTTGTAATGGATAAAATGCTGATGATAAAGTAATACTGGTGCTGGCCTGAGGGCTTCACATGAGCGATATCTACCTCTCATGATGGAGCCCTCACATCCAAAAAGAATTGTATGGCTGATTTGGAATACTACAGAAAGTTTTGACATGACAACGATGAAACGCGGAATCGGAATCTACTTTTGCCTGCTCGCTTCGATTTTCTTCTCGGCGAATCATGACGCGCGGGCGGGAGTAAGGGAGGGTAACGCCGAAATCAAAGGAGAAATACAAAAGTACACTTCGAATCTTCCATTCAAAATGCCGGAGATCAGCCTGCCTGAGTTTCCTGACCGTCAATTCAACATCACGGATTACGGTGCCGTAGGCAACGGCCACACGATGAATACCCGCGCTTTCCGGAAGGCAATTGACGCATGTTCGGACGCGGGAGGCGGGACGGTCATTGTGCCGCCCGGTCTCTGGCTGACAGGGCCTATAGAGCTGAAGAGCAACGTCAACTTCCATGTAGAGCGGGGAGCTATCATTCTTTTCACTCCGGACCACAGGGACTATCCGATAATCAAGTCTCCGACCAGGGGATTTGTGGTAGCTTCTCCTGTTTACGGGTTCGATCTTGAGAATGTTGCCGTCACTGGGACGGGGCTTCTCGACGGCTCAGGGGCAGCATGGCGGCCCGTCAAGAAGGAGAAGGTAACGGCTTCCGTGTGGAGGAAGTTCGTGAAGTCCGGTGGAGTAGTGACCGACAACGGAAAGATCTGGTGGCCGACCAGGGAAGCAGCCGACGGCGCGCAATATCTACGTGACCTAAAAGCCCGGAAGGCAAAATCGGAGATCACGGCGAAGGATTTCCTCCCGGCCAGGGACTACTTGCGCCCGATACTGCTCATGCTGAGCAAGTGTAAGAGAGTCCTTATCAGCGGGATTACGCTCGAAAACTCTCCTCTATTCGCGATGTATCCCGACAGGTGCGAGGACGTGGTGATCAGGGACGTGAAGGTAAACAACGAATACTGGGCGCAGAACGGCGACGGGATAGACATCGCTTCGAGCAGGAACGTGCTGGTTTACAAATGCACGGTCACCGCGGGCGACGACGGCATCTGCATGAAGTCGAGCAGGGACCTGTCGGGTCAGGCTGCTCTGAAAAACATAGTGATCGCCGACTGCGTCGTGTATCATGGACACGGCGGCTTCGTGATGGGAAGCAACACTGACGGCGGGATGGAGAATATTTGCGTGAAAGACTGCGACTACGTCGGCACGGATATAGGTTTGAGATTCAAGAGCGCGAGGGGAAGGGGTGGACTCGTGAAGAATATTTATATCGACAACATCTACATGCGAAACATCGTTAACCAGGCGATCCTGTTCAACACTTACTACGAAGAAGCTGAAAGAAACACACAGACTCAACCGGTCACCGCAAGGACTCCGATTTTCAAGGATTTCTACATTACCAACATCTACTGCAGTGGAGCGAGAGAAGCGGTCGTAGTTGCAGGATTGCCGGAGATGCCGATCGAGAATGTCAGAATTTCCAACGCATATATCTCTGCCGATAGAGGCTTTGAATCCGATTTCGCCTCCGGCTTCTCACTTAAGAACGTGAAGCTTGTGCCGAAGAGCGGTATTGTTTACGCTCTGAAGAACACCGAAGACTTCGTCATCGACAAAGGCTTCTGTCCCCCCGGAACCGGGACGTTCATGACGGTGAATGGCGAGAAGACGCGGGGAGTGAGGATCCTGGATACGGATCTCGCGCCCGCGAAAGTGCGCGTGCGATATGGGCCGGAAGTCGACAAGAACTCAGTAACTTATCATTGAAGGATAAATAATGTTTGCCAGAAAGAGTCGAGGAGTGTACAAGCTGTCATCCTGGCTTTTCGTCATAACCCTGGCCTGCGTGTCGGTGATGCTGGGCGCCCCGGGCAGCAGCTTTGGCTTCGGCGGCAAGCAAGAGACGACTAAGGGCAAGACGGGATGGGCGGAAGTGCCGCAGATCCTGAAGAGAATTGTCCCGCCGAAATTCCCTGATCGCGAGTTTGTCATAACAAAATACGGCGCTGTACCCGGCGGAAAGACGCTTTGTACTGACGCGTTCAGAAAAGCCATCGAGGCGTGCAACAAGGCCGGAGGCGGAAGCGTCGTGGTCCCAGATGGAGCTTTCCTGACCGGGGCGATTCACCTTCTGAGCAACGTGAATCTGCATATCTCGAAGGGCGCGGTCGTCAAGTTCAGTACAAATCCCGAAGATTATTTGCCGTTGGTCTTCACACGGTACGAAGGAATCGAATGCATGAATTTCTCCCCGCTGATCTACGCCTACGGAAAGCGGAACGTGGCAGTGATCGGTGAAGGCACCCTCGACGGACAGGCCGACAATCAGCACTGGTGGCCGTGGGCCGGGAAGAAGGAGTTCGGCTGGAGACCCGGCGAGCCGAGCATGAAGGACCGGGGCAACCGTCCCGCACTGGCAAGGATGAACGACGACAACGTACCTCCGAGGGAGAGAGTATTCGGTACGGGACATTATCTCAGGCCGACGTTCGTGGAGTTTTACAAGTGCAAAAACGTCCTTATACAAGGAGTCACGCTCGAAAACGCTCCGTTCTGGTTTCTGCATCCGACTATGTGCACGAACGTGACGGTCGACGGGATAACGACAAACAGCAACGGACCCAACACCGACGGGTGCGACCCGGAGAGCTGCGACGACGTCCTGATCGAACATTGCGTTTTCAACGACGGCGACGACTGTATCGCTATCAAGTCTGGAAGGAACAACGACGGCCGCAGGATAGATGTCCCCTCTCAAAATATCATTGTGCGCGACTGCACGATGAAGAACGGTCACGGAGGAGTCTCGATCGGAAGCGAAGTCAGCGGAGGCGCGAGGAACGTCTTCGTCGAGAACTGCAAGTTGAACAGTCCTGATCTGGACCAGGGGCTGCGGATTAAGTCGAATGTCAAACGAGGCGGGGTTGTCGAGAACGTGTACGTAAGAAATCTCGATATCGGGCAGGTCAAGGTTGCCATTGTAAGGATAAACCTGAACTACGACCCGGCTGAAACTAAGGGATATAGTTATTACCCGGCCGTAAAGAACGTCTTTGTTCGGGACATCACTAGTCATAAGAGTGCGTTCGGTTTGTTCCTGAACGGACTTCCTCAATCGAAAATAAGGGACATCGTAATTCAGAACTGCAGGTTCAACGGGGTTGCGAAAGGAAACAGCATAACCGACGTGACGGGTCTGAAGCTCGAGGACGTGTATATCAATGGAAAGCTTATCAGGGAGTAATTAATGAAGTCCGGAAGTTTTGCCGCGGCAATTGTCGCTACGATTGTTTTGTGTGTTTCTCCGCTGTTTGCGGGCAACAAGAATCGCCATATCTACGAACCGGATCTCGTTATTACGATTGATTCTACCGGCAACGGGTTTTATGCAGACGATACGACGAACAACTCGAAAGCCATTCAAGCGGCTATCGACAGCTGCTACAACGCGGGCGGAGGGACCGTCCGCTTCATGAACGGAACATTCCTCACGGGGCCGATAGAGCTGAAGAGCAACGTCACGTTGGAAATAGATAGCACAGCCACTCTTCTCGCGTCGCAGAATGTTATCGATTACTATCCCGCAGGATATCCCACCAATCTACCGCCGCCGAGCTCGCTCGAGCCGCTGATCACATCAGACGACGCGGACAGTCTGACGATCACAGGTCACGGTACGATCGACGGTAACGGACAACCGTGGTGGGCCGAGTACGAGGCCGCGAAAGCAGGCGGACAAGGGACTCCGGCAAGGCCGAGACTCATCCAGCTGAACCATTCGAACGACATCCTGATAGAAAACGTCACGCTGGAAAACTCGCCGCAGTTTCACGTGTCTCTGGAGTATTGCTGGAACGTTACGGTGAAGGATGTCACGATCCTGGCTCCACAGGATTCTCCGAATACCGACGGGATTGACCCTGCGACCTGCCACAATGTACATATCACCGGCTGCACGATCGATAACGGAGATGACAATATTGCGATCAAATCGGGCCGCTTCGACCCGACAGATCCCAATGCAGGATGCTCGGAAATTTACATTTCGCACTGCACGTTTCTCCACGGGCACGGCGTTTCGATAGGCAGCGAAACCTCCGGCGGAGTGGACAGCATGACGGTCGACAGCTGCACCTTCGACAGCACGACCAACGGGCTGAGGATCAAGTCCTACCGGGGGAACGGAGGGAACGTACGCGGGATCACCTACAGCAACATCACGATGAACGATGTCGAGTATCCGATATGGATGTCGGGTTATTACCCGGACATTCCGGGACAGAACGATCCGGCACAGACAGTCACTGCTACGACTCCCCATTATCACGATATCAGCATTATCAATCTTACGTCCACGGGGTCGCCCTATGCCGGGCTCATCATCGGCCTTCCCGAGGAGCCTATGACAAACATGGTGTTGAAGAATGTGAACATCACTTCCCGTTTCGGACTTCAGGTCAGGAACGCAACGATAGACACGGCGAATACGAACATAAGCGTCTCGATAGGCTCATCCTACGTCTTCCAGGTTGGCGGGGAGCTGACGGATGTCAGACCCATCGGGCCGGAAACGTCGGCGGCCGCCTTCCGGCTCAGTCAAAATTATCCGAATCCTTTCAATCCGACGACGACGATAAGCTACCGGTTGCCGAAGGAGACTCTTGTAACATTAAAAGTTTACGATGTGCTTGGCAGGGAAGTCGCAATGCTGGTCAACTCGCGCGAAAGTCCGGGAAATCACACAATAACTTTCAACGCAAGCAGACTCTCCAGCGGCGTTTATTTCTACTCGCTGAAGGCGGGGAACCACACCGCAACGAACAAAATGCTCATGATCAAGTAGGGGTAGAACACTCTTTGATTCTCACAACAACATTCGTGGAGTTGAAATGACAGAAATTGGAACTCAATCGAGGGAGGCCCTGGTTACAAAGGCCGGTCATGTTCGCTGGACGATCTGTGCGCTTTTGTTCTTTGCGACGACCATCAACTACATCGACAGGCAGGTGCTCGGGATCCTGGCGCCGACCCTGCAGAAAGAAATCGGCTGGAACCAGATCGATTACGGTTACATAGTAACCGCGTTCCAGGCAGCATACGCCATCGGACTCGTGACTGTCGGGAGGTTCATCGACAAAGTCGGGACGAAGATCGGATACGGCATCTCCATTTTCGTGTGGAGTATCGCCGCGATGGGACACGCGCTGGTGAGGACGGTTTTCGGTTTCGGCGTCGCGAGATTTTTCCTCGGACTCGGAGAATCGGGCAACTTCCCGGCGGCAATCAAGTCGACTGCAGAGTGGTTTCCCAAAAAGGAGCGTGCACTCGCGACCGGCATATTCAACTCCGGCGCAAATATCGGAGCCGTGATTGCGCCTCTCGTTGTGCCGTGGCTGACATTGACATGGAGCTGGAGGGAAGCGTTCATATTTACAGGCTCGCTGGGATTCATCTGGGTCATCTTATGGGTGGTATTCTACCAGATTCCGCGGAGGCATAAGAAATTGACGAAAGAGGAGCTGGCGTATATCGAGAGCGATCCGCCGGAGTCGGAGTCGGAAAAAATCCCCTGGGCAAGCCTCCTGAAATACAAACAGACATGGGCGTTCGTTATTGACAAGTTTCTCACCGACCCGATCTGGTGGTTCTACCTCTACTGGCTTCCTCTCTTTCTCAACCAGAGGTACAAGCTCGATCTGGCTCAAATCGGCCTCCCGCTTATCGTGATTTACACGATGACGAGTATCGGAAGCATCGGCGGGGGCTGGCTCTCTGGTGCATTCATAAAGAGGGGCTGGAGCATAAATAAAGGAAGAAAAGTAGTGATGCTGATATGTGCAATCGTAATTGTGCCGATTATTTTTGCGTCCGTGGTGCCCGAATGGTGGGCTGTGGTCCTGATCGGAATCGCGGCAGCTGCGCACCAGGGATGGTCGGCAAATCTGTTCACGACAGCTTCCGATATGTTTCCGAAAAGGGCAGTCGCTTCAGTTGTCGGTCTCGGCGGGATGGCAGGCGCGATCGGCGGCATGCTCATCGCTACGGCGGCAGGATTCATCCTTCAGTTTACAGGCAGTTATGTCATTCTCTTCATCATCTGCGGAACGGTATACCTGCTTGCGTTGCTGATCTTCCACCTGCTGGTCCCGAGGATGGAACAAGCGGCGATATGATCCGCATGGCAGAGAAAAGTTTTTATGACAGAGTTAAAATAAATCATACGAGGCTCCAAAATGAAAAGTAAAGAAGAAATATCTGAGGATAAGGACATAGATAGGTTGACGGAGATGACTCTGGGCGACGGTTTTGTGGTGAGAGCTTACCCGGAGTCAGTCAACGAATCGGACGGGGTCCGGTTCGTTATCGGACGTGAGCAGGATAGCAAGTTCCTGTACATGTCGGCCGCAGGAAACGCGAGCGGGATACTGAAAGACTTCGCCGGAGAAGAAATCTGCCAATCATCGAACGGGAAGGGGACAACGATAAAACGTTGTCTGCTGAATCATCACAACGCATCGCAAATTCAGGAGCGGTTCTCCTTTACGCGGCCCGCCACAATCGGTCTGAAGGATTCGTTCGGTTTCGGCGACAGGCTGGGACTGGCCAATCCGGGTCACGTCAAGTCCCTCAAAGGCTACGACTTCAAGCCCGTCCTGGCGCAGCAGTCAATACGCGAGCTGACGAGGACCAACAGAACTCCCGAAGATGTCATGGACGCGGCTGTCTGGGCGGTCTTCCAGGAAGGGTACAAGGACGGGTTCGGTGCGGATGCTGATCATCTGAAGACGACGGCCGATGTCGATCTCCTGGTGAAAGCCGGCTACACGATGTTCACCATCGATCCGAGCGACCATGTTGTGAATGGGGTAAGCAGTCTGAGCGACGATGAACTGGAGGAGAGAGTTGCCGCGCTTGCCTGGAACGACTTCGAGGACACTTATTCGGGACTTCAGGTGAGGTATCGCAATCCCATAAAAATGCCGAACAATCTGACTCTCAAACCCAGTTCGAGAGAAATCCACGAAGCTTGCCTGAAATACAATGCCGCGCTCGTGCACATCAAGAAGATGCATGATCACCTCAAGACGCAGTATCCGAAACTCTCGTACGAGATCGAAGTATCGATCGATGAGACCGACACGGTAACGACGCCGTTCGAGCACTTCTACATTGTCAACGAGCTCAAAAGGATGAACGTAGCGTTCGTCAGTCTTGCCCCGAGATTCGTCGGCGATTTCGAGAAAGGTATCGACTACAAAGGCGACATAGAGCTATTCAAAAGCGAGTATCTGAAGCATCTTTCGATCGCAGGACATTTCGGCTTTTACAAGATCAGCTTTCACTCGGGCAGCGACAAGTTCAGGGTGTACGAAGCTGTCGGCGAGATCAACCGCGGCGTTGTGCACGTCAAGACTGCCGGAACCAGTTATCTCGAGGCGCTGAAAGTCGTGGCAATGAGGGATCCGGATCTGTTCAGAAGGATACTTGACTTCGCTGCGGGCTTGTATGAAACCGAAAAGAAGAGTTATCATGTATCTGCAGACATGGCTAAGATTAAGCCGGGAAAAGGCTACAAAGATGAAGAATTAGAGGGCCTGTTCGCCATAGATGACATACGGCAGGCGCTGCACGTGACATACGGCAGGGTTCTCACCGAGAAGAATGAAGAATCGGAGTACATTTTCCGGAATGGAATATACGATTGCCTCAACCGCAACGAAGAGCTGCACTACGAACTGCTGGTTCGTCATTTTCACCGCCACATGGACCCGTTCCGGAAAGCCCGATAGGCAGGCGCGAACGGGGCAAATTACGGAGAGGCTTCTCATTCGAAGTCCGGCTTAACGGAAGAGCAAGAGATGAAAGATGCTGCTATATAGCAAAGGAGCGGCGGATGCCGCAATTAAACCCGAGGAACTGAAAAGCGGACTGTACGAGGCGCTGGACAAGCTCGGTGCAAAGAACAAGGTCCTGGCGATCCCTCCGGATATTACCAGATACCATTCTCAGGCCGGTGTCCTGACCGAATACGCCTGGGAATACTACAGGGAGAGACTTACCGATATTCTGCCGTCGACCGGCACTCACTACCCGATGAGCGAAGAGGAAATCGGGATGATGTACGGCAAGACTCCGAGAACGCTCTTCAGGATACATGACTGGAGAAACGGCTGCACCACTCTCGGCGTGGTCCCTTCGAATTATGTCAAGCTCGTTTCGGAGGGGACTGTCGATTATCCGATACCGATCCAGGTCGATAAACTGGTTTCTGAAGGAAGCCACGACCTGATTTTGTCGATAGGTCAGGTGGTTCCGCACGAGGTCGCCGGCATGGCCAACCATAACAAGAATGTGCTCATCGGGACAGGCGGGTCAGAAGGAATAAACAAGACACACTTCCTCGGTGCTGCGTACGGACTCGAGAGAATAATGGGGAGGGCCGATACCCCGGTCAAGCGCGTGCTTAACTACGGCGCTGATCATTTTGCGAGAAACATGCCTATCGTCTATGTGCTCACGGTCATCGGCAAGGACGAGAGAGATAACATAGTTGTGAGAGGCCTTTACATCGGAGACGACATAGAATGTTTCAATCTGGCTGCCGCTCTATCGCTCAAGGTAAATTTCTTCATGCTTGACAGGCCGTTGAAGAAGGCCGTCGTTTACCTCGATCCCAAAGAATTCAAAACCACCTGGCTCGGCAACAAGTCGGTCTATCGTACGAGGATGGCGATAGCCGACGGCGGCGAGCTGATAGTTCTTGCCCCCGGGCTGAAAGAGTTCGGGGAAGACAAAGGGAACGACAGTATCATACGCAAATACGGCTACGTCGGTACGCCAAAGGTTCTCGAGCTTGTCAGGCAGAATGACGATTTGCAGAACAGCCTCGGAGCTGCTGCGCACCTTATACACGGCTCGTCGGAAGGGAGATTTTCCATTACGTATTGCCCCGGTCATGTCACGAAAGAGGAAATCGAAAGCGTTAACTTCGGCTATGCGGACCTTTCCGCGATGATCAAGCGGTACGATCCCGGTAAGCTGGTTGACGGCTTCAACACCTTGCCCGACGGGGAAGAGATCTTTTATGTCTCGAATCCCGCCCTGGGGCTGTGGGCATACAAGGGAAGATTCATTGAGTAACATTGGCTTACAGGGAAAACACATCTAATTCTAGTCCGCTTACGGATAAACTTTAATTCTAAAGGAAATTACAAATGTCGCAAAAGGCTGATATTGGATTAATAGGACTTGCGGTAATGGGCGAGAACCTTGTTCTGAACATCGAGAGCAGGGGATTCACCGTAGCCGTATTCAACCGGACGGTAGAGAAGGTCACACGCTTTGTCGAGGGACGTGCTAAAGGAAAGAGAGTTATCGGCACGGGCAGCATCGAGGAGCTGGTCGCCTCGCTGAAGACGCCGCGCAGGATCATGCTGATGGTCAAGGCCGGCAAGCCGGTGGACGATTTCATCGAGGCGCTCATACCGCACCTGGAAAAGGGCGACATCATCATCGACGGTGGTAACTCCCACTACCCGGATACCATCCGCAGAACGAAGTATCTCGAGAGCAAGGGGCTGCAGTTCATCGGGACCGGCGTGTCGGGCGGTGAAGAAGGCGCGCTCCACGGCCCGTCGATCATGCCCGGGGGATCGCCCTCGGCATGGCCCCACGTTAAACCTGTCTTCCAGGCTATTGCCGCGAAGGTGGCCGACGGCACGCCTTGCTGCGACTGGGTGGGAAGCGACGGTGCGGGACACTTCGTGAAGATGGTTCACAATGGAATCGAATACGGCGACATGCAGCTCATTACCGAGACATATCAGATAATGAAAGAGCTGTTGTGCATGGATGCGGGGGAAATGCATAAGATATTCGAGAAATGGAATACCGGCGACCTGGACAGTTACCTCATCCAGATTACCGGTGAAATCCTCGGCTATAAGGATGGCGACGGATCTCCGCTGGTGGACAAGATACTGGATACTGCCGGCCAGAAGGGAACCGGCAAGTGGACGAGCGGGACTTCTCTCGATCTCGGCATTCCGCTGACGCTGATCAGCGAGGCGGTTTACGGGCGCTGTCTCTCGGCGATGAAAGAAGAAAGGGTGGAGGCATCGAAAGTGCTCTCAGGGCCGAAACCGGAGTACGCGGGCAACAAACGAGCCTTTCTGGATGATCTCGAAAAGGCGCTCTACGCCGCGAAAATAGTCTCTTATGCCCAGGGATTCACGCTGCTGCGGGCTGCCGCGGAAGAATACAAATGGAGCCTGAACTATGGCAGTATCGCCCTTCTCTGGCGCGGCGGATGCATAATTCGAAGTGCATTCCTCGGGAAGATCAAGGAGGCGTTCGACAAGAATCCGAAGCTGAGCAACCTGCTGCTGGATCCGTTCTTCAAGGATAAGATCGAATCGGCCCAGGATGCATGGAGACGAGTGGTCTCGACGGCCGTGCTGAACGGCATATGGACGCCGGCACTATCAACAGCTTTGAACTACTACGACGGCTACCGCAATTCGCGGCTTCCGGCCAACTTGCTCCAGGCGCAGCGCGACTATTTCGGCGCGCACCAGTACGAGCGGGTCGACAAGCCGCGTGGAGAGTTCTTCCATACGGACTGGACCGGTCACGGCGGGGATACGGCGTCGTCGACATACCTTGTTTAAACTTGGAAAACTCGAAGCACTAAGCACTTAGTGCTTTCATCTTAGAGGATGTTCACAAAAAGGTTAATGGAAAAGGATTATGAGTAATCAATTAGATGTCCCGCAGAAGGGAGCTCTCGATTTTGTTTCTCTCGGCGCTCTTGTCCATCGTCTCGACCCGGGCATAGTCCCGTTCCGCAAGGCCACGGAGTGTAAGATTCACGTCAGCGGCGGGGAGTACAATGTAACTGCCAACCTCTCCGACTGCTTCGGACTGAACACCGGCATCGTCTCGGCGATAGTCGATTACCCGATCGGAGACATGATAGCGGAAAGAGTGAAGGCGATGGGTGTCAAGGCGTTCTACAAACATTTCAAGCACAACGGCGTGAACGGGCCTAATATGGCCACCGTTTACAGCGACAGGGGACATGGCATCCGTCCTCCAGTCGTCTTCTACAACCGCTGCAACGAGGCGGCGGCCGAGCTCAAACCGGGCGACTTCGACTGGACCGCCGTATTTGCAGGAGGGGTCCGTTGGTTCCACAGCGGAGGCATATTTGCCGCGCTCTCCGAAACCACGGGTGAGCTGATCTTGGAGGCGATGAAAGCGGCGAAGAAGGCGGGTGCTATTCTCAGCTTCGATCTCAACTTCCGCGAGAAGCTATGGAACATCTGGGGCGGCCAGAAGAAGGCCGTCGAGGTGATATCGCGAATAGTCGAGAACGTCGACGTCCTCGTGGGAAACGAAGAAGATATGCAAAAGGGGTTAGGAATTCCCGGCCCGGAAGTGGCGGCACAGTCGAAGCTCGATC
Organism: Candidatus Kryptoniota bacterium; assembly: GCA_046705025.1. GTDB lineage: Bacteria > Bacteroidota > Ignavibacteria > Kryptoniales > JAKASW01 > JAKASW01. The sequence goes on along the minus strand of JBJKQU010000029.1, from coordinate 25,882 downwards.
CGAGTACTTTCCTGGCCATGATCGACAAGGTTGTGGAAAAGTATCCTCAGGTTAAGGTCGTGGCTACGACGCTGCGCGAAGTCCACTCGACAAGCAGGCACAGCTGGGGGGCAGTAGCATGGGTGGACGGGAAGTCCCACGCGTCGCCGACCTGCGACCTCGATGTGCTTGACCGCGTCGGAGGCGGAGATGGGTTTGCCTCGGGATTCTTCTACGGACTCTTGACAGGCGAATCGACGGATGACGCTTTGAGGCTCGGCTGGGCGCACGGTGCCCTGCTTACTACTTTTCCCGGCGATACGACGATGGCGACCCTCGATCAGGTACGGGCTTTCGCGAAGGGCGGCTCGGCAAGAATCCAGCGCTGAGTTTCCGTTCCCTCACCGGTTAGAAACCGCCCGGTTCAGGCTATGACGACCGGCAGATGCTTTTTTGTGGCAAAATATGTGCGCCGTGCAGGGTCAGGTATAGGCCGCTGGGCACGACAGTCCTTTCCGGACAGCAGTTTTCTGTAGATAGAACTCGCCTCAGCGCATTTTCAGGGAACGTAAGGCGCATAGACTTGTTATGCATAGAAAGATTGAGTACTGGCTAATTCAATCTTCTCTTTGCAGAGATGAAACGAGATGCAATGCGGACATCTTTCGAGTCGGATTCGCAGCTGGCCGACCAAATCCGAAAGGGCAATGCATCGGCGTTCGACGATTTGTTTCGCAAGTACTACTCCTCATTATGTGATTCTGTCTTGCGGATCGTTAGGACGCGGGATGCCACTGAAGATATTGTGCAGGAGGTCTTCGCCCGCCTTTGGATTGACAGGGTTGACTGGTTCCCCGAGATTTCAGTCAGGGCGTATCTGAATAAGGCCGTGAGGAACACGGCTCTGAACTATCTGAAGCACCTTCATGTAGTGACGAGCTGGTCCGAAAGTCAAACGGAGTCTTCGGGTGGGGACCTCTTTGAAGAGGTTGCCAACAGGGAGCGTCTGGCGGCACTCCAGCAGGCAATCGAGCTCTTGCCGGAGGGGAGCAGGACGATCTTCCTCCTGAGCCGCGAGGAGGGACTGACGTACGCCGAGATAGCTGACGTTCTGAACATCTCGCAGAAGACTGTCGAAACCCAGATGGGGCGGGCGCTTAAAGCCCTTCGCCGTTCCATCCTCGAGCCTCTCGCCAAACAGCGCTAGTGCATCCCAACCCTCCATTTCGCTCAAAAAGCGCCTGCTTACCGTCTCTACCTCCCTGCAGCCGATGTTTCTCCAAAAAGAGACTGGCTTGCCTGTACAATTGTAAGGGTAAAGCCCGGGCCAAGTTGTCTGTAATTATGACGGCATAATTCCCGACAAAGAGAGGAGACTTCTCGCTGGAAGACATCGACTGGGACCTGATCACAAAATATTTATCGAACGAATGTTCAGAGACTGAGAAAAGGGAGATAGAAGGTGATCCTGCCTTGATGGAACAAGTAAGACTCTTCCGCATTTATTTGAAAGAGCTGTTTGCTCAGCCGAGCAGATACGACAGATGGGATATAGAGGCAGCGCTCAGGAATGTTCACAACATGGGGCGAATTCCTCTGCTTGCCGCGCGAGAGTCATCCGATGCTGCGAAAAGAGATGAACCGCCCGCCGAACGCCACATGACGGCGCTGCCGCTCTCAGGGCGATTCAGCCTCCCTGGGCTTTTCCGCATTGCGGCGGTCATTGTGCTCCTGCTTGGGGTTACTTATCTAACCTTGAATCTCAGGACTTTCTTTCCGCAAAAGAGTGTGCGAGAGAGCATGATCTCAGTTTCCACAGGAAGAGGCCAACAGAAGCAGGTTCTCCTATCCGACGGAAGCGAAGTGACGCTCAACTCCGAGACTACAATCCAATTCTCGAGAGATTTTGGCAAGAGGGGCCGCAGGGTTACGCTTGTCGGTGAGGCGTTCTTCTCGGTTGCGCACCACAAGATGCCGTTCTTCGTGCATACGGAAAACGGTGTCATTGAAGACCTGAGTACTGAGTTCAATGTGGAAGCGTGGGCGGGGGAAAAGCAAACGGAAGTTATCGTCGAGAAAGGGAGGGTGATACTACGCGACAGCGCCGCATCGAAAGGGAAGGGTGTAGTGGTTGAGGCGGGAGAAATGTCCAGAGTCGCGGGCGGCGTTGTTCTGCCACCGGTCAGAGTGGACCTCCATATGAAACTGGCTTGGCTGAGCGGGGCTATGATATTCCATGAAACACCCCTTCGTGAAGTGATTGCCAAGCTCGGGCGCAGGTACCCGTTCTCCTTCGAAGTCGCCGACCGTTCTCTACTTTCTCGAAAATTGACCGCATCATTCAAGCGGGAGCCATTCGACGAAATACTGAAGGCGATAGTTCTTTCCCTGAATATGCGTTATGAAAGAAGGGGAGACACGATTGTTCTAAGCGGAAATACAAAGGGGTAGTAAGGAAAGAAAAATAACAGAGGGATTAGCTATGAGAACTTTTTACCGATTATCAGCGGCAGCTTTTGTGTTTCTTATTCCGCTTCTGGTCTCTGCCCAGCAGGTGATACGACTCGGAAGCGCGAACGCCGCAACGGCCGTTATGGAAACATCTCGACTGGGCGGTGCTTCCTACAATCCCGAAATCGGCTTTTCATACCTCGAAAGGCCCATTTCCATCTCACTCAAGGGAGCTACCTTTGGCCAGGCTCTTTCGGAGATATCGAAGAAAGCCGAAGTCGGATTCTCCTATGACTCTGAGATCCTGCCGAAGAACAAGCTTCTCTACGTGCAAGTACATTCAGCACCGCTGCGCGGGGCATTGACAAAGATCCTCGATGTTGCCGACATAAGCTGGGTTCCGATGAGCAACGGGTTAATAATCCTGACCAGAAGATCCGATCCTCCGAACGGATCCGGGACGATCATAGGGAGAGTCTCTGATGCCCGAAGCGGCGCTCCGCTCATCGGTGCGAACATTCTATTGTCCGGGACGCGGTTTGGCGCGGCTACAGATCTCTCAGGGAAGTATAGTATAGCGAATGTACCTGCCGGCAAATATACGATTGAGGCCCGGTATGTGGGCTACTCTCCGTCTTCACGACACATGACTGTGGAGGCAGGACAAACCGTGACTGTCGATTTCAAGATGGAACCGACGGCCCTGGGGCTGAGCGAGGTAGTAGTCACAGGCACCGGTGTCGCTACTGAGAAGCGCGAGCTCGGGAATCAGATAACGACGATAAGCGCGAAACAGTTGCAGTACAGCGGTGCGACGGCCATTGACCAGGAACTCGCCGGGAAGATACCGGGCGCACTCGTGCAGGAAAATTCGGGCGCTCCTGACGGCGGCGTCAGCGTGCGGCTCAGAGGGACGAGCACCGTTCTCGGCAGTGCCGATCCTCTCTACGAGGTAGACGGCGTCATCGTAAACAATTCGTCGCCCGTTCTTATCGATCTCGGCGGCGGCGCTGAAAACCGGTTGGCCGACCTGGACCCCAGCATGATAAGCCATATCGAGGTTGTACAGGGAGCGGCAGCAGCCGCACTATACGGGTCACTCGCCAATAACGGCGTCGTTCAGATCTTCACCAAGCAGGGAGAACCCGGTCCTCCTAAGGTTACGTTCACACTCGGAGTCAACATGAACACGGTCAGGAAAACCCTCCCTGTCAACATGTATCCGTACAACAAGCGCTTCAACGACAGCACAAAAGTGCCGGTGCAAAGGTATAACTGGCAGAACGACATTTTCCGCCGCGCATGGGGAACAACGGATCACCTCGATATTTCCGGCGGCAGCGGTGGAACCAGATATATCGTTTCTACCTCTTACCTTGGCAATCAGGGAATTATCCGGTCCGAAGACTACCAGAGGGAGAATATCAGCGTCGGGCTGGACCAGGTGTTGCTGCCGAGGCTGACGATGTCCGTCAATGCCATGTATTCCAACAGCGACGCGCACGACCTTCCTAACGGCGGCCTGACCTCCGCATGGGGAGTCCTTACCGGATTCATTTTCGGCCCGAACACCTACAACCCGGAGCCGAACCCTGCTACAGGTGTGTACCCGCATAATGGAATCCTCGTGAATCCTGTCGAGGCAATCAATCTGTACAGGTTCAGGCAGAATGTCAGCCGTCTTATAGGAAGCATCCGTCTTTTCGCGAGCCCCATCGACGGATTGAACGTCAACTACACGCTCGGGTACGATACATTCACCCAGCAGGCGGACGCCTTTATCCCGATAGGTACCTCCGCTCCGGGATACTCACAGGGCTTCGCGCAGCAGGCGGATCTTAATTTTCTTCATCTCGGCAACACACTGAATCTCTCATACAAGACCGCGATAACCCCGTCGCTCCTGTCTACTACCGTTGTCGGCGGTCAGTTGATATATGAGAAATCAGGGACCTTCAGCGGCGCAGGCACGCAGCTGTCGCCGATCGCCGAGATCGTTCCAGCAGGCGCAACCCAGAGCATGAGCGAATCAAAAAGCCAGTTCGCTCTGTACGGTGTATTCGGCCAGGAGACTGTCGGCATACTCAACCGGCTGTTTCTGACTGCCGCCGGCAGGTTCGATGCTTCCTCCGTCTTTGGAGTGAAAGACAGGGTTCAGTTCTACCCGAAGTTCAGCGCAGACTACCTGCTTTCACAGGAGAGTTTCTGGAAGAACTCCATTCTGTCGGCTTTCGTACCAACACTGAAGCTGAGAGCTGCTTACGGCGAATCAGGCGGCCTGACAGCTATCGGCCCGTACGACAGGTTCACCCTGTATAATCCGGTTTCTTACGACGGTAAGGCCGGACTGGTTCCGAGTACCCAGCTCGGCGCGTCCGACATCAAGCCGGAAAGGGAGCGGGAACTCGAGCTCGGAACGGACATAAGCTTCCTCGCAAACAGAGTCGGTCTGGAATTCACTTACTACCAGAGAAGCACTACCGACCTGCTGCTGACCGAGAGCCTTTCGCCATCGACAGGCTATGCGAGCGGTCTCGCTAATGTGGGTACGCTGTATGATTGGGGAACTGAGCTCCTTCTAAGGGCGATCCCGATGGACGGTTATGTGAGATGGACTTCGACTCTTACGTTCTCTACGGATCACAACGAAATCCGGAACGTGCCCGGCGGAATACTTCTTGTCCCGCAGGGTTTCGGGATAGCCGCTGCGGTAAACGGCCAGCCGTTTCCCGTGTTTTACGGGTCCGCGTTCAAGCGCGATGCGAGCGGAAAAATAGTATACGTGAACGGCATACCTCAGACCGCTGCCACGAACCAGGTTATCGGAAACCCGAATCCGAAATGGCTGGGGTCGTGGATAAACGAGTTCAATATCGGCCGCGATTGGTATGTCAGTTTCCAGCTGGACGCTGTTATCGGTCAGGATATTTTCAATTTCACGAAGCGTCTCGGCGACTACCCTGCTTTCGGTACACTCGTCGGATACCAGAGAGAGTTGGAAGGCCAGCTTCCGGCAGGATACAACGCGGCTGTCTTTTCGATCTTCCAGAACTGGGTGGAAAACGGTTCGTATGTGGAAGTCCGCCAGGTGTCGATCACCCGGACTCTGTATCCGAGATTCCTCGGCGTCTCCAATCTGCAGGTGAGCCTGATCGGTAGGAACCTGTTCTGCTTCACGAAGTATGACGGCTACGACCCCGAGACCAATGTAGGCGGGCAAAGGACAGGAGTGCGCGGCTTCGATTTTGTCGACGTGCCCATCCCCGTTACTGTGTCGATGGAATTAGCATTCCATTTTTAGCGGTGCTGAATCATTGCATAAGGAGATTTAAGAACATGAAAAAGAAATTGCGATTCATCGGTATCACGGCAGTGGCGGGATTGCTGTTGTCCATTTCGGGCTGCAGTCTGAATATCAATGATCCGAATGCCGCTACCAACCAGCAGGTGCTGACCGATCCGAACGGGATAATGGCGCTCGCCATCGGGTTGCAGCAGTTCTATTCCACTTCCGCGCTCGGGTCGATCGTCCTGACCACCGGCGTCACCTCGCGGGAACTCGCGATCAACTCCACACTCGAGAACCTGATCGAACTCGAAGCCGGCGGCTCTTCTTTGCTGAACAACAATGCCAACGTGACGGCTTTGTGGTCGAACCTGTATCAAGTGATAGGCATGTGCGACCAGCTTATAACGAACACTCCGAATGTCACGCTCGAACCCGGAACGCGGAGCGGCATCATGGCGGAAGCATACTTGTTCAAGGCTATGGCACTCGGGAATCTCGCGCAGGACTTTGAGCAGGCGCCGGCGGACGCTGACCCTTCGGGGCACGCAAAGTTCGTCTCGCGAACCGCGATATTCGCCGAGGCGATAAGTCTGCTTGACAGCGCGTCGCAGATCATTTCGGCGACCCCGCCGTCTTCTCAATTCACCTCGCAGGTCCTTGGAAGCGGATTCGACCTTGCGAACACAATTCACGCTTACCTTGCACGTTACGACCTCTTTGCGGGGAATTATCAGGACGCGATCAACGCCGCCAACCTTGTGAGCCCATCGGCAAAGTCTGTGTTCTCGTACGGCACGTTGAGTCAAAACCCGATCTACGTTGGGGTGTCCGAAGAGAACTACTACAGGGCGCGCGACAGCCTGGGCACGCCTATCTATGAGCCGGGCGATCAGCGTCTGAGCTTCTACCTGAAGCCGGACAGCGCGTTCAGCAATCCAAACAATTATCCGGTCGACATCCTCGAGGGATTCTTCAACACGGCTACGCAGCCGATCCCAGCGTACGTGCCGGGGGAGATGCCGCTTATCAAGGCCGAAGCGTACGTGAGGCTGGGCAATCTCGCGAATGCTGTCAACCAGATCAACCTCGTTCGCACCGAAACTCCGAGTCAGGATCCATTCGGGATCGGCGCGTCCCTTCCGGCGTACATCGGCCCAGTAACGACCGATTCACTGCTGGCCGAGATCTATTATGAACGCTGCGCAGAGCTCTATCTGGAAGGAATGAGGCTCGAAGACAGCAGGAGGCTCGGACGGCCCGGTCCCCCCACGAGTACGGTTGAGCGCAACAGGAACTATTATCCTTATCCTCTTCAGGAGCGGATCAACAATCCGAATACGCCCGCCGATCCCGCAGATTAGCCGAAAGAGCGAAAGGGTCCTCCTTCGCGGCATTCCTCTGAACTGGTTCGGAGGAATGTCGCGCGGGAGCCCGTTTTGCGACCATTAAATTAAGCAGGAGATTCCCATGAAACGATTCTACATCGGAATTGTGTTTGTCCTGGCCGCTTGTTTTGCCGGTCAGGTCTACGGACAAAATTCCGCCAAACCGGAACGCCTTTTCTACTACGTCGACAATCAATCGGCTTTCAAAAGCCTGCAGGAACACATAGACCAGATAACCGTTCTGGGGCCGCAATCTTACAAGGTCGACGAGGACGGAGTCGTATGGGGTCAGGTGGATCCCCGGGTTATCGCACTGGCAAGGGAGCATCACGTAAAGGTCATGCCGCTGGTAACGAACCTTCACTTCAACCAGGAGCTGCTTCATAAACTTCTCAGTGACTCCGCGGCAGTTGGGAGAATGGTGCGGACATTCGTCAAGCTGTGCGAAGAGAACAAGTACATCGGGTTTCAGTTCGATTTCGAGAATCTCAGTATGCTCGACAGGAATCTTTACACCGCTATGTGCAGACGGGCAGCGGACGCGCTCCATGCCCACGGCTTCGAGCTCAGCCTGGCGGTGGTTCATAAGACGCAGCAGTATCCCGGCACGACGGCCTATCTCGCCTGGCTGTATGAAAACTGGCGAGAAGGGTATGACTTGAAGAAGCTGGGGAAGATAGTCGACTTCATCTCGGTCATGACATACTCACAGCACACGGGGCGCACTACGCCCGGGCCGGTAGCGGCTTTGCCGTGGGTCGAGAGTGTGGTGAAGTATTTCCTGAAGTATGTTCCCCCCGATAGGCTTTCTCTCGGGATCCCGCTTTATTCAGAGCACTGGTACACCGCCTACGACGCTCCCCCGAACACAGTGTCGGGCAAGTACGCACATTCTGCATCGAAGGCCCTGAGCTACGATGAAGTTAAGGCACTGCTCCAGAGGTACAAAACTGAGGCCGTTTGGGATAAGCAGGATCAGGTCAACTATGCCGTTCTCAATAACGACGGTGTCTCCGAGTATTTGTTTATCTCGGACGCGCGCAGCTTCGCGACCAAACTTGCACTGATGAAGAAATACCACTTGCGCGGTTTCTCCGCATGGGTCCTCGGTGAGGAAGATCCTGGGATCTGGAAGCTTCTGAAGTAGCAGAATTTTGATTCACGGCCCGGATTAGATATTTTGATTCAAACTCAATCGCGTTGCGTAAATCAGCAAAGGGTCCGACATGCGTAGAGCATCACTACTGAAACTGGCCTTGGTTACTCTGGCTTTTCTAAGCGCAGGCAGTGCCGCACTGGCGTCACAAAACTCATCGGGGAGCGGTGAGCCGGGCGCTCCACCGGCTGAGACGGCGAGAACCCTGCCACGTTCGGCAACGAACTCAATCGACAGTCTGCTGAACTCCCAGGTCATGATGGACCACATCGGCGGCGCGGTCGTTCAGGTCGCACAGAACGGCACGGTCCTTTACAGAAAGGCTTACGGGTATGCCGAGAAGTTCACGTCGGTAGACGGCTGTATGATACGGCTCGATAACCCCGATCCGATGACCACCTCTGACATGTTCGACCTGGCGTCTCTGACGAAGGTATTTGCCACGACCTTCGGGATAATGATGCTTGTCGACCGGGGGAAAATCCATCTCGACGATCCGGTTCACCTGTACCTCAGGAATTTCACCGGCGGAGGGAAGAGCAAGATCACGATTCACGAGCTTCTGAACCATACCTCTGGGCTTTACGAGTGGAAGCCGCTCTACTACCACGCGCGTAACCAGGCCGAAACATATCATTACATATGCAAATTACCGCTGGAGTACAAGGTCGGCGAGGCCCGTCACTACAGCGATCTCGGTTTCATGATGCTCGGCTACCTGATCCAGCACGTGACCGGGGAGCCGCTCGACGTGTTCCTGACGAAGGAATTGTATGAGCCGCTCGGACTGAAGCATACCGTTTTCAACCCTCTGAAACACGGCTTCGAGCCGTCGCAAATCGCCGCTACCTCGCACGGGAATCCCCTCGAGTATCACATGGTTGCCGACCCGAACTTCGGCTACAAATGCGACGAGAACGTCAGCTCTTTCAAAGGATGGCGCCACTACACTTTGAGAGGAGAGGTCAACGACGGCAACGCCTACTACGCCAACGGGGGCGTCGCCGGTCACGCCGGGCTTTTTTCGACTGCGCCGGATCTGCAGGTCCTTGTCGACCTCATGCTGAATGACGGAACGTACGCCGGCAAGAGGTATATAAAGGCCGCGACGATCAAAGAGTTTACGACGATGGACAGGTTCAAAAACGGGCTCGGTTGGGACATGGATCCGAAGGTTATCCAGGTACATGATCTCCCGGCCGGAACTTACGGACACACCGGCTTCACGGGTACCAGCGTCGTAATCGTACCGAAATACAAAGTGTCGATAATCCTGCTGACTAACCGTGAGAATGTGGGGGTCGACAAGGTGGGATACTACTACAACCTGGCTCCGGTGAGAAGCAAACTGACGAGCATAGTTATGCATTGGGTGAAGAGTGCATCGGGCAATAAGTGAGCGCCGCGGTCACGCTTCACTTAAACTGACGGGCAGCAACTTATGTATCTGACTCCAATTTTTGTGACGGCTTTCATGCTGTTGTTTTCACCGGTCGCACCAACGGAAACTGCCGGCGCAAATATCTCGACCTCTCAGGTTACTGCGGCGCAGGTCCACGGGGAGGACAGTGCGGTCGTGGCAAGGCAAAATCCGTCCCCGATGGTCGACTACACCCGTGCTCACAAGCGCATAACCAGGCGGAATTACCCGGGCGTCGATTTCAAGCTTCAGGGCCTACTGCCGAAGGAGATAGATGTCTTTGTGCCTAAAAAGGACTTGCGGGCAAGGCGATTCGACGTCCTGCTGCATTTCCACGGCGCGAACTACGTTGTAAGGTATGCCGCGACCCGTTATCCGGGCGATATCATCAGTGCCTCCGTTACCCTCGGCGCCGGCTCCGGCGTCTATGGCCGTCCGTTCCGGGATACAACGAGATTTCCGACGATACTGGACTCGATACGCTCGGAGGTCGCGATGCATTTACACCACAAGGTTAGGTTTCGCAGGATCATACTGAGCGGATGGAGTGCGGGTTACGGAGCGGTAAGGCAGATCATGAGCACTTCCGGCAACTACAACCTTGTCAACGAGGTTTTGCTGCAGGACGGGATCCACGCCAGCTACATTCCGGAAGGCGTCCCGCTGGCCGCGGGCGGAAAGATAGACACCGCGGACCTGGCGACGTTTCTGAAGCTTGCCAATGATGCTTCCCGGCCGTCGTCGAGGAAGAAGTTCCTGATCACCCACTCGGAGATATTCCCCGGGACATTCGTGAGCACGACGGAGGCGTCACATTATGTTCTCAGCAAGCTCGGGATAAAAGAGAGACCCGTGCTGAGATGGGGACCGCTCGGGATGCAGCAGCTTAGTATCGCGCGCCGGGGCCATTTTGCCGTCTACGGGTTCGCCGGAAACACGGCCCCCGACCACATAGACCACTTCGAATCGCTTTACTACTTCCTGCCGATACTGATGAAGCAGTGAGGGATTGGACAGGAAACGAATTCGCACTTGGGGGACGCAGGTTGATGAACCATTCTTCAGGAAAAGGAACGGCAAAAACATCGAGTGCGGGGAGGTCTCACGGAGGTCACTGAGTGAATCCGATGACAAAACAACTTGTCCTCAGAGTCCTCTGCGTGCATGCATCGTGGTAGTTACGCGTCATGGAAGCCCGCTCTTCACCCAAGACTAGAAAAAAGGCGTAGCCAAGGTTCTCTTGGAACTCGTCATACCCCCGCTTCATCATTGAAAGGTGGTGGCAGGTACGAAAGATCAGCAGTAACGCCCGACTTAGCTCTGCAACGATTTGTCCGCCAGGGTTCAGGTAAGGAAAAGGTGGAACGGTAGTGACGTCAGTTAGTGGACGGTGCGTTTCTAGCAGCGACCTATCCAGTTTAATCCCGCTGCACTTAACCAAGGCATCTGCGACGCTTGATTCCGGCAGGGAACTTTGTCTACCACCGTGCAGTTGATAAGTATATGAGGCATGCAGACCGTTGTCTTTCTACGCGCATTGATGGGACTGAGAATGCGAAGCTGTACAGGCAAGAAATTTGAACGAAAAGTTTTAGTGCGGGAGTGATTGGAGCATCGGTCTTTGACATCAGGATAACACTGGATTATCCCTCCGGGGCACTGAAGCAAGAGATTTTCACCCATATCGCGAATCTTCATTGATAACATGCGGCCACATTGCCGAGATGAACAACGTGGCGATTCACATAGTTGGGTTACGGAACCTCGCCATGCACGTGTTATGGGACTAATGACAAGGGCAACTTTCGAAGAGGAATTAAGGGATGCCGGAAACGAGTCGGCGATAAGACCGCAGTTCCCGCATTGTTCAAGACCTTCAAGCTGTCCGCTGTTCATCTCGATCTGAACGATCCCCTATAAGTCTGCTCGGGGGAACAGGCTTATTCACAAGCGCCTTTTGAAACTCACCTGAGTTGTTTCAGCCACAAAAGGTGCTCCAACTAATATCGGCAGGAAGTCTCTCCATGAAGTTTTTTTTCCACACGAAACATTAATAAGGCCCTTGAAGTTAAGAGTTAGGGAATCCTAGACCGAACAACAACAATCCGGAGTCTTGCCGCGCACGTAGCTGTTTAAAAGTGGCAGGACTTTCAGCACTTTCACTTCTCCTGCAACACGAAAAGGTGAGCCAGGCTGATCATGTGACGGTGGTCTGAAGATAAGCAAATGAGAGAAATTCGGAGGAGCAACCATGAAGAATTATAAAGTGTCATTGTTCTTATGTCTGACATTTTTGATCCCATCGGCGATTTCAGCTAAGCCATTGAATCAGAGAATCGGGCAAAAGGCCCATTATCCACCCGGCCTGTCACAGGTGAGCCGTTATTCGTACGTGCGGAAGGAAGTTGCGTTTAATTCGGACGAAGGATCGGCCGCTCCACAGAAGAAAGCTAAAGCCCGGAAGGGCCATGGCGAAATTTCAGGGAAAGTCACGGATGCGCAGACAAATGAGGCATTGATCGGTGCCACCGTGATGTTGAAAGGGACAAGCCTGGGAGCGGCGACAAATCTGCATGGAGAATACACAATTGAAGGGATACCGGCCGGAACGTACACAATTCGAGTGACCTACGTCGGATATACAACACGGAATGTCAAGGTTGAAATGCACGCGAAGGAGAAACTAGTTGAGAATATCAAGTTGCGGGGAGTCGGTGTGGTCGGAAAGAAAGTGGTTGTCACCGTCCAGGCACAAGGGCAAAACGCGGCGATAAACCAGGAGCTCTCCTCGAACAAGATAGTGAACGTTGTATCTGCCGCTCGGATTCGGCAGCTGCCGGACCAGAATGCTGCCGGGTCACTCGGCCGACTCCCGGGTGTTTATCTACTCAGGCAGGGAGGGCAGGGATACGAAGTCTCCATCGACGGATTGCAGCCCAAGTACAACCGGGTCGAGGTTGATGGAGTAGAAATGGCTGCGACGAGCAGCAGTGACCGGGCCGTGAACATGAGCATGATTTCATCGAACATGCTTAGCGGCATAGAGGTCTTCAAGACGGTGACCCCTGATATGAATGCGGATGTTTTGGGCGGAGTCGTGAACTTCCAAATCAGGGAAGCAAGGCAGACGTCTTCGGGAGCGCCGGAGATTCAGCTCTCCACGCAGGGAGGATACGAACGCCTTCGGAGTCAGTTCGGCGATTACAATTTTTCCGCCACAGTCGGAGACAGGTTTCTAAATCAACGGCTCGGTATTTTGGTACAGGGGGTTGTCGACCGGGAGAACCTGTCGAGCGATGCGTTGGGTGCCGGCTATTCCCTCGCGTCCAAGAATCCCGGCTATAATCCTTTACTGCTTGATAATCTCACCCTCACCTTTAATCCCCGCATCACGAGACGATATGACGGAACTGTCAATATGGATTACAGGCTGCCGGGCGGTAAGATTGATTTCATGAACTTCTTCAGCCAGGGCAACACGACAACGCAGACGCTCAGCCAGGAGTACAGCCTCGCCTCGAATCAGATTTTCGAAAACGCCTCGTACTCGCCGGCGCAGCTTGATGTTATGACGAACCTTCTCGACTTGAAGGAAAACGTCCTGTCGTTCGATGTGGACGCGAAGGTTTCTCACTCGCTCTCGGAGAATATTTCCCGGGGAAATTGGGGGGTGACATTTCAGGAATACCCGGCGAATCTGGCGACTGTGTCGCAGTCTTCACCTCCTGTAGTGATTGCCCAGGCCGCTTCTGCCAAGGTCACCCCGAAAACCATGGACCTCTTAAACATGAACACGAGCAACAATATTACAATGCAGAGGAATATTGCGGGATCGATCGACATTTCGAGAAACATAACCGTATCAGATGTTGTCTCGGGAATTGTGAAGTTCGGTGGAGCGTATCGTTACACTCACCGGAGTTACAGCACCAATGATGCGGGCGGCGGGCTATTCTTCGACTCCAAATCTACCGTGTTCGGTGCAATCATTAATGCCAATCCATGGATGGAACAGACTCCCTATAACCTGAATCCGTCGAAGAGCTATACACTTCCCATAACGGTGTTCGAAAGCCCGAGTTATGATTTCGGGAATTTTTTGAATGGCAGCTACGCGCCGGGGATTCCGATGGACATGGGCTTTTTGTCGCAAATAGTCGATTTCGTCAGGCAGGGAGCCGAGAAAGCGGGCTGGCAGCCATGGGGTTACTCTCCCGACCCTTACGGCGACATTGCGAACAACTATTCCGGAAATGAGTATGAGAGCGCCGCATACGCCATGGCAACTGTTAACATCGGTTCTCAATTGACACTCATAGGCGGAGCTCGATACCAGGGCCTCACGACAGCATACAGAACCGCCAGAATTGCAGACGCAACTCTGACGAATGTTTATTATCCGAGTCCTTACCCTGCCCGGGATACCACTATTGATGTGTACCACGGTTATTTGCTGCCTGACGTGAGCTTGACGTACAAGCCGGTTTCATGGCTCATAGCCCGCCTGTCCTACACCAACACGCTTGCGTACCCAGATTTCACCTCAATCATACCGACGATCGATTTATTCCCGAACAGCCGCTCGGTCACCTGGAACAACTTCGCTTTGCAGCCTGCTCATTCACATAACTATAACGTGCAGCTTTCCTTCTATAACAACGCGATCGGGCTCCTTACCGTCGGTGGATTCCTGAAGAGAATAGATGACATGATATTCCCGCAGAGCAATTACATCAGCAATACATCTCTCTATCCGGGTCTTGACTCCACCCAGTTGGATTATCACGTGACTACTGACTTCAACAACCCCAATCGCGTTGACGACTATGGTGCGGAGTTTGACTGGGAAACCCACCTCTGGTACTTGCCGGGAGTGCTGAGCGGATTGGTGTTTAACATCAATTACACTCATATTTTCTCGAGCGCAAAATATCCGTTTACAGTCACGGAGCCCGGCGTTTTTCCTACTTACATTCCGGTCCACGTGGATACTTTCTATACCGATCGACTGATATATCAGCCGGATAACGTCGTAAATCTTTCCGCCGGGTATGACTACCGGGGTTTTTCTGTCGTCGTATCCATGATATACCAGTCGAACGTATCGACCGGAACGGATCAGTACCCGGAACTTCGTCCCGCGAAGCTTTCATATCTGCGCTGGGACTTGACTGCCAAACAGAGTCTCCCGTGGCCCGGCCTGGTCGTTTACCTCAACCTGGTCGATCTGAATAATGCGAGTGATACTTATGTGGTTCAGGGAACGGGTTTCCCCACCTCTGAAAGTGATTACGGCTCGGTCGCTCAATTAGGGCTTCGGTGGAATTTGCAATAATGCCGGCGCCTAATGGGCGGAAGGAGAAAGGCATTAAGGGGAAACAGGAGCATATGCCAACTAATAAAGCGGTGTCCGGTGTAACCTCATCGGATATCGAAAAACCTAAGGAGGAGAAACACCATGAAAAAGATAGTTGCCACTATGTTGCTAGCGGCGAGCACCGTGTTCTGTCTGACACCGGGCTCGTCGTTTGCGCAATCGTCGGACACTCTTTATGTGTCAGCGATGCCGCCGGGTAACATCAACAACGTCATTGCCGGTGACACGACCGCGACCGGAGCGCGGAAGGACCCCAACAGGGTTTACGTGCTGCAGCAGACCGGAAGTGTAGATACGACATATTTCTTTACCGCTACGATCAACCTGTTCGCCAATTTCAGCGGCGGAACGCTCACCATAATCGGAAAGAACAATCCCGTTACCGGTATGCCGCCCGTGATCGAGCCCTTTATCCTTACCGACAACACCACACCTGCCCGTTTTGCCGAATGCGACGACGGGAACATCAGTTTAAATAATCTCTACTTCCTGGGCGAGCGGACCGACGGATTGATAACGACTGGAGACGACAGAATCCTCGACGGGATTCCGGTGCATGCGTGGCTGCGGATTAATCACTGTGTGTTCGACAATTTTACAGCAGGGCAGGGCGCCTTAATCAGTTACGGCGGCGACAGCAACAGCGTTTATATAACGAATACTGAATTCCGAAACATCCAGTCACAAGCCAGCTTCCCGACCAATATTATTTTTGCCGAAGCTGCCGACACTTTGCAGTTTGTCAACGATACTTTCTTCGGCATCTCGTTTGGCATATGGGGGAATGACAATCTTCAATACCTCCAATTTGAGCACAACACGATGGTCGGATGTGCTTGGATGCCTTTGCGTGTATATCAGGTGGACTCCGCAGTCATTTCGAACAACATCTTCTACGACACATACGCATGGGGATTGGATTCCAATTCTGTCAGGTTCGGCGGGTTGGGAAACGACCCTCCGGCGGTGATCGATCTTGACTCCCTCCTGCAGTTCAGTCAGCCGCCATACAATCTGACGGAGGCGGGCAGAAAAATCACAGTAGATAACAACGCCTATTTCTGGCAGAGCGGAATTGACAGCACTATTGCGGCGATCGATGACAGCGCAAAGGACTACATCGTCCCGCCCACCTGGATGGACAGTCTAACCACTGCGATGTTCGCGGATAAGACAGTCTGGCCGGGCTTTTCGGCGTCAAACAACGTCAAGGCTGATCCGGGATTTTCAGCATCTATCGTCGGTCCAATGGTTACCGGTCTGGACGCATATACCCTCGCACGCTGGAGCGGAACGATAAGTACATCCACGCTCTGGAGGCAGGACATAACTAATCCGGCTGACGTATTCGGGCCGGTCTCGAAGAACTGGGCTCAAAAACAAGGATATGCTGTGCCGGAGAACCTGGCCTATACGAACTCTTCTTTAATGACCATGGGTACGGACGGAAAACCGCTCGGCGATTTGAACTGGTACCCAACTCTATTGGCAGTGAAACAACCCGTCAACGCCGTACCGACCAGTTTCACGTTGAGCCAAAACTATCCGAACCCGTTCAACCCGTCCACGGTGATTAAAGTGGGATTGAAACAGTCAGGCAACGTCAGCCTGAAGATATACAACGTGCTCGGAGAAGCAGTCGACGTGGTTCATAACGGACACATGAACGCCGGTCAGTACAGCTTCACCGTGAACATGGACAGGTTCGCCAGCGGCGTATACTTCTATTCGCTGCGCGAAGGCTCGCATATGTTGACGAGAAAAATGATGCTCTTGAAGTAACGATGAACGTGGAGGCGAGGTGAAGAAGCTTCGCCTCCACGTCACCATGAAAAAGAGTCTTAGCAGAATGAAAATCTCACCGGCCTTCTTATCAATATTCTTTCTGGCAATCCTCTCTCTGGAGATTGGGTCTTGTCAGGTCGTCCAGCCCACCACGAGTATTGTGAATAATACATACCCCACGACATGGGACACTCTGAACGTAAACGACAAGCAATTTCTCGTCAAGGTTGAGAAGGCAGCCTTCGAATACTTCTGGAACGGAGTAGATCCCAACACAGGTTTGGGCGACGCTTCGCCGGTCGTTTCTCATCGCGTGAGTATCGCCACCGAAGGATTTGCTCTTTCGTCGATTTGCATAGCAGATACCAGGGGATGGATAAGTCATCAGGAAGCATATCAGCGCGTCTTGTTGATACTGAATAGTTTCTACAGGGATACAAGCAATGTAAATGACTTCTATGTACGAGGGCATGATGGCTTGTTCTATCATTTCATAAACAATGAAACGGGCCAGCGCTTCGGAAATAGTGAAGTGTCGACAATCGATTCCGGAATACTCATGTGCGGAGTACTTCTGTGCATGGAGCATTTCAAAGAACCGGCGATCAACACTCTAGCCCGGAAATTATATTCGGACGCGAATTGGAGAGCGTTCATGCGACCCGACGGTGGGATTGCAGGCGAGTGGACTCCCGAGAACGGATTCTCGAGTGCGTTCACCGGATACAATGAGTATATCCTGGTTTACCTTCTGGCAATGGGCTCCCCGACTCACCCCATTCCCGCTGGCAGCTGGAATACCTGGGCAAGTACTTATCACTTCATTAATCCTTACGGAACGGGAGCTTTCCTCACTCCCGGCGGTGCATTTTCGCCGGACGCGTATTTGTACCAGTTTCCCGCCTGTTGGTTTAATTTCAATGGAATCAAGGATAACTACGCCAATTATTGGCAAAACGCCGTCAATGCGTTGACGGCCAACCGGCGATTTTGCCTTAGCTGGGCAAAGCGAAACAACGCCGATACGCTTCTGTGGGGGTGGACCGCTTGCGATGGGGAAAACGGATACCTGGGCTACGGAGTGCCTTTCAAAGGAACCGTAGCGCCGTCGGCGGTTGCGGCTTCGATACCGCTTATTCCGACACTCGCACTGCCAACACTAAAATATATGTACGACAAGTATTCGAGTAAGATATGGACCCCGTATGGATTCACAGACTCGTTTAACCCCGAGGAGAATTGGTATGATACTGGGTACAATGGTATCGATGAAGGGAACATGCTTTTGATGCTGGAAAATTTCAGGAGTGGTGGAGTATGGAATGAGTTCATGAAGATACCTTACGTTCAAACGGCTCTGCAAGAGGCCGGCTTTCATCGAACGAGGTAATATTCGGTCGTTACAGTGCCGGAGATATAGCCGCGACCTTTAGGTCACGATTTTAATTCTCACGAGATGGGCTTTAGGCCTGATCGGCAGGCGTAATGGGGTTAAAACCCGCCTGGGGCTATCCCACCGGTCCACGAGCTGAAGCTCGTGGCAATTCCTCTGACGCGCTCGCGATGGGCGGAGCATGTAGCGCTGAAGCTCGTGGCAATTCTTGTAACCATGTTGAACTATAATTGTACAAAATTAACTCTCAGGAGACTAATGTCTGTTCCCATCCGAAATAGAATACTGATTGTGCTTCTTCTGGTGTGTCTAAGTTCTCTCGGTCTGTGCCAGGATAAGAAACCGATCTATCTGAATCCTGATCGGCCGATTGCGGCTAGAGTACGGGACCTGCTCTCAAGAATGACGCTGAAAGAAAAAATCTCACAGCTGGGATCTACCGAACCCGCTATTCCTCGCCTGGGGATTCATGCCTATACAATCGGAACCGAATGCCTTCACGGAGTAGTACCAACCGATCCCAGAGTGCCTACGACGGTGTTCCCGCAGGCTATTGCAATGGCAAGTACGTGGGATCCGGGTTTGATATACAAAGCAGCTTCGGCAATTTCAGATGAAGGCCGAGCACTGGCTAACAAATACAAAAACAACAGGTATCTTACCTTCTTTGCTCCGGTCATCAACATGGCAAGAGATCCGAGGTGGGGAAGAGTACAGGAAACGTACGGAGAAGATCCCTACTTGACGTCACGCATCGGAGTCGCCTTCGTCAAAGGGCTCCAGGGCAACAACCCGAGGTATCTCAAAGTCGCGTCCACTTTGAAACACTTTGCGGTGTACAGCGACGAGTGGGGACGTCACTGGACTTCGGCAAACGTCGGTGATGGTGTATTGAATGACTACTACTTGCCTCAGTTCAAAGCGTGCGTTGCGGATGCCGATGCACAATCGGTGATGGTGGCCTTCAACTCAATCAACGGCGTCCCGTGTACTGCCGACAAAGAATTGTTGACGCACATTCTGAGAGACGAGTGGGGATTCGACGGATATGTCATTTCCGATGCGGGAGGCATCAGGAACCTGTACGACACTCACCGGTACGTTGGATCGCCGGAGGAAGCCGCGGCGGTAGCACTCAAGGCCGGTGACGACGTGGATCTTCGCGGAAGCACATATCAGGGTTATCTGCTGAAAGCGGTCAAAGAAGGTTTGGTTTCGGTGAAAGCGATTGACAGCGCTCTTGCCAGAGTGCTTACAGTCAGGTTTCGGTTGGGGATGTTCGATCCGCCGGGAAGGGTCCCTTTCACCAGGATTCCCTACAGTGTCGTCAACAGCAAAGCACATAAGGAGTTAGCTCTACAAACAGCGCTTGAATCAATCGTCCTGCTGAAGAACGAGAATCATTTGCTGCCGGTATCCAAAGATGTGAAATCAATTGCCGTCATTGGGCCGAACGCCGCGGAATGTCAATTCGGCACTTACAGCGGAATCTCATCCGACTCGATAACTCCATTACAAGGGATACGAAATGCCGTGTCTTCCGGAACGAAGGTCCTGTATGCAAAGGGTTGTGGAATATGGTCGACAATTCAGGCGAGGTATTTAACAGCCGCCGGCGGAAAAGGAGGACAACATGGATGGAAGGGAGAATATTTCGACAATAAGGCTTTGTCGGGGAAACCCGTATTGGTACGAATCGACAGACAGATCAATTTCAATTGGCGATGGGGCACGCCGGCCGCGAGTATAAATCGAAATAATTACTCTGCTCGGTGGACAGCTACGCTGGTCCCTCCCGTGTCCAGAACCTATCGGTTCCAAATGAATACAGATGACGGCGGTCGTCTTTCTATTGACGGCAAATTACTTATCGACGAGTGGCACGATCAGTCACCGCATACCTATAGAGCGTCGATCAAACTCGAGGCCGGGCATCCATATAGTATCGAGATGGAATATTTCCAGGATGTCGACAATGCTTGTGCGCATTTGGGGTGGGACTACGAGCCTTCAATAGAGCAAGCCGCAAAAGTGGCGAGCGAGGCCGACGTGGCGATTGTATTCGTTGGCGAAGATAAAAGCGTGCAAGAAGAAAGCCATGACCGGTCCCACCTGAGGCTGCCGGGTGTTCAGGAGCAATTGATAAAGGAAGTTTACAAGGCCAATCCCAGAACGATAGTGGTCCTGATCAACGGCGCCCCGCTGTCGATCGACTGGACGAAGGCGAATATACCGGGAATTATCGAGGCGTGGTTTCCGGGTGAGGAAGGAGGTAAAGCAATTGCTGATGTGATATTCGGGGATTACAATCCCGGCGGAAAACTCCCGATAACATTCTATAAATCTATTGCACAGCTCCCTCCGTTTTATAATTACGATATCAGAAAAGGCAGGACCTACATGTATTTGAAAGGAAAGCCGCTGTTTCCTTTCGGATACGGACTAAGCTACACGAAATTCAAATACAGCGGAATGGTGATAAGGCCGAACGTGATCAGTCCGACCGGTAAGGTCTATGTAAGTGTGGACGTGCAGAACATCGGCAATCGAAAAGGGGACGACGTTGTGGAATTGTACGTTCACGATACCGCCCGCGGTTTGAAGCGGCCCATAGAAGAGCTTGAGGGATTCCATAGGGTAAGTCTCAAACCGGGTGAAAAGAAGAGAGTCGAATTTGTCCTTACAGCAGACCGACTCGCGTTCTATGATAGCGGCTTGAGAAGATGGAAGGTGGATCCCGGCAAATTCAACGTCATGATCGGCAACTCATCGGCCGACATAAAACTGTCAGATTCGTTCGAGGTATTGAAGTGAGCCATTGTACGGCAGGCTCTCAAGGACTGAATCAGCAAAATGCTTCTTGCAATCGGACACAGGGGCCGGCAACATGGAACCGTTCCAAATCAGTCCGAAAAGCAGTCCATGGCTGCTTACGAATGATTTTTCTTGCACAAGATTACCCCTATATGTAAAATGAACGGATATTAAATCCGTGGAGGAAGAAATGCGTCGCGCTCACGTCATCCATAACCTTTCAATCTCATCTCCAAAGCCCGGCAGCTCGTTGCCCGCTGTCTGCGCAATACTGTTGTTCGTCGTGTCGGCTCTGTCTTTCGCGGCCGTACGGTCCGGACCATTGCAGAAGGCGGACACCCCAGCTTATCTAAGCCCAAAGCTTCCGGTCGAGGAGCGGGTCAACGACCTCCTGAGTCGCATGACACTCCGAGAAAAGATCGGGCAGATGTGCCAGTACTCCGGATTCACGTCCGATTCGAAGCAGCTCGCGAGAGAGGGGCGGGTCGGTTCATTCCTCAACATCGTATCGCCGAAAGAGATAGATGAGCTTCAAACCGCTGCTGTAAAAGAATCGAGGCTCGGCATACCTATACTCTTCGGGCTCGATGTCATCCACGGATACTCGACGATCTTTCCGATTCCGCTTGCTCAGGCGAGCACCTGGGATCCGGAGCTCGTGAAGCGAAGCGCGGAGGTTGCAGCCGAGGAGGCGCGTTCACAGGGGATCAGGTGGGCCTTCTCGCCGATGATCAATATCGCGCGCGATCCGAGATGGGGAAGGATAGCCGAGGGAGCAGGAGAAGATCCTTACCTTGAGATGGTGATGGGACAGGCCTATGTCAGAGGGTACCAGGGAGACAGTCTTTCGCCTCAGAGCAAGTTGTTAGCTTGTGCCAAGCACTATGTCGCCTACGGCGCCGCGGAAGGAGGGCGTGACTATAACACGGCGGATGTGTCGCAAATAACGCTGCGCGATGTCTATCTACCCCCGTTCAGAGCCGCGATTGACGCCGGTGCCGGGACAGTTATGAGTGCGTTCGACGACCTTGATGGTGTGCCTGCTAGTGCAAACTCGTTTACGCTGAAAACAATATTAAAGGCGGAGTGGCACTTCAATGGATTCGTCGTCAGCGACTGGGATGCAGTGGGTGAGCTGATAGCGCACGGAATTGCCTGTGATTCGTCGGAGGCCACACGGAAGGCGGTCGAAGCAGGCGTCGACATGGACATGGTCGGTCCTTATCACGATCACCTGGAGGCGCTGGTTAAGTCAGGCAAGGTGCCTATGAGTGTTATAAACGATGCCGTTCGGAGGATCCTGCGGATCAAGTTCAAGATGGGACTTTTCGAAAACCCGTACGTCGATGTCGCAAAAGCGAAGACATCGCTTCTGCTTCCGGATTATCTCAAATTAGCGCGGCAGGAAGCGCGCGAAGCTATAGTGCTGCTTAAGAATGAAGATCATCTTCTGCCTCTCAGCAAGAATGTAAAATCCCTGGCGGTGATAGGTCCTCTTGCCGAGGACAAGCCCGACATGCTCGGCTGCTGGCACTGCGAGGGGAAGCCGGGACCGGTGACAAATGTGCTCGATGGGATCAAGGCGAAGCTGTCTCCGGAAACAAAGGTATTCTACGCAAAGGGGTGCGGCATAACCGACACTTCGACGGCGGGATTCGCCGACGCATTGAAGGCGGCGAAGAAGGCCGACGTCGTGATAATGGTGGTCGGCGAAAGCGCCGACATGACGGGTGAAGCCGAATCGCGCGCCTTCCTGGACATCCCGGGAGTCCAGGTTGAACTTGCCAAAAAGATAGTCGCACTCGGCAAGCCTGTGGTCGAGGTGTTGATGAACGGCCGGCCGCTTTCAATCTCGTGGTCGGCGCAACATATCCCCGCGATTGTGGAGAGCTGGTTCCTCGGAACCGAATCGGGCAACGCGATAGCGGATGTCCTGTTCGGCGACTATAATCCGAGCGGGAAGCTGACGGCGTCGTTTCCGAGGACCGTCGGACAGGTTCCAGTTTACTACGACCACATGAACACCGGACGTCCGCCCTCGCCGACGAACCATTTTAGTTCGAAGTACATAGACCTGCCGATAGGCCCCCTTTATCCCTTCGGATTTGGGCTGAGTTACACGGAATTCAAGTATCCAAATCTGCGCGTGGTGGATGATCCGCAGGTGACCGACGGATTCATAGTCACCGCCGACATAGAGAACGTGGGAAAACGTGCAGGGGAGGAGGTTGCTCAGCTGTATATCCGGCAGAGGTGCACGTCAGTTACGAGGCCGGTCGAGCAGCTGGAAGGTTTCAAGCGTGTAGAAATCGAACCGGGCCAAACTAAGACGGTAGCCTTCAAGTTGACGCCGTACGAGATTTCCTTTATCAATGCACACATGAAGCGCGTTATCGAAGCAGGCAGGCTGGAAGTGATGGTCGGCGGGAGCTCCGTTAGTCATATCTCGACCACGGTGACTATCCCGCGCTCGATGCCCGTCAGCGACAGGGTGGATATTCAGGAACGATTCTAGTCCAGCATTGGTCGGTAGATAGATTTAAACCACGGGAGACACGAAGACGTAAGATAGAGGGTAACTAATTCTCACTCTGTGCCTCGGTGTCTCCATGCTTTGATTCCGCAGTAGTCTGTCGGAATACTCTATCCTTTGCCCGCTAAATACGCGAATGGACGCGAACATATTTGTGTCACAGTTTTGCGTGTTTCGCGGGTTGATTCTTAGCCGTTTTCGACAACCTGCCGGCAGGCTCCGGCGTCAAATTGACGTTGCATGCGTCGAGGCGATGTACTTCAGGTGATCTCCTGCCACACGGGCTTCGCCGGCATAGTCAGGCCAGCGCTTGACGACTGAAATAACCCGTTCGATCATGTCAGTTGCCTTTCTGATCCCGAACTGCTTTGCGATGGTCAGGAAGTCATCGCGGGTAATCTCGTCCCTCTTTCCGTTGACGCTGAGCTGGTGCTTGCCCGTCCACGGACTCCTCGTGTTGTAGGCCCAGGTGACATCGAACGCAGGGGCCAGCTTCCACTTCCCGTCGGTTCCCATCAGGAAAGCGATGTTCCTCGTGTGATCGTCCTGGTTACGGGCGACCACGTTGAACGTCAGCCGGCGGAACATCTCGTCTAGGGCGGTGTACCCAATTTGAAGTTTCTGAATTACGGCAAAGACCTGCTCATACCCATGGGCGCCCGGCATGTTGTAATCATAGTGGGCCAGGCCGCAGAGCGACTGCATGTGAATTCTACTCCCATCTTCCGCGCGGTCGAATCTTCTCGTCATGAAGTGGGCTCGCCCTCCCTCCTCAAATAGCCTGCACTCCCTCATCTCTATTCCCGCCTCGACCGCCATTCGGTGATAAGCGTACTCGATCCGGCCGTATCCCTGTGGGTCGCCGAGCGCCTTGTCACTGATGCCGTCAAACTTCAAAATCCATTGCTGAAAGCCCGGCGGCGGTGTTACCTGCCCCGAGCGCACTTCATTCGTAGCCGGATTCCACGCGATGAGTGCCTTGGCCCGTGCTCCTCCCGCCGACGTGCCGATGCGGATGATCGTGTTGAGCGCGTCCTCCTCATCTCCAAGATTCACTGTTAAAGCTTCGCGGTTGTTCAATACCTGGTTTGCGAGGTTCGTTAGCTCGGCTATTTCCACCGGCGTGGTCTTCGTCGACTGTCTGACAAGGGCCGGTTTGAATTCGAGCGCTCCCATGCCGCGAGAGCCGATGTAGCATAGCCTTTCGACGGAGCTGAAATCATCCGGAGATCTTCCCTGCCTCGCGAGCCAGACGTTGATGAGTGCGTTTCCAAATCTGTCGGGAAGCGAGTCGGCCAGGAGTCCCGGGAGGCCGCGGTAGGTATCAGGGTTCAGCCCGGCAAACGAGAAGATGCCTTTCTGCCGTGGAAGTGTAAGCGGCGAAACGTCGAACCCGTTTTCGATGAAGGACGGTGCGTACTCGAACTCGGCGATATGTCTGTCGGGGTTCCACGCTACTGCGCCGACTCTTTTTCCCCACAGGAAGACGTTGGCAACCGTCGGCCTTCTGATATTAGCCGCCACTCTTGTCGTCCTCCTGATGCCGGCGCCGGCCTCGGTTGCCTGAAGCCTGCTTGCGTTTCTTTCCCGCCAGTCGCGCCAGCTCGATCGGACTTATGCCGGGCGCCGGGAGGAAGTTGTCCAGCTCGTCCACTTTGCCAAGCGCGCGAAGTATGCGGACGAGACTTGAAAGAGTACACCCCTCACCGCTTTCAAGGCGCTTGATGACATTCAGTCCGACTCTTGCAGTTTCTGCTATCTCGGTTTGCGTCCGGTTCTGATTGAGCCTTTCCTGCCTTACGCGTTCGCCGAGCTCCGTCAGGACAGCCGAGTCGCTGATTTCGCCGAAATTCATTTTAGTGACTTCACTTTTGAAGAAATATAACTGAGCAGGGTTTAAGGAGCAAGATATAGAACGGTCTGTAAATAGACTGTATCTAATATAGATAGCCAGATACAGCCTATATATAGTCGCTAACAGTGATCTTCTTCGAAGGGATCCAGTCTAGTGGTTGCAACAACTCTAATGAAGGGCAGGTTCTTGAGTCAGACTACGGGACAGCGTTCTTCCGCGGCGGCGAATGTCCCCCGGGGCCGCGATGGTTGAAATACCGTGAGAAGCTTGGGATAAACATACTTCCGTAGCCGTCACATTACCGTCGCCCGTGACCGACGGTAGTGGCTCAATTTAAAAACATTCAACGCAGAGGACGCAAAGGAGGCGCAAAGCACGCAGAACAACTATATTCTTTCGCGGTCTCTGCGATTATTTGTCTTTGCGAACTTTGCGTTAAATCAAA
>JBJKQU010000028.1:0-2697 GCA_046705025.1 Candidatus Kryptoniota bacterium | reverse complement strand
CCGGGAGACGTCGCAGCCAGAATCGCGACAACCGCTAACGCCTTGACATACCTCAAACCCGACATCTGAGTTACCTCCTTTTAGTTTTTCCCGGTGTTTCCCGGGATAGTTGAATTGTACTGCATGCCAACAATACACGACTCAGTTGGAATGTAACATCCCGCAGCTCAATTTGGAAGTTCATTTAACAACCATGATCTTTTTCACCTCAGGCGGATCCTTACGTTCGGGTTTGGAGCGTGCGTCCGGACAACCATCTGCTTGATCGATATTTCCTATTGCAGACCGTCACTCCTCAATTCTCTCTTCAACCGAAAATCCGAAACACCACGATGAACGGCAACTGTACGAATGTACAGTTTACTGTTCTGAGCGCGGCTTGATGGGGCCTGTCAGGGGACTTTCTTATTGACCGTTTTGGCTACCAGCTCGGCCCTGGACCTGACATGGAGTTTTTCATAGATGTTGTGCAGATGAAATCTAACCGTATGCACGCTTATGAAGAGTTTGTCCGCGATGGACTTGTAGGAGTATCCGTCGATGAGGCACTGCAGCACCTCGACCTCCCTCTGGGAGAGAGGCGCGGTAAGCTCGCTCCTGTCGCCGGTTCTGAAATACCCGATGACTTTTCTGGCGATTTCGGGCGACATCGGCGCCCCGCCCCGGTAAGCCTCCTTTATGGCCTCAAGAAGCTTGTCCGATGAGATGTTTTTCAGGATATATCCGACAGCCCCGTTTCTTATCGACTGGAACACCTTCTCCTCGTCGCTGTAAACCGTCACCATAAGTATTTCCACTCTAGGATACTGTTCCTTAATCATCTGAACGCACTCGATCCCCGATTTGCCCGGAAGACCGATATCCATGAGGATAACGTCCGGTGTCTCCTCCTCGATGCTTTTCAGGATTTCCGCGCAATTGCGGCAGGTGCCCATGCAAACAAATCCGTCGGAGTGATTCAGCAGCCAGCAAAGACCGTTTCTGATTTCGTCGTCGTCTTCTACGACGCAGACACGGATGGAACTGTCGTCGACATCCATTTTCAGATTCGTTCTCTCATATGATTTATCCAAGTGACAGCCTAAGATTTACTTCCATGCCAGGCAACTGAACGAATGTACTGTTAGCCAGGCGGCTTTAAAGACGCGCTTCATGCGTCCAGTGGAATGGAGATTTTGACTGAAGTCCCCTTTCCCCGAGACGAACGAAGAATAAACTCGCCCTTCAACTTCTCAGCCCTGAGCCGCATGCTCTCAAGACCATGTCCGCTGTACTGTCTCCCGGGGTCGAATCCGCT
Organism: Candidatus Kryptoniota bacterium; assembly: GCA_046705025.1. Classification (GTDB taxonomy): domain Bacteria; phylum Bacteroidota; class Ignavibacteria; order Kryptoniales; family JAKASW01; genus JAKASW01. The sequence continues at coordinate 1,400 of JBJKQU010000028.1, read as the reverse complement.
CCCGTCATCAGACATCTCGAGCCGGATCTTTTTTTCGGCATACCTGAGGCTCATACGGACCCTTCGGCAGTTCGAATGCTTTACCGAATTGTTCAGTCCTTCTTTGCAGATCAGCAGCAGTGTGCGCATCACGGCCGGATCGAGACGAAGCGACTCGATTTGCCTGTCCTCGTCCAGCTCCAGTATTATTCCTTTCGCCTCACATATCTCGAAGGCAAATAAGCGGAAGCGAACGAGAAGATCACCGGCAGTGACGTTGCGGGGGTCGATGGACCATACCACATCGCTCATCGAGTCCACGAGCTCGCGTGCGTTCGCGCCGATACGAACCATCAGGCTGCGCGATGAAAGGCCGCCTTCTCCTTCTTGGACCTGAACCGGGCCTGCCGCGAGTTCGCCCGACTGGCGTGCCGCGACCTCGGCAAGGATTGCTATTCTTGTGAGTCCGGCCCCGATGTCATCGTGAAGATCGGTGGCGATCCTCGCTCTGACCCTTTCAATCTCGATCAGTCTTCTAAACCTGAGTCTTATGGAAAAGTATATGACAGTCAGCAGCAGCGCGGCAACGGACGCCGCGAACCACCATGTTCGCCAGTAGGGCGGCACGATAATGAGTGACACCATCGCCGGTTGAAGGCTTTGCAGCCCCTCGGGATTAACGGCTTTGACTTCGAAAATGTACCTGCCCGGTCTGAGAGCGGCGTAAGTAACCGGCAGCCTGTGCGGCAGGAAATGCCAGTCGGAATCCACTCCATGAAGGAGGTAGCGATAATCGAGATTCCCTTCATCCCGGAGGCTGATCCCCGCGAACGCGAACGTCACCGTGTTCTGGGAATATTGAAGTCTCAGCCCGTCCGGTTCCCGGGCAATCGAATCGACGGGGAGCTCCCTTCCATTGACGAGGACCGCGGACATTCTGACGGTTGGCGGGACGTCGGGATAAGCTTCGGCGGATAAATCGGACAGGAACACACCTTCCTCATCGCATGCCCAGAGATACGTATGTCCGTTGGAGGGCTTGAAAGTACCGACCGCGTAATAGGGAGATGATTCTCCATAATCCAGCCAGTGGCGGTTTCGCAGACTTCCTGCTTCAAGTCTCTGCAGGCCCAGTTGAGTAGCGAAAAAATTGCCGTAATTCCTATCGATGTACATCGCCCAAACGCCGCTGCTTATCAGTCCATCCCGCACGCCGATACACATGAAACTGCCGCCGACCCTGACCGCCGCGCCGCCGTAACGAGTTCCCACCCAAATCCTGCCCGAATCATCCTCCGCGACGGATCTGATGGAATTGTCCGGGAGTCCACTGCTCCTCGTGTACAAAACCGGTTTGCCGTCAGCGGTACCGGGCGCTAGCGCGGAGAGTGCGCCGATATATCCACCGAACAAGATTCTGC
>JBJKQU010000027.1:0-13289 GCA_046705025.1 Candidatus Kryptoniota bacterium | reverse complement strand
CCAGACCGAAGTAGTCGCGAAGCCTTACGTAAGGAATGATTTCCCCGCGGACATTGATCAGCTGTCCCCCGTTTCCCTTCCTGGAAGCAGCGGATGAAAGCTCCACGCACTCCTTGATTATCGCGAGAGGGAGGACAAACATTTCAGAGGCGACCTTCACGAGCAAGCCTTCGATGATAGCGAGGGTAAGAGGCAGCTTGAGAGTGATTACCGACCCTTTGCCGGGATCGTTGGCTATCTCTAGTTTACCGCCGAGGTCTTCGATGCTCTTCCGGACCACATCCATCCCGACGCCGCGGCCGGATACGTTCGTCACCTCTTTCGCCGTCGAGAACCCCGGTTCGAAAACGAGCGAGAGAAGTTCCTGCTCCCTCGGATTCGCCTCCGGGTCCAGGAGGCCATGCATAACGGCCTTAAGTCTTATCGCTTCGATATCGAATCCGGCTCCGTCGTCTGCAATCGATATGGCTACGTTCGTGCCAGAGTGGGCGGCCGCGAGACGGATGGTTCCCTTCCTTGGTTTGCCGTTCGCCTCGCGCTTGTCGGGGGGCTCGATGCCGTGGTCGATCGAATTGCGGATCATATGTACCAGAGGATCCCCAAGACGCTCGATAACGGTCTTGTCGAGCTCAGTCTCTTCGCCTTCGGTGACAAGCTGAATTTCTTTACCGAGCTCCATCGAAAGATCGCGAACGAGTCTCTGAAAGCGCGCAAATGTCGTTCCTATCGGCACCATCCTGATGCTCATCGCGTTGTCGCGCAGTTCCGCAGTCAGCGACTCCACTTCTTCCGCGATTTGAGTAAGCGAAGCGTCGGAGAGATCGGCTGCAGCCTGACTCAGCCTCGCCTGCACAGTTACCAGCTCGCCCACAAGGTTCACGAGCTTGTCGAGCCGCTCGGAGGGGACCTTGATGTTCTGAGTTGCTTTTTGCGCGGGACGGCGGACGTTTTGGGAGGATTGGACGGGATGATTGCTCCAGTTTTCTCCGTGCGACAGCATCCCTTCGACAATCGACTGTAACGTTGACACCGGCATGTCAGCGGAAGTACGTATCTTCTCAATCAGCAACTTCAACATGTCCTTGCCTATCGGCTCGGCATCGTACACTCTCTCTATGCGAAGCTCGCTGTCTTCTTCAACAAATATAAAGACATCGCGGACAGCTTCGGCTGACTGTCTGGTTAATAGAAGAATCTCATAAGACGAACAGCATATTCTCTCCTCTTGGTTCTCCCCCGGCGGTGGTTCCAGCGTCCGGGCAACATGCTCTTCTTCGCCCATCGAAGCGAGTTCGTCAATCAGGTTCATTGGATTCAGACCCCGTAGGTAAATATTCTCCGGCGGCCTGAAATGGATTCTGAAGAGGGCTGGTTTGCTTTCTTCTGTGAGCAGGCTCAATCTCTCCGGTGCGGGATCATCGCCGGAGGATTCAGCCACCGGGGCAGCCGGAACCATAGTCCGCAGCCTAACGAGGATCGCTTCGCCGTCCGCTCTCATTGCATTATTAACCACCTCGCCGCTCTCCACAAGTGCAAGAAGCGATGCGATGTGATCTCGACTGGCGAGGCCAAGAGTTATCAACTCCGGTGTGACTCTGATTCTTCCTTCCCGCACGCTGTCGAAGACCGTTTCGAATTCGTGTGTGAAGGAAGCTATCTCATCAAAGCCGAACATCGAGCTGGACCCTTTGATGGTGTGCATGGCGCGGAAAATCTTCCCAACCAGCTCCATGTTCTCCGTATCACTTTCAATTTCGAGAAAGGCCTCTTCGAGGTCGGCGAGGAGTTCCTTCACCTCTTCGACGAATGTTTGTTGATTTCTGTCCATCATTTCAGCAGCTTCCTTACTACGTCTACAAGTTGAGTGGCATTGAACGGTTTGACTATCCATCCGGACGCACCGGCGGCCTTCCCCTGCTGCTTTTTCGCCTCCTGAGATTCTGTCGTCAAGAGAAGAATGGGGATGAATTTGTGCCTTTGCTGGCCACGGACGTTCTTCACGAGGTCGATGCCATCCATATTTGGCATGTTCAAGTCCGTGACTAGCATATCGATGGTAAGGGAGTCACCGAGTTTTGAAAGGGCGTCACTCCCGTCGGCCGCTTCTACAGTCTGATAACCCGCGCTGTTTAACGTAAACGACACCATTTGCCGAACGCTTTTGGAATCATCGACTGTCATTATCACTTTTGACATTTTGTGTCCTCCTGTATCAGACGTACCGTACTAAGAATCATGTTAGAATAACTCTATATCACCCCCGCCAGAAGACCTATCGGCATCATTCTGGCTTCCCTCCAGTACAGCGGTATGAGTTACCCGCTCGCTTTCCATCGTGTAGGAGTTGCGTATCTCCTCCAAACGTTCATCGACGCTAGCGCGCATGGATTCAGGGACGTGTGCCCTCAATTGTTCTTTGAGCTCTTCCAGCGTGTCCCCAATCGAAATCATGAAAGAAGCAAGTTCCCCATTCCTCGTGATTTCTCCCGTCAGCGACTCCACCTGCTGGACGATTTCGGCACATGTTCGCTCAGTTTCGATAAAAGCTTCAGCGCTTGCGGCGTTGCTTGAATGAAAAGATTCCCCGATAGCTGAGAGCCTACCCATGATATCGAAAGTTTCGGCTTCGGCCCGATCGGCCACATCGCCGGTTACTTCCACCCTCTCAAGTTCGTCGATGACGTTCACCATAACTGACATTCGACCGATGACTTTTTCCACCTGTTCAATCGTATCCGAGGAAACATGCTGAATCGACTCTGCGACTACACTGAGGGCCTCCCCTCCCTTCCCGATCTTTGCAGCTTTCACACGCGAGTTCAGCGCTAAGAGCTCAATTTCAAGTCCCACATCGGCCATTTCATCCATGAAGGATCTCATCTCTCGAATCTTCTCGCTGATGTTGCTGAGAGAAGCCGCGAAAGTTTTGATGGTGTTGTGGTCATCAATCATCGTCGCACTGATAGTTTGGAATCCACGTTCTACATGGTCAAAGAAAGTACTTCCAGAGTCTTTCGTGAAGCTGGCCATTTGCTCAGCTTCTGAAAGCATCATCGTAAGCGCACCCGATAGATTCCTGAGAGCCTCAATGATCGACAAAACGGCAGCTCCAAATTCCCCTCCGACTCTTCGCAACTGTGCGACCTGCACTTCGCAGATGGGGACAACTTCAACAAGTGAGCTGCTTGTCTGGATTTTTCGCAAGGCTTCCAGAATATGTTCCAGTTGTTGGCGAGTAATATCGTGATACTGGATTGACTGCACCACAAGATTTATCTGGCTAACTGCCTCGTCCGATTTAGCTGAAATTGCCGAGGTCGCCTGTCGGTATAGCCCTTGCTTCTCTTCCAACAGGCGCAGGTTGCTTTGCATATCCTTCCCGATGTTACTGGCTACGTAGCTGTGTTTGGAGATCATCTCTCTCATTGCAATCTTGTTTGTGGCTATTACGTGCCCGACATCCTTCACGTACGTACGAACCTCTTTGGTTTTCGCTGCAATTTGCTCTCCTAACAGGGACACATTTTCTGCCAGGCGAACAAAGTCGATTCCTTCACTTCCAATTCGCGCTGCTTCGATATGTGCAACTATTCCCATTTTCCTGAGATGTGATACAAGCCGGTCGAATTCATGAATCGAATCGGGCAAAGCCTCAAGCGGGGCTTCCAGGTTTTGCAGGGACATCGTAATCCCAAGGGAATACCTATTGAAAGAGTTCAATTGCTCGCTCGACCTGTCCGAAATGCCGCGCAGCCTATTTATCGAATTTGTGCCCTCTTCCGCAGAGTAATCATTCATGAGTTTCGCCAACTTCTGTGAAACCTCCTGTGCGCCGGCGTGGATCTCCATTAGCTTCGAGCCTACGGAAAGAAAACCTTCCTCGCTTGCATACATCATTTCTTCCAACATCTTGATGTGCCGTTCAACTTCAACATGCCAATCCATCGATGCCGCCGATTGAGCGGAATCCATTCCGGTTTCGATACCAGGAGTTGAAATGCATCGGTACTCTTCCTTCCGGAATGACTGAGGATGTTCGATTGACGGGCGCGTCTCAGGATCAATCATCCGATTGTCTTTCGAACGTTGAATACGCATCCGCGGCGAAACCCCGTTGGGCCTCGTCACCATCTACGAATGAGCTATTTCTGGTATTAGATCTCATCACGCTTCATGTCTGGACTTCCGCCGGACCACAATGTGGCAGCGCTCTTCGGTTTCACATTCGTCAAGGATTCTCATCTTGAATGTCATTAGAAGTTGCAAACCCATTCGTGTTGCATCATTAGGTTCATCTATTTAGTGTCCGCCGCCACTTCTTCCAGCAGGACAGTCAATTCATCTGACTTGAAGGGCTTGTGGAGGAGCCTGCCTCCGGCAACCTGGATGAATTCCGGATTGCGATCTCCCGAAGTATCGCCGCTGACGAATATGAACCTGCCCGCATAGTGAGGATACAATTTTACGCAGGTTTTGAAGAAGTCCATCCCGTCCATACCCGGCATCCTTAGATCGGTAACGATGGCATCCACCGCGACCTGCGAAAGAGTCGAAAGCGCTGCTCTCCCGGTATCGGCAGAAGTTACCCTGCAGCCCGCACTCCTGAGTATTTCGCTGATCACCTCCCTCACGTCGCTTTCATCATCCACCACCAAGACCCTGAGTCCGACCACAGAATACGACTTTGTTACAGCATGATTTTCGACTCTCTCAGAGGAGGGCGGGGCTGCAGGCAACTCAATCACGAATGAAGTACCTCGTCCAGCGCCACTTTCCAAACGCATCGTGCCCCCTATATCGGTCACTATCCCGTAGCAGATGCTAAGCCCCAAGCCAGTTCCTTTCCCAATGGGTTTGGTTGTGAAGAACGGTTCGAATATCCTGGAATGCAACTCAGTCGGTATGCCCGGGCCGTTATCGGATATGGTTGCGGAGACCAGCCCGTTCCGGTTTGAGGTGTGGATTATCAGACGCGCACCTTGAGTATCCTCCATAGCCTGCATCGCGTTAGTGACCAGGTTTAGGAACACTTGTTGCAACTCCTGTGCGTCGCCCATGACATTCGGTAAGTCTTGATCGAGTTCGCATATGACGTGGACGTTCTCTAGCTTCAAAGGATGTGAAAGGAGCTCGAGCACGTTCATGATAACGTCGTTGAGTGCGACCGGTTGGGTCTTATGTGGATGTTTTCGCGAAAACACAAGAAGGTTTTTTAGAATCCCGGAAGCTCTCTGAGCGGCCTCCCAAATCCGTGTGGTATACAGATGGATTCTATCGGTCTCCGCTAGTTGCCCGAGCAGCTCTGCGTATCCCATGATTACACCCATAGGATTGTTCAACTCATGGGCAACTCCCGATACAAGCTGTCCGATGGCTGCCATCTTTTCCGACTGAATGAGTTCATCTTTTAGACGCCTTATCTTATCCAAATCATCTTCAGTGCGATGAAAATAGACGGAGTTCTGTATAGCCACGGCAGCATTGTTGGCACACGCGCTGAGGAGCTCCAGATCGTTTTGGGTAAAATCCAGACTCCCCACGCAGTTAAACGCGGCAAGAATCCCGGCCGGTTTGTCCGTCGAAGGCATCGGAACCGCCATTGCCTTGCAGATGGGCACACTATCACCGCATCCTACGCTGCCAACCTCAGGAGACCTGAGGCTATTATCGATGACCGGGCTGCCCGATGAACCTATGCGCGAAAGCCAAGCGATGTCATTCCATTGAATGCTCCCGACAATACCGCATTCTTTGCCGCCGGCCATGGAAGCCACCTTGAGTTCACCTACCTCGTTGGGAAGCAGCAACGCACAAGCGCTAACGTTCAAAGATGCCGACACGGCTTCCACGACCCGCTGACCGATATCGGTTTCTCTAATATCCGAAACCAATGCGCTGCTTAGCGAATTAACTATAGAGAGTCTTCTATAATTCCTGTTCAATGTTTCTCCGATCGCATTGAACGCATCTATCAGTTCGCCGGCTTCACCGCTGAGTTTCGCTTCGATAGGCCGGAATTCACCAGAAGCGACAGTCCTTGTTGCTTCCACAAGTTCTCGTACGGGGGTGGTCAACGTTTTCACGGTCCACAGTGATAACAGGAGCAGAATAATCAAAGACCCCGCGCCAATAACCAAAATCATTCGCCTGACGTCTTCTAATTCAGAGTCCAACGCTCCGGCAGGTCGGTGAACAACCACATAAAGGGGCACAGATTTTGTCCTTGCAAACGAGTAGACATCTCCCCGTGTGTAGAATGAACCGCTTTCTGTACCGCTTGCGATGAATGAGAGAGTTTTTCGCCCAACGTTTAATACGGTCGTCTTGTTTGCGGTGGAGAGCACGCGTCCAGAGGTATCTACCAAAGACATGGTGCAATCGTGGTTGTCACTATCGGTTAGACTGGAGACAACCTTGAATATCTGGCTTGACGGAAGATACGCCGCGACGATTCCAAGATATTTGCCATCTACCGCGAGACAGGGCTCGCCCAGTAACAGGCCTTTCTCGTCGAATGAGGAAATGAGCATTCCTTGGGCCACGCGACTATTCTTCTGCATCGAAAGCATGTAAGCGTGTTCACGTAGTGCTTGCACGAGATGGGGGCCAAGTAACCGTTCTGAGCCGGCTTGCTCGATATTTCCGGATAAACTCATGAATACAAATTCCACCAGTGGTCGTTCCTGCCCACTTCGAGATTTTTCGGCTCTAAGCATGGACATAATGGATCCTTTGGCAGGAACCGTGTGCAAGAAATAGTGTGAGAATATTGTCAGACGTTCAGCCTCGCGGTTTATCAGCTCATCGATCTTCGAGGCCTGGTCGGCAGCAAGAGCCAGCCCTGCGATTTTGCGGGATTCAATCCATTTTTGGCTGACCACCCCGATTGAAAAGTGGTAAGCGGCTATCCCCACTCCGCCTATCAGGATGAAGCTGAATATAATCACTTTGGTTTGAATCGATAGTGAGGTGTATTTTCTGTTTAAATACGAACTAAGCATTCTCGCGCACTAAGAGCAAATGAACAATTTGTTATGAAAAGTAATACTGTCAGCGTTCCAAAAATGGAACATCGACAATGACACTTCTATTTTTCCGACACGCGCTGCACGGAAGCAACTGCCTCAGCGACGCGGTTGGATCCCGACATACGTCATGTTGCGTCCATAATTTCGCTTTTCATCGCGAGGGAGGTAAGTGTAATCGTTATGATTGTGATGTACCTAAGATGGGGATTATGATGTAATAGGAAGTGGTACAACGCGGCCGAAGCTGAAGCCATGGTACTACCTCACGGGATACCATCGGGAGATCCCGAGGAAAATACCAGAGTTTTTGGTGATTCAGACGGTGTGCAGAGTCGCGCTTTTAGCCTAGCAGGTGATTGTCTACCACGTACCTGAAGAGATCTGCATTCGACTCGAGATTCAATTTGGATAGAATTCGCTTACGGTAAGTGCTGATTGTGGCCGGACTCAAGTTCAGCCGCCTTGCTATTTCCGCCCGTGATTCCCCCGCGCCTATCATCAACATTATGCTGAATTCACGATCCGATAAGCGTCCGCGCTCGGCTACTTCCGTTTCATGATGCACTTCCATCGCCAGTTCATCGGCTAAGCTGGAAGAAATGTATTTCCCCCCTCTGTGTATCTTGCGGATCGCCTTGACGAGCTCGTCGGCAGCACTCCCCTTGGACAGGTAGCCGGAGGCCCCTGCCTCGATGGCTCTAACGCCGAACCTTTCCTCAGCGTGCATGCTGATCATGAGGACTGAGACGTCGTTGTGATCGCGGTGTATTTCCCTCAACACTTCTATGCCGTTCTTGTCGGGCAGGGTAATATCAAGCAACACAACATGTGCCTTGTTCTTTCGAAGAAATTCAATAGCTTCCCCTCCAGACCCCGTCTCTTTAACGATCTGTATGTCCTGCTCTCTTTCTAATACAAGCTTGATCCCATCTCTAACCATCGCGTGATCATCAACAATCATAATCTGAATCATTATGTGCTCCTTTCGATAGCACGATTTGAATGACCGGTCGTATAGTTACGCAAATTTTCGCTCAGTAAGTATTCTGACCGGATTAGTGCAGCGGAATTTTCATATGCTAATTTGCTGCATAATGCCAATCGGTAAAATCAAATTGTTTATGTATTCCGCGTCATTGCCCACAAAAGAGGCTTGTCATATTTTCGACTACAATAATCCCAAGAAATCAGTTGAGCCTCGTTTACAGTCTGAAATCAACGCTTTGCCGGACCTTCAGACTTACCTGCATCAATTTTACATATCCATTTCGACCCGGACGACGGTCCCGGAAGGTTTGGCCGGTTCAAGAGAAAATGTGCCACCTATACTAAGGGCCCGTTCCTTCATCCCGAGAACTCCAAGGCCCTTGTTGTTTACTATCTTACTCTCATTTATCCCAATGCCATTGTCAGTAACCGATAGTATTATCTTCCCTCCGAAGTGTGTTAGTCTTGCCTCAACTTCAGTCGCTTCCGAATGTCTCATCACGTTTGTCATAGCTTCCTGGAAGATTCTGAAAAGAGCTGAGGACTTATCGGGATTCAAAACGAAGTGGTTATTTGTGGATATAAAGCGGCATTCCATTCGCAACTGCTTCCCGTACTCATCCATCGATTTCTTTATCGCATCTACTAAGCCAAGTTGGTCCAATTCGGCAGGCCTGAGTTCAGAAGATATCCTCTTGACATCTTTCATCAGCCCATCGATAAGGTCAAGCGAGCGCTCAAGTTCGGATACATCCTTCATATACTTTTTGGCAGTCAGGCCACCTGAGAGGTCATTCTTGAGTAGAGACAAACCTATCTTGAGTCTGGTTAATTTCTGTCCCAGTTCATCGTGTATCTCCCGCGATATGGCTATCCGCTCCTCTTCCCTGGCTGTTCGGAGCCTGGTAGCTAATGCTCTTAACTGCTCACTCAGTTCCACCGCTCTAATTTCCGCTTCCTTCCTCTTCGTTATCTCCATGACCACGCCACGCACGCCCGCAAGATGATCGTCAATGAACACTGGTTTCACGTGCACATTTCCCCATCTTGTAGTTAGGTCAGGAAGCTGAAACCTACATTCAAAGGTTATCGAGTAGCCCTGTTTCACCCTAATCAAAGTCTTGTTAACCATAGACAAATCTTCAGGGTGGACAAGAACAGAGTAGTGAGAGCCGATGATTTCATCCGATGTCATCCACAAAGATTCAGCGGAGAAGGGGCTGAGGTAAGTCACAAAGCCTTTCTCGTCGATAGAAAAGACTATTTCGTTGATGCTTTCAACAAGTTCCTTGTAAAGCTGACGGGACTCCCGAAGGGCCCTTTCCGTTTCATATTGCTCTGTGATGTCGAAGGCAATTCCACCGACCGATACGTGACCTTTACCGTCGGGGATAGGAAATTTCGTCACCGCATAATGAGCCGTACGTCCATCGGACACTGGAAGAGTCAAATGGGTGCGAACTGGACTTAGAGTCCGCTGGACCTGCAAATCGCTAGAGCGGGTCTTGTTCGCGATCTCCAGGGGCCATAACTGCGCATCAATCTTGCCTACGGGACTCTCCCCCCCGGACACCGACGAATCATAGACTTTGTTTGAGTACACGAACCGGAGATCTTGGTCCTTCACCCATGCGGGACCCGGATAATAGTCCATGAACCTCTCGAACAACTCTCTGGCTTGTTGCAGCTTCTCACGGTACTCTTCTAGCTGAGTTACATCGGTTATCGCCACGATGATTTTTCCGTAATTGTGCGCGTAGCCAGGAACAGTGCACCTGCGAACAATAGTCTTTCTCGTCTCCCCGTCTACGGTTTTATTAAGCGTTTCAATCGCGGCCGATTCCCGCCCCTCCCAGATACTCTGAAGGAACTCTACGTATCCTGGTAAGCTTTCAGGACCGAGAATCTTGGAAAGCTTTCCCAAAAGTGTCGCTTCTGAACCAGCATGATACATCTCAAGGGAGGATTTATTAACGCTTAGGACCTCAACAGCCTCGACAAGATGCTTCAATTCCTCCGGGTGATGGCTTAAGTAATTCCTTAGGTCCCTGATTCCCTCCTTTCTCAACGTATCAAGACGCACTTTTACTGCAGAGAAGTCCTCTTCCCAAAGTGAAACAGGGGCATTTTGAAAGAGCACACGATAGCGCAGCTCACTCTCGCCCATGTCTACCAGATTCTGCTTAAGTTGCTCCTCAAGCTCAATCCTATCTGTAATGTCTTCCATTGTTCCGGCGATCCAGGCAAGATTCCCATTTTCTTTCTTCCTGCCTGTCGCTTCGCTTCTTATCCATCTTATCTCGCCGATTTTTGGAACAACTCTGAACTCATCACGTATGGATTCCAGATGTCCCTCCTGTATTGAATCCAAGAGGTGCTGCCGTACCCGCAGGCGATCCTCAGGATGGATAAAATCATAAAGATGACCCGGATTTGCCGCAAACTCTTCACTGGTAATGCCCCATATTTTCTGCATAGAGGGGTTGAAGAATGCAAGCTTCTGGGATTCATAATTCAGGGACCAGAAGCCTTCTTTCGCCACTTGCATTAGGTGGTCAAACGGTTTTGCCACATCATGATCGGTCTCTTCCTTGAAATCAGAAAGGTTAGCCCTGCGTCTTCCCAGTACGTAGAAAATGATGCACCCTGACATCAGGAGTAAGGAGAAGAGGAGGATTAACGGGGAAAGCGTTCCAACTGGATGGTTCATCACTCCCACAGCCGGATGTGCGAAGGCTACAACCGATGCTGCCAATTTCCGCACTAGCGATTTGGACCTTGCGGATGAAAACACACCCTGTGGAGAGACGCTCTTCCCATGCTTCTCGGAGAAGGAGTAGAGGGCTTGACGATCATGCCTGGACGAACATGGCTCAAGCCTGGAAAGGTGCAACCCTTTGACTTCGGGGCCATTCAGGCCATCATGGTTGTAGATCATGTGCGCTGGTATCGCGTTAAGTTACATTACTATTGTGGGCTATGGGTCAGTCTGACGCGTCGCACTTGTGCAATTCAAATACGACAACCGTACAAGCCCCCTTGACATACGATGACAAAACGTTTGACGTCAGCAGACTGTCTCTCATTCAAAGCAAAATCACGCCATGACAGTCTGGTCAATCACCATTATTCCTTTCGGAACCATGGCACGATCTCTTTAATAAATCCTTCAGAATAAGAGGTCGTCCATCCTTGTCGGATATGACCGACAAGGAGTGGCATTTGAGGCAATTAGCGCATTGGGGCGTGTTGCAATGATTAGAGATTCCGCCCGCTTGTTTACAACTTAAATACGCAGGAGGAATAGAAGGTTGAGGACAGCTGAACGGGATGCCTCCGCAAAAATGGCGCGCCGTCTGCTGGGATCAGGCCGTCGTGCGCTTTCTTTGTCGGGGTACTGTAATAAGCGCGCAATGAAGACCTTATGTTCAAAAGACGTCCAGGTCGATTATGTTGTATAGCGTACACAAGGAACTTTTCTTAACGAAACACAAGGTGCTGTCATGGTTAAAGCCACTTCTTTTGCCGGTCACCACATTTATGCCGGCCTTGATATCGGCAAGTCAAGCTGGAAAGTCTGCATCCTGACGGAACAGATTGAGCATAAGACATTCACCCAACCCCCGGCGGTTGGAGTCCTTGCACAATACTTGAAGCGCACTTTTCCCGGAGCTACCTATCACTGCGTCTACGAAGCAGGTCGCTTCGGGTTTTGGATTCATGACCAGCTTGTCCACGACGGTATTGAGTGTCTCGTCGTTAATCCTGCCGATGTCCCTTCAACCAACAGGGAAACTACGCGCAAGTACGATCGCATCGATGCTCGCAAGCTTGCCCGGTACCTTCGCTCCGGCGATCTAACTTCCATTTACATCCCTTCCCGCGCCGCCTGCGAGGATCGCTCGCTTGTTCGATCCCGTCAGCTCCTCGTCAGTAAGCAGACCCGATGTAAAAACCAGATCAAAGCCCTCCTTGGGTTCTACGGTATCGATATCCCTCAGGATCTCAACGATTACAACTGGACGCGCCGATTTATCACCTGGCTCCAAAGTGTATCCTTTGAAAGTGAAAGCGGCAATGCAGTATCGCTTTACGCCTGCTATTGTGAACCATCGCAAGGTGGGCATGTGGGTCGATCTACCTTTTACGTTCGAGCTGAACAAAAAGTAAACGGCAGAGTCGAAGGGAAGCTTGAGTTCTCGCAGGAAGGCTAATTGGCAAGAATGGCGCAAAGTCGGATACTCTTATCTTCTGGCTAAAATCAGCGTACCGTCTCCATCGCTTACAAGCACAGTGCCTTTCATCTCGTTTTCGTTCGTGAATTTTCCGATATAGCTGGTTGTGAAGCTGTCCAGTTGCAATGCGAAACTCGGGTAGCTAACTGTCCCTGATACAGATATAGGGGATGTTGTTGTCATAGTGGTACCTGGAAGAAAATCCTGCCCGGTAAACGGATCAAAATATACTGAGTACTCACTATAAACGGCAGTGCCATGTCCGCTTGCTTGTCCACTCTGTTCGGAAATCACAAGGTCAAAAGTCGTCTTCTGGGTATCGATGACGCTGGTGTCGGGGTTACTCACATATATTGTATCAATAGCGTGGATGTAAGTTCCACCCCACTCACCTGCAATTGAGGAGTTGGATGGCTGGGTGGGGCTCTTGCACTCGCAGAAGAATATAGATGCTAGTAGTAGATAGAATAATTGTCGCGTACCAACCCCCCGTTGATATTTTGAAATCGATTTCTACGTTTCAGTTTACAGCCCGTTTGCAACCGCATCCTGTATTTTTCTAACGTTACCCTATCCGTATCGAATTTGCAACTCGGCCGATAGATCCCGTTATTTGACCGGCTGTCGAGCGCCATAAATATTCCCCATACCTGGGGCCATAAGTATTCCCCACCCCCAGGGCCATAAATATTCCCCACCCTGTAACTTCAACAATTTCAGTAGTGACGCCATTTTTGTTCCGGACAAATGAAAGGACGGAAGTGGCGTACAAGAGGATTTGTGTCATGGATATTCGAGAGACTATGCGGCGTTACAGGGCCGGTCAAACAATCAGGTCTATCGCAAGCACGATGGGGTACGACAGAAAGACTGTGAGGAAGTACATAAGTGCATTACGGGCAAAGGGAATACTCGACAGCGATACAATGGTCGACAACAAGGACCTGGCCGAGATGCTCAAAGACGATGCATCGCAGCACGGACGGCCGTCGGAGAAACAGGGCCTGCTTGAGCCGTATCTCGAAGAACTGAAGGACCT
>JBJKQU010000026.1:0-4685 GCA_046705025.1 Candidatus Kryptoniota bacterium | reverse complement strand
AGCTATCGTGCTTTTCACGAAGACACCCGCTTTATTTGAAATTTCCGGTTCGCGTGTTAATTTAATCATACCGCGCCTGTAGCTCAATTGGATAGAGCATCAGACTACGGATCTGAGGGTTGGGGGTTCGAATCCCTCCAGGCGCACTAGGGTATTTTTCCGGACTTCAAAAAAGCTTGTGGGGGTTCTCCCTCATGAACCGGAACGGTTCACAAGGGATCTCCCAAAGGGACGGGCCTTCGGGAGAATCCCTCCAGGCGCACTAGGGGATTTTTCCGGATTTCAACACAGCTAAGTGGACGACCGATCATCGAAAACACGACCACTTGGCCCAATCAGCGACTCACAAGTATTCCGCCTGGATTCCGTTCGCGGCGGCACTTGTCGGAATATTGTCGGGGAGCCGGATTGTTTATTTGAATTGAAACGTCTCGATTGAGTTGTGTTCCAGGTTAATCCGGATCTTCCCGTCCTGCACCGGAAGAAGGCCCTCGACTTTCTCCAGGAGATTCGTCTGCATCGCCTGCCGAATAGGTTTGAAGCTGACGAAGTCGACGGTCCTGTTCTTCCCTTCCATGTCTACGATCCGCGCAATGACTGCGTCGCGGCCGTCAGCCTTCTTTACGGTAGAGATGAGAACGTTTGGACTGTCGGTGTGGAAGAAGCTCATCGATTCAGGGAGCGAAGCGCCGGCGTAACGGTGGTCGGCCCATACTCCTATCAGGTCCTCGTTCGCACCTCTTCCGAAATTCTCGCCGTTGATCCACCCGGGCTTGTGCGATGTGATCGAGAAATGATAGTAATGATCGCCGGTCTGAAGATATTCGTTGCCTCTCGAATTGCAGCTGATTCTCGATGCGAGCAGAATTGGCTGAAGAATCGGATACGATGTCGAATTGTTCACGGGGTCGATCCAGTCGGCCGCCGCTACGGACGAACTCATGGTTACTCCGAACGTTGAATCGTCGGCGCCTATCCAGTTCTGGATCCCTCTCGGATGGACTTCACTGCAAGGCGTCGTATAACGTTCACCGGCTGCACCGGCAATCTCGCCCTTGCCGACTTCAACCGCGCCGAAAGGCACCTCGTATGTGACCTGTCCATGCTTCATGTTCAATGGCAGCGCCATCCTGAACTCACGATAGAGGACACCCTGCCAGTTGAGAAGCGCGACATCGAAATCTATTCTCTTCAATTGATGATACACTCTGATCCGTTCGTCAACTACCGCGTAGCGAATCCTCTGGCGGTATTCATAAGTGGTATACACCTCGCCATTATCGACTATCTTCCATCCGGTCCTGTAATTGCCGGTGCAGTCGAAGCCGGAAGTGTCGGGCTGTTGAATATCTGCGAATTCGCCCGCGCCGTTCCCTTCCGAGTGGAGCGTGAACACTTCACCCGCTGCAAACTCTTTGGGATTTATCAGCTCGACTTTCAGCTGCCTGTCATAGATGGATGAAAGGCCGCCGTTCGTGAATTTGAGTTTGTAGAATTTTGTCTCCGCCTCCCCGGTAAACGGAACGGATTTCGCACTCGCAGCCGCTTTTTCAGGCCGCATATAGAATGTCCCAAAGCCTATCGGCGGAACCTTGTCTGCGATGAAATGTATCTTTGCCCTGCTGATTGTGCCGTCTGGATAATCGGTGACGTCGCTCAACTGTGACGGCACCACGGCCCCTTTCGAATCGAACAACTTCGCGCCCCGCGCTTCTCCTTCGTCGAACCTTACCACGATAGACACGGGATCCGACCTGTCCACATTCATACCGTTGAAAACCACGAGAGGTCTCCCTTTAGAAGGAGTCGTTTTGATGTTTGATGCGATCTCTGCGAGACTGCGGTCCAGAATGCGCTTCGCAACGCTCCTCGCATATTCGAATTGTTCCAGAAAGATGTGATCGGTGACGTCACCATGGTAGCCGCCCCATCCGTGGTCGGGAAACACCTTCGCCTCCCAGGCTTTCCTGAGTTCCTCGCCCGGATAATTCCTGAACGTGCCGTCGATGAGAGCGTTGGCAGTTGCAAACTCCTCGGCCTGCGGAAGGAGGACGTCTCCCTCCCTGCTTGCCGTCAGCGCCCTCTCGTGCGATGGACCGTGGATGTAAACCCATACGTCCGGACGCTCACCCTTGAGATCCTTCAGCTTCGGCTTGTCGGCAAGCATGGCCCGGAAGAATTCATCCGCGGTTGCGATCCTGACTTTGGGCAGGCTGACCGGCACAACTTCCCCGGTGGAAACCTGACGCTCGCCGATATTGTCCCACTCTCCGATAAGTTTACTGTAGTCCTGCGGTGACGCTAAATCCCAATCCGAGAGGACCGGCATTGCCGGGCTGGAGGCATCGGATGAGTAGAATTTCTTGAAGTAAAGTGAGTTGGCTGCCAGGTAGCCTGATGCCTGGCTGAAACCTTTGTGAAGGGGCGTGAATGCGTCCGCATAGTGGCCCGGCGAGAACATCGTCACGTAAGATCCGTCGGGACTGTACCATCTGTACAATCCCTTCTGCATGCGGCTTATCATCATATACTTCACACCGGCCTTGCTGAGTATTTGCATCTCCTGGGGTGTTCTTCCCGGCACGTCCTCGCTCCAATAGACATCGGCATCATACCCGAACTCATGGTTGAGCCATTTCCTGCCGAAATAGATTTGGCGTGCGAGCGACTCGCCGGAGTACATGTCCTCATACGGCTGAGTATAATTCGCGCCGCATGAGATCCGGCCGTCCAGCAGCATTTTCCTGATGAGATCCTTCGCGGACGGATGACGGCGGATGTATTCCTTCAAAATGAGCGACTCTTCCAGATCGAACCTGTAACTTGTGTCGTCCTGCACCTTGTTCAGTAAAGGGGTTACCAGCATCGTGTCCCGGTCTATCGCGCATTTCGCCGGCGAATCCATCCACGCAATATCCTGATGACTCGAATTCATCAGATAGATTTTGCCATGGGCCATGTTCGAAGCAGACAACTGCAGAAGATCGGAAACGAGTTTGGGATTGTAGCTGCGCCGCGCGGTAAGCCTTATAATTCCATCTTGCGTATCGCTCTCATTCGTCAATATGGAATTAGCAAGAAGACAAGTCACCCTTGCGTCCTTTCCGAGAGACTTAATCAGGAAGATAGACCCGTGAGAGTCATTCAACTGGAAAGGTTTGTTCAGAGCTGAAAGCGGAAGCGAAAATGCTCCGACAGCCTGACCGTTTTTCAGCTCCATATGCACTTCTCCCCGCCGGGCATCGGAAACGAATTGTACTGTCGTTCCCGCGAGCGTCATCGGCGCAACGATACTTGCGCTCATCGCTGCATCCCCCTTACTCATATCGATTTCCATCCATGCATCCTTCGCCACGGAATTGTGCAGGTATGAAAGGGCATCATCCGCCTGGAAGACGATTATCCATGTGCTCTGATTCTGTGCCTCCCCGGTAATGCTTATGACCTGACCTTGTCCCTTTCGAATCCACGATGCCGGGGCGAGCAGTGACATATAACCGTGAGCGTCACCGTACTGGTCGGTCTGCACAATCGTAAAGGCCAGCCGTCCGCCGTCGGGCGAAGTCAGCTCCCAGCTTTTCCGCTTCGAGGCCGTGATCTCGAAGCGTCTCACTCCGTTGAAGTACACATCGAAGGTCCCGGGCTGTGTGGTCAGATTGACTGCTGCCATCCACACGAAGCCCGCGTCTTCTCCCTTCCAATCCGATGGGACGACGGCAGTCTCCCATTCGATCGTCATCTTCCCGTCGGTGCATCGCGTCAGAAGGCCCCGAGTCACATCACTGCGAAACGAGGAATAAGAGAATTCATTCCCTCCCAGATTCCTGCTGAAGCCTTCGAACCATCCTTTCGTACTTCCTGACAGTTCCAACACTTGCCTGACTTGCGGGAAGGCGTCGGTCTGGATCATTAAAGTGCAAGCGAGGGCGAGAAGGACGAGCGCAGCGAGAATGCGGCCTCGTGTTGGCAGATTGAAAGCCCAACCGGAGGTTTTATTTGAAACGATTGACGACTCACATGAGCGATTGCCATTGTCATTCATTTCTAATTCCTTATATGTTTATCGGATGGAGGCCTCTGTCGTTCGCACACTCCGAGGGGAGTAATTGGAAATGCGGACTTGTTCGTCAGCGGGCTCAGCCTGTTGTCAAAGGGTCTTGACTCCGTAATAAGATAAGTTAAGCCGTTTCCTGAAGAAACCATGAGAAGCGGGGAGAAATTCCGGAGCCGTTCCTCAAGCGCGGGATCTCCCGCTGATTTGCTCAACCGGTCAATTCGGTCTGCAAAGCAACCAGTCTGTCAATTGCAGGTATGCCGCAAGATGGAGCATGACCTTTCCAAGTCAGTAGGTGTCAGCGGTTCGGATAGTAGTCGTTTCCGACTCGAACGGGGAGGCGATCAATGATATACCTCGCATTGTAATGCAGGTACTTCCAGCCGATCTCCGTTACAAAATACGGGGTTGAATTTGTCGAGTCTTTATATTCCGTGTCCACTAATTGCTCGAATTGCTGTATCTGCAGGTACGCTCCTGTCGAATCTCCCCGGGAGAGGTAAGTCCTCGCGTTCATGATGTAACCCGTCAACGTATCTGAGAATGACTTGGGACCTACCCAGTCATAATAAACGCATTGAGCCAACAGGGGTGGGAGACTATCTAGCAACGTTGTTACCGGCGTACTCTT
>JBJKQU010000025.1:0-18222 GCA_046705025.1 Candidatus Kryptoniota bacterium | reverse complement strand
TTCATTCAATGAACTTTCTTAAACTCTCTGCTCTATTAGCATCCAACCCCGTGCCAAACTTTATCCCCCCATTTGAACCGCTTTTCAACCCCTCCCCCAATCTACCGTCCTATTTCAAGAATATCGTGGCATCTTGCGAAAAACTTCGACGTGGAATCCGGATCCGGCTCGAGACCTAAGCCGGCAAGATGGAGAAGGGGGGATTGGATGCTTAAGAAGTCAGACTTATATTTTTCATGTGCATTGGATAATAGATGGATATAACGTAATTCTCGCCGATGGAAAACTCTCCAAGCTCCTTCGAAATGATACAGAGATTGCCAGAAGCGAGTTATTGCGAGAGGTTGCGGATTTCGCTCGCGCCAGGAAGCAGAGAGCCACACTCATATTCGACGGGAAATTCTCAACTCCGGCGGAGAAGGTCTCTCCTTTTGTGGAGGTGAGATTCTCTCGTCCAGGTGAGACGGCCGACGACGTCATAAAGCGAGAGGTTGGGAGCTCAAAGAGTAGGCGGTCTCTCAACGTAGTCTCGAACGACCTTGCGATTGTCGGTTACGCGAGGGAGTGTGGAGCGGGTGTTATCGCCAGCCAGGATTTTCTGTCGATTTTGCGGCGGTCCGGATCGACAGCTCAGGCCGGAGGCGGCCCTGATTCCGAAAAGCCGGAACCAACCGGTAATCCGGACCCCGAATTACTTAGACTCTTTGGAGTAAAGAAGCCATGAGACACATTCTTCCAATGCTTGTCAGTTTCACAGCAGTATTCCTGATGTCGCCGGCCGCACAGGCCCAGCTGAGAGTTGTCGGAGGTAACGAGATCAGTTTTGGGAAAGTCTATCAGACCGGCGCGATGGTCCACAAGAACTTCACGATCAAAAATGCAGGGCGGGACACAATAACGATAGGCAGGGTCAGCACCAGCTGCGGCTGCACTGTCGCCTTCCTATCAGACAGCGTCCTGGCTCCGGGCAAAAGGAGCGAAGTGAAGATTCAATTCAACCCCACGGGATATATCGGAGAAGTCACCAAATACATATATATATTAAACTCAAACCCAAAGTCTCGCCTCCTGACCGTGAGAATGATGGGGTGCGTGGCATATGCTCTTCAGCCGACCCCCAGTTACGTAGTCTTCAACAGCGTCAAAGCCGGGCAGCCCGACAGCACCAGCGTCACGCTGAGCAACACGTCCAACGAAACGATCCGCATTACAAAGGTGGAGCTTCCTTCCGGGGCCATGACCTACAAGTTACACAAACGGGTGTTGAAGCCGGGTGAGTTCACCGATCTCGACGTATACATAGGCACCGGGGAAAAAGTGAGCATTGACGGTAATATTCGTATTCTGACGACGAGCAAGTTGCAGCCGGTACTGCAGCTGAGGATGTTTGCCGGAATATTGGGGACTGGCCGGTGAGCTAGGCAGAAGCCTGTTTTCTGCTGGTGACGAATACTGGATCCTCCCCGGATAGCACAACCTCCTTCGTTACTATACACTTCGACACATTGGACATCGACGGGAGGTTATACATTATGTCGAGCATTTTCTCTTCTATAATAGACCGAAGTCCCCTTGCGCCGGTACCGCGCTCTATCGCTTTCTCAACTATGGCCAGGAGAGCATCATCGCTGAATTCGAGATCAACATCCTCGAGCTTGAAAAGCTTCCTGTACTGTTTGACAAGCGCATTCTTGGGGAAGGTCAGAATCTCTTTCATGGATTCTTTGCTCAGGGTATGAAGGGTCGCAACCACGGGAAGGCGGCCGATAAACTCGGGTATTAATCCGAACTTCAGCAGATCGTCGGGCTGGACCAGCGGCAGTAGTTCGTTCACTTCGCTGTCGTGGACGGAATGAATATCCGCCCCGAAGCCGATTTCATTCCTGTTGGTACGGCGTCCGATTACCTTCTCGAGTCCCTCGAAAGCTCCGCCGCAAACGAAGAGGATGTTTCTCGTGTTTACGTTAATTAGCGGCTGCTCGGGGTGCTTTCTACCGCCCCGCGGCGGGACTCCAGCCGTGGTCCCTTCCAGGATTTTCAGCAAAGCCTGCTGAACGCCTTCGCCGGACACGTCGCGCGTAATTGAGGGGGTATCGCTTTTCCGCGCGATCTTGTCGATCTCGTCGACGTAGACTATACCTCTCTCCGCCCGCGCAACATCGTAATCGGTGTTCTGAAGCAGATGGACGAGGATGGTCTCGACATCGTCCCCTACGTAGCCGGCCTCCGTCAGCGTCGTGGCATCCGCGATAGCGAACGGAACGTTCAGGATCTTTGCCAGCGTCTGAGCGAGAAGCGTCTTGCCGGTTCCGGTCGGACCTATGAGAAGAATGTTGCTCTTCTCAATTTCCGTATCGTCCTCGGAATTCAGCCCATTCGGGAGGGAGATTCGTTTATAGTGGTTGTAGACGGCAACGGACAAAATCTTTTTCGCATGTTCCTGACCGATCACGTACTCATCGAGTGCATTTTTTATTTCGACAGGGGTGAGAGGCGCCTTTTCCGAGTATTCTCTCTGCGGTTGCTTGTACGCGGGTATGTTGCTGCGCAGGATCTCAACCGAATGCTCGACGCAGATATCGCATATATAGACATCGCCCGGCCCGGCGACCAAGCTTTTTACCTCTTTTGCCTCGCGCCCGCAGAATGAACAGCGCATTTCATCCTGATGTTGTTTACTCATTTCTTACTAAGATTCCTCTTTTACATCCTTCCGACGTTGTGATTTCAAGTCTGCAATCACGGTCGGAACCGCAATTGCGAACAGGATAATAAAGACTAAGATTATAAGCAGATACAAGCCGCTCATATATTATTTCGTATCTCCAAACTAGTTTCACTTCTTTTTGCCTTCTCTTTTGACCAGGACATTGTCAATCAAGCCATACTTGACGGCGTCTTCGGCAGACATAAAATAGTCCCTGTCGGTATCTTTTTCAATTTGCTCGATAAGCTTGCCTGAATGACTGGCAAGTATTTCGTTCAACCGGCGTTTCGTCTTGATCACCTCTTCAGCCTGAATGCTGATATCCGCAGCGGAACCCTGAAAGCCGCCCCACGGCTGGTGAATCATGATGCGGGCGTTGGGCAGCGACGTCCTCTTCCCGGCCGCCCCTCCCGCCAGCAAGACCGCTCCCATGCTGGCCGCCAGCCCGACGCACGTTGTCGCTATGTCCGGCCTGACATATTGCATCGTATCGTACACCGCCAGCCCTGCCGACACGCTTCCGCCGGGACTGTTTATATACAGGTTTATGTCCTTGTTCGGCTCTTCGCTTTCCAGAAACAGAAGCTGGGCAATGACGAGGCTCGCGACCGTATCGTCGATCTGCGTCCCGATAAAAATGATCCTCTCCTTGAGCAGCCGCGAGAATATGTCGTATGCACGTTCGCCGCGGCCGGTTTGTTCAATTACGTAGGGGATCGTCAGCTGATTGTAGATTTCCATTTGGTCAGTCCTCATGTTCGTGTATCGGCACCTTGTCGACAACTTTTATTTCTGCGCTATCGACGATGAAATTGAACATTTCGTTGAACAGTAATTTGTTCTTAACATCGTTCGAATTCTTGTAGAAATCAAGCAGTTTATTCCTGTCCATCCTGTATTTTGATGCCTCATCGTCCGCCGTGCGCTCCAGGACCGCATTGTCGACTTTGAGGCCTTCCTTCTGGATGATTGCAGCCGCAAGGAGATTCCACTTGACGGATCGAACGGCAGATTCCCTGTATCGCTCCTTTACGAAACTTTCGTCGACTTCCTGGTTATTTGACTTCTTCTTCAGCTCTTCTATGAGATCGTTCAGATAATCGTCAACCATGCTTTCGGGAACCTCGAAATCGTTTGTCTTCAAAAGCTCTTCAGCGATCTTATCGCGCAGCTCTTCTTCCGCCTTCTCTTCGTAATAGTGTTCAAGTTCCCTTTCTATATCCTTTTTCAGGGCTTCCAGGGTCTCCATCTTTCCGCCCGAAACCTTTTTCGCAAATTCGTCGGTAAGTTCCGGCATCACGTACTTTTCCAGCTTTTTCACAAGCACCTTAAACGGCTTCTTTCCCGCCGAGTCGCCGCTCTTCCCGAATGTCTCGAGTTCCATGTTGAACTCATCACCGGGTTTGCTCTTTACAAGCCGCTCCCGTATTTCACCGAGCTCCGGAGCCTTGCTTCTGAGATCTATCCTGTAGTTCTCTCTTCGCTGCCCGATCAGGGGTACCCCTTTTTCATCGACTACCTGAAGATCGACGGTGGCAACTCCGTCATCGTCTCCGAACGATTCCACCTCCTGCAACTCTGCGTTGGCCTCTTGTATATGCATCAGCTCATGATCGACGGCCTCGGGAGCAATCTGGTACATCGCCCGTTCGAGTTTCATTCCCTCGTAGTCTCTCGGCTCGATATCCGGAACGACCTCGTAAGTCAAACGAAAGTGCAGCGGCTCTCCGGTCTTTCGGGTGTCGAAATTATAATCAACCACACCGGCTACCCTGGTGTTCTCCTTTTCAAATATTCCCTTGACGATTTCGTTGACTATATCGGGAATCGACTCCGATTCGATTTCCTCTCCGTACCGTTTCTTGACTATCTCAAGAGGAGTTTTTCCCTTCCTGAAGCCCGGTATGGCTGCGTTTCTTTGAAATTCGGAATAGGCACTTTCAAATTTGTTCTTGACCTGTTCGTCCTCAATTGTAGCGGTCACTTCGAGTTGCTTCTTCAATCCACCAAGGTCTATGATCTTGTAATCCACTTTTTCTCCTTCTGATTAGGTTTTTTCACCTGTCCGTCGAGGTACTGTGCGACAACACCTGATGCTTCACTGAACAAAGTTCCACGCGATAAGCCGGCCGACTCTTCAGAGAATTTCCGGCGGGTACATCCGGGAACCGGAGCAATTTGGTAGCCTCAAGTATCGGCGGTTCAAAGCGGTCCGGTACCCGAATGTGCGAGAGAGGGGACTTGAACCCCTACGAGTTTCCTCACTAGATCCTAAGTCTAGCGCGTCTGCCAAATTCCGCCACTCTCGCAGTCAAATTCAACGATTTTCAAAAAATCATGACGGATTTATGACGGGGTGTAAATTGATATCCGTCACACAATCTAGCGCTTCATCGTGATTCATACGGCAGTGTAAAGTTAACGCACGCTGGGCGGTTAATCAATGATTTCTGATAGACGCACACCCACCTGAAGAAGAAGAGGCAGATTCAAATAGTGATCTGTCGCCACTATACCAAAAGAGAGTATCTGGCCATCGTGTGGTTGTGCCCCCAGTCCAAGAGTCTTGATGAATAATGAGACAAGGGTTTTTCTTATCGTGCTACAATGGTCAATCAGGTTTGATCCTCTGGGCATTCCTCTTCTATGAAAGGTCCTTACAGAATCGTGATCGTTATGTTCGCATTGGATCTTGAGCATCATTCTACGGATCTGAGGGTTCCGAGTTCGACTCTCAGCAGGCGCACTGAATTGGAGCTTTCTTGCAGAGCGTGGACATCTTAAATCAGCCCGTGCGTGCATGAGATGGTACAGCCACGAGCCCTTCTTTTCGTTTCAACCTCGAAGTCTCCCCGGGTTCAAAACAAAAAATCCCGGCGTGAAGACTTACGACGAGACTTTGAAGAGCTCTTACCAATGGGAAACGACGCGCGCCCCTGCAGGGTAGGACATGGGCGCGGTGTTGTGCAGGTTGTGTGAGCGAAAACGTCTCTCCTCTTTCGGGCGAATATCCCGTTCAATTGGGTGCCAGGCAACACGCCACGTTTCCGACCTCTCTGACTCAACCTTTGTAGTAAAAGCCCCTCCACCTCTGCTTCTTTAATAGGACGCCTTACGTTCACACACGTTGCAACCTCGTCGTTCTCATTGCGTCCTTCTTCCGAGGGAATCCGCTCGGCACAGACTACTTTGTCGAGTCGCTTAGCATAAAACCGTTTCCAGTCTCATGCCGACTCCTCGCTATGGCGCCAAAGGCGCCACCTGGGACTTGGCGTGCAGTGCCTTCTTCACGCCTCACCCAAGTGGATGCAGGACAGTTTATCTCGGCACTCATTTCACGAGCATGAGCTTCTTTGTGGCAGAGTAGTTGCCCGCTTGCAGTCGGTAGAAGTAGACGCCGCTGGGTAGACGTGCTCCGTCGAAGGTCACCTGGTAATGACCGGGTGATTTTGCGGCATTGACAAGTGTTACTACTTGTCGACCGAGAATGTCATAAACTGTCAAAGTAACGTGAGATGGCTTAGCGATATCGTAGGTGATGGCTGTTGTCGGATTGAATGGATTCGGATAGTTCTGAAGCAGTTGAAAATATGACGGGATGGAAGCTTCAGTCGCTTCCACTCCTGTCGCGCCGGTCTCCTTGTACACCCGCACAGTTCCGCTATAACTATCCGTCACGTAGAATCGTGAGCCGTCGGGAGAGGCCGCGACGTTCGTTCCCCCGGCAGTAAAGGTTTGTATTACCGAGTCCGCATCGAGTGAGATAACCAGTTTTTCAAAAGCACCGATAGCAAAAGCATATTTATCGTCGGATGTAACCGCAATGTTCTGGAAACTGGTGTTGTATGACAAACCCGAGATCTTCTTGATAACCGAATTGGCCGTCAACGAAACAAGGTCAAGCGAATCTCCGTCGAATATCAAAGCCTCATTGCTTTTGTGCAGCGCCGCAATACCGTAGGAACCCGACATTCCTGAAATGTTCTGCACGGTCGCGGCTGCAAGGTTTATAATTTTTGGTGAATCACTCGTATAGGTGGTCACGAGTGCAGATGTGCTGTCGGGAGAGATCGCGATGCCGTAAAGCTCACCCGATGTCGAAACCGGTACAAAAGTCGAGCCGCCAACCGTTCCACCGGCACCGATGAATCTCAACCCCTGAACTGTGCAACCGGAGCTAAGATCGGGAAAGATGACGCTCTGGCCGTCAGGTGTAACTGCTACGCCATACAACGTTGTTCCCGCGCATGGGGCTGTGAATTGTCCTTTGACCGAGTCGTCTCTCAAATCTATGAATATTACTTTATGAGTCGTCGTTACGACTGCTGTTGAATCGCCTGGAGAAACTGCGACAGCGTTTGGATAATTTTCAATTGAGCTGACATCGATTGCGGATACCGAATAGTCAGCTGTCGAGACAACTTCAATTTTCCCGGGATTGGTGTCATTTGTGATCACCAGGCGACTTCCATCCGAAGTGATGGCGATTCCTGACGGGTTGGTCCCCACAGCAATCACAGTGTCCAGCGCCCATTGAACCTGCGCAGAAGCGTGCGAATATGCTGCAAAAATAATAGCACAACCAAGAAGCAACACTTTCGATTTACGCATTGTTATTCCTCCTTTGAATTGCATCTCTCGTACTGTGGCAAAACACCTGCTCCCATTGTTAGTAGTCCGGCAACCCTATTTTGGTGTCGTACATACTTGCCTAAATTAGTCGTGCAACGAATCAAAGACAACTCGAAGTACTCGGCGCGCCCCTTGAGTTCCAGGCGGAGACGCCGGGGCTCCTTCGTTGATCGGAAATCAGGTAAGTCTTTAACCATGCGCCCCGATCTCCTCCACGCCTGACCCGTCCCCCGGCTAATACCTGTGGAAGTGTCGAATAAAGGCAGATCAGTCAATTTTTCTCTTCCGAATTCGTATGATCGACATAATTGAAAGGTTTGATTTCTATCTCTGTTTGACTATTTTCCTCAAGGAGAAGCTGTGGACATCAAATTTACCCCCATATCAACTGTCGGCGAATTCGGGCTGATAGCTAGGCTCAGTTCCGCCGCTTCGAAGATTTCTAATCCGGTAATTGTCCAGGGAATTGGGGACGATGCCGCGATAGTCAAGCCTTCACAAGGGAAGCTGACCGTCATCACAACCGACATTCTCATCCAGGGCGTTCATTTCGACTTGTCGTATACCTCGATGAGTCATCTCGGACACAAGGCCGCTGCTGCAAACCTCAGCGATATAGCTGCGATGTCTGCAGAACCGACGGCTGCCTTCGTTTCACTCGGCATACACTCAAATTTGAGTGTCGAGATGGTTGAGGATTTCTATGCCTCTCTCGCAGCCGAACTCGGGAAATACAATTGCGTGATAGCGGGAGGCGACACTTCCGCCTCCCCGATAGGATTCGTTGTGAGCATAACCATCCTGGGAGAAGTGGAGCCCGATCGCCGCACATTAAGAAGCGGGGCGAAACCTGGTGACGTAGTTTGCGTCACGGGTGACCTCGGTCGCGCTCACGCCGGGCTGAAGATCCTCCAAAGAGAAAAGGAGAAGTACGTCGAGGCGGGACAGCCGGCCGATTTTTCGCCCGATTTTGAGGGCTACGACGACGCCCTGCAGAAGCATCTCCTCCCCCCTGCGCGCGTGACACTTTCGAGAGACATCACCGAAAGAATCAAAGTGCATTCAATGATCGACGTTAGCGACGGCCTGGTATCCGACACACTGCACATCTGCCAGGCGAGCGGCGTATCTGCGGCACTCGATGAAGAGCTGATTCCGCTTGATCCTATCACAAGAAGGATAGCTGAAAGCTTCAAGGACACGCCTCTAGATTATGCCCTTTACGGCGGGGAGGACTACGAGTTGGTCTTCACGATAGCGGAAGACGATTTCACGGAACTCTACTCACTTGAAGGGAACATCAGGGCCATCGGCAAAGTGACTTCAGGCGAACCGGGTGTGAGTGTCAGACGTATGGACGGAAGAGTCGATACTTACAGTGACTTTGCCTCATACACGCACTTTTCGGGAAAAAATAGGGGCTAACCGAGAATCTTCCTGGCTGCCGAATTAACCGCAGCAGGGTTATCCGAAATAACTCCATCCACCCTCATCCTTATCATCTTTTCAATCCGGCGATGCCCGTTGACGGTGTAAACGAACACTTTCAGACCCATGCTGTGGAACCCAACGACGGTCGCGCGGTTCAGAAAGAGATGATTCAGCACAACAGCCTGTGCGCCGTATTGAAGAGGAAATGAACGGGGAGTAGGATGCAGATTGTGACGGTAAAGCGGGGCGAAACGGATATGCGGAGAGCTGTAATGCAGGACCCTGAGAGCCTCCAGGTTAAATGACGAGAATACGACTTCATCGCTCATACGGTGGCGTTCGACGACCCTGATGCACCGCTCGACCAGCAGAGAGACCCCGTTGCGGCGTCTGTGCTTCATCTCGATATTCAGGCGAACCCTTCCTTTTGCGAGGTCGAGCACATCATCGAGGAGCGGAACCCGTTGGAGGTGGAACTTCTGGCCGAACCAAATCCCCGCATCAAGCGATCTTATGTAAGCCCAATCCGTCTTGTTAATGAGGCCGCTGCCGTTTGTCGTTCTGCCGAGCCGGTAATCGTGAAACACAATGACCTGGTTGTCGCCCGTCAGCATGACATCCAGCTCCAGCATGTTTGCGCCCGCCTCGATGGCTCTCTCAAAAGCGGCAAGGGTATTCTCAGGCGCAACCGCGGAGAATCCGCGATGAGCTACATTGTAGAAATCGACCCCATCTCCGAACAGTGAATGCGCCATACCAGCTGTCAGCAATCCGCGGTCGGCACCGGACTCTCGCTGAGTGCCGACCGCCGGAGGCTGATTGCCACTAACAAATCACTTCAGTTTCAGACTCGAAGCAGCTTTCTCGAAAGCCTGCTCGTAATTCGCCATGTACTTCTTCTGGCTTGCTTCGTTCCAGGTCAAAATAATTCTGATCCAGTTGTCGTCCTTTACGACAAAATACACCCTCCTTTGAATTCCTCTCGCCGGTGAATACGATATGACATAGGCATTCAGACCGTCAAGCGTAGTCTTCTCACTCTTGGAGTGTGGATAGTTCCCTTTATTCTGCTGGAACACCTTATCGACGGTCAGCTTTTTTGCATCCAGAACATCGACCTGAATTGTGCAGTCTTCAAAGTAGCCTTTGAAGGTGACTGTTGTCTTGATATCGCCCGACGGTCCCTTTACAGTAGGCGTGAAATTAGAAGGATACTGGATAGAATAGTACTGGTTCTGATATGAAGAAGTGGTTGTAGACGGTATCAGATCTTCGGGAAGCTGTTCCTTCGCAACCACCTTGGGTATAATCCGGTAGGTCGTCTCCACCGTGTCGAAGACCGGAGCGTAGCGCTGGAAGTCCTGATCGAATCCCTGGCACTCATAGCCATATTCAGTACTGTCCTCAACGGTGAGTATCGCAAACCCATGTACTGTGTTCTTGCTGCTGATTCTGAGGGCGTAGGGGATCTTAACTGCCGGATTACCGGCGAGTGTAGTCTGGACATCCGGATCAATCTGCGCTTGCTGCTGTCTCAGGTTGTCCTTGAACTTCTCAACCGCATCCTGAAGAGTTTCGCCCCCGACTTCCTCCGCGTGGACGTATATCCTGACCGCCGGTTTGGAAGTTGATGTCGGATCTGCGAATCGGTTGTAAGCATCCTCAGAATTGAAGAGGTTCAGTTTTCCGGGCTCGCTCGTTTGCTGCCACGTTGACGGGATGTCAATCGAGAAGAGATTCATGCCGTCTCTATAGTTCTGCAACGGAGGCACAGTGACTGGTTTACTCTTCTGGCATGCCGAGAAAGCAACTGCCAGAAACGAGAGAATTAACAACTCTTTGACTGTCTTTGAATGCATTTTGCGCTCCTCTATTTGGTCTGCCTGACTCTCATCCCGCAGGTCCGTGGTGTACCTAAAAATCCTGACCATGTAGGGACGCGAAAATATATCAAGGTTCGACAGAAATAACAACATTTTTAGTTTGCTCCGGCAAACGTCCCCCCGTCTCGCGGCCCGTAAGCGCTAGATGCAGAGACCGGCATTCCATCCGCTTATTCTCTAAATGGAATTTTGCCGCCATTGCCTTAAATTTACCCAGTCAAACAAACTCGAAGAGGCAACCATGAGACATCTTTACTTTAGCAGGTTCTCCGCAGTTTTGATAGCGGCAGTCCTGACACTTGCCGGCTGTTCAAGCTACCAGGTAACAAGATCCCCGTTTCAGACTTATTTCAATCCGGACACTGTCAAGGCGGGCAGGTTTGACAATGGGAAAATGTGGACGTTTGATAATCCTCCGGTTCAATATTTCAAAGCACAGTATAACTTCAGCCCCGACTCGGCGTGGTTTGCGAAAACAAGACTGTCGGCGCTAAGGCTTCCGGGCTGCACGGCGTCGTTCATATCCGAGGACGGTTTGGTTTTGACCAATCACCATTGCGCGCGTTACGCTTTGGACAAGGTAAACAGGACCGGCGAGGACCTTCCCGACAGCGGCTTCTACGCTCCGACGCTGGCGGACGAAAGAGCGGTACCCGGGATGTATGCTGACCAGCTCGTGTTGATCAAAGACGTCACTCCCGAAGTACAGAGGGCTTTTGAGACCGGTGCAACCGCGCAAGAGCGGGTTGCCGGCGGCAATGCCGAAATTCACAAAATCCAGGAAGAGTACTGGAAGAAATTCAAGACTGAAGCTCCGAAAGACTCGATGCTCTTTCAGGTGGTAAGCTTCTACAACGGGGCCAAGTATTCCCTTTACGGCTACCACCGATACACCGATGTGAGACTGGTATTCGCCCCGCAAATGATCGTCGCCTATTTCGGCGGAGACTATGACAACTTCACCTATCCGCGCTACGATCTCGATTTCTCGTTGTTCAGAGTTTACGGCAGCGACGGAAAGCCGATTCATTCGCCCGACTACTTCAAATGGAGCAAAGACGGTGCAAATGCGGGCGAACCCGTTTTCGTGATAGCCAATCCGGGCAGAACCAGCAGGCTGTTGTCGGTGGCGCAGCTCAAGTTCATGCGCGACTATCTGTATCCCTACTACCTCGAGTACCTCTCGGGCCAAGCACGGGTTTATACTGAATACATCGCCGATCACCCCGACAAGAAGCTGGAGTATCAGACCCGTCTATTTGGTATTTCAAATTCTCAAAAAGCGATCAACGGATACCTCGGCGGACTTCGGGATGCTTACCTGATGGCAAGGAAGGAAGCGTTTCAGGGAGACCTCATGGAAAAAGTGAAGGATAATCCCACCCTCGAACAGAAGTACGGTTCGGTGTGGAAGAACCTGGCGAAGGTCGAAAATGAGAAAGGAAAAATATTCCCGCAAATGACGGCTTACGACGCCTTCGGTCGCGGAGGCTCTGCTTACTTCAGCCTGGCGGCGAAGCTGATCAGATATGCGGAAGAAATGCAGCAGCCGGAAAGCAGCCGTCCCCCCGATATGCAGGGAGCACAACTTGATACCTTCAAGGTGAAGTTCTTTCCCGGCAATTTCGACAAGGAGCTACAGACCGCAGTTCTTGCGGAGCAGTTGAACACGATTCAATCGGTATTCGGTGCAAACAATGCCGCATTCAACACTCTCCTGGGCGGACGGACTCCTGATAACGCAGCTGACTATCTGACAAGTACGTCATCCCTCGGCGACAGCGCAAAAGTCATAGCCATGCTTAACGAGAGCCCGAACTCGATAATGAGCTCCAGCGACCCGTTTATCCAGTACGTTCTCGCAACGCAGAAGAAAGCGATGGAGCTCGGGTCTGAATACGACAAGCTTTCGGCCGAAGAGACCTCTAATAACATTTTGCTCGGCCGGGCCTTGTATGACGTTTACGGTTCCGAGATTCCGCCGGATGCTACATTCACGCTCAGAATCGCCGACGGTGTCGTGAAAGGATATCCTTACAACGGCACGATCGCTCCTCCGCACACGACTTTCTACGGTATGTACAACCGCTACTACAGTTTCAGCAAAAAGTACCCGTGGAGCTTGCCCTCCGTATGGCAGAGTCCGCCGGCCGACTTCAACCTGAGCACCCCGCTCGACTTTGTAGCGACCAACGACATCATCGGCGGCAACTCGGGAAGCGCGGTCATCAATGAAAACCGGCACATTGTCGGACTCATCTTTGACGGAAACATCGAAAGCTTGCCCGGCGACTTCATTTATGTCCCCACCGTCAATCGCGCAGTAGCAGTGAGCTCAATGGCGATACCTGAAGCGCTGAAATACATCTATCATGCGGAGAGACTGGTGAACGAGATTCACACCGGCAAGATAGATCAGTAGAAAACAGAAATCGAAGAATAGACGAAGAGTGACCGTCACCGTCGAGATGGCGGTCACTCTTTTTCACTCTAATTGCCCGCCAGTTTTTCGTACAGCACAGCAACCGTCTTAATTCCGTCGAAGAAATGCCTCAAGTAGAGATGCTCGTTCGGAGCGTGGCTGTTCTCGTCCGGCAAGCCGAATCCTAAGAGGACGACGGGAGCGCCGAGTGCCTCCTGGAACGTCAGCACCTCCGGTATCGAGCCTCCTTCACGAATGTAGAACGGCTTTTTGCCGAATACCTCTTCCAGCGCTGATGCCGCCGCCTTCACGGCCGGATGGTCAATCGGGGTCAATGATGCTTCTCCGCTGTGCATCTTCCTGACGGATAATTTTACGGTGGGTGGAGCGATCCGGCTTATATGCCCTTCGAAAAGGTCGAGTATCCTGGCTGATTTTTGATTCGGCACAAGGCGCATGCTTACCTTCGCCGTCGCCCTCGACGGAATAATAGTCTTCGCACCCTCTCCGGTATAGCCGCCGTAAATACCATTGATATCGAGAGTTGGACGGATCCAAAGCCTCTCATTCGTCGTGTAACCGAACTCTCCGTATGGAGCCGCTGCTCCCGACTGCCTGAGAAACTCTCCGTCGGTATAAGGGAGTCGACCGATCTCCAGCCGCTCGTCTTCACCTACATCGAGCACGTCATCGTAGAAATGAGGAATAGCAACGCGGCCGTACTTGTCGTGGAGCGAGGAAATGATATCGCATAGTACGTGAACCGGATTTTCCACTGCGCCGCCGAACGAACCCGAATGCAGATCAATAGAAGAATTCTCGACCGTCATCTCGAGATAGGCCATGCCTCTCAATCCATAGCATATCGACGGCATGTCGCGGCCGTACATGGCCGTGTCGGAAATAACAACCTCGTCTGCCTTGAGAAGGTCCTTGTGAGACCGGACGAAAGGATCGAGATGAATACTTCCGATCTCCTCCTCGCCTTCAAAGATGAATTTCAGATTAACGGGCGGATTGCCGAATAATTTCTTGTAAGCTTCGAATGCTTTCAGGTGGATGAACAGCTGACCCTTATCGTCAGATGTACCGCGTCCGAAGAGATCATCGCCGCGAACGCTCGGCTCGAAGGGCGGCGTTTCCCACTCCGACACAGGATCGACCGGCTGAACATCGTAGTGGCCGTATACAAGGACGGTCGGCTTTCCCGCTGCATGCAGATAGTCGCCGTAGACGAGCGGGTTGCCGTCCGTCTCAGAGATTTCGACGTCCTCTATCCCTGCAGTGCGCATAATCTCCGACACAGTTTGAGCACATCGATCCATCTCACCCTTCTTAGACGGATCGGCGGAAATACTTTGGATCCTGAGGATCGCGCCAAGTTCTTCGAGATAGTTTTGCTTCCGTGAATCTACATGGGCAAAGAGCTTAGTGTAGTCCACTCAAACCTCCCTTACTTGTACGATAAACGAATTCATGGTTACGGACCGGGCTGATCAGGCGCCCGCTTCCGAGTACTCCAGCATTTGCTTCGTCAGGCTCAGCGGGTATTCCACCTTCACATCGACGATCCTGCCCTTGCTGTCGAGCACCGGCCTCAGGTTCGGCATAACGAATCCGGTATATGCCGAAAGGTTCAGTTTCTTTACCCGCTTCAGGACTTCGTCGCGCCACCCGGCGTTGATCTTGAGACCGTAAGCATCGACGAGCTTCCTCGCGGCAGCAAGGTCGCCCTCCGCCTTTATTCTCATCACCTCGGAGAGGAGCTGCCCGACCATCTTGTGCATCTTCCTGTAGTCCGTTATGTGAAAATAGGTTTTCCCCCTCCTCTTCACCGACTCGATGACATCGGAATTCCGCATTATGTAGTTGACGACCATCTGCCGGTTCTTCATGTGGTCTTCCTCCAGCTGGTCGCCCGTAGGAACCCGGCGGAGCTGCAGATAGACGTTTCTCACGTATTCGTCATACATTGCTTTTCCCACATCATCAGTCTGAATAATCTTCAGCTCCTTCAGCTTCGGATCGAACACGTTCCATAGGGCGACAAGATCGGCCCTTGCTTCCTCAAGAGTTGAATAATACCCCGGCAGATAGTCGGCAGGATCACCTTTCAGCTTGTCGCTCACTTTGCCGGATGCGTGCCCGAGGACCTCATGCATGCCCGTATGCAGGTCGTCGGCAATCTGACCGTATTTCTTTGCGCGCCTGACTTCGGCCGGACTGTAGCAGAATTCTTCCAGGAGTCCTTTCGGTTCGGAAGCTTTGTAAGCCCCGACGATATTATGCAGCAGGACACTTTTGGAACCATATGTCTGACGGATGTACTGTTCATTCGGAAGATTGATTCCGATCGCGCTGATCGGCCCGGCGTCTCCCGTTTCAACGACGACATTCACGACGTTTGCTATCGGGGCCATGACTTCTCTCTTCTTGTACTCATCCTTCCAGGGAGCACGCTCCTCGAAGTACCGGGCATTCGCCGCGAGCTTTCGCATGAGAGCTGTCTGCTCCTTGTTCGTGAAATAGATGGCAGCCTCGTATTTCCCTTTCTTCCCTCGCGGATCCATATAGACCTCGACGAAGCCGAGTATGAAATCGACATTGGAAGAATCCTTCACCCAGCCGATGTTATACTTTTCCCAATCGGCAGATTCGCCTGTCCGGAAATACCTGATCAGCAGCTCGACCGTGCGAGCCTGGTGTTCGTTTGCCGCGAATTCCTTCGCTCTTGAAAGATTTTCGGCGATTTGTGCCAGCTCCTTTGCATACATGCCGGGCTCGACCCCGTCGCCCCCGCACCTCCATACCAGTTCTTCTATCCTGCCGTTGTGGCGGACAACCTTCGCATTTAGCGGATGCTTCTCCTTCCCGGCTTTCGCCCACTCCTCCACCTCCGCAGAAGAGACCCCTTCGTAATAGTTGTTCGCACTCTGAGCGATGAAATCGTGACCGGGTGTCTTGTCCGTAACGACGGCCATGAAGTCAGGATCGAACATAGCCCGCTTGATTCTCCCGAAGACTTTCATACAATGCCCTGGGTCGGGACAAGGCTTCTCGCGGTTCTTCTCTACGACCGCCAGCGCTTTTTCGAAGTCCTCGGCCGTACATGCAGGTACGAATTTTCTCGCCGTCCCGTAATCGTACATCCCATTGTTTACCCAGAACAGCTTCGTGTATTCCCGAATCGCTTTCAACGTCCTGGCCGGGATTCCATCCGGACGAGAAAGGACTTCCTGGCACAGGTTCATTATATCGAGCGCATATTTGTTTGTCTGGTCGATCGCTATATTCCGCCCGGCAACGGCCGCCTGTGCCATATAGTAGGCGAAGATCTTCTCCCGCTTCGTCAGCGACTCGAACCCGTCAGCATAAAGCTGAACGGCCCTCGCGTTTCCTATCCTCTCGAGTTCGTATACTCGCTTCTGTTTGTTGTCCCTCTTGGTATGAGCCATAGAAATTGATAATGATAATAAGATGACTGTAAAGATCGCGATGCCTCGCCGCATAGCCGCCTCCCTTTGCCCGAATGACTATCTGACTGCGCTGCTTTGAAAGGATACTACAGAGGCGGATGAAGTTCAACTCCTGAAGCCCCTTTCTCCCTCGACCGGGAAAGAGTTACTTGATGCGGACGTCCTTTCCCTTCATCATCGTGACCCAGTGAACACCGTCCTCTGAATATTGGGTTTTGAAGAGCATGGTGTCACGGGAGACAAAGGTATCCGTTGTGCGCGTCCTGACGGCTGTATCACCGTTCTTGAATTCCCCGGTGTATACCCAGACCTTCCTCTTTATTTCAGGATGGCTGGGGAAAGGGTTTCCTCCCGCCGCGAAGAAAGCGTAGGAGTAGAATTCATTCGAGTGAGGGTCGTAGCCGAAGACTCCGAGCTGGTACTCTTCCCCCTGGCCGGACTTGATCACCTGATCAGATATGACAAATTTGTGGTCAGGAGACCACTCGCAAGTCAGCATGCTCGAGGTCTTTCCCGCGTGACTGAACTTCGTCTTGTACATAACCCCCGTCGTTCTCCACTTACCCACCATAGCAC
Organism: Candidatus Kryptoniota bacterium; assembly: GCA_046705025.1. GTDB lineage: Bacteria > Bacteroidota > Ignavibacteria > Kryptoniales > JAKASW01 > JAKASW01. The sequence goes on along the minus strand of JBJKQU010000025.1, from coordinate 1,095 downwards.
CCAGCTTGGCTATCTGCGTTGTGTCATTGCTGCCGGACAGCCTGCCCGGCATAAGGCCTGTTGAAAACAAACCGATGAATATAATTCCCCGTATCAACATCGTGCGTCTCCCGGCTAAGAAAATTGAATGTGGACCCGCGGGTGATTGCAGGTCCACACTTAGGTTCACGCGACGCTCTTCACCATCTCGATGAGGTATTTGTAGAACTTCTCGACACTATCGATGGCGACGTGCTCATCTGGGGAGTGCGGTCCGATGATCGTCGGTCCGAAAGAAATCGTATCGACACCACCGCCGACTCTGTCATTGATAATCCCGCATTCAAGGCCGGCATGGATCGCCTTTACATCCGGTTCCTTGCCGTACAGATTCGTGTAAACTTGCTTTGCTTTTGCCAGCACCGCAGAATTTACGTTCGGCTGCCAGCCGGGATAGCCGTCGCTGACTTTAATCTTCGCCCCGGCAAGCTTGCCCACGGAGGCAACCTGGGCCGCGATCATGTCTTTCTCGGACTCGATCGAGCTTCTCTGGCTGGTTACGACCGTGACGCCGGCAGCGGTAGTCTTCAACACCGCCACGTTCGTCGAGGTCTCGACCAGGTCGGGAATGTCGCTGCTCATCCTGATCACTCCGTGCGGCAACGCGCTCAGGGCACTCAGCACAGCTGCCTTGGACTTGTCGTCAAAAGCCGGCTTCGCCTTCTTCCCCTTCTCAACGAGAACCTTCACATCGGGATCCGTAGACGCGTACGCGTTCCTGAATATACCTTCGCACTCTTCGGCGATCTTCATGACTTTTGCCTCGTCGGCCGCCGGTACTGCGATGGTCGCCTCGGCCTCACGCGGGATCGCGTTGTGCTTGCTTACGCCCTCCAGTGAGATGAGCCTCAGCTGCGTCTCGGCGTCGAGGGCCATGAGCGTCCTAGTCAGCAGTTTCAACGCGTTCGCACGCCGGAGATGGATGTCATCGCCGGAATGTCCTCCCTTCAGGCCGCGGATCATGATGTTGAATACCGATACCTTGCCGGTGACCGCCTTTCTCTTAACGGGTATTGTCATCGTCGTATCGAGTCCGCCGGCGCAACCGATATAAAG
>JBJKQU010000024.1:0-34164 GCA_046705025.1 Candidatus Kryptoniota bacterium | reverse complement strand
TAACCGCCAAGCGCGCCAAGAGTCGCCAAGTGTTTGTTTCATTGATAGTTGTCTTTGCGTGTCCTGGCGAGCTTTGCGGTTTCATTCCACGTCGAGGTGAACCGAAACCCCGTGAGTAACGCATTACGTACCGAATCTGGCTGCAAATTGACTTTTTATCGCAGAAAAGATACTTTTCTTAAATGAATAATCCCCTTTATTTTGGTTTTGATGGTGGGGCGACTAAGACGGCTGGGGTAGCGTTAAATTCTCAAAAGGAAACCGTAGCCGAGTCGGTCGGCGGCCCCGGTAATTTTCAGATTATAGGCGCCGAAAAAGCATCCGAAAACGTTCTGAGTGTCACGGAAAGGATACTTGAAAAATTAGATTCCGAGTTTTCCCAAATCCGGTCGATGTACCTGGGACTGGCAGGTGCTGGGCGGCCAGAGGATGCGGAGAGAATGTGCGGTGCTTTCGTAAATCTTCTGAACAGGAAATCCCTTCCGGTTCCGAGGGTAACTGTTGGAACCGACGCAATCGCTGCACTTGAAGGTGCTTTCAGAGGCAGGCCGGGCATGATTCTGATCAGTGGGACCGGTTCGATCCTGTTCGCAAAAGACCGCAATGACAGGGTTCACCGAATAGGCGGATGGGGCCGGTTCCTCGGTGACGAAGGAAGCGGCTATGCCATAGGAAGGGCCTGTCTCGTGGCAATCGCGAGAGCGTTTGACGGCCGTGGAATGGAGACGATGATGACCCGCCTCCTCAAAGAGAAAAGAAACATTGGCGACACACAATCGATGGTCATAGAGGTGTATCAAAAGAACTTTGATATTGCCTCTGCGGCACCGATCGCGCTCGAAGCCGCGCAAAGCGGGGACAGAGTTGCGAACGATATTATAACGGAAAGCGCACAACAGCTTTCCGACCATGTCAAAGCGGTAATAGAGAAGCTCAAGGAGCCTCTTCCGCTTGTGTTAATCGGAGGCATACTCACGACAGAAAACGCACTGTCGCGAAAATTCCTGCAGATTATCGCCGAAGACTTCCCCGATACTAAAGTACAGCCAGCGGAATCCTCCCCCGCTGTCGGAGCGGCACTTCTGGCTTTCAAAATTGAAGAGGCAAAATGATGAAACCTGTTTTACTGCTTTTAGCAACAATCTCTTTTTCGTTCCTTTCATGTTCAACGGCAACTTACCAGGCGAAGGAAGCACTTCCCCAGCGGGCAGCAGCTCCATCCGCCGTTTCGACGGAAAGCTATGCCGCCCAGGAAAACCAGCCGCTGGACACGGCGATCTATCATTGGCATGTGGACACCGGGTGGGTCAACAAAACGCTGGAATCGCTTTCATTGCGCGACAAAGTTGCCCAAATGATTGTCGTTTACACTATGACTCACTACATGAGCGATGACAATGCCAGCTACGAGCAGCTCGCTCATCTCGTTCGGGACGTGAAGATCGGCGGGATAGTCGTGTCCCTCGGAGACATTTATGAACAAGCGATGATTTTGAACCGGCTCCAAAGGCTCGCTCAAGTCCCGCTCCTGGTGTCTTCGGATTACGAGTATGGACTCGGGATGAGACTTCAAGACGCTGTAGCATTCCCAAGCAACATGGGGCTCGGAGCCACAAGAGATTCGGCCATGGTATACAAAATCGGAAGGGTCGTCGGAGAGGAAGCACGCGCGGTCGGGGTCCTTCAAAATTACGCGCCGGTTTCCGATGTGAATGACAATCCGGACAATCCGATTATCAACGTCCGTTCCTTCGGAGAGAATCCGCAACTGGTGGGCAGGCTTGCGTCAGCCTTCGTCCTGGGGACACAGGATGCCGGAGTCGTTGCCACTGCAAAGCATTTCCCGGGACACGGCGATACAAACATAGACTCGCATATGGCACTTCCTGTAATTGATTTCGGATATGCGAGACTTCAGAAAGTAGAGCTTGTTCCCTTCCGCGACGATGTCGCTGCAGGAATAAAATCAGTGATGGTAGCTCATATAGCCTTCCCTAAGATCGTCGGTAACTCGGACGTACCTGGCACGCTCTCACCAGAAATAACCACGGATCTTCTTCAGGATTCTGTCCGGTTCCACGGACTGATCGTTACGGACGCGCTGACAATGAGAGGTGTCACGAGAGAGTTTTCTGCCGCCCAGGCTGCAGTAATGGCTGTGAAAGCCGGAGCCGACATTCTCCTTATGCCGCCGGATGAAGAAGTGGCTATCAACGCCGTGACAAAGGCGGTCGAGAGAGGCGAGATCAGCGAGGCGAGAATAGACCAGGCTGTACGGAAAATACTAACGATAAAATCCGAAGTCGGGCTCAACAAGGACCGCTATATCAACATTGCCAACATAGGGAAGATAGTTGGGATCCAAAGCCACAGACTACTTGCCGAGAAGGCGGCTCGCCGTTCGATCACCGTTGTCAAGAACGATGGGAACATCATCCCTCTGCAGTACCACCAGCCTCAGGAGATCCTCTGCCTGACAGTCTCTGACAACGGCAACCCGGCAACAGGAGAACAGTTCCGTCGCGAGCTTTCCAGCAGATACAGAAATGTGGAATACAGACAGATCGGACCGACATCCAACCAGATCGATTTCGACAACATCTATCAGCTGGCCGACTCTGCCGACATGCTCCTTATTCCCACCTATGTGAGCTGGAGCGCCGGACAGGGTACAGTCGATTTCAGCAAGCCGATCCAGGGATTTCTCGATACCCTCTTAAGCGACGGCAAGCCGAGCGTAATGGTCTCTTTTGGGAATCCCTATCTGCTGAGGAGCGTCCCGAATGTTTCGGCTTATGTTTGTGCTTACTCGAGCTCCCGAGACGTCGTGCAGGCAGCAGTTCAGGCCCTCTTCGGCGAGATAAATGTAACCGGTAAGCTGCCAATCACGATTCCAGCTCAGGCCAATTATGGCGACGGAATCGACCTGAAGCAAACCAGCCTGAGGTACGCCGAGCCTATTGAAGCAGGCTTTTCTGCAAGGAAGCTCGCGCGGCTCGACTCTATCATGCATTACTGGATTGCTGACAGCGCTTTCCCCGGAGCGGAGCTTCTGGTGGCAAAGGACGGCAAGATAGTCTTCAATAAGGCATTCGGCACCTATGATTATTCGCCATACTCAAGGCGGGTCACACTGCGCACAATGTACGACCTTGCCTCGTTGACAAAAGTCACCGCGACAACCTTTGCAGCGATGAAACTATACGGCGAAGGGAAATTACACCTGAACTGGCCCGTTGCCAAGTACATACCGCAGTTCGGACAGAAGGGCAAAGAGAAGGTCACGATTCTAGACCTTCTCGTCCACGATTCCGGACTGCCGCCGGATCCGCCACGCCACTTGTGGGACACGGCTGAGATCCCTCACGATACTCTAATGCGCCTTCTGAAGCACCCACGGCTCTTCCTGACGGATCCCGTTGCGATTGCCGCTCACAAGGCGATGTACGACTCGCTTTATGCCAGCCCGCTCGTCTACAAGACAGGCACTAAGATGGTGTACAGCGACATAAACTTCCTCGTCCTTGCGAAGGTCATAGAAAAGATAACCCGGATGCCGCTCAACGAGTATGTCGAGAAAAACTTCTACCAGCCGCTGGGCATGACCGAGACGATGTTCCGGCCCCCGGAGTCGATGATCCACATCTGTGCCCCGACGGAGTTCAACGTAGCGGCTGGTCACCTGCTGCAGGGTATCGTCCATGATGAAAACAGCCGTTCGCTCGGTGGGGTCGCCGGACACGCAGGCCTCTTTTCAACCAGCCACGATCTGGCAATTTACCTGCAAATGATGCTTAATGGAGGCGTCTACGACGGTCATCGTTACCTTCACGATTCTACCATCGCGCTCTTCACAAAGCGGCATTCCAGTCTGAGCACGAGAGCTCTCGGTTGGGATACCAAGGCACCCGAACACTCGAGCGCGGGGAAATACTTCTCCCCCACTTCCTGGGGTCATCTCGGATTCACGGGAACTTCAGTGTGGGTCGATCCCGTTAGAAGATTGTTTGTAATCCTTCTAACGAACCGTGTTTGCCCAACGAGGGTCAATTACAAGATTGCCAGGGCCCGGCCTTCCGTTGCAAATGCGGTCATCGAGGCACTCAAAGACTTCAGGCCGCCGCAGGAGCACTAGGCGCGATCGGGCCACAGCGCCTGCCAGCCGGAACAACGATTGGAAACCGTTTCATTGGGCGAGCATCGGCGGCTGAAGAGAGAGCGAAAATTCATACGTGCGGTGGAGCAGACAAACCTGTTCCACCGTTCTCTTAACGGAGAATTGGTCAATGCGTATACTTGTCGTCGAGGATGAAAAGAAAGTCGCATCTTTCATTCGCAAAGGTCTCGAAGAACAGTCTTATACCGTAGAGGTAGCCTATGACGGTGCGCGTGGCGAGCAACTAGCCTGCGACAATGAATACGATGCTATAATTCTCGATGTGCTGCTGCCTGTGCAGGACGGGGTAACCACTTGTCAGAAGATACGCAGCAAGAAGGTCGACACACCAGTCCTGATGCTGACCGCACTTGGTGACACCGATGCAAAAGTCAGGGGTCTCGATTCAGGAGCAGACGACTACTTAACGAAGCCATTTCATTTCGAGGAACTTCTTGCGCGCATCAGGGCTCTTCTCCGCCGCAAAAGCCAGGACAAATCTGCAACGCTTCAGGTCGGCGGCCTCGTCCTCGACCCGGTCACGCGCAAGGTCGAGCGTGAAGGCAAGCCGATTCGCCTCACCACGCGAGAATTTGCTCTTCTTGAATACCTGATGAGAAACAGAGGACAGATCCTGTCGCGTTCTTACATTGCGCAACATGTCTGGAATGTAAGCTTCGACATGGAGTCCAACGTGATTGACGTCTATGTAAAGCTGCTTCGAAAAAAGATCGATAAGGATTTCGACAAGCCCCTGATACATACCATTGTCGGGGCGGGCTATGCATTGAAAGATGAAGATGAGGACGATTAGAGCAAAAATAATCCTGCTTTTCGTGGTGATCTTCGGGTTCACCCTCTCCATTTTCTCCGGCGCACTCTATTTCCTGTACGCCCGCCAGAGCGCTCAGAATTTCGACCTGAACCTCAGCAATGACGCTCTTGAGATCGTGGGACAAATCAAAGGTGACGTACTGTTGCAGGGGGAGATCCAGTCCGGACTAATCCCACAACCTGATACGATTAACTTCGGGGCTAATGAGTATGTACAAGTCCTTTCTATCGACGGGACCGTTATAATCAGGTCCACGAGCCTGAAAGGAATGGTGCTTCCTGTTACGAAGAAGGTCCTTCGACTCGCTTTAAGACATAACCAGGTTTTCCAGACACTTGAGCAAAGCGCATCTTCACACTTGATAAATAAAGGGCACCTGCGAATCGTCACTTATCCGGTCTTCAGTAACGGGCTGCTCACTTACCTTGTGCAGGTAGGCTCGAACACATTGGTCCTCGACAAGAGCCTCCTCGGCTTGCGTATCCTGCTGCTCATCGGCGTCCCCCTGACTATTCTCGCTACCGCTCTCGGAGGATTCTATCTCGCCAAGAAGGCCTTCGATCCGATCGACAGGATCATCCGCACTGCTCAATCGATATCTGCTGAACACCTCGACAGGCGGCTCGAAACGAAAAAGGTAGATGATGAAATCTCCCGCCTCTCCAAAACACTCAATGCCATGTTCGACAGGATCGAAGATGCATTCAAACTGCAGAAACAGTTTACCGCCGATGCGTCTCACGAGCTGAAGACTCCCCTTACGATCCTTCTTGGTGAGATCGAAGTCGCCCTTAAGAATCCGCGCACCCCGGATTACTATGTCAGCACGCTTAACAGCGCGGTCGAGGAGATAAGGCGCATCACTAACATTGTCGATGAACTTCTGACGATGGCGCGTCTTGAAAGCGGGCAGATGCAGCTGCAGATGCGCCCTGTCAGGGTCGACGAGCTGCTTCTCGACGCCATTTCGAAGACTTCCGCCTATGCTTCACAGCGCTCTATCAGCATAAACTATGAAATACAAAGCACCTCCGGTCAGGAAAACGAGGAGGTGCTCGTAGCGGCCGACCGGGATAAGCTGCTCAGCGCGTTCATAAATTTGCTCGACAATGCGATAAAGTATTCTCATGACAACAGTACTATAAGGGTAGTACAAGTGGCTGAAGAGAAGTCTGTCAAGCTTCAGGTTATCGACAAGGGAATCGGAATAGATTCCGAGGACCTCCCGCACATATTCGATAGGTTTTACCGCGCCGACAAATCACGCTCATCGGGCGGTGCTCAGCGAGGAAGCGGCCTCGGACTTTCAATAACCAGGTCTCTCATCGAATCCCATAAAGGAACTATCAGACTTACAAGCCAGGTTGGCCATGGGACTACAGTGACTATTGAGCTCCCGCTGATGTCCGTAAGTGATCCTGCAAAATCCCAGCCGGTAGATTTCCCGACCTGACACCGGACCGGGGCAAAAAAAAGCGGCTTACGCCGCTTTCGAAGAGCCAAATCTTGCGGGATCCTGTATATTTCATACTTCGAGTATTTCTTTCTCCTTGCCCGCAAGAATATCGTCTAATTGTTTTATGTACTTATCGGTAAGCTTCTGCACCTCAGTCTCCCCTCTCTTTCTCTCATCCTCAGATACATGCTCCTCCTTTTCCGCTCTCTTCAAATGCTCGTTGGAATCCCGACGGATATTCCTTACGGTGACCCGCCCTTCTTCTGCAAATTTCTTTGCAACCTTGACCAGCTCCTTCCGTCTTTCCTCTGTTAACGGGGGTACCGGCAGCCTGATTACCGAGCCATCGTTCGAAGGGGTCAACCCAATATTAGCGGCCAGGATAGCTTTCTCAATTTCCTGAATCATGGACTTGTCCCACGGCTGGACCACGACCAGATGCGCATCAGGTGCACTTACCGATGCCGTCTGCCCGATCGGCATCTTCTGCCCGTAATAGTCCACCTTTATATCATCCAGTATCGCTACCGTTGCCTTTCCGGACCGCAGTTTTGAGAGCTCCTGCCGCGTGAACTCCGTTGCCTTTTTCATTTTTTCTTCTGCTTCTTGGATTATCTTTTCAACCATAAACTCCTCCGAATTAATGATCTACTGTTCACGACTGGAAAACGGTTGAGCCGATTCCCTCTCCGGTTACAACCCTTTTCAGATTTCCAGGCGCCGTCATTTTGAAGACGACAATGGGCAGGTTGTTTTCACGGCACAAGGTAATCGCCGTCAGGTCCATAACCTTCAAATCTTTCTGCAAGACGTCCATGTAAGTTATCTCGGGCAGCTTCACTGCAGCGGGATTCTTTTCGGGATCCGAATCGTAAATCCCATCTACGCGCGTGCCTTTGATAATGACATCCGCTTTTATTTCCACGGCTCTGAGCGCCGCTGCGGTGTCCGTCGTAAAGTACGGGTTCCCCGTCCCCGCACCGAAGATTACGACCCGTCCCTTCTCAAGGTGGCGTATTGCCCGCCTTCTGATATACGGCTCGGCAATTTCCTCCATCGTTATGGCACTCATCAATCTGGTGTATATGCCGTTCTTCTCCAGAACGTTCTGCAGAGCAAGCGCATTGATTACCGTCGCCAACATTCCCATCTGGTCGCCGACAACCTTGTCTACTCCATCGGCGGCTGCAGCGATCCCTCTGTAAATATTCCCTCCGCCTATGACGATGCCTACCTGAACACCCAGGGAATGAACCGAGGCAACTTCGTTTGAGAAGTGCGTAAGCACTTCCGGGTCGACACCGTACCCTCTATCTCCCATAAGCGATTCCCCGCTAAGCTTCAAAAGAATCCGCCTATATTTGAGGTCCACGCTCTCCTCCTTCTGATTTGTGCCCTACAAAATACAAAAAAGCTGCACTATCGCACGCTAATGCAGCTTCTGCAATCCAGCATTCGCTAAGTGCTAACGCAAGTCTACAACGGTTTTCACTTTGAGCCATCGACTCCAAGCTCGAACCTCTCGAATCTCCTGATCGACACGTTTTCACCGGTCTTTCCGGACATGTCGGTAATAAGGTCCCTGATCATCCGCTGTGGGTCTTTGATAAATGCCTGCTCGAGAAGGACGACTTCCTGATAATATTTCTCCAGCCTGCCGGCAGCAATCTTCTCTGCGACCTCCTCGGATTTACCCTCTGCTATTGCCTGCTCGCGGAAATCGTTGAGTTCTTTTTCTACAAGTTCTTTAGGGAGCTCCTCCTTTTCAACGACAAGCGGACTCATGGCAGCAATCTGCATCGCGATGTCACGGGCAAGCTGTTTGAATTCGTCCGTGCGTGCCACAAAGTCCGTCTCCGAGTTGACCTCGACCATGGCCCCGATTCTTCCGCCCGCATGAATGTACGATTCGACCACGCCCTGCTTGGCCTCACGTCCGGAGCGCTTCTCGGCGACCTGGGCCCCGCGTGCACGGAGAAGTTTCTTCGCCTGCTCAATGTCGCCGTTCGCTTCCTTCAGTGCTTTCTTGCATTCCATCATCCCCGCACCCGTAACATCGCGGAGAGATTTCACCATTTCAGCAGTTATTTCCATCTCTACTTTTCACTTCTTTCTTTGGCGGAAGCATCAGCAGTCTCTGCCGATTGCTCCATCATTGCTTCAACTTTCAGTTCTTTCGCACGCTGACTTCCTTCGACGTAGGCATCTGTCAGCGCCTTGATGATTACTTCTATTGCTTTGGCCGCATCGTCGTTGGACGGAATTACATAGTCAATCGGATCCGGGTCGCAATTTGTGTCGACCATTGCGATAATCGGTATGCCGAGTCTCTCGGCTTCCTTTATGGCGATATGCTCTTTTTTTATGTCTACGACAAACACGGCGCCGGGAAGCTTGTTCATGTCGCGGACGCCGGAAAGAATCTTCTCAAGCTTGTCCCTCTCCCTCTTCAGACGCAGACCTTCCTTCTTCGTCAGGCTCTCGATCGTGTTATCACTCTCCATCTTCTCGATATGCTGGAGCCGTCGGACGCTCTTCCGAATCGTGGTGAAGTTCGTCAGCATGCCGCCGAGCCAGCGCTCGGTGACGTAGTAAACTCCCGCACGCTCGGCTTGCTGCCGAATGACATCGCGGGCCTGTTTCTTCGTGCCGACAAAGAGGATCCTCTTTCCATCAGCGGCAAGCTTGGCCATTGCATCGCATGACTCTTCGAGGAGCTGCTGCGTCTGGCGCAGGTCGATGATATGGATACCGTTGCGTTCCATAAAAATGTAGGGCTTCATCTTTGGATCCCAGCGGCGGGTGAGATGCCCGAAATGGGCACCAGATGATAGGAGTGCTTCCAGTGTTACTCTTGGCATTTCTTTTTTCCTTCGGTTTTTTGGCCGAGGCGATCACACCTCCGGCTCACTTCTACTTCCGTCACCTTTGCACGGAATGGCACTTATGTGCCACACCACCGCACAAATTCCGCGTCTCATGTCCTGCTGGCGGGGAGGCATCGTGAGGAGTCCCTTCGATGCAACCGCTCTCAGCCTCAGACGGGAAGCCGGCCTTTACGAAACGTAAAAGCCGACTGGGAAGTATGATTGTTTTAGTTGATTAGCGCTTTGTCCATTGAAAGCGTTTGCGCGCTTTCTTCTTTCCATACTTCTTACGCTCGACCATTCTCGGGTCGCGTGTCAGAACACCTGCTGCGCGAAGCCTGCCGCGCATCTCTTCGCCTTCCTTTACCAAGGCTCTTGCGATCGCAAGCCTTAGAGCTCCGGCCTGTCCGGACAACCCTCCGCCGTCCACAACGGCGTACACGTCGTACTTTCCTTGTGTCTCCGTCGCCTCGAAAGGCTTTGAAAGCTCATTCTGTACCGAGACAACCGGAAAATATTCGAAATGCGGTTGATCGTTGACAAAGATCTTGCCGGAACCAGGCACAAGTTTCGCTCTCGCCGTGGAGGTCTTCCTCCTGCCGACGGCAACTTGCGCGTTTTGAACTGAAGCCATTAAAACTCCTGATTATATTTCGATTGCTGTTGGCTTTTGAGCCTTGTGCGGATGCTCGGATCCGGCATACACCTTCAGCTTAGTAAAGAGCCGTGCGCCGAGTCGATTCTTCGGGAGCATTCCTTTAACCGCGTGCTCTATTACAGCTTCCGGCTTCTCGCCGAGCAGGTCTTTGTATTTCGTGAACGTCCCCCCCCCTGGATAACCGGTATAGTGAAAATACATCTTTGTGTCAAGTTTCCTGCCGGTCACCTTCACCTTTTCAGCGTTCACAACGATGACAAAATCACCTGTGTCCGTGTGCGGTGTATACCGAGGGGTTGTCTTCCCTCTTAAAAGCGATGCTACGTGAGTTGCGAGCCGGCCTAATGTCTTTCCGTTCGCATCGACAACGACCCACTTTCTATCGGCGTCCTCTTTAGCAAAGCTTTTCGTAGAAAAATCAAAAGACAATTTTTTCTCCAATTTTGTTTGGTAATATAGCAATTGGAGGTAAACCAGTCAAGGCGATGCGGATTCCGCCGGTGTAGTCGCGTCCCGTTTCCCCGATTTGAAGATGCGTTTTGAAAAGGCGAGCTGGCGATATCTTTCTCAGATATCGACGCTTGGAATTTCATGCGCCAAAAATGAGTTCTAAATTCAATAAAAGGAGCTACACATGGCAAAATGGTCCTGGCGCGGCAAGACTCTGAACTCCAAAAGCATCACACGGCACACTGAGGCTGTTCATGTCCCTGGCGGGAGCATAGTGCGGGAACTCGTTTTTGGAGCAAATGACGGGCTGGTTGCGGCATTCGCGGTTGCTTCCGGAGTCAACGGCGCAGGCGTGAGGAGTGAGGTGATTCTCGTTGCCGGCCTTGCAGAACTTATCGGGGGGACAATTTCGATGGCTCTGGGCGCTTACCTGTCGACAAAATCTCAAATCGAGTACTACCGGGGCGAAATGAGTAGAGAAGGCTACGAGGTCGACAACTTCCCGGAAGTCGAGCGCCAGGAGGTCAAGGAGATATACCAATCCAAAGGATTCAGCGGAGAGATACTCGATAAAGTCATCTCACAGATTACTGCGGACAAGAAACGCTGGGTTGACATAATGATGCAGGAAGAGCTCGGGCTTTCACTGGATCTGACAGTCTCTCCCTTGAAATCAGGATTAGCGACGGGGGCCGCCTACGCTTTCGGAGCTCTAATGCCTATCCTTCCCTATCTGTTCATGCAGCCGGGAAGCGGACTGATTGCGAGTGCCGTTCTGACATTATCAGTTCTCTTCGGGGTTGGAGCAGCGAAGACTGTGGTCACGGGCAAGAGTCCCTGGAGGAGTGGTTTCGAAAGTATCGCAATTGGCGGACTCGCTGCAGCAGCGACCTTCATCGCGGGGAAACTGTTCGCCGGCTAATTATCCTTCTTCTTGACAAAATAGACCACACTCCACCTTCTTTTCCCCGCTAATCTCCTGAAGAGGAACGAAGTGACTCTGTTGAGCGCCAGGCCCCTAAACTTTGACAGCAGCCTCAGATGAGTCACAAATGGTCCTCGTACCCGCATCCGATTCTTATCCACGTATTGCAGGATTTCGGCATAAGTATGATATATCCATTCATTCGAAGGCGACTTCCGACCGGAGAAGTCGCTGGCACCCAGGACTATCAAGCTGCCATTGTCTGTGAGGTAATCGGTCAAGCCGCGGAAGAAAGACTGAATCGCCTCAAAGTCACGTGTGTTCGTCAAACTACAGCCTGACATGAAGAGAGCGTCGAACGACGAAACAACGAATGGCAACCTGAAAGCATCAGCAACCACAAAAGCAAGATGTGGATAGGTTGATCTCGCCCTCGATATGCCGACCCGGCTTATATCTACCCCGACGGATGTCATTCCAATCACATGAAGCTGCTCCGTGTAGAAACCTGTAGCGCAGCCGACATCGAGAGCCTTCCCGTTCTCTCCGACCCCAGCTTTCTTCAAGAGGCTGCGAAGGATCTTCCGGGTCGCAGATTCATCATAGTGACTGAATTCACTATGCTCATAGAACCTGTCGTAGTAGTCGCGGAGTCTTTCTTTCGTGGCAGTGTTGGAGGGTAAATTCTGGTTCCCCGATTCGTATACCCTGTCGTCGTCAACATCATTCATAAGACTACCGGTCAACGACCCGACTGATCAAGTGCCGTAGATCCTGTCCCCGGCATCGCCCAGACCCGGTAAAATATAACCGTTCTGATTCAAGGTGCGATCGAGAACAGCAGCATAAATTCTCACATCCGGATGCTCCTTTTCGAGGCGAGACACACCTTCGGGAGATGCCACGACGCAGTTCAGTCGTATGTTCCTCGCTTCACGCTGTTCGAGATAGCTGATTGCAGCGGAAGCGCTGCCGCCCGTGGCCAGCATCGGGTCAATGAGTATCACTACACTCTTCGACAGGTTCGGAGGGAACTTGGCGTAATAGTCAACCGGCTTCAGAGTAGTTTCGTCCCGATACATTCCTATGTGTCCTACCTTAGCGTTGGGGATAAGGCTCAAGTAAGCCTCCAGCATCCCCAGACCTGCCCGCAACACCGGCACAAGAATAACCTCGTCGGCGAGGAAATATCCGTCCGTTTTCTCCAGGGGTGTCTCGATACGGCGTGTCTCCAGCTTAAGGTCCCTCGTAACCTCATGGACCATAATTGACGTCAGCCTTCTCAGGATTATCCTGAAATCCTCGTTGGTAGTCGACTTATCACGCAAGAGACTAACGTCCCTCTTGATAAGAGGATGATCAATTACACATAAATTGTTCATGAGTTTGTGACGTAATAATAACCAAAGGTTCCGCAGAAAAGCAATTGTTTTCTCGTATGACCGGAGGGAATGCAGCCGACTCTCCGGCTGTGAATAAACGTTATTCCCATTACCCCAGCATCTCGCTCAGATCATATATTGATTCGAAGGAAAGCTCGGGGACGATCCCGAAATGTTCACTGTACGAATCGTTGTACTTCCCCGTTTTGACTAAGATTCCAACCAGACCCGCATCCATAGCCCCCTTAATGTCGGACTCAATGTCGTCTCCGACCATTGCGAAGTCTGCCGACAGCCATCGCTCTCCGGCTTCGATTCGGACGTCATGCACTGCAAGATTGAAGAATTGACGAGAGGGTTTGCCGATAATCTTCGCCTGTTTGTTTGAGGAATATTCGAGACCGGCGACGAACGCGCCCGCATCTATCTGAAGCCCGTCGGCACCTCTGAAGAACTTGTTCTTCTGCAAGGCAATCAGTTCTGCGCCGCCCATGACCAGCCTGAACACTTTATTCATCAGCTCATAGTTCATTTCCTTCCCTACATCACCCAGTACCACGTAGTCCGGATTCCTCTCCGAAATCTCTATCCCCTCGAACTCCTCACGCAGCGCGTCAGCGACCACAAGAAAACATCTGACGCCGCCAAACGTTCTCAGCAGTTCCGCTGCGGCTGAGGGCGCGGTAAATATCTGCTTCTCGGTTGCGACTATTCCCAACCGGTTGAGTCTCGCTGCAATCTGCCTGCGCGAGTAAACCGTGGTATTCGACACGAATCTGAACCGCCGATTCTGTAACTTCAGCTTCTCGACGAACTCCCTGGCACCGGGAATTATGGTATCCCCCAGGTACAGCGTCCCGTCTAAGTCGATCAGCCAACCTTTTATGTCTGTAAGCTGAGTTGTCATACTTAATTGATTTGTTTGGAGATAGAGCCGAATAGTAAAGTTAATGTGTCGTGCATTAAGATGCACGAATTTGCTTTACACGAAGCGGGGTTCGAGCATTGAACTCTGAGGTCCTCTGACTGAAAAGCCAAGGGTAATTCGCCGGAAATACCCTTGGCTTGTCACCAATTAGAAAGTATGATGTGTCAGATATCTCTATCTTTGCTTTCCTATCCAATCACCACACGGAGAGCGACTTGCCGTACAGTTCCAGCTTGCCGTTCACGTGGAGCGAGCTATCCTGTATGACACCGTTCGGGCCCATCATTGGTTCATGACACAGGTAGCATGTCTGCAGAGTTTGGCCGTTATGGATTGCCGTCTTCGGCGGAATTCCATGACAGGTACCGCAGGCAGCCTGACCGGTACCGACTTTATTCCAGGTCGGTGTGTAATTGTTCCCGTTCTTGAAGTCTCCGTGACAATAGGTATTTGTGCATTGCAAAGTCTGCGGGCTGAAGTACGGTTGCGGCTGAATCGTCGGCTGGCTGCTGTCGTAGAACCGAGAACCCGGCGTGTTCGTTTCCGTCGTGGCTATCCCTGAGAAGGCGACCAAAGCCTGGCCTGACCCGGTGGGATGAATACCGGGACCGGCTGCCTGGGGGACGACGTGGCATGATGAACACGAAACAGCCGAAAGGTAGCTGTTCCCTTTGAGGTGGTTCTGGTGAGCGCCCACACCGGGGCTGGACGTGCTCGTATTCCTTGCCAGATCGACCGGCGGTGCGGGGTTAACGGAGCTGCCGTGGCACGTGTTGCATGCCAGCGGGCCGTTCGTTTGCTGATGGCAGGTGTAGCAGGATTTTCCCGTCAGCCCGCCGCGGAAATCCGCACCGTGGCACGAAGCGCACGTTGCAAGGTCGTAGTTGTGATCCTTGATGTATGTGCCGTGAAAATTAACCGAGTTCATCTGCGTCCATCCTGCCGGGTGAACCACGTCTTGCACCGGAGCCGGTGCAAGCACACCATTCTGCAGCTTGCTGCACGAACTAAAGGCCAAGCCCACGGCAATGACGAAAATTATCTCGAAATATCTCTTCATTTTCCGCCTCCCGGATTGCTGCCGTGACAATAGCCACAAAAGCCGACTCCCGGCTTTCCACCCGGATGGGCGTTTGGATCTGTATGGCACACATAGCACACAGCACCCGGATTAGTATGCCAATCTCCGTTAACATCGTGCATATAGAATGGCTCGTGAGTCCTCGGATTATCGCCTCTTATGCCGTCCGGATCGGTGTGGCATGTTATGCAAACGGGATCCGCAGCTTCCACATCATGGCAGCTCGCGCAGCTCGCGATGTCCTTTCTGGCATATTGAGCGTGCCTCCCACCGCCGCTTCCGACACCGAGGGTGACGAAATCTCCGCCGAAATGCCACACCGGCTCTATGCGTGCGCCATTTGCCTCGGAGTTGTGGCATGGGACACAGAAGGTCCTTTCATCGTGGCATGTGTAACACGTGCTTTCATGACCCATTGCCTCGATACCGTGAGTAAAGCGGAAGCCCGCCGGATGCACCTTTTGAAACGTGAGTTTCTTGTGGGTAGTCAACGGTGAAAGCGACGGTGTGGAGGGAACATACAGCTGACCGGGTGTAATGTCCTTTGCGTAATTCCCCGCATCATGGCATTCCTGACAAGTTGCAGGCGAGTGACATGATTTGCAGTCGTTCTGGGGACCGGTGACGTTCACAAAATCCTTATGCTGAGTCATGAAATCCGGGAGCTTATGGGACGCAGGCACAATGTCAGCCAGGTCCCTGTGGCAGGCCTCGCAGGCACCTGGTGCCGATACGATCTTGTGTTTGACTTTCACCGTATCAGTATCAAAGTTCGTTGCTATCTGACCGTGACAGACAGTGCAGTCCGTCATTTTCGGCAGGCCGTGGTTCGGCGCGTCCTCCGCATACTTGACTGAGTCGATTCTCTGGTGACATGTCTCGCACTTCAGTTTCAGTGTTCCGGCGTGCTGTTTGTGCGAGAAGAAAACCGGACTTGGAATCTGCGCAAGGTCACGGTAAGTCGTGCTGTCCGCGGAAGTGTGGCAGAAAGTGCACTTCGTCGTTGTTTGGTCATGGCACATGAAGCAGGTCGACATCGTCGGGAGGAGAGATTCGGTATCCTTCGTGCTGGCGGTCACGTTGGTATGACAGTCGGTGCATCCCGCACCGACATCGTTGATGTGCAGCTGATGAGAAAACTTTATCAGCTTTGCATTGTCAACCTTGGGTGGATCCTTAGTAGCATATAAATTCGAGATAGACAGGAGCGCCGCGATGCCTGCAATTCCTAACAGTATAAGTCTTTTCATCTCTGTCTCCCTCAATTCGAATCAAAGCTTCTGAAAAAATAGTAATTCACCTGCAGGTATCCTCTGACGTCGTCCTTGTACACCGGGTTCTGGTAATACTGTCCCTGCAGATTGATAGACAGAAGATTAATGGGGCGATAAGTGAATCCAAGTGAACCGCTGTATAGCCGGTTCATAGGCAATGAACTTTCCTGCAATATCTTATAATCCGTTGCAGACGCCGAAGCGATGAAGACAAGCCTATCCTTCATCAGTGGATACATAAACTGCGCATTCAGGCCATTCAGGTTACCGGCGAAACCATCATTGTGAGAAAAGTTTATCGAGAAGAGATAGATATTGGCACCGATCGAGAACTGAGTCGAATTCGCACCCGTGTAATAGACTTTGCTAATTGATGCAAAAGCGCTGACGCTGGGTATCAGCGTGTAGTTCAATCCGAAATCATATTCATCGGTGCCCGTATGATCGAAGACCGAGAAAATGGAATTGAAGGGCAACCTGGAATTACGGTGGAAATATTCTACGTTGGCCCACAGGGAAGTTATCGGCGAGTAGCGGAGCGAGAGTTCGGATTGGTCGAAATAATCGAAATTCAGATCGTAATCGAGTCGGAAGTAGCCGCTGAAGTTGTCGTTGTAATACAAAACGTTGCCTGAAACAAATTGATAGGCCGCAGCCGACGGATCTATATACACGCTGTCCCCGAAACTCGGAGTGTTCTCGAGGTCCGTCAACCGGTAAGCATAGTAGCCAGGCGGCTTGAAATTCTTGTCGACATAGGAGCCTGCGACTCTAAAATTTTCCAAGGGTGAGTAGGAGACCTGCCCGCCGTAGAGTGTATTGTTCTTCAGGTCTGAGTTCAACTCGAATCTCTCGTCTATCGGAGGGAGCGCCCCCCCGAACGCCACGACGGAGACTTCGTTGCTAAGCAAATTCGCCTTGGCACTCAACCCATCGAATGAAGAGACCCCCACCTCACTGAAGACAGGCTGACGTCCGAGCTTCAGGTCGACAGCATTTGCTACGTTGCGAGCTTCAAGATACAGATTACCCGCACGCAGGAGCGGGTCGCTCGGAAGCTGCGTAAAAAAATCGTTAGTTGCCAGGATATAGGTGTGCAACTGGTAGTTCCCCTGACCAAAGTTGAGCTGCATCGCCTCGAATCCCAGCAGGTTCATTTTAGCGGCGTTCGTTGTATCATACTGCTGGTAAGAATAGAAAGATGTAACAAAGCGTCCGCTCAAAGCTTGTCCGAAGGACTTCTTAGCCACCAACGGATTCATCATGAAAAGGAAGATGACCGCAAGCAATCCCGGAGTCCTCCACACGGAATTGCGAATCACACACTTCGATATTCGCCTCCTCAGATTCACGCTTCCGCATACCGCAGGTGCACTAACGGGCCCCTTCAATCGGAAAGAATCGGCACCTTTTTCAGGGTGCCGATTCTCTCCATACTTTGACGATTGCGTTTGCACAGTACCCATCACAACGCACCTTCCTTTATGGAGACAAGACATAATTACTTCGCCGCGGGAATCGGATGAGCGATCTGAGCCCACATCTTCTTGAAATCGAAGCTTTTGAAAGTCGGGCTCTTCTTGTTATGGCAGGTCTCGCAGAGCTTCTCCGCGCTGCCATCCTTGACCGACAGAAGAACCAGTCCGTTCGCGACTGCTTGTTTTTCATTTTTCATGATGTCCATCTTCATATAGTCTTTGCCCGGACCGTGGCACGTTTCACACTGCACACCGTCTGCCTTGTCAAATCTGGGACCGAGCTGTGAAGCCGGTGCATTGTATGCAGTCTCGTGACATTGCAGACATTCGGGCGACTCTGACGGCGCTCCTTTAATTCCCTTCTCCTTAGCTATCTTCAAGGCTTCCGGGCTTGAAAGGACCTTGACGGCCTGTGAATGTTTGCTTGCTTCCCATTTCTGGAACTGCTCGCCATTCTTGGGCGTCCTGTGGCACATAGCGCAGACCTTCACTCCAACGTACTGATGGCTGGGCTCACCGGCCAACGATACGACGGAAGTCAGGGCAACCGCCATGGCTACTGCTATTAGTGTTCGCATTTAATTACCTCCATTTTTTTGTAGACATAGGAACTTAAGTTTTCTCTGACAATATAGCCGGTCGAATCCGGCTGCTCTCATTCATTGAAATGCCAGTTGATTCACGCATCGGATGATATTCCACGCTTCCAGGGAATCGGTGATGCACTTTTCGATGGTATATATCGCGTTCGATCGGCAGCCCGCTAGAATATACCCTACACAAAACATCTTTGTCAATCTTCATTTTCCACCTGTTCTGTCCAGACCGTTCAACTCCACCCTACTCATGACTCAGGTTCTTTTGGCGCACGTCTCGCAATAGGTGCGCGTCGGGACCTTCTCCAGTTGCTTGAGCCCTATGAAGTTAGAGCAATTCTCACAGTAGCCGAACGTTCCGTTTCTCAACCTGCCGAGAGCAAGCTCAAGTTCTTTGAACTCCGTTTCCCTCTTCCTTGCGATTTCACATCGATAGTCGGGCTCGACTTCGCAGCGCTTGTACTCGAGGTCACATACGGAGCATATATATTTCTCTCCGCTATCGAGGTCAACCAATTCGTCCGGATGCATATACATCATTTGCAGCATAATGCCGATCTTTTTCGTGATTATCGTTTCAAACCGTTTCCTCATCTTCGCGTCAACTGCTCTTGTCTTCTTCATCGTCTTCTCCCCCGGCCGAATCTTCTCCATTTTCGACGATTATCTGGTCCGACCTTTCTTCTTTTTCTTTTAGTCTCTCAAGTTCCAAAGGATGTTCATCCTCCATCTCTGACTCAGTAATCGTCCCAAACAACCACGAAAGATTCATCGGATATATGTCCGGATTCAGTATCACAAAATACATGTGCCATACAAGTATGGCCAGTGTAGCTAATATTGCCTCATAGTAGTGAATCAGCGTAGCGACGTCTATTCCGAGAAGAGTAAAAGTGCCGACTGTAAAAGTGTTGAACCACAGCAGCAAACCGGTCGTGGCCATGACCGTTGTTCCCCAGATCAAAGCCCAGTACTCCGCTTTCTCAATGTAGCTGAACCTCTCAAACTGAGGCCGCTCATCGCTCATGCCGAGATAATACTTTACTGCTCCCGTAATGTCCCGCGCATCCTTCAACTTCGGAATCATATCCTTAATGAACTGCCGTCCACGTTGTGTGAATATTACGTAGAACAAGTGATAGAGGGCCGTCGCTATGAGCAGCAGCGCACTTACCCTGTGAATCAGGCTACGCAGCTCGAACACCGTCTCGCCGCCGCCGCCGATTTCGCGCAGCCCTTTAACCCACCAGGAGTCCGGGAATTTCAACATGAAGCCCGTGATCACCAGCAATGTGAAGCTGATAAGCAGACCCCAGTGCTGCACAAGTTCAGATTTCGTCATCCTCGTGTACAGCTTCTTCGACGTCTCCTTCGTGCGTTCGACTATCTCACCCCTTCTTTCCCGCAGCTTGATTCTGGCCTTCTTGCTGAAGTCGAAGACATTATGAATGAACATGAGACCTATGGTTCCAATGATCAAGATGGCATAGATCTGCGATATCCAGAACAGGAGCGGCTGATTGTTCCGGGTGGGTGCTACGTGCACCGGGAACGAGGCAAACCTCGCGTCGGCGCCGGGATGGCATTTGCCGCATGTCTTCGCAAGATTAGCTTTGTTGATAGGCGAGTTCGGGTCCGATGACGGAAGTATTTCATGTGCACCGTGGCAGCTCGCACAATTCGCAACTGTGGTCATGCCTCCCTGCTTCGCCAGTCCGTGATAACTGTCGAGGTAGCTCCCGACTGCGTGGGCGGGCAAGCCGTATCGCTGTGTAAGCCTGACGGACCCGTGGCAATGCGAACACGTTTGGACAATATTATTGCTTGAAACCGTAGATAGCGGATTGCTCGGTGCAAATATCTGGTGGTCGCCGTGACAGTCCGTGCAGACCGGCGCGCCGTTATTGCCGCTGAGCATTGCCTGTCCGTGAATCCCTTTGAGGTAACGGGCCTTGATATCCGTGTGGCAGCCGCTTTGGCCGCATGTATTCGGAATGTTGTTCCTGAATACTCTCGACTTCGGATTCCCTGCCGGCAGCATGTCATGCGCGCCGTGACAGTCGCTGCACGTTGCCGCCTTGAGATTTCCCTTTGCAAGAGCGGACAGATGTACGCTGTATTTGATGCTTTCAAGAAAGGCGCGCGAGACCCCCACCATTTTGAACACTTTCTTGTTTCCAAGATGGCATTTTAAACAGGTCTTCGGTTCATTTTGTCTGCTTACCGGAGAGTCCGCACTCTTAATTGACGCTATACTATGCTCCTCGTGACAGTCTGTGCAAACGGGCGCAACATCAAGCCCCTCTTCATACGCATGCCCATGAGACGACTTTAGGTAGTTCGTTTCTTGTTTTTGATGACACAGGCCGCAGGTAGCAACGATATTTTTCCTGTTAACAGATGAGGTGGTGTCGCTTACCGCATGCACAGAGTGCGAACCGTGGCAGTCCACGCAAGTGGCTCCCTTCCCCGTCTTTCTGATCGATTCGGCGTGGATGCTATGCTGGTACGATATAACGAGAGAAGTCATAGTCTCGCCGTCTCTTAGCTTCTGGCCCCGGAAGAGCTTCGGATCAGAATGACATTTGTAGCACCCTTCCTGTGAAATGTCCTGCTTCGAAGTTTTCGGATCGTGCGCCGTGTGGCAGGAGACACATGTCAACAGCCCTTCATCGAATGCCTTCTTGTGAATGCTGTGGTTTATATCCGACGCAATCCCCTTGTGACATTGTGAGCAGAGGGAATCAATCTTCACACCCTGGAGCGAAGCGATCGTCTTTACATCGTGAGCTTTGCCGTGGCATGTTATACATGTGAACGGCTCGCCCCCTATCTTCGCTTTCGCATGAGCAGATTCGAGAAATGATCTCTTGTCGGAATGACACGATGTGCATTTCGCATCTACGACAATCCTGCTTGCAGGCTGTATGTTGTGGGTACCGTGACACTCCCAGCATTTCACGGACGCATGCGCC
This sequence comes from Candidatus Kryptoniota bacterium, assembly GCA_046705025.1. Classification (GTDB taxonomy): domain Bacteria; phylum Bacteroidota; class Ignavibacteria; order Kryptoniales; family JAKASW01; genus JAKASW01. Next base: position 13,103 of record JBJKQU010000024.1, on the reverse strand, counting down.
ATGTGATAGGGGGCTCCTTTTGGTGCGTGGAGCTGAACGTCGTGACATTGGTCGCAGTTTACGTTCGGGGTAGTCTGCTTGTGTGGGACATCATCCGCACTAAACCCCTGATGACAATCGACGCACGCGAGTCCAGCACCCCCGTGCACGGAATTCTTAAAGACGCCAGGATCCACATATAGACTGACAGTCTTCCCGTTCCTCTGCATCGTCAAGGTCGAATCGGAATGACAAGCGAGGCAATCGTCGTTGGATTGTGCTTGAGTTGTTTGTGCCGCTCCGATCACCAAAATGGAGCCAAGAAAGAAAAGGACTAATCTAATTTTCATTTAGCTGAGAGGATCCGTTTTTTCGTGCATCGCCGTTTCACATGACGGGCAAAGCCGGGCAGTCAAATTGGCTTCGAGGACATCGGAAGGAATATCATGTCTGCATATCACGCATTGCCCGTAGATACCTTTCTCAACTCGACGCAGTGCAAATACCAGTTCGTTCAAATCTGCCGCATCGAACCTGGAAGCTGCGTTAAGGACATCTTCTTTGTTGCCCCCGATGCTGATTCCGTGCTTCGATGAGAGTATTCCCTTTAAACGTAAGACGACGAGTTTGTCGAATTTAAGAAGGTCTTCTTGTTTCATTTCTTAACGAAGTGTTCAAGCTCTGTGCCGACCTCATAAAATCTACACCTTAAAAAAAGCACAAATTGGCCGATATTCAGACAGGGTAAATCCAGAATATTGAAATGTGGAAAAATCGTGTGGTTTTATGGCACATCGTGAGCAAACTTACCACACCGCATAAAAGAAACTGCTGCCAGAGTCCCAGCGGAGTTCCCTGGCAGCAGCAGGAGGAGGAAAGAGGAGATCCGATAATTGAACTAAAAACTTTTGGGCCGCCGAGATATGGCAGTGCCTTCCCCTGAGCGAGTAGCATTTAAATAAATCAGCAGCCCAAAACTCATCTTCTCAGTTGTATGCGTGACGGCATCTTCTTCGTCCCGAAACAAACTTCAAACTTGACATAGATCATAAGCGCCGCTACTTGGCGACGCCTTCGCTCTTCATTTCACTCTTCGTGGAATGAATCACTCTCGACTTGTACGATTCGATTGTTCTCCCGATCATGCTGCTCAACTGTCTGAGGTTGAGCGGTCGATCCGAGATAACTGCTACACTCTGATCGAGATCTGCGTAATCTTCATCGCAACACTGTACGACAAGAACTGCACGTTTCTTTTTAATGAGTTCGTCGAGCCAGCTCCTCGAATGAGTGGACTCGCGAGTCGGCGCATAAACGATCAGCGCGTATTCATCGCCGTTAGATGAACCGCTTGTTGCCCGTCTGACTTCATATCCCTCCTTGACAAGGAACTTTGACAGAAGATCATACATGGCATCTTCGTCTGTGATTACTCCCAACACGGGCTTCTTGTCGTCCTTACTTATCATGATCTTTAGTTATTCAAGCTGCGTGCCGGGTGCGCTGAAAACGAAAGGCCCCAAAAGGCACCGCAAAAGGCACAAAAGCTACACCTTCGCGGTGTAGTTAGGTCTCCATGCGTCATATTTCCTTGAGAACGGAGAGGAATAATTCCGCAAACCTCAAATGAGGCATTCACCGGCCCCAGTGTCGCAGGAGCCGCTGCCGCGGGCCGCTTATTGAAATTTACAGTTGTCTTTACAAACTTGTTAAAAGAAGAATATCGAGTCGAGCATATGTTTAGTACGCTAAGAGGAAAGGTCGCCGCGGGATTCGTTGTCCTGATAGTGATAAACGTCCTTGTGAGCGCGTGGTCAATATTCAACTTCAATCAACTGACCCAGACAATCACGATGATGATCCGGCAAAACTATCTGAACGTAATAGCTGCCCAGAACATGCTCGTCTCACTCGAGCGCGACAACAGCGCTCAGCTTACCATGCTGAACGGCTATATTGACACCGGCTACCAGCAATTTCAGGACAACCACAGCAACTTCTTCACATGGTTCAATCAGGCCCGCAAGTCCAATGCCTCCCAGCTCGGCGCAAACACATTGGATCAAATCAGCAGAACCTACGCGAAATATGCGCGAGCGACCGATACGCTCAAGACAGTTCTCGAAACACAGGGACATGTCGCAGCACAAAATTATCACTACAACGACATCATGCCGTTGTTCAATCAGATTAAAGAGGGATGCTTTGAGCTGTTGGATATGAATCACAACGCGATGGTCGAGACCGACGCCAAGGCGAACTACATATCGAACAGAGCTACGCTTGCCGTCATTGGTGCTGCATTGCTCGCCTTCGTGCTAGGCCTCGTAGCGACATGGCAATTTTCACAATACATCCTCGAGCCGGCGGAGAAACTGACCGATACCGTACGAAAGATCGGCCGCGGATATCTGGATGTGCGGGCGGACATCAACTCTAACGATGAAATCGGAGAGCTGGCTTCAGAATTCAACAAAATGGCAGGACGGCTGAAGGAATACGAGGAAATCAATATTGAAAAGCTCATATCGGAAAAGAAGAAATCCGAAGCCATAGTAAGCACGATTTCGGATCCGATAATCGTTGCGGACAAATACGGCAAGATCGTCCTGATGAACGAGCTTGCCGAAAACGTATTCGACGTAACGGAAGACGCATCGGTCGGGAGAGATTTTAATGAAGTGGTAAAAAACCGCGAGCTTTGCAAGTACCTTTCCGGGTATTTGGAGGGGAAGAACCCGATTAACATCCCCCCGTACTTCGAACTGAGATTCGACGGTGAGGATAGATATTTCCGGATAAAGCTCAATTCCTCAAGGGATAATTCAGGAAGAGTGATGGGAGTAATTCTCATTCTTCAGGACGTCACGCAGTTCAAGGAACTTGACAAGATGAAATCCGAATTCATGGCGCGGGTCTCCCATGAATTTCGGACTCCTCTCACTTCAATCAACATGACATTCGACATCCTCAAAGACGAGCATATCGGACATGTCAACAAGAGACAGCGGGAACTCCTGATCGCAGCAAAACAAGACGCCGAGCGACTTACCAAGCTCGTTAGAGAATTACTCGAGCTCTCCAGACTTGAATCCGGAAAAATCCAGCTGAAGGAAGACAGAGTCAATTCGAAGGCACTGATCGACTTTTCAGTCCAGCCCGTTCTGCTTCAGTTCAAAGACAAAGACGTGAAGCTCATATCGAACGTAGACTCCGGAATACCCGAGTTCGTAGCGGATTTTCAGCAGCTCTCGTGGGTGGTCTCCAATCTTGTTACCAATGCGCTCAGGTATACAGAATCGGGAGGTAGAGTTACTATCGATGCTACCGCCGACCAGGAGGACCTCATTGTTTCCGTGCGGGACACGGGATGCGGTATCGGAGGCGAAGAGCTGGAGAAAGTCTTCGACAAGTTCGTTCAACTTCAGGACTCGCCCGGCTCGGTCGGCCTCGGGTTGTCTATTGCAAAAGAAATAGTTGAATTCTACGGCGGCAGGATATGGGTAGACAGCAGGCTCGGGGTTGGAACAACCTTTACTTTCTCTATCCCAATAAGAAAAAGAATAGCACCTCAAAGAAAACTATCGGCATGAAAGCAAACGTTTTACTAGTAGATGACGAACAGAATATCCTTCGCACGATGAAGATATGCCTGGAGTCTATTGGACTGGATGTAACCGCTGTATCAAAACCCGACGAAGCGCTAAAGCTCGCGGCCCAGAAGCAATTCGATATGGGGTTTTTCGATCTCAAGATGTATCCAATCGACGGCCTGCAGCTTCTCACCGAAGTGAGAAAGTTCTCCCGAGATATCGTTGCGGTTATTGTCACCGCTCACGGCTCCGTCGACAGTGCCGTCCAAGCGATAAAGCAAGGCGCTTACGACTACCTGCAGAAGCCGTTCGATTTCCAGGAACTGCAACATTTTGCCCAGAAGGTATACGATCACTTCAAGCTGCAAAAACAGCTGAGAGACCTTCAGCAGCAGCTGCACCAGTATCAGGCCGCCGAAGACATCGTGACGACCGATCCGCAGATGGTTTCCTTGCTGAACCTTGCGAGAGAGGTTGCCGACACAAATATAAGCGTGTTGATCGAAGGAGAAAGCGGTACAGGAAAGGAGTTGCTGGCAAAATACATTCACGGGTCAAGTTCCAGAAGCAATGCCCCCTTCACGACCGTAAACTGCGCGGCGCTCTCGGAGAGCTTGCTCGAAAGCGAGTTGTTCGGCCACATCAGAGGGGCGTTTACCGGTGCGGTGCGCGACCGGCAGGGCCGATTCGAGATAGCAGACGGCGGTACCGTGTTTCTCGATGAGATAACCGAGATTCCCACCACCACACAAGCTAAACTGCTCCGTTTTCTGCAGAGTCGAGAGTTCGAACGTGTAGGTGATTCACAGACGATGAAAGTTGATGTACGTTTTATCGCTGCCACCAACCGCAACTTGAAAGAAGCACTGGACTCGGGCAAATTTCGCGATGACCTCTACTATCGAATCAACGGCGTCAAGATCAAGCTCCCGCCCCTCCGTGACCGGGCCGACGACATTCCGCTTCTCATAAAACACTTCGTAAAGAAATTCGCAAGTGAGAAGCCGCCGGAAATATCTGCGGAGGCGTTCAGACTGCTCACAGAGTATCAATGGCCTGGCAACATTCGACAGCTGGAAAATGTAGTCGAACGGGCAGTTCTTCTGGCACATGGCAGAAGAATCGAAGTGTATCATCTTCCTGACGAGCTGCAAAAAGAAGAAAGCAAACGGCTTGTTTCTCTCGATACGCTGGAAAAGGATTACATAGCACGGGTAATTCAAGAAACGCCGACAGTCGAAGAAGCATCCCGCGTATTAGGCATCGATCCTGCTACGCTCTGGCGCAAACGGAAAAAGTACGGACTGTGACTCCCGGAGGTCCGGAGGTGATGTTAAGACCCCGGCATCATGCATGATGTACCGAAGGTAAAAGAGTACGCCGCAAGAGCGTCGGAAGACGTCTTCAACGAGAGTATGTGGCGACCGAACTCTCTGTTGTTAACTAGAGTGTACAGTCCCGGCTCCTTCACCAGAATGAATGTTCTCCCCTGCGGGCCTGACCGCAAGTCTCGTGGCCTCTCGCCCTTCGGAATCGGCAAGCCATCCTGATACACGTATAACCGGACGCCCGCCTTATCGCGACCCTGTGGAATGCCCTTCCTGCCGGCCCTGACAACGATATTCACTTGAGACGCATGGTAACTCAAAAGTATCTCTCCCGATTCCCCATGCAGGCCGGAGTATCTGACATATTGCGGCCGGACCTCCCACCTTCCCACAAGATAGAACCGCCCCCTGTGAATCAGTTTCGGTTTAGAATACTCGGCCGCCGCTTCGTATCCGATCCTTTCGCAGATGACACGTTGAAATAACCCGGCGCCGGCTTTTTAGACTACCGAGCCGGCGCTTAGTTATAACAATTGCCGATAAAAGAATTGTTCCCTTCTAAGGGACCACGAACTCGTGTTCGTGCGGTCGGATTGTGAGTACCGGGCAGGGCGCCTTCCTGACCACCTTGTCAGCCGTACTTCCGAACAGAACGTGGTCCATGCCTGTTCGCCCATGAGAAGAGATCACGATGAGATCGGCATTTTCAGCCTTAGCAACTTCAACAATCTCGATGAAGGGCTTTCCGACCCTGATAATCGGCGTCGCCTTTATGTTTTCGGGTATATCTTTGGAGACGAGCTCGTTCAGCTGTTCTTCGCTGTGCTTGCGAATTTCCTCCTCCATCGCCGGTATGCTGACCTGCCCGAAGCTGAAATCCGCAGGATACACGATGGGCTCGACGATATGGAGTACAAGTAATTCAGCCTTGAAAAGGTCGGCAAAAGTGATCGCATATTTCAGCGCATGCAGAGAATAATCTGAAAAGTCCTGCGGCACCAGAATCTTCTTCAAACTAACTGTTGACATTGTCTTCCCCCCTTTTGCTCTCTTGATTCAACTTCAACTCCGCGCTGAGTTTGCCGAGTTGCTCGTTCGTGATCCGGAGCCGGGTCCCGATTACTTCCCCAAGGCGCAGCAGTATCTTTGTTCCCAACTTCGGCGAACGATCGAGAAGCCCCAGCAGATCCGGCCTGAAGAAGCCGATAATTTTCAGCGGCGTTCTTGCCACCGCGGTAGCACTTCGCGGCGACTCATCCAGCAAGGACAGTTCGCCGAAAAAGTCGCCCGGTTTCAATGAGGCGAGTCGTTTCTCGATACCCGTGCTGTCCGTGTAAACGATATCGACCTCCCCCTCCTCAATGACGTACATCCCCAGTCCGGGATCCCCCTGGCTGAATATCGGTTCGTCCACATCGTATTGCCGTCGATGGACGATCAGACTCATCTTGCCGAGTTCTTTACCCGTCAGCCCCGAAAAAATCGGAACCCTGGATAGGATTCTGTTGATAGAGCTATCCTCTTCATCCTGCGTCCTAAAGAAGTTCTGCCACAAGCTCCCTCGGGTTGTTGCATCCTCTGCCATCTTTGGAAGGCTCCGGAGTTTATTATCTTCAGGAATTAGTCATACACAAAAGTCAGCCAGTCGTACTTGTCTACCCCGTCCTTCACCACTTCGAAATACCGCTTCTGCATCTCCCGGGTAATTGGCCCCGGTTTCCCTGCGCCGACCTTCATCTTGTCCACCGATCGAATCGGCGTAATCTCTGCAGCTGTCCCTGCGAAGAAGACTTCCTCCGCGACATAGAGAATTTCACGAAGCATAGTTTCTTCCTTCACTTCGATGCCCGCGTCTTTCGCAATTTGAATGATAGTCGCCCTTGTAATGCCCGGCAGGATCGCAGCGTGAAGCGGAGTCGTGTAGAGCGTTCCGTCCATGACCACGAAAACGTTTTCACCGCTGCCTTCGCTGATGTAACCGTTCGAATCTAGAGCGATTCCTTCGGTGTAGCCGTTTGCCATCGCTTCAAGTTTGATCAGCTGCGAGTTCATGTAGTTCGCGCCGGTCTTTGCCATCGTCGGGAATGTGTCGGGCTCCGGACGCCTCCAACTCGAGACGCAGACATCTATCCCGTTATCGAGCGCACCGCTCCCTAGATACTGCCCCCAGTCCCAAACGGCAATCACGGTGTCGATAGGATTGTTCGAGGGATTCACCCCCACATCCCCGTAGCCGCGGAACACGACGGGACGGATGTAGCACGAACGCATCTTGTTGGCACGTATCGTATCCATCACCGCCTGCTTCAAATCTTTCTTTGAATACGGTATTTCTCCCCGGTATATCTTGACCGAATTCTCGAGTCTCTTCAGATGTTCGTCCAGTCTGAATATCGCCGCTCCTCGGGCCGTGTCGTAACATCTGATTCCTTCAAACCAGCTCGATCCATAATGAATAACATGAGACAGCACATGAACTTTCGCATCGTCCCAATCCACCAGCTTACCGTTCATCCATATTTTATCTACTTTCTTAACAGCCATTTTTCTAGAAACCTCCAATTAGAATTCTTGTTTATATACTCTGTAAGTCTTGTACTTCTCGGCGTTCAGCAGGTCGGCGCTCCGGTTCATCATCAGGTTGTCCTCAAGTACCCATGAGGCTTCTCCGTCATAGTAACCGAGTTTTACGCCGCGCTTAGCAGTTTCGTAAAACAAGACAGCTGCAATGCCTGTCTGCTGGTAGCTGTGAATCACGCCGAGCACCATTATTCTCACCCAATGTATCTGCTTCTTCTTAGTCAGAAGATGATACACACCGGGCAACAGATGTCCCTTCTTGTTGAACTTCAGTGCATGGTTTATGTCTGGGAGCGAGAGCGAGAACCCGACGGGCTTACCCTTGACCTCGGCGAATATCGCAAGGTCAGGAACTACGACCTGTTTCAAATCTTCGGCAAGAAAATCGAACTCATCATCTGTCATCGGGACGAAGCCCCAGTTCTTGCTCCAGGCCTCGTTGTAGACTTCCTTAACCCTCATGATTTCTTCGTTGAGCTTCTTCATGTCGATGCTGCGAAAGACCACACCTTCCTTGTGCGTTATCATCCTGGCAACGCGTTCGAGCTTCTCGGTAAAGACTCTGTCCTTGTTCACGTGATAAGCGTACAGGTCCTTTTCTTTTTGCAGGCCGTAATTGGAATACAAGTCAAGATAGTATCGCGGGTTGTAAGTCATCAAGACCAGAGGGCTGCTGTCAAACCCCTCGACGAGCAGACCGACCTCGTCATTCGTCGAAGGGTTCATAGGTCCGCGCATCACCGAGTAGCCCTTTTTCTTTATCCAGTCCTTGGATGCATCGAAGAGCGCGTTCGCAACGGACTGATCGTTCACAGACTCGAAGAAGCCGAAGAAGCCGACTTCCTCTTCCTGAAATTTGTTGTGATTATGGTTGATAATCGCCGCATTTCTTCCGACTATCTCTCCATCCATTTTCGCCAGGAACAGCTCGATTTCCGAATGCTTGTAAAACGGGTTCTTCTTCGTGTCAAGCAGCTTTTTCCGGTCCATGAGAAGAGGAGGAACCCAGTGCGGATCATTCCGGTAGATCTTCCAAGGCATCTTAATGAATGCCATCAAGTCCTTTTTCGTCCGAACGGGCTCAATGCTGATTGCGCTCATGTCGTTCCTCTGTTTTGTGCTATGTAAGGCAATGAAGGGTCGACTCTCTAAATGATTCTCAAGAAATGACGCCGAGCTCTTTTCCGATAACTCCGAAGAGCTCCACAATCTTATCGAGCTGCTCCGGCTCGTGAGTCGCCATGTAACTCGTCCGCAACATTTCCATCCCGGGCGGAACTCCCGGTCTGACGAACGCATTCGCATAGACTCCGGCATCGAAGAGTTTCTTCCAGAACTTCAAAGTCTTCATCGTATCTCCGATTATTACCGGCACGATTGCTGTCTTGTTTTCGTGCACGGTGAAGCCGAGCGCTTTCAGTCCCTGACGTACCCGATCTGCGTTCTTTATCAGCTTGTCCACCAGCTCCGGCTCCTCTTCCAGTACCTTCAATGCTTCAATCGCGGCCGCCACCGACGAAGGTGTCGGGCTCGCGCTGAAGATAAAGGCAGGAGAATTATGCTTCAAATAATTGATGACGGCACCCTCACCGACAACGAATCCGCCGAGCGACCCGAACGTTTTTGAAAATGTGCCCATCGTAAGGTCCACGCTGTCTTCGAGTCCGAAATGGCTCGCCGTCCCGCGCCCCCCTTTTCCGATCACTCCTACGGAGTGGGCGTCGTCTATCATCACCCGGGCATTGTACTTCTTGGCAACTTGAACCAAATGCGGCAGGTCTATGATGTCACCGGAAGTAGAAAACACTCCGTCAGATACGATGAGTTTCGGAGCCTCCAAAGGGAGCCTCGACACCACGAGCTCCAGATTTTCCATATCGTTGTGCTTGTACCGAACCAGTTCCGCCATCTGCCCTTTTGATATCAAGGTGCCCGTTACAATGCATGCGTGATTGTCCCTGTCGGAGATTACATATTCGCCGTGCCCGACCATGCCCGAAATAACTCCAAGAGCCGTCTGAAATCCTGTTGAATAAGTAAGACATGCTTCCTTGTGCATGAACTTCGCAAGTCGCTCTTCAAGCTCGACATGCAAATCCACAGTTCCTGTCAAATACCGGGACCCGGAACAGCCAGTGCCATATTTCTCAATCGCCTTCTTTGCAGCCTCCTGAACTCTTGGACGAGTTGTCAACCCCAGATAGTTATTCGACCCTGCCATTATAACCCTTCGACCGTTGATAACGACGACGGGCCCCTCATTTTCCTGGAACGGGTGAAAATAAGGATAAAGACCCTGCTTCTTTACATCATCAGCCAGAGTATAATCGTAGCATTTTTGGAATAGATCCAATCGAGTATGCCTCCTTTGAGTGAGTGTGGAAACGCTTTCCATTGATTTTTTTAATATAAACGACAGTCCAGAAAAAAGCTAACAGCAGTCCCTGTTTTAAGCGACCGTAATACTTCTATGTACATTTCTTCATGGTTGACCTGCTGAAGCGGGGCAACAAGACGAGCCTCAATCCCGCCATCTCTACTGGCGGATGAGGGCAATTTTCGAGACCGTGCTTTGGCTTCCATCGGGAGCATACGCGATCACAATGTAGACACCGCTCGGGAGCAGTTTCCCGCTGCTGTCGGTTCCATTCCAATACGCAATCTTACCTCCTTGCGCCTGAAACTCGTCCACAAGTCTCCCGTCAACGGAGAAGACTTTGATTTGACTGTTCGCGACCAGCCCCACTATTTGAATCGGCTGAGTGCCGGGTATCTTTGCAGGGTCAGGGAATATCTTGAGCTTGGAAAAATTCTGTTGCGGCTGGACAACGCCCATATTCAGCTCGGTCACCCCGTATGGAGTTGCAAAATACACAATCCCATGCGCTCTGTCGCAGGCGACTGAAGTCACATTGTTATCCAGCAACGGACTGTTGGTTGTGTTGTATTCAGCAAGGCGGGTGTTGCCGTCGCTTGAAAGGTCGTAAACGCCGGTCGCAGTGGAAATCCATTTGTGATCCAGCGCGTCATAATCAACACCGGTAACGTTCTGGTCAAGCGTCGAATAAATCGAGAGAATACTCGATTCATAGCCTGGAGTTGGCGTATATATCACCCCCAGCCCAAGTGTGGTGCCAATCCAAAGGTTCCCCTCGCTGTCCACGACAAGGGCGTTGATTTGATCGCTCAGGTAACCGGCGGTCGCGTTCGTCACATCCACGAGCTGGCTTACATCGTCGTTCTTGTTGCCGAGAGTACCGTTCGCATCGTAGTAAAACAAACCGTGATAGGCGCCCTGACTATCGCCATACTCGTCGCCCGTCCACACACCGCCGTAAGGGTCTATCGCGATCGGGACAAATTTCGATGGCGTACAGTAGCTGTTATTGAAAGTATACCACTTGTTCTCTCCGGGCACGTACGCCGCGAGCACGTTTCCATTATAGGCAAACGGATTGGTCATCCATATGTCGCCGCTGGAGTCGCAAGCCGCGTCTCCAACCAATACGTAGTCCGGGTTCTGCTGCACGCCTACGAGTCCGGAATTCGAAGCATCGAATATTTTTACCGAATCGCCCTGCAGCATTGCTGCACCGAATCCCCAGGAGCCTGCCAGAATGCGGTTCCCGCATAGAGCACTGATCTGAAAAAAAGTGTTAGACGGAAGAACCGTATCCTGAGCCACGCTGTAGTTCGTCCATGTCTTCCCGTCGAATTTCATGAATGCAACGCCCACGTCGTTTAGGCTTGTTGAACACCAGAGATTGCCCTCAGCGTCGACTGCCAGGTGGGAAATCGTATTGGTCCCGGGACCCGGGGGCACAACCATCTGGACTGTCGATCCGATCGAAAGCAGACCGGTTGATGTAGCACCTATTATAAGCGTGTCCGAGTAGGCTGTAACGTCGCTTAACTGGGTACCGCCGCTATAGACGCTGCTGACTACATCCGCCGGAGAAAGTCTGTACAGGCCGCTTCTGGTATCCACCAGCAGGAAGCCGGAGCCGACAGAAAGAGCCTTTACTACAATTTGTGGAATCCCAGATACGAGCTGAAATGCCCTGCCGTCGATGCTGGAATATAATCCCTGGTTAGTGCCAACCATCAAGCGGCCGTCGAAGACCACGACAGCGTTCACGCCGTAGTTCAGACCGAGAGTGTCGGTGACTACCCACAAGTCGGGAGCCGCCAGGTTGATACCGGACTGTGGAGCGAACGACAACCCAAACTGGCTCGCCACATAGACATTCCCCGCAAACGAGGCAACCGCGTTGGCCTGAACGGAACCCTGCGACGGGACGAAGTGGCTGTAAGTGTCAAGGACGCCGAAGGTCGATCTGGAAATCAGGACGACACCAAATGGTGTGCATGCGAAGAGCGTGTCTCCTGAGACGAACATCTTAGTCACCTGTTTGGAGAGTTGAGACGACTTCTCGATATCCAGCTGTGATCTGAGCCGCTCACCCGTCGCACTGAACTCATCGATCGCACCGTCGCCCTCTCCGATCAAAACGCCGCTGCTGTCCGACACGATGGAAGTCGCTTCAATATTCGACAGTCCTTCCGTCGTCGTATACTGGCTGAACGTCCCGTTTTCCGGCGAGTACGAGAACACGCCGCCGGAAGTCGCGGCCCACACTTTTCCCTGGACCACGGTTACTCCGTTGACGTTGTACATGCTTGAGAAGTTCTTCCATGTGAGAGTCTGTGCCGCAGAGAATTTGCAGACTAACAGAAGGATAATAGGTACGCTAAGTTTTCTAATCATAGATCGGGCTACAGCTGCTTCAGAAGGTTCGCCATCTCAATGGCCGATATTGCCGCATCGAATCCCTTGTTCCCGGACTTCCCTCCGGCACGATCGACAGCCTGATCGACCGTGTCCGTCGTCAGTACGCTGTAAATCACAGGAACACCGGAGCCCAGCCCGAGTTGTCCGATGCCCTTCGCAGACTCACCGGCTACGTAATCAAAATGAGGAGTTTCTCCCCTTATGACAGCCCCGAGACAAATCAACGCATTGTGTTTCTTTGATTCGACCACGTTCCTTGCAACCGCCGGAATCTCGAAGGCCCCCGGACAATAATAGACATCGATGTCCTTCTCCGCAACTCCATGGCGGACTAAGCCGTCTAGAGCCCCGGATAGCAGCCTGTCGGTCACAAAACTGTTAAACCTGCTGACGACAACGGCAATCTTAAGGCCGTTGCCATCTAAGTTGCCTTCATGTTTAACCAAAAGTCTCTCCTTTATCCAACAATTCTCTTGCCGATTCTTTCCTGCATCTTCTCGACCCAAGTGCGATCGATGAAGTATTTTCCAAGGTTGACGTCATCGTTCTTGAGACCACCATGAAAATCGCTTCCGCCCGATTTCAGGATTGAATTCGCATCGGCAAATTTTTCATAGAACTCTCTCTCTTCGGGAGAATGAGACGGGTGAACCACTTCAACTCCGTCCAGCCCAGCTTTCAGCAGGCGGTGCAGCATGTCGGTGTTCACGTAATGCGAAGGATGTGCAAGAAAGCTCAATCCGCCCGCCTCGGAAATCATACTTATCGCCTCCTCGGGCGGGAAAGGATGGTTCGCCTCATAGGCAGGCCTTCCTATGCCGAGATATTTAT
>JBJKQU010000023.1:0-13961 GCA_046705025.1 Candidatus Kryptoniota bacterium | reverse complement strand
TATCTATACGGAGCTGCTCAAAGACGTAGTGCCGAAGCCGGGCAAGACTAAGACTGAGACTTACGAGGACGACGTGAAGGAGCTTTTCAAGACTCAACCTGCCAACATGACGTTGCTGATAGTTGTCGATAAGCTTCTTACGGGTTTCGACGCGCCGCCTTGTACATATCTTTATATCGACAAGTCGATGCAGGACCACGGGCTGTTCCAGGCGATCTGCCGGACGAACCGCCTTGATGGCGAGGATAAAGATTTCGGTTACATAGTCGACTACAAAGACCTCTTCACAAAGGTCGAGAATGCCATGGCGGTTTACACCTCGGAGCTGGACCACACTGCCGGCGGTGTGGAGCCGGAGGTGATGCTTGAGGATCGTCTGACGAAAGGGAAAGAACGACTCGACAGTGCACTGGAGGCCGTGGCCCTTCTATGCGAAAAAGTGCCACCTCCGCAGGGTGAACTTGAACATATTCACTATTTCTGCGGCAACACGGAAATCGCAGATGACTTAGCCGAACGTGAGCCCCGTCGCGTGGCGTTGTACACCACCGTTGCCGGGTTGGTCAGAGCTTACGCAAATATCGCGGATGATCTGACGGGTGCCGGTTATTCGGAAAAAGAGATAGATCGGATAAAAACCGATCTTGACAGCTACCTCAAACTTCGTGAGATAATTCGAAAGGCAAGCGGAGAGACCATAGACCTCAAGGCTTACGAAGCGGACATGCGTCATTTGATAGATACTTACATCGAGGCCGATCCCGCCAGGAACATCTCCCCATTCGAAAACATGACTCTGCTGCAGCTGATCGTGAACTCTGGAATTGCTGCAGCTGTAAACAGCTTGCCGCAGGGTATCCGAAGCAGCAAGGCGGCAATCGCCGAGACTATCGCCAACAACGTCAGGATAAAGATCATTAAAGAGCACCTCAATAACCCGGCGTTCTATGGAAAGATGTCCGTCCTTCTGGATGAGATCATCGCCGATCTCAGGGCGAAACGAATCCAGTACGAGGAGTACCTGAAAAGAATGGCGGAGCTGGCGAAACAGGTCGAGACTGGCGTGTCTGACGATACTCCTAAAGAGCTGGACACACAGGGGAAACGGGCTCTTTACGATAATCTGGGCAAGGACCAAAACCTCGCGTTGAAGATTGATGAGGCGATCAAACTGAACAGACCCGACGGATGGCGCGGTGTAAAGGCGCGTGAGCAGGTTATTAAAGGGACACTATACGAGCTACTGCAAGATGATACGGAAGTCGAGCGCATCTTCCAGATAGTTAAGGCACAAAGAGAATACTAATGACGACGCACATCAAATTAGGCGATATAGATATAGATGTCTATCTGAAGGACATCAAGAACATACATCTAAGCGTTCATCCGCCGACCGGCCGGGTGCGCATCTCGGCACCATCACGGATGAACCTCGATTCTATCCGGGCGTTTGCCCTGACGAAGCTAGGCTGGATAAAAGAACATCGAAGAAGATTTCAGGAGCAGGAGCGTGAGACACCTCGCGAATACATCGACCGCGAGAGCCACTACTTCTTCGGAAAGAGGTACCTGCTCAGGGTCGTTGATGAAAACCGGCGCGGATATGTAACGCTTACGAAATCCACAATAGATCTTCATGTAAAGAAGAGGACCTCTGCAGAGAAGCGCCACGAATTAATGAATGAGTGGTACAGAAAAGAACTAAAGGTAGCGTTGCCCGAAATTATCCGAAGATGGGAAAAGAGAATCGGCGTTTCGACGGATAATTGGGGTATCAAGTTGATGAAGACCAGATGGGGCTCGTGTAACCGAAGGGCAAGAAGGATTTGGATTAACCTCGAGCTTGCAAAGAAGCCGCCGATATGCCTTGAGTATGTAATTGTTCACGAACTCGTGCATCTCCTCGAAGGTCATCACAATGACAATTTCAAGAAGCTCATGGATACTTTTATGCCACTATGGCGAGCTTACAGAGAACAGCTGAATAGGTTTCCAATGAGTCATAGTAGCTGGAAGTATTGAGTTGGGACCAGGTGCATAATCGAGCAATCTTTTTCTCCCCCGGCATGATGTGACCGGGGACGGAAGGAAGAGCCCGTCGAATTGTATTTCCGGCCTGAAGTTGATATAATGATAGTGCTTTGGTCATCAAATTCTTTCTCACGGGCAAGTAACTCAAGCAGAATCCGCGAATGGCAAAAGGGCCTAAAAGAAAACTCAATACGGCAGCCAGTTTTCCTCATCTCCGCAAACCTCCCATAACGGAGGCAGTGATAGAGATTAGAGGTGCTTTAGGTGTTGAATGGGAAGAGGACCGGGTGATGTCTCAGTTGCAGACGCTACAGACGGATTATCCGATTCGTCAATCGCTCCAGGGTTTCCAGGGCCATTGGCAAATGACTCAGGGAAGCGAACCGAAGATGGAGACGAAGGATCTGGGTCTGCGAGGCGTTAGGCTTCAAAGCGGGGATGAGCTTAATGTTGCGATGTTCACCGCCGATCTTTTTTCCATGAGCCGGCTTAACACTTATCAAACTTGGGAAACCCTTGTCTCGGAAACACTGAGGCTGTGGAAACTTTACAGGGGTATTGTGCAGCAAAATCATATAAACAGATTAGGCGTTCGTTTCATAAATCGTGTACCGCTTGAAGGCAAAAGAGTGGAAATCCAATCCTATTTCCGGAATTTCCAAGGCGCGGTGCCGGGGCACGATCCCGACAGATTGGGATTCTTGTACCAGGATCTGGTTTCCATCCCCGGCGAGGAACTGAAGGCTAATATCATCAAGACCGTACAGCCCGGCTCGCCAGCGGACCCCAGGCCTGCACTAATACTGGACATAGATGTCTTCGATGATGGCGGGTTCGCTTCAGACGAGTCGGTTTTGAAAGCAAAGCTCGACAAAGTTCATTACTGGAAGAATTGGATTTTTTTCAATACAGTTACGAAGAGTCTGGTGGAGAAGTTGAAATGAAAAAGGCATCAGGATATCAAGTCTTTGTAATGTCTCTCATGGTAGGGACCGGAGGAGTGGGTGCCGCTGCGATGGATATCGCAAACAAGAGGAGATCTATATACGAGTGCCAGGCGGAAAGAGCCGAGACGTATTTCCCGTTGCTTAATGTTGTGTTGCCTGAAATGCAGGAGGTGCTGGCAGAGACTTCTACCCCTAACTGGAACGGCTATGGTGCAGAGCCTGTCAGCTTGAAGTCCTTCGAAAGAGCTAAACATTTCATAAGTTTGTTACCCGGGTCGACACCCGTTCCCAGCGTAAGCGCATCGCCCAGCGGCCAGATTTTGCTTGAATGGTACCGCGCGCCCAAGCAAGTGCTGTCAGTCAGTGTGAGTCCAATTGGTCAGCTTCACTTCTCGGCGCTGGTTGGCAGCGAGGAGAGCTACGGGGTCAGGGATTTCGTAGACAAACCGCCGGAAGATATTTACAGGCTTATCAGTCAAGTTATGGCCTCAAATGGACACGGTGACGGGAATGCCGGCGCAAGTAGATGACGGTGAGCTGCTTGCTCGATTCATCTTGTTCAAAAGACACGTTCGTCGGAGTGATAACACTGTCCGGCCAGAGGCCCTGATCCCGGCGCCGAAGACTCAGCTTTCGGTAACCCGTCACCGGGGATTCACAGATGAACAGCTCTGGGAGGCGGGATGTGGAGTAGCGCAAATCAGACAGACGCAGGTACCGGGAGCGGGACTGCATGGTCGGATTGACGTTCTTGCTATGGATGCGCGCAGCTTAGATCTTCAGGTCAATCCGGATGAACCTCCAGCTAACCATGCCAATATTGAGCAATGGCCCGCGGACGAAGCGGCTCAGTTAAACATCGCTCAGAAACTGCTGGCAAAGAAGAATGTTTTTGTCGCGAAACCGGCAGAGATAGATTGTTCTAATCCCTAACGCTTTAGCGTAGCAGCTGTGGCTCGGGGGCAGTTTAAGATGACGATTGAGTCTGAGGTCACACTCCTGCTGTGTCAAACTCCTGCGGAATCTCGAGGGTGGAAGAAGTTTCTTATGAGACCGGCGGGGATCTCTCCCGTCACTTGCGCTCAAGGCTCTTGAGCAGTTCTTGGAGTTCCTTGCTCGCGGTTTCTTGTTTGGCTTTATAAAAGTTGTAGGATGGATAGACCTGAGCTGCTTTGGCGTCTTTGGCATTCATATCGAATATGTAAGCGTAATGAGTGTCGGTGAGGACCGGGTGGAAGGGCTTCTTTTCCGGGTCTAACGGAAAGTTCTTGGCGAACGGCAATTGCGAATAATAAGATTTGATGGAGCTTTCCGAAATAGTCTGGTTCTTCTCCGCGTTGATCCACGGTTCATCAAAGTGAGTCATCGCTGATAACGCCACTGCGGAATACTGGGCATAGCAGTCGAGTATGAAATCTGCGAGAACCTTTTGCTCCCCAACGCAGGGGGATTTTGCCGATTGTCCCTTCGACAGCGTTATTACCTCACCTTTAAACTTCTTGAAAGCATTATAAACATCAGGATTTACAGGTCCCCGAGCCCATTTCATAAACTCTCCGGAGACAAGACTCTCACCTGCAACTAATCCCCACGCCTTCAGGTAGTAAAGCAACTTCTGAAGCTTAAGGTGCGTCACCCCGCTATATTTTGATATGATGTAATTGGCAACGTTCAATGTGTTGTCCATCTTAAGAAGTCTCCTGCTCTCTTGTGCCTCTCTAATTTCTAATGTGTCCTTTGTTTTAAATGCCCGGCAAAGAAGAGAAACCTACGTTTTTGCCTATTTCAACGCCAATAACGTACCATATCAATCATATTATCGGCTCTTTGATAACAAAAGTCAAGCTATGGGAGTGCCCAAAGGTTGTAGGTAGGTAGGCGGGAAGGGATGGCTTGTCGAGTGCCGCGTCATTCCCCACGTCAGGGCCAATTTAATTCCCCACCGTTGTGTTTAACTACAGGTCCATTCTATTCGGGCAAAGGCTCTAACGGCTTTACTAAGAAATTGGAATTACATTCGGCCCCTCGGTAACCAAAGAACGTGTGACGAAATTGATTCGATCGTAAACGCGATGCTGAATATCGACCCAGCGCGAGGTCGCTAAAGATCTGTCCAGGAATATTTCACGCGTCCCATGCCGGTGACACCGGGACAGGTTGTGGCTGAGAGAGTTATATATAGCGGAAACTCGAAATGATGGGCATCGCCTGGCTCCAATCGAGGTGCCGGAGGTGAAGCTCTGACCAGCGTACCATCCCGTCCTGTGAAAACAATTTCCGAAAGTACCCGTACTGTACCCGCGAAATCTAAACGGTCATTTCATATATTTCTGTATGAAAGTGTATGATGGCTATACCCAGCACAAAAAATGGAGAGGGAAATGAAATCTCTCAATTATACGGTACTGTTTGAACCCATGGTTGAAGGCGGATATATGGCCCTAGTTCCCGCGCTACCAGGAATCGTTACGTACGGGAACACACTGGAAGAGGCTCGTGCTATGGCTGAAGATGCGATCCGAACCCATTGCGAAGGACTGCTGAAAGATGGAGAAGCTCTGCCCAAGGACACAGAGCTGGCAAATGAGCCTGTGAAAGAGAAGATCCGCGTCAGGTTAGAGGCAGCGTGAGCGAGAAACTTCCTGTCCTCAAGGCAAAGGAAGTTGTTCGCATTTTAGAGCGAGCAGGTTTCTTTATTCATCATCAGTCAGGGAGTCACGTGCAGATGAAACACAGAAAGAAGCCTGAACTCCGTATCACCATTCCCATGCATTCGGGCGACCTTCCTCGTCCGTTCTACGAAGCATTATTATGCAGGCGCAACTGACAACAGAGGAATTTAATGAGCTTAGGTGAATCGTCGATGGCCACGTTATTCCCCATGGCAGTAAGGAGCAGTAAGCAGCATGGAGTAGACAGCAGGGGGAATAGAAGTCAGAAGCCTGGAGCAGGTTGAGGTAAAGGTTGAGGTTGAAAGCGCTTTGGAATGAACCACGACGCTTCTCTCTCTGCCGCAATGCGGTCACTTTGTGACATGCCTGGCGATTATGACATGTTCCATCTCCGCGAACTTTGCGGTTAAGAAAGCCATTTCTCAACGAATGGCGAGGGAGGGTCTCGCGTCGGCAGGACCACATAGTGGAAACGATCCCATCCGGCGGGCCCGATTCTCCGACTTCGTCGGAATTCCTCGCTCACCCTTCGACTCGTTGTCCCGACTTCGTCGGAATTCCTCGCTCAGGGTGACGATGCTGCTTTTTGCTTGTCCCAGCTCAAGAGGCGGGTGCATATCCCGCGGAAAGGCCACTCGACGTCGAACATAAGGCTGAATATATTGGATGGAATGAATTAGATTCCAACAAAAGGAGAGAAGCATGAAGCATATATACCAACTCAGCTCTTTTCTGATCCTGTCTCTTTTGCTGATTCTGCCGTCGGCCGGTTCCGCTCAGGAAAACAAGGTCCGCCTGAGCCTGAAAGCCAGCGTCACGCAGAGGCTGGGAGTGAATACAGATATTACCATCGATTACAGCAGGCCCGGGGTAAAAGGCCGAAAGATTTGGGGTGGACTCGTCCCCTACGGCATGGCTCCGGGAAACAAGGAATCGAAGGGGAAGCCTTTTCCCTGGCGGGCCGGCGCCAACGAAAACACGACCATTCAATTCAACAAGGATGTCCTCATCGAGGGGCACAGATTGCCGGCCGGCAAATATGGCCTCTTTATGATCCCTTCGAAAACAACCTGGATCATCATCTTCAGCAAGAACAGCTCAGCCTGGGGAAGCTTCTCCTATAACCAGGCGGAAGATGCCCTCCAGATAACTGTGACACCGGTCGAAGCCCCACACATGGAGTGGCTGATGTACGGATTTAATGATCTCGCCGGAACCTCGGCGACTGCTTACCTCTGGTGGGATAATCTGAAAGTGCCGTTTAAGATCGCACTGCCGAAGGAATAAGCCGGCGGGAGGCGCGGGAGGGCCACTAAGCGGTCACCTCGATTACCTAACATCTTGAAAACAGGGAAAAGGGTGTCAAGGCGAAATGTCTGGAATGGACCGGTATCACGAGGATGACCTGACTACTACGTAAATCGGGAGCGGAATGAGGGCCTGAATGAGACGGCCAAGCGGGATCCTGAGGTCAGACTTATCAGAACTTCGGGGAGATGATGACAAGAAAGAAGGGCGGTACCGATGAGACCACATCGAGGGTGGAATAGTATTTATCTTGGCCGTAGGCGTCTTCCTCTTTGGCGGTGACATTAATTTATGGCTGGTCTTCATTGCTCTCGATTTGATTCCCGCGCACGTGACATTTACCGGATTACTGAATTCAGCCAATTTCTGTGATTAGAAAGGACCTGGATATGAAACAGCTCGTTGTAATCTCTTTTCTTATGCTTGTGGCGGCACAAGCCTTTGCACAGGGACAAAACGCCCGCCTTGATTCGCTGATGTCGTCCATTTATCCGAACGATAAACCTGGAGCGGCAATAGCGATAGTCGAAAACGGGAAAGTGATTTTCAAGAAAGGATACGGCATTGCGGACCTGGATTCAAAAACGATTATTACTCCGTCCACCAATTTCAATATCGGTTCCATGACCAAGCAGTTCACCGCATATTGTATCCTGAAACTGATAAGTCAGAAAAAGTTGTCGTTGAATGATAAGCTGATCAGGTATTTCCCTGATTTTAATCCTGAAGTAGCAAACGCTGTTACAATTCGTGACCTGCTCACACATAGTTCCGGAATTATGGATTACTATGATTACGTCGACAAAAAACGATACACAGAGTTTTCGGACAAGGATATATTGCCTGTCTTAGAACCAATCGACTCTGTTTACTTCCGGCCGGGATCCAGATTCCGTTACAGCAATACCGGGTACTGTCTGCTCGCGTTGATCGTTGCAAAGGTGTCCGGAAAACCGTTTCCCGAATTTGTCCGCGACAACATTTTCAAGCCGTTGAAAATGGAAAATAGCGCTGTGATACATCCCGACTTCAAAATTGTCAATCGCGCGTTCGGCTATGAATTTAAGAATGATAGTTTTAAGCTTTCCGATGCCAAACAGAACTTGTTCTTTTCTACAGAGGGAGACGGAGGAGTCTATACTTCCATCGATGATTACGTGAAATGGATAACGGCAATCCAATCGGGCAAAGTGCTGAATCCGCATTTGATAAAGGAAGCGCAGTCGCCGCAGTTCTTGATTGATTCCAGCAAGGATGTTTCTTACGGATTTGGATGGTTTATTGCCGGATCCGGCGATAATAGACTCATCTATCATCCGGGTTCAAACGGCGGATTCAGATCAATTGTTTTGATGAAGCCTTCCCAAAAATACGCGGTGGTTATTTTTTCCAACCGGAGTAGAATTGACCTGGAGGACCTCGTTCGTCAAGTGGATAAAATTTACCGGATTGATGATAAAGCGTACATCAAGACGGATTCGATTGCCTCTTGATTGCTGAGAGTTGGCCGGTGTCAGCAAGGAAGAAGTCCACATGGCAGGGAGTTGCAGCTAGATGAACGCATTGCCCGGGAATTGTAAATGGTATCCGGTATGTCCGATGAGAAGATTTTATGAAGACGGGCAACTGGACAGAAAGTGGGTGGAATCATATTGCAAGGGAGATCGGGAGAGCTGTGTCCGCTATCAAATGGAGGAAAGAGGAGACCCACATCCCGATTGGATGCTTCCCGATGGAAGCATAGATGAGAGATTGCATAAATGGCAGATGAAAAGATGAAAGCCGGTGTAATGCGGTCTACCCGTATTTCAGAGAGTCCAATGGATTATATATGGTGATAATCTTGTTCTGGAACCATGACAAAGTTCGCTCAACAATATGTTAAGAAGTCTTTTGATTCTTCTGAGTCCGATATTGGTAACTGCCTTTCTCGTCTCGGCCGAAGCACAATGGAAATTTGTCAAGTACTTCCCGGACCCCACAACTTCTTTCCCCGTCGGAATGAACAATACTATTGCAGTGGATCCGGCGGGAAGGATTTGGATTATTCCGTACACCGGGAACACCGACAGCGTCATGACCGCTCCGGGGATTTATGCTTACTGCTGGGATATCTTCGTTTATAATCCTGACGGCACGCTGTACAAGAAATATGGACCCACCCTCGACTTTGACGGCGTGAGCGATACTCTATTCACGCCGGCTGATGGTTACGGGATGGCGACCGGTCCGGATTGGAACATCGTTCTTTTGAAGGACAGGTCCATTCTGCGGAAGATCAACTACCGGACCGGAGCAGAGATGGCAAAGGCCGTAAACCCAATCCCGGGCTACGCGAGCGCGGTCGGGTCACCCGGCATTGACGCTGCAGGGGAAATCTTCCTGGCGCCTGTGGTACCCACACGAGGTATCGGCCCGATAGTTCTTTCGCCGGATTTTTCGACCGTGCTGGCAAAAGTCGACACGAGCACATTTGGTCAGTACGCGCGGCATATCGCCGTCTCTCCTAATGGCGACGATGTCTATGCGTTCCACGTCGGGTTGGGTACTTATCATTACCATTCGAGCAGCGGAACTGCCCGGACATACGATTTAGTCGACACCGTGTTTAACAGTCTGGTCATCGAGAGTTCCGCATGGCAGCCCAAAACCGGTCGGCTGTGGGTAAGCTCCGGAAATGTAACCAGCGGCATGCCTCGTTCGCCGTATCGTGGATATGCGTGGTATGGATTCGACATGACAAATCCCGATAAGCCCGTGCTAAAGGACAGCATACTATGGAATGGGGATTATAGGGCCATGCTCGCGGAAAACCCAATGCCCAGAGGCATCGCGTTCAGCCCTTCCGGCGATACTGCTTACGTTGCCGCGTTCAATACCCGCAGCGATTTCTGCCAGATGTTCATCGGAAAAGCAGACGTGGTCGGTTTACCGCCCGCCAACGTTCCGTCGAATTACTCTCTATCCCAGAACTATCCCAATCCCTTCAACCCTTCGACGAAAATCGATTATACTTTGAAGAACAATGTCAATGTCACCCTCAAGGTATACGATATTCTGGGGCGATGTGTGGCGACACTGGTCAATGAGAGACAGCCGGCCGGTCAGCACACGGTGGCGTTTGATGGACACGGATTCGCGTCCGGCATTTATCTGTACACACTCACGACCTCAGACGGCTTTAGGATGGCAAAGAAGATGGCGTTGATGAAGTAAGCTCAGTTAACCAAAATAACATGGTACAAAATGAAATTTTTACGCGGGTTTTAAGCAATTAACTTACTGCTGTTGATATCGACATGACATTCTTTAAATATTCAACATCATCTTGTCTCTTTCTTTTCGAGGCGCTTCTTGCAGTATGGGTATTGTTGATGAATGCGAATGCCTTTGCCCAAGGTACTAGTGGCTCTCTAAATGAAAAGATAGTCGGAGCATATGCGAGCTGGAACTATGATGTTCTCCCTTACGACAGGATAGAATATTCCAATCTGACCGATATCATAGTTTCTCCCGGCACGCTGAATCAGGACGGATCCATATCCTATCAAAGACTCCCCCAGCTTGTTGCCGATGCGAACGCTGCGGGGGTGAAAGTGCTGATTTCACTGTATACTCCGGCGACTGAGTTTTCCTCGATCGCCGCCGACTCAGCGCTTCGTGCAACTCTCGTCTCGAACGCTGTCACCTTCCTGGAGACCACTCATTATGATGGAGTGGAGATAGACTGGGAGTTTCCGTCGACCTCCGCAGAGAGTCAAAACTTAGACTCACTGATCGCCGACATGCGTGCTGAGTTTGACAAGGTGGATTCAAGTTGGCTGATAACCATGGACCTTCCCGGGAGGAGCGTCCTCGGCAAGTATTATGACATCGCGTATCTCATCAACTATGTCGATTGGTTCAACGTAATGTGTTACGGCCTGGTCGGTTATGGAAACAAGTATGCGGGCTTCGATTCCCCGCTTTATACCGACCCTAATGATCCGAATAATATCGGATCGGACTCGGCTGCGATAGCATACTGGCTTTCAAGGGGTACCTATTATCAGAATCAGCAATTGGTTCATGTGGACATACCCAAGAGCAAACTTGTCCTCGGTGTCCCGTTTTACGGCACCAAGTTCTACGCACCCGGCTTATACCAGCCGCTCACGAACTCCACTGTTACGTATCCGGGGTATTCGAGCATAATCGGCTACCTGGATTCGGGCTGGGCTTATCATTGGTATAATTCGGTAGAAGAGCCGTACCTGACAAACAGCAGCAATACGGAGTTCATAACTTATGAAGATACGAATTCGGTGAGGTACAAGGCCCGTTTCGCTGTGGAGAAAGGTCTGGGGGGAATCATGGTCTACGAGTTGAGCCAGGATGTCTTGCCGAACGGCCGTCAGCCGCTGCTGGAAACGATTGCCGCCACGATGAGGGGGCTCACTCCGGTAATTCAACGACCCGCTGCTGCAGGCACCTTTGTACTCTATGATAATTATCCAAACCCGTTCAACCCTTCCACAATCATCAGGTATCAATTACCAATAATAAGTCATATGACTTTGAAAGTGTACGACGTACTTGGCAGGCTGGTGAAGACGCTGGTGAACGGGAATGAGACGGCGGGGAGGCATGAGGTTACTTTTGAAGCCGGCCGTCTGCCAAGCGGTGTGTATTTCTATTGCCTCACCGCAGGCAGCTACATATCGATGAAGAAAATGATGCTCTTGAAGTGAGTGCCGGCAATTTGATTCCATCTGAAGTCTGACAGCAGCGTATGCGACGGCGGTGTCTCCATCTCAACTTATAATGGCTCGAACTGGAACGCCTCCTGTTCAGGATTGTCGAATTGCATGTTAAATTCTATTTGTGCGGCCGGATCGAACCTTTGTGCTTGCGTCAACGTCGATATGTTTGTGTCCATCGATGCTGCCCTACGGTGGAAGAATTTCGCCTCGATATGTATGTCAACAATATGAACCGTGACAATCTGTGCTCCTTTCCGTGCCGTCGGCGTGCTATTTTTCGCTCTCAGAATAGCCCGCTCTCGAATGGCTGATGACAATGAAGACTAGGAATTCAAACGACAACGGTTTGTCCGGATCCGGTAGAGCCGATACCGATCGGGCCGGACGATCGTCATATAAATGGTGGGTGCTCACCGTTGTCATGGTCGGCACGTTCATGGTCATCCTCGATTCAAATATAGTGAATGTGGCGCTTCCCAAAATAATGGCGACATTCGGGATTTCCATAGATACTGCCGAGTGGATCCTTAACGGATACCTTATCTCGTTTGCGGTTTTACTCCCGGCTTCGGGATGGCTTGCCGACAGGTTCGGATACAAAAAGATCTTCGGACTTTCGCTGGTCATTTTTACTCTCGGTTCCTTCTTCTGTGCAATTTCGTGGGATGAGAAAGCATTGATCTTCTTCCGCGTCTTCCAGGGAATCGGCGGAGGGATGCTTATGCCCGTCGGCATGGCCGCTGTCCTTCACGAGTTCCCGTACGAACAGCGTGGTACGGCCCTCGGCTTCTGGGCGGTGGCAGCTGCCGGCTCGACATCGTTCGGTCCTGTCGTGGGCGGGTATCTCGTCGACAGGTTCAGCTGGAACTCGATTTTTCTCATCAACGTGCCCGTCGGCATTCTGGGCGTGATAGCTACATGGGCAATCCTCAGAGAGTATAAGGCAGAGAAGTCGCATAAGTTTGATTTCATCGGTTTCGTGTCGATGACCGCATTTCTGGTGACGCTGCTCCTTGCTCTTGCAGACGGCAACGCCGACTGGAACACCGGCGGCTGGACATCGACTTTTATAATAACGAACTTTACGATCGCCGGTGTATCGCTCGTGGTTTTTCTGGTGACCGAGCTTACATCGAAACATCCCATGATCGAACTTAAGCTTTTCAAGAGTTTCAACTTTGCCATGACAAACCTGGTGTTTTTTATTTTCGGCCTCTCTGTGTTCGGCAGCATTTTCCTTCTGCCGCTCTACCTTCAGGACTCGCTCGGCTATACCGCTTTTCAAGCAGGCATGATCTTTCTCCCGATGGGAATAATCCAGGGGATACTCGGACCGATCGCCGGTGTCATGACGGACAAAATGAACCCGAAAATCATTGCAATAGCCGGGATTGTCCTTCTGGCGTGGAGCTGGTACTTGAACGCATTCCTTTCTCTATTCTCGATGCCTGCCCAGATAGAGTTACCTATTTACCTCCGCGGTTTGGGAATGGCCTTGATTTTCACGCCGCTGAGCACGATAGCGCTGACCGATATCGGAAAGAGGGATATGGCACAGGCTTCCGGTATGTTCAACGTGATAAGACAGGTGGGCAGGAGTTTCGGAGTGGCGATAATCGGTACCCTGTTGACAGAACGGACGCTTTTCCATACCGCTATAGACGGCCAGTCGGTGAACCAATATTCACCGGTATTTCAGAATGTTCTCAACCATCTGAAGCATTTTGCGACGCAGGTTTTGAGCGCTTCATCCGGAATCGAGGCGCAAAGAGGAAAAGCTCTTATTTTGTCGAGCGTGTCGCAGCAGGCGGTCGTTCAGGCGACTGATGACGCCTTCCTCTTCGCATTCGCTATAATGATATTTTGCGTCCTGCCGATACTTTTCCTCAGGACTCGGCGCAAAAAGCAGAGGGCATAAACCGCTTACAGTCGAGTCCGGACGGCGCGAAGGATGCAAAGATGAAGAATGTTTTTCTTTGGGATCTCGACGTCCATTGCATTTGTTCACAGCCCGGCTGAAGCATTTGTAATCACTGCCCAATTGCGGAGGCCGGGATTGGATTCCGAATGAAAGAAAAGGGAGTGCGGTAATCAGGGGTTCGAAGGATATGATAGGCTCGATCCAGTCCGATCAGTAATGCGTTACTCACGGGGTTTCGGTTCACCTCGACGTGGAATGAAACCGCAAAGCTCGCCAGGACACGCAAAGACAACTATCAATGAAACAAACACTTGGCGACTCTTGGCGCGCTTGGCGGTTA
>JBJKQU010000022.1:0-34505 GCA_046705025.1 Candidatus Kryptoniota bacterium | reverse complement strand
TCGGCTTTCCGACAATAACGTTGGAATTGAAGACCGGAACGAGTTATATTCTCACTGTTCAGTCAATCCATCCGGAGAGGTGGCCGAGTGGCTGAAGGCAACGGTTTGCTAAACCGTCATACTCTGTTAAGGGGTATCGAGGGTTCGAATCCCTCCCTCTCCGCACTTCAGATCAGGTTACTTCCGATTATGTGTTGGACATATGTACTTTGGAGCCATAAACTCCGGAAGAGGTATATAGGGTCGACCACAAAGAGACCGGGCGACCGGCTTGAGGACCATAATCACAAAAAGACTCCTTTCACCAGCAAAGGGGTCCCGTGGATAATCCTTCACACTGAACGGTATCCGACGATGAGTCAAGCAAGAAGACGGTACCTCCGGCTTACGGGGACGGGAGGAACCGGAGCATAGCTCCCTCCCAATTTGGGTGCTACGGGAGCGGAGCTCCCTTTGAACTCGAGGAGATCCCGCCCGTTCCAAGGGAGCTCTGCTCCCGATGCCAAGACCTGTATCTACTTCGAACTTCGGAGATGGTGCGGCTGGTCCCCTGATCTTTTCAGCGACAAAAATTTATACAATGCGACATGGAGAAGCAAACATCACGGTAACATTCTTCGGAAGTAAATCCGGGGAAGCGCTTCTGTGTCTGTGTTATGCTGTAATAGTCACGACGCCCGCGCGGCCTCTTTCCTCCGATAGCTCCTAACTACCCATGCGGCCCCGATTCCGGCGTTTATGGTCGAGAAAATAACGTCAGAAAACCAATGCGCATTGTAGTAGATGCGCGAAAGCGAAGTTAGAATCGCCAGAACAATCCAGAATGCTTTCCAGATTTTATTGTCCCACATCGATGCCATGACGATCGCAAGCCCAAAGACCACGGCAACATCACCTGAAGGAAAGGACAGGTAAGCGTTGGGGCCCGTTATCATCGGACTGAACGTCAGATGTCCGTGTCCGTTAAATGGCCGCCAGCGGCCGACGCCGGACTTCAACAGGATAGTTATCAAACCGGGATACAGGTACGCCTGGACCAGCATGATGCCGTAATCTCTCGCCTTCTTCCAGTTCGCGGCGAACCCAACGATGTAAAATGCCAGGAACAGCCACAATGTCGGCCTGCCGGTTCCGAAGAGGTGCACGAACCCGGCGATCTTGTTTTCGACCGGACCGTGAAGCGTGAAGAAAAAGTACCTGACGGGTTCGTCGAAGTAAGCCGATATGACTACGACGAGCATCAGCTCTCCGAATATCAGCCATTCTCTCAGTTTCCAGTTACACGGAAGCGAGTAGTATTTACCCCATTCGAGGAAAAGCCCTTTGAAATCCTGCCCTGCTGCCTTCAGACGAGTTTTCAACTTATTCTCCATTGCGTTCAGATGACGTATGGCGCATACATTTTTGTCTCCTTCATATACTCGCGATAAGCATCACCGAACTTCACTATGTTCGCTGTCTCTTCAGCCTTTGCCGCGGTATTGATCGAGAATGTGGCGCCGAACAATAGCATCGCAGTGAATAATGACGGCCCTTTTAGGAAAGTTCCCAATGCGAGGAGTAATAATGAGGCATATAATGGATGCCTGATATAGCGGTACGGACCCGAACGCACTAATTCAGCCGGACCATCGTACTCTTTTCCCAAGGCTCGCCTGAATCCAAGCATCCGAAAGCCTTCCACCGCGAGAATCAGCGACAATATCAGCGTGAACCACGACACAATTTGTACCGGCGAGAAAGGACTTACGAACCATAATTCCATGTTCCCTAACACGAGAAGGAGAATGAATTCCAATCCGAAGAATCTATAGTAACCGTGAGAGTGCCTGTCACGAAGAGAATTCCTGGAAAGGAGCATTATCACCAGTGAGCAAAGGAAGAAAAGCGAGAGTCCCTTGAAATCTATTCCCATCTCACCATGCGGCGATCGCAGTCTTTCTGATGCTGTTCAGCCTTTCCATTTGATTCAACAGGCAGAGCCATCCCGCCGGGGCCTGACCTCGACCCTGGCGGGATGCTCCGTCATTTATCAACTGACGTGGAATTTCGTCATTCCTTCGTTATTTCTCCGGCGGAAATGCCGGTGTGTACGGAGGAATCGGCGGGATCCTCTTGGGATTCTTCTTTATCTCATTCATAAGGTACTTCACCGCAGCGTCAATTTGCGGATCCTGTCCTTCCATTACAAGCTTAGGAGTCTCATCGACTTTGATGTCAGGTTCGACGCCCCAGTTTTCAATTATCCACTCGCTCTTCATGCCGTACAATGAGAATTGCGGGACGGTAATATATCCGCCGTCGATAAGCGGCCTGAATCCCACGATACCTCTGACACCTCCCCATGTCCGCGTACCGATCAGTGGCCCCAGGCCGTACTTTCTGAAGTAGTAGGGGAAGATGTCACCGTCTGATGCGGAGTAATGATTAATCAGACATGCCATATATCCATTGAAAACCGGCTGTGGGATCGTGGTCGGCGCGCCGTGTCTCGACATTGACATACCTACGAGAATTCTTCTGAGTCTTTCGAGAATCAGCTGGTCTACGAAGCCGCCGCCGTTGTATCGCTCGTCGATTATCAATCCTTCCTTCGTTATTTGTGGATAATACTCCTGGACAAATGCGTTAAGGCCGGCAGCTTCCATGTCTGGCAGATATACGTAACCGATCTTACCGCCGGACAGGCTGTCCACAAGCCTGCGATTCCGCGCGACCCAGTCGTTATAACGGAGATTGTATTCGTCTGCAATCGGTGTGACCTTAACTGTCCAGGCGCCTTTGAGTTCCGGCTTTGAATTCACGAGCAAGGACACGGTGGTCCCTGCCGTATTTTCCATGACACTGTCGATGCTCATCGGAAATTTGACCGGAAGATTGTTTATTGCAAGGATATAATCACCCTGCCTCACGTTGACGCCTGGCATGGTCAAGGGTGATATCCTGTTGGGATTAGTGTTCAGGCCGATCAATATTTTGCTTATTTGGTAGTAGCCCGTTGCCTTGTCGAGTGAATAATTCGCACCGAGCAAACCGGATATAGTCTGGTGAATCTCAGGATAATATCCGCCGCCGACATAAGTGTGAGAGTTCTGGAGCTCGCCTATCATGCTGCTGATGATGTCCGTCAGATCGTACCTGTTGTTGACGTAAGGCAACAGGACTTCATACCTTTTCTTTTCAGCTTCCCAGTTCACCCCGTTCATTTCAGGCGAGTAAAAGAACTGGCGCTCCAGTCTCCACGCCTGGTCGAACATCTCCGTCCATTCGTGGTGGAAGTGTACGAACATTTTCATGTTCGAGATGTTTATTTCACCGTCGCCGACTTTATGTCCTTCCGGTGCCGAACCGATTATGCCGAAGGTCTCACCGCTTTGATACATGATACTATTCCCGTCAGCTGACAGGTCATACCCGCTTACGGGCGAGAGCATTCTGGTGTCTTCGCGTTTTGTCAGACTGAAGCAATGAAGCGCTGACTGTCCGCCCGATGCGTTGCCCGAGAGACCCATAGTCGGGAAAGTCACGTAGTAGATGTTCCCGTGGGCTTCGCTCAATCCACCGATGTTGCTTGGGGGTACGGGGACCTCCACTGCTCTCGACCCCAAACCACTGAAATCGATCTTCACTTCCTTTGATTTGGCAGAAGGCGCCTGTCTGTTCTCAGCGCCCGAGTTCCCTGCTTCACTCTTCTCTTCCGTTATTTTCACCTGATCGTTTGTGGGCGCAAAGGGTGACAAACTGTCGGCCTGCAGCGGGGCGACATAAATCCCGGTTGACTTCGTATTGGTGAACTCCATATCGAAATTCCCGATGACGCCGTTGTAGCTCCTGTCGGACAAGAAGATCAGATATTTCCCTTCCCTGTCGAAGATCGGGTCATAGTCGTTCGTGAAACCGGTCGTGACCTCGTGTACGTTGCCGTCAGAAAGAGAATAGATGTAGATGGATGAGAACGTGTTCCCATGATGCTTAGCGTAGGTAATGTACCGGCTGTCAGGCGACCACGAGTATCCGCTGAACTGCCCGACTGAGTCTTCGGCGATCAATACCGGTTTCTTTTCGGAAATGTCGACGTACCACAGTTTGAAACTCTGGTCGGCGTAGAGGATCTTCTTGCTGTCAGGTGACCAGACCATTTGGTCCAGGTATTCCTTATTCCCATGTGTGATTTGTATAGGTTCCGAGTTCTCTTTGTCCTCGCGAACGTAAACCTCTTCTTCACCGGTCCTGTCTGAAATGTAGGCGATGTATTTTCCATTAGGTGACCATATCGGGTCTTTGTCGTCGACCGCTGAAGTATTTGTGATGTCTCTCGTGTTTCCACTCTTCTTCGGAACCGTGAAAATATCCCCGCGAGCCTGGAAGACTGCCCTCTCCCCGTCCGGTGCAATCGCAAAATTCACGATGCTCTTGCTCGCGTCGACCCATTTTGGCATCGCGACCGATTCATCGTTGGGTATAGAAATGTCGAGCTTTCTCAACTTATCACCGGGCAGATCGAGGACGTACAGATAACCGCCATTCTGAAATATGATTGCGTTTGGTCCTAAAGATGCCCAATTGCAGTCGTAATCCTTGAAGAAGGTCACCTGTCTGAAAGCTTTTGTCGCGATGTCATAAGCCCAGATGTTTTTGCGCCGGTTGGTGCCGCGGTCGGAAATGAAATAGATAGTGTTATTGTACCACATCGGATCGGTATCGGTTCCTTTCCACTCTCCGATCTGTTCCTCATCCATCGTCTCCATGTTATGGATGTAAATCTTCTGCGCCATTCCGCCGTAGTATCTTTTTCTCGCCCTGAAATTTCTGAAGATCCTGTTGTAAGCAAATTCCTTTCCGTTTGGTGAAAAGCTGAGGAGGCCACCCTTCGGAACGGGAAACTGGACGGGCATGCCCCCTTCGATTGAAATAGTGAAGAGGCTTCCAAACCACGTGTTGTACGTATACATCCTCGATAGAAAGAGGATGTGCTTGCCGTCCGGTGTCCATGTTATCACTTCATCGTTTGGTCCCATCCGTTCGGGTATGCCAGGGTCATCCTGGCGGAACGTCAGCTGACGGGGCTGTCCGCCTTCACTTGGCATAACATATACATTGAAATTGCCGTCATATTGAGCCGTGAAAGCGATCCACTTTCCATCGGGGCTGAACTTGGGGAACAATTCAAGTCCAGGGTTTGAAGTAAGTCTTCTCGCGACGCCGCCCTGCGAAGAGACCTCGTATATGTCTCCCGCATAGACAAAGACCACCTTGTTTCCTGAGATGTCGGGAAACCTGAGAAGTCTTGCGTTGTTGATGGCGAATGCGTTGGAGAAGAGGAAAAGAAATGCTATGACAAGTGTTCTCACTATTGTCCTCCGGATTTTGTACAATTTAATTTGAAAGCCAGTGAGAACAAAAACAGTGTGCCCCGGCCCGGTCAGTTGTTCCCAGGCAGCAGAAACGCCGGCAAAGAGAGCGGACGGACTTAGTACGTTTTGACCTTAATTGATGAAACTCCCGCGTCAATGTCCATAAGGATCTTCTTTTTTGCACTCGAGAAATTGGGCGTATGGTAATAGCCTTCCGCACCTTTTACGAATCCGGGAAACGATTTGCTGGACAACTCTGCCTGGTCTTTTATCCGGCAGCCTGATGAAGACGGGAGGTAAACCACCAGAGAGGAGGCTCCCGTATCTATCTTGAGGTTGGTCGTGTCTGACTTGTCGCCGAGCCTTACCTTGATCTTCGACGCACCAGCTTTGATTTCCGCTGTCCGGACCATGAAAGGAGTCAGGTCGAAATCCACAGAGCAAGCCCCCACGTTGAGGTTCAAGGCCCAATCGACCGTCGGGTTCAGCTCCATATCGAGGGAATTCTTTGCGCTGCCAAATGGCCAACGTTCATTCCTTCCCTCAAAGCGGAGGTCAATTTCCTGTGTGGAACCATCCCTATTGCTGTCAAACGAGTAGTTGCCCATGTTCGTCTGAGTCGTCGCGTGCATGAGTGCCGTCGTTGTACCATTGATTGAAAAAGTACCGGCTCCGTCGTTTAGAGTAATTACGGCGTGTCTAACGTTCTTATCGAATTGCTGCGAGAACTCCTGCGAATGCAGATTACCGGAGGTACCATAGAACGCGTTCCTCAAACCTCTCCATCCGACAGACGCGGCCGAGAAAATCCACACCAGAACCAGAACAGACGTGATTGCATATAAAACCCCTCTCCATTTTGAACTCCTGACGAGAACGGAGATGCCGGCAAATACGAGCAGTATCGGCCAGAGTTTGAAAATAAAATGCCAATTGAGGCTCAGAACGTCGAAATTAGACAGGAAGAGCGCAATGCCCAGTATGATTATCAACAGTCCGGCAAAAAGTCTACTGGCCCTCATGACCTTCCCCCTTTCCCTCTTCTCTTCTCGGTGATCCATCTTCTCTTCTCAGTGAGCTGATAATCAAGCCCGCGCCAATCGCAACAAGGATCAGAGGCCAGGTATCGGAGAAGTGAAAATCAGGTATGTAATTCTGTGCAAGGAAGAGAACCCCCAGAACTACCAGAACAAGACCTCCAACAACACTTCCTCTCTGCTTGCGATTGTGGTAACCGTAAACTTCAGTATTCTGTCCCATATTTGAATCCCCCTCGGCAGTTGAAGCATTCTGTTGAAATTCGAACCTCTCATACGGTACGACTATCCAGAGAATTATATACGCAAGGATTCCGACACCGCTGGCCAATGTAGCAACCACGAAGATAACCCTCACCAGGACCGGGTCGATGTCAAAGTACTCACCCAAGCCTCCCGCAACGCCCGCAACTATTCGGTTCTTTCTTGAACGACATAGCCTACGTTCCATGTTCGAACTCCTTTTGAAAGAGATTACGCCGGGTATATGAAAAGGTTACCGTTTCCGGAGAATCCCGTCCTGAACCAATATCTGCTACAAAGAAGAAAAGAACAAAAAAATCCCGACTGATCTGTTATCAATCGGGATCCGAAGCTTTTCAGCGGCTTCAATCGACACTGACCGTTGTCAGTTTCGACTGATGCGGGTCAGATCTTCTTGACTTTTGCCGCCTGCAAACCTTTGGGGCCTTGCTCAACTTCAAATTGGACTTTGTCGCCTTCTTTCAAAGTCTTGTAGCCATCGCCAATGATAGCCTTGAAGTGAACGAACACATCATCTCCGCCTTCGCGGGAAATGAAGCCATAACCCTTGGTTGCGTTGAACCATTTTACGGTTCCTTGCTCCATTGCTGGATCCTTTCAATAATGTTTCTAAATGCGTACCCGAGCCGTCGCGCCAGATGTCCTTGGCTTATACAGAATTGTCCCGAGTTCAGTCGGGATCCCGACTAGTGGTCGGGACCGGTGAAGCAAACAAACGTTTGAAAGCCTCACCTCTGCATATGATGCTACGCCTCGTGTCCCGAAGATTTCCTCCGGGTAGAATCCTCAACAACGGAGCCAGCACACGGGGACTTACATCTCGTAGAACCCGGCACGCTAACCGGGCTCTTCCGACTGCAGCTACAACCTATAAAAGCATGATCGAGTCCACCCATTAAAGGTAGCCAACCATCACTGCCGCCGAACTGCTTCACCGGAAGGCGGCATGGCGCAAACAACGGTGTACTGTTATTTGCGGGTATATGATAGTGCTTGACATATTCAAAAGCAAATCAAGAATCAATAAAAAAAGTTGAGCAGGCCCGCGAAATCGCTCAAAATGGAGGGGTTTGTCCGTCTGACCTGCGCAGGACTCGCTCCGTAAGTGTATGTGATGCCGGAGACACAAATCCTTCTCAATGAGCCTGCGGCCAAACTACTTCCTGAACCTGTCTACGATTTGAGTCTGAAGTTCCCTTAATGAGAAAGGCTTGTGGAGAACTCCGGCACCGCCGTTGTTCAAAATCTCCTGAACCTTGCCCTCTGAGCTGTAACCGGTTGCCACGAGAACAGGAAGGGTGGGTCGAAGTCTGCGAATCTCGAAATACGTCTGCATTCCGTCCAGCCCAGGCATAATCATATCCAGCAATACTACATCGACGCTATGCCCGGACTCGAGGAGCTGGACTGCCTCTTCACCGCTCCCGGCCGTAATCACGTGGAAGCCGAATCGGCCGAGCGCATCCCTCAACAAATCCCGGATCTCGATTTCATCGTCTATGACGAGGCACACTTTCTCATTAACAACACCAGCTGCATCCGACAAGTCGGTAGATGTCCCGGTGGAAAACGGACCCGGAGAAACCGGGAGGTAGACTCTAACAACGGTTCCACGGCCGACCTCACTGTCCACCTTGATCTCCCCGCCGTGATTCTTGACTATGCCATAAACCATAGAAAGTCCGAGTCCCGTCCCTTTTCCCTTTGGCTTGGTTGTGAAGAACGGCTCGAAGATTCGTGAAAGGTTTTCTTTAGAAATGCCTTGTCCGCTATCGGAAACCTGAACGATTATGTAGGCTCGATTTTCAAGATTGAGCGGTGAATTGACGGCATCAGCCGCTTCCACCATAGCCGTGGACAAAGCGAGTCTTCCTCCACGCGGCATCGCATCACGCGCATTTAATATAAGATTCATCAGCGCTTGGGAGAGTTGGGACTCGTCTCCCTCCGTGGTCGGAAGATTTTCATGAAGGTCCATAGCCACATCAATGTTCTTCTCGATCATCTTTTTTGTCATCTCCACCGTTTCCCGACATATCCGATTGAAGTCGATACTGATTACTGACGTCTTCCCTTTTCGAGCAAACCCCAGGAGCTGTTTTGTGAGCTCGGCCGCCCTTTGGGCCGATTTCTCAATCGTATCCAGATACCTCAGAAGCTTCTTGTTGTCTCTGAGGTCAAGCTTTAAAAGCCCTGTGTAGCCGAGTATCGCCCCCAGAATATTGTTGAAATCGTGCGCAACGCCTCCGGCTAGCGTACCGAGGCTCTCCATCTTCTGCGAATGTCTGAGCTGTTCTTCGAGCTTTAGCGTCTCAGCGTTGCTCTTCTCCCGCTCATATTCGAACGCCAGCCGCTGCTGGACCAATTGAAGAATGTTCATCTGCTGTCTGGTCGAGCCCGTTATCTTGCCACCAGCGATGAGCATAATCCCGACCGTCTCCGAGCCCACCTGAATAGACGTCGTGTGATAAGCCTTCAAGCTCTTCTCGCTCCCGAAGACATTGTCCAGATACGAAAGACTGGTGGAGTCGTTCTTTAAGAGCTCTCGGACCCCGTCAACCTTGAGCGTGTGCACGTAGCTGCCTCCTATCCTCGCCACGTGAGCGAGGCTGAAATCATCCTTGTTGTCGTAATCACCGATATAAACAAGATCAGCGCCGAACACGTCAGCGAGCAAGTCGGCGTAACCCTGAAACAATTCCACTCCGGCATGCTCCAACGCGATTTCGTAGGCCCTCTCTACCCATTCGGAAGTCCGCACAATATCAGAAATGTCTTTAAGGAACAAGATCCGGCGGGAAGTGCCTGAGTTCGTGTTGATTGTTGTCGAAACTACTTCAAAATGATGCTGCACACCGTCAACTAACCCTTTGACTCTCCGTTTCCTTTCCGTATCCGGCATCTGACCTGATGGGAGCAAGATATCGAGGGAACCATTTTCGAAAAAATCGGTAATTTTCTTGCCCGATGCAAATGTTGGGGAAAGCGCGAATGTCCGGGAAAACTTGTCGTTACAGAATTGAATATTGCCGCCGTCGTCTGTAATAACAATGAGATCACTGCTGGACTCCGTGATAGTCCGGTACCGCAATTCAGATTCTCTTATCTCACTGTGCATCTGTTCTTTTTTTAGAACCAGAGCCGCCTGATGCGCGAATCCTTCAAGAAGTTGGAGATGCTCCTGCCCGAAGGCCCTTTTGCGGGAGAAACTGTCGAGCGAAATGACTCCGAGTGTCTGCCCCTCCGCGAGAAGCGGCACGGCGACAGCGGACTGGATCTTCATTCCGCCGGGCAGGTTTTCAGTTTCTTGCTGGCCGGGATATTCAGTCGAATCTTCAACGATGATAGATTTACCGCTGGTAAATGCCTTTCCTCCCCACCCTTCTTGCGGGTCGAGAACAAAGCCTCTTCTCATCTCTTCAGGATAGCCAATGGCTGCGCTCATGCGCAGCCTATTCTCAGCCTCGTCGAATGTCAAAATTGAACCCGCATCCGCCTCAGGAATTTCTTCCTTCACTCCTGCGAGCAAGTTTCTAAGCAGCTCGTTTACGTTTGTGCTTGGCATAAGCGAGGCAATGAAGTCCAGCATTCTCTGCAGCTGCTGGGTCTTCCTTTTCAGTTCTTCGCTTGCTATCCTGTCGTTCGTGACGTCCCTGGCTACCCCGAGAAGTCCGGTTATTCTGCCCTCCTCAGAAATCGTCGTCACATTGTAATCGACGGTTCGGACCTCTCCCGACTTCCTGAGAATTCTAAACTCGTACCTCGGAGGTGTCTCTTTTCCCGATATTCGTTCTTTGTAGCGGTTCCGCACGAAATCCAGGTCATCCGGGTGGACAAGGAATCCGAACTCTCTCCCGATGACCTCCTTCGAACTATAGCCGGACACTTCCTCAAACTTATGATTCACATATAGAAGCTTTCCATCGACACCCACGAAAATCACCGGGTCGTTAACATTCTCAAGCACCAGCCGGTATAGTTTCTCACTCCTCAGCAAATCCTGGTAAAGACCAGAGTTATGGAGTGCCACTGCAAACTGCGACGCAAAAATCTCGAGTGCATCACGGTCGCTCTCCACAAACGGCTCGTCCATCAAACGCGTAAGCGTAATCATTCCCAGCAATTCCCCCTGATGCAAAATCGGGACTGCCAGAAGATTCTCAATCTCCGGCCTTCCGCTGGCGTAAGTCGAAAGCGGATTCAAATGCGCCTGGTTCTCCAAAACTGACTCTTTGCTGAACGCTGCTCGTCCGATCAATCCCGTGCCGAGCGGTATCTCCGAAACCATAAAAGCCGGGCGTTGGCCGCCTCTGGCACGCATTTTTCTCTCGACCAGTGCGTTCTTCGCCACTTCATACACAAACAGGCGAGTTACCTCCGCCGGGACAATCGTACTCAATTTGGCTTCTATGATGTCGAAGAGCCTCTCCGGGTCAAGATTCTCGTGCAGGCGCAAGCTTGTTTCGCGAATAGCCTGCAGCTTACGGTCCTGGACTGTCTGCGACTTAACACCCTCGTTGTATTCAAAAAGAAGAGAGCTGGTCTGCACAATTGCGTCAAAAGCCTCGAGCTCTTCGTCCGTGAAGCTCTCGCGTATGTTACCGACAACTATTCCTCCGAGCAGCTGGTCCTTACTATAGAAAGGCGCGTTGTAGATAGACTTGACGCCGGCGAATTTCTGAATCATGCGTGCTGCCTGTGCCGGCATTGTGGTGCCGAACACGTCCGCAAAATCAGTCCCCACCCACGGCTTCCGTGCCGCAGTATACTGGTCAACAATACAATTCTCCGGATCGAAAGGGAAAACAAAACTGTCGAGTGAAATCCCGAAGAACATTTGCGCAAACTTCACAAGCTTTCCCTGCGGATAGATCCCGTAGACGGCAAACCCCCGCCGGCGCTCGAAGTATCGCTGCAGACTCACAACCTTCATGTTCAGCTTCTTTACCACCTGTTCAGCGAGCTCCTGCATGACGGATCGCAAATCATTCGTCTCCACCATCTTACGAACAAGGGACGAAAGGATCTCAATTTGATACGACTTCAAGGCTGACCGGCGCCTGAACTCCGTCGCATCCCTGACGAAGCTCAGATCCTCGATGACCTTCAAGAGAGTATTCGGAAGCATTTTTAGCGAAACGCCCGCAAGCGGGACGTACGAGTCCGCACCTATGTTTCCAAATTCCCGGTAGACGGTCTCGGAGAAGTCCCTTGATAAAAACACGACCGGCAGATAGACGTCTAACCCCTTTGCCATCTTCAGAACGGAAGCTGGATCCCCGACGGCAAGGTCAAAGTCGATCAACAGGGCGTCGTACATCCCCGACAAGAGCTTTTTGCCGAGGCCGACAGAACCCGGAAGAGCTTCAACGGTGAAACCCATCCCTGCAGATTCCAGGACCCGGCTGACTTGATCTCGCAGATCCATCGAGTCTTCCAACAAGAGTATACTGATCTTCTGGAATGATTGTTTAGGGGATGACATATTTCGGTGCTTTTGTGAAAGAAGTTAACACGCGGAGGAGTGCTGTCAAACAGAAGGACACCCAGGAGGCACCTGATTTCCAGGGTGTCCCGTAATCTGCTAACCTAGATATGCTCTGAGCGCCTTACTGCGTGTCGCATGGCGCAGGCGTCTGATTGCCTTCTCTTTTATTTGTCTCACCCGTTCACGGGTAAGGTTGAATTTCTCGCCGATCTCCTCAAGCGTAAGCGGGTGCTCTCTCTCGATTCCGAAATAGAGCCTGATGACTTCCGCTTCCCTGTCGGTCAGCGATTTGAGTGCCCGTTCCACCTCGGTCCGGAGAGATTCCTTCATCAGAGTATAGTCGGGAGGGAGTTGATTGTCGTCTGCCATGACATCCAACAGCTTATTATCCTCACCCTGAACGAAGGGTTGATCCACCGACAGATGCCTGCCCGATATCTGCAGAGTCTTGTCGACCTCGTAGAGGCTCATATCGAGCTGCTCGGCAATCTCCGAAGGGCTGGGCTCACGCTCGAATTCCTGCTCGAGCTCACTGAACTTTTTTCCGATCTTGTTCAGAGCCCCTACTCTGTTGAGAGGCAGCCGCACTATTCTCGATTGCTCGGCCAGCGCCTGCAGGATTGACTGCCGGATCCACCATACCGCATAAGAAATGAACTTGAATCCACGGGTCGGGTCGAAGCGCTTTGCAGCCTTGATAAGACCGAGGTTGCCTTCATTGATCAGGTCGCCGAGTGAGAGGCCCTGATTCTGATACTGCTTGGCGACGCTGACAACAAATCTCAGATTAGCCTTGATCAACTTTTCAAGCGCCCTCTGATCGTTCTCTCTAACCTTAATCGCCAGCTCAATCTCCTCGCCCGGAGTCAGAAGGTCGACTTTCCCTATTTCCTGAAGGTATTTGTCAATCGTCTGATTCTCACGAGAAGGATATTGCTTACCGACTTTTATCATCTAATTACCTCACTTGTTTTACACAATACCGGCGTAAAGAACACCTGACACATCCACTCATTTGACCATATGAAACCGAATTGGTTACAATAATCAAAACAACGAATCACTGCTTTAAACTCCCCAAATCGTTCAATAGGGGAAGAATTCAACAAGAATCAGGGTGCGATCCGGTAGATAACACGAATCTGTTTAGAGGCAGAACCTCAAATTCCCAAGGAAAACGAAGGAGCGCCACTTTACCGGCATCGGCGTGAAACGCAGGGTCACCCTCGCCGGCATGGGACAGGCCTCCTCAGGCATACACCTCTTTTTCGTTACACTTGCATACCTTGACGAAGTGCTTGTTGTACTTGTAACCCGCTCTTTCGCCTTTTTCCGCGGAGACTACGAGGACATTTTGCATGATTTCACCGCACTTCGGGCATTCCAAACCCTTCTTGCCAGCCATCGCCTTAGCCGCCTTCTCCGCAAAACTTGTTGTCTTAGCCATTTGTATTTCTCCTTTACTACAGAATCTTGACCACGTTTCCGCCGCTCGTATGCGCTCGCTGAAGTACCTTCTGCGCCGTCATAATAAGCTCAGCCGGGTCATTCTTTCCGTCTATGTTTAGTACTGCAACGCTAATCGTTGCCATATAATTTCTGGTTCCTATCGGATATACCTTTGTCGCCAGGTTCTTTCTGAACTTCTCGCCCCAGGCCAGTGCCTCATGTTGCGAAAAGCTCTCCAGGATGATCCCGAATGAGTGTGCAGATACTTTGCCTACTGCATCGTAGGGCTTCAACCATCCCCTCACAGTCTCGGCAATATCTGTCAATAAGTAATCGACACCCTCGACGGAAAACCTGTTTCTTATTTCGTCTACCCTGTCGAGGCCCATAAGAACAAGCGCACTCTTTATTCCAAGATCTGCCACACGGCCTATTTCCTCCTCCAGTCTCTCCAGGAAGAATTTCTTATTCAACGTTCCGGTGACTCTGTCGAAGACAACGAACTTCTCGAGAAGCTGATTCGCAGTGCTGACCTCGGAGGCGAATGCTCCGAGATTCACGAGCTGTTTCATGCCGTCTATCTCGAGAGAAGAAAACTTTGACGGCGATAAACTCTCTACGGTAATCGCTCCGAAGCATGTGTTGAATCCCGAGACCGGGATAGCCACAAATGAACCCTTGCCCGACGGCTCACTCTGGTTAAACCTATGATCCTCTACTCTTGAAAGATCCTCCAGATACAGCGGCCTGTTCTCCCTGATGGCTCGTCCCGCAACCGAATCGCTCAAACTAACCTTACAACCTTCCTCTACGTACTCAGTTCCCGAACGTTTCACAAGCCGGGAGACAGACCATGTACGGAGGTCGCTTTGAGAAACCAATCCGACAAATTCCGCATCGACTGTGTCGGAGACTGCCGTTGCGGTGGTTGCGAGAATCGAGGCTACGTCACTCTTCGACATCAATTCATTCGTAAACCACTTCAGTGAGTTGAATGTGGTTTTTATGACGCCGAGATCGTACTTCTCAGTCAGCGCGCGCAGGATAGCGGAAAACAACCGGGTGAAGTTGCCAAGCAACGGCACGGTCTCCCTTCCGAAACCTTCGTCTGTCAGGCTGTCGGCGACGAGCACAGCTATGACATCGTCGCGGAAGAAAATCGGAACGCCGATGAGACTCTTCACGCCAGCTGGCTCTCCGTAATACGGGACAACGTCTATCTCAGCCGCCGGATTTATTTCCGAAATTATTTCGGGCTTGCCACTCAGGGCAATCCGGCTTATCACGTCGTTTCCGATCGGAAGGCGCGGCTCCTTCGTGAACACGCTTGAATTCGTCATCTTGTCGGCAACCGCAAGAAGCTGCCTTTCCCTGTTCACCCAGAACAGCGCCGTCGTATTGGCAAACAGTACCTCCTGGACGAGTTCGAGGAGCTTGTGGAGTATGGAATGAAACTCGGCTCTCGGCTCACCGGGCCCCTGTTCCTCCGGCTTGAAGTAGAAGGTGTCAATTATGCTCGAACGCGGTGCCTCTTTCCTCGGAACAAATGTCCTTGGGGACTCTGCAACAGGTGCAGTCTGCGGCTGGCCTGGAGCATCCTTGTCAGCATGAACTACCTGTGGCTCTTCATATTCGGCATAGTATTCCGAACTGATGTCGTCAAATACATAGCGTTTTACGGGTTTCTTAGGTTGCTCGGTCATTCGTGAAATTTAGATTAGATGCTGCTGGAGTTCGTTCATTTTGCGTGGAATATAACAAAATCAGTCGCACATTTTCAATTACCAGCCGCGAAATAGATACAGAAAACAACATGTCCCTGGTTTGTCCATCAGTGTCTTTGTTACCGCCCTATTTGCAAACTTCATATCGAATTCAGGCTTACGTACCAGATCACCACCGATGTCAATTGTAAAACAGACCGTGACGCCGTAAATTCTTCTGTGACGACCAATACGTTGAATCCCGAAAAGGACCAGTTGCCGGAACAACCGAAAGGTATCTCCCCATTCTCCATGTCCGCGGTCGTGGAGGAAGCCCGAGCGGCGCAGCCCGAATGGAGCCGGGTCCCCCGCGCCCGCAGAGTCCACATTCTCAGGAAATTCGGGTATAGTCTGGTCGACAAGAAAATCGAACTGGCGGACCTCATTTCCCGTGAGAATGGAAAACCTATTCCCGAGGCGTACACTTCCGAAATTATTCCGGCGCTTGATGTAGTGAAGTACTACTCGCGTGAATCCGCCAAAATAGCCCGGGACAGGCCGGTTCATATCGGCATCCCTCTCATGAAGACCAAGAAAGCGTTTGTCCGTTATGAGCCGTATGGTGTCGTCGCTATCATATCGCCGTGGAACTACCCCCTTCTTCTACCTATCGGCCAAATTGTACCGGCGCTGCTGACCGGGAATGTCGTGATTTTCAAACCGTCCCAATTCACTCCGCGGGTTGGAGACTTCATAGCACAGCTTCTTTGGGAGGCCGGGATTCCGCAAAAGGTCTTCAAAATAATACAGGGTGCGGGAGACGTAGGGGCAGAACTTGTTTCTTCAAAAGTCGACAAAGTTTTCTTTACAGGAAGCACCGCGACGGGGAGAAAAGTCTCCCAGCTTGCGGCCAGGAACCTTACCCCCGTTTCACTGGAACTGGGCAGCAAGGACGCCATGATTGTATTGGATGACGCCGATATCGATTCGGCCACCAGCGGAGCGATCTGGGGTGCTTTCATGAATGCCGGGCAAACATGCGTGTCGGTTGAGCGGTGCTTTGTTCACTCGAAGATATACGACGCGTTCCTGCTTTCTGTGCAACAGAAAGTCGTCAGCCTTCGTGTCGGAAGTGGAGGCGAAATGGATAACGACATTGGACCGATCATCCACAAGGCGCAATTCGACACGATAAAGAACCAGGTGGATGAGGCGGTTGCAAGAGGTGCGAAGATCGTCGCCGGAGGAGATTCCGGCGAAAGAGGAGGAAAATACTACATATCTCCTACCGTCATGGTAGACCTTCCAACTGACTGTCTTCTGATGAACGAAGAGACTTTCGGACCGATCCTGCCGTTGATTAAAGTAGGCTCGGATGAGGAGGCGTTGAGTCTGGCAAATGCTTCGAGGTTCGGGCTGTCGGCAAGCATCTGGACTGCAAACAGGAAGCGCGGGACTGAGATGGCGAAGAGGCTGCAAGCGGGTGCGGTCGTTCTAAACGATGTTATCGGTTATTACGGAATCAGCGATGGAGTCGTCGGCGGGGTGAAAGAGAGCGGGACGGGGCGCGTGCACGGCCCGGAAGGGATGCACGAGATGGTATACCCGAAGTATTATGAAGTTGAGCGGGCACGCCGGATAAAGAAGCTGTGGTGGTATCGCTACGACAGAAACTTACTCTCGTTCTTTGAAGAGGCGACGGACTTTTTGTTTTCGGCAAGTGTTTTCAGAAGGACCAAATCGTTATTCAAACTAGCACCACATTTCTTGAGGATAAAGAAAATATGAAACTATACGCACTCGCTTTCGGGGCTCATCCGGATGACGTCGAGATGAGCTGCGGAGGTACTCTATCTATGCTGCGCAGACACGAAAAGCCGTTTGGCATTGTCGACTTTACCCGCGGCGAGATGGGAACTCGCGGAAATGCGACCATCAGAGCTAAGGAAGCTAAAGAGGCGGCCAGAATACTCGGCGCGAACGTTCGCGTGAATCTCGGCATATCCGATTCCAACATAGAAAAAAGCCGCAAGAACCTGCTGAAAGTCGTTGAAGTAATAAGGAAGTATCAGCCTGAGATAGTGTTCGCACCCTACCGGGAAGAGAGGCATCCGGATCATGTACATGCCCACCAACTCGTCAGCAATGCGATATTCTATGCCGGGCTGAGGAAACTGAAGACAGCAACTGCGGTCGCCTACAGGCCTCGCCGTGCTTTCTACTACATGCAGCACAGGACCTTTGTGCCCACCTTGTATGTAGACATCTCCGATGACTTCGACGCAAAGGTCGCAGCGATAAAGGCCCACAAGTCCCAGTTTTTCAATCCGGCGAGCAAGGATCCAGAGACGATACTTTCGACACCGGAGTTCATGGACTATCTTCTCGGCCGCATGAGATACTTCGGAAGGATGGCGGGCGTTAAATACGCAGAGCCGTTCTGGACGAGTGACCCGATCACGATAACCGATTTCGCTTCGGTTATCTGAACGTCTAGTCCGAAGAGATTACCTCTCGCCGGTCGGACGGATAATGCATTCT
Organism: Candidatus Kryptoniota bacterium; assembly: GCA_046705025.1. GTDB lineage: Bacteria > Bacteroidota > Ignavibacteria > Kryptoniales > JAKASW01 > JAKASW01. Next base: position 16,669 of record JBJKQU010000022.1, on the reverse strand, counting down.
TACTCCAGGTGAAGTTCACCTATCCGTAAAAGCCCTATCAACTCTGGACGACCAAGAAACGCACAAGGGACCGGGTCAACGGTCGGGGCTCTCGCTGGTCCGAAGGCATCGTTTCCCCACGTCCTTAGCAAGGGTCGGTTACACCATAAGCGGGATGATTGACCTCCCTGTACGGCGACGGGCGCAGTTTGCAAGCGGCTTGTGGTAAAGCATCACGCTTTTTTCTGACCGTCAAAGGACCTCCGACCGACTACAGGGGGTTCCGGTAATGCCACGCTGGAGAAGCTGCACGGCGGGTCCTCGCAAGGAGTAGGTCAGGCAGGGCTCATTCGATGGTGAGCCGCGCCCATAGAGCATCATGGAGAGTGATGCTGTCATTCCTGCTGACAACCTGTCTTCGTGCCTCCGAAGCGAACCAGAGCACATCTGCCATGTGCTATTTTGATAAAGACTCGGATGCTGATTAACTTTAAACTAATGGTGGCTAAAGCATTCCTATTTTCGGCGACAGTTCTACTATTGTCGGCGCCCTCAGTGTTTTCTCAGCGTTTTTCGCACGCTGGTCCACATCACCCTCTTCATCCACCTTTGGTCACATGGATTATTGCCTCCTCGGAAGACAGCGTGACGGTCTGCGCAGCATACTCTCTCCAGTTCCGGCGATTGGTCTTCGTAAAGGGCGATGGGACACCTGAGACTTTCGATGCCGAATTGTCTTTTTCGGTAGATGCAACGGATTCGATCTCCGGCACCAACTACCACGGATATCACCGGAAGAAGCTGTCACTGCGAAGTTTCTCGACGACTCGAAAGCCACGGCTGTCATGTCAGGACTTTGTTCTGCTTACAGTCGCAAGATCTACGTACCGGCTCAGAGCGGAAGTGCGCGATGACAACCAACAGATCAAATACCTTGACTATTCTGCTACCGAAGAGTTGAATCCCTCGTCACGATTAGGAATAATATCGACTGTCTTCATAGATTCCCTTTCAGGCACGAGTTATTTTCCGGAAATGGGGAAAGATGAAGCCCCTTTTCCGGAAAACATAAAGGCAGCGGTACTGATCCGTGACGGCGGAGATGCCCCCCTGACTGCGGTATTAAAGAGATCGGATGGGAAGATCGTTTCCCGTGTCGATTCCTTAGCGCCGTCACAATCACGATTGGAGCCTGACCGCTCCGGCTACGTGATTTCCTTTACTAAAAATCCGGATTCTGATTATTCTACATACTTCGCTCGGTTCGATAGCGATTCACTACGGGAAGGAAGATACATTCTTGAAGTTTCATCTGGCAAAGTGAATGAGAAGATCGCCTTTTCTTATTTGTGGCTGACAAAGCCCGTCACTTTGCGAGACTTCGAGATGGCTCTTTCCCTTTTGAGATACATTGCCCCCGACTCAGTCTACTCCTCCATAAACTCCGGAAGCACAAAGGAGAAAAAGGAGAGGTTTGAGTCATATTGGAAATCACATGACCCGACTCCGAACACAGCCTACAACGAACTCGAGGACGAATACTACAAACGTGCGGACTACGCGGTGGAACATTTTCAAACCGTGGTGAACGAAAACGGTGCTGAAACAGATCGCGGAAAAGCTTACATATTGTACGGACAGCCTGAGAGTGTCAAGCGAGAGTTCCTCAACGACGGCACTTACGAGTTCTGGTATTATCCCGGCTTGAAGAGCGCCCTCGTCTTCAAAGAAGAGCGGTTCGGAGAATTCAAGCTCTATCGAACGGAGAAACTATGAGTGTTATTGCTATTACAATCGGTGATTACAACGGAATAGGGCCGGAAGTTGCCCTCAAGTCTGCTGCAAGCCGCACTATCCGCGCCAACTGTACACCTTTGCTGCTCGGCCCTTTCAAGGCTTTTCAATTTTACGCCGAGAAATACTCTCTTCGAAGAAAGATACTTAAGGTCGACTCCGCGTCGGACGCGGTCGGAAGGAGCGAGATTACGATCCTCGACACCTGCCGCGGCTTCAACGACAAGATCAAACCGGGCAGGTTGACGAAAGAAGCAGGGCTTACAGCTGCCGCCGCAATTGAGAGGGCCGTCCAGCTCTGCCTGGAGAGTCAAGCGGAGGCAATCGTGACTGCGCCCATCTCCAAGGAGGCGCTGTCATTAGCCGGCTACACATATCCGGGACAAACAGAAATGGTTACAACTCTTTCGCACTCGAGCGGCTCGATCATGATAATGGCTTCGAGTTTTGCACGGATAGCGTTGGCCACTATCCATGTCCCTCTTTCCAAGGTTCCAACTTTACTGACGACAGAAATGCTCCTGGAAAGGCTCACGGTGTTCAACAACTCGATAAGAGTTGATTTCGGCGTCAAAGCACCAAGGATCGCGGTGCTGGGACTGAATCCGCACGCCGGTGAGAATGGCCTTATCGGGTGTGAAGAAAACGACATAATGAAACCGGCTATTCAGCAGGCTAACGCGATGAATATAAATGCTGTCGGCCCGTTTCCGGCAGACGCGTTCTTCGGGAACTATCGGGAGGGACTTTTTGACGGGATACTGGCAATGTATCACGATCAGGGCCTTATTCCTTTGAAAATGAAGTCCTTTAACTCCGGAATTAACTTCACGGCGGGAATAGATATAATCAGGACTTCTCCCGACCACGGTACCGCTTTCGATATTGCCGGCAAAGGAATTGCAAACCCTTCCAGTACCATCGAAGCCATTAAGCTGGCGCTCGACATAGCAAAGAACCGCAGGGCGGTCAGGAAGTAGAACAAAAAGTGGGATCAGGCCGGCGGTTCATACTTAAAGAGGAAGATCTTTTTCAACTCCCTGCAGCCGACACTCCACCTTATACAGCTTCGGCCGCCATCTATGACCATATGATGAGAGAGGTCGACTATAAATCATGGGCTAAGTACCTGATAATGCTTATGAAACTGACGGGAAAGAAGTGGCGCCGTTCTGAAACCCTCGGAGAAAGGTTGTGTGACTACGCTTGCGGAACAGGCAACATCTCGTTCATAATGTCCCGGCTGGGCTATGATGTGACCGGCGTTGACGGATCTCAAGAGATGCTGCAAGCCGCCGAGGCCAAGCTTGCCAGGAAGAAGAAAGACAAGCCCCGGTTCATATATCACGATATGACGACCTATTCCCTTCCCGGTGCCTACGACAGAGCTATCTGTGTTTACGACAGTATTAACTACCTTAGCGACGTCGACGCGGTCTCCCGGTTCTTCAAAGGAGTCTACGCGAATCTTAAGGCTGGAGGGGTGTTCGTTTTCGACGCCAGTATGGAATTTAATTCACTTAGCGATGACTCGCTCTTCGTTCAGCATGGGGAGCATAAGGGCATTCACTATCACCGCCAATCCAAGTATGATCCAAAGGACAAGATACACACGACCTTCGTCCGTGTGAAGGACAAAGCCATGGTATTTGAGGAGATTCATAGAGAGCACGTGTACCCTCTGGAGGTGCTGAGGCACGCTTTCATTGAGGCCGGTTTTGAAGAGAGGTTCGCAGCAGGAGATTTCACGATGTTGGAAGCCGACGAACGCTCCGAGCGGGTTCACTTTGTCCTTGTAAGAGGCGACAATGATTAAATGTACGAACGTCTCTTTCGCTTTCGATGAACACTTGATCTTCTCGGATGTCAATCTTTCCATTGAAAAAGGTGAGTTCGTCTATTTTGTCGGGGAAACCGGCTGTGGAAAGACGACGCTGATGCGCCTGTTTTATATGGATCTCCTCCCCACTTCGGGGATTGTGAAGGTCGACACGTTTTCCTCTGCCTCACTGAAGAAGAGAAAACTTCACATCCTGAGAAGGAAACTCGGCATAATCTTCCAGGACTACAAACTCCTGGATGACCGCTGTGTTTTTGACAACCTTACATTTGCACTTCGTGCCGTCGGATACTCGGGCAGAGAAGTGAAGCTGCTGGCCACCCAGGCACTGGCTCAGGTTGGGCTGATCCAACGCAAAAATTCTCCCATAGCAGAGCTTTCCGGGGGCGAACAACAGCGTCTGTCCATTGCGCGCGCTATCTCGAAAGACCCGATAGCGATTTTAGCAGATGAGCCGACCGGAAACCTCGATCCCGTGACGTCGGAAGACATCCTGACCGTTCTTAAGAAGATTAACCTCGGCGGGACTACCGTACTTCTGGCGACCCACAACTACGAATTGATAAGGAAGTTTCCCGCGCGGACAGTAGCCATAAGAGGTTACACCTGTGAGGAACTGGACCCTTTGTCTCTCTAAGAGCAGCCTGTATACTGCAATCGACGGCCCGCTGCCGCCGGGGCTACCTTGCCCCCTCAGTTTGCCGCAAGCTCAACTCGCTTCACTTCAGCCACTTTGAGAAGCACTGCCCTTTCGACGCCCGCCCTGAGGGTCATCGGCCGCAACGGACAAATGGCACACGATCCGGAGAACTTAACCCTCAGGATTCCGTCAAATTCCAGGTTTACGTACTCCACATTGCCGTTATCGACCGCGAGAAACTTGTTCGCCTCAAGCAGGACTTCTTTTATCCTCCGGACAATATCTTCGCCTGAATCCAACATGCAGTCAGATTGCAATTTCGATCTTCGGCTTGTCAGCCGAGGACATGTTGGTGATACTCACCTGCGCAGCCAGGCGCCTCGCCACTGATTGGATCATCTGGGCCTGCTCCGACTCCGGCTCGGTCAGCACGATCGGCTTCCCGGTGTCGCCGCCGATTCTGATCGGGGTATAAATCGGGATTTCTCCAAGGAACGGAACACCGAACTTCTCTGCAGTCCTCTTCCCGCCGCCGTGGCTGAATATTTCTTCCCGATGTCCGCATTGGGAACAGACGAAATAGCTCATGTTCTCGACGATCCCGAAAAGCGGTACATTTACCTTCTGGAACATCCGCACACCCCTTCTCACATCGGCGAGTGAAACGTCCTGAGGCGTCGTCACTATCACCGCACCCGTCAGAGGTATTGTCTGAACAAGGGTAAGCTGTACGTCACCTGTCCCCGGAGGCAAATCGAAAATCATGTAATCGAGGTCGTTCCAGATGACGTCAGTAAGGAACTGCTTCACGGCTCCGCTCGCCATCGGTCCACGCCAAATCATCGGGGTCTCTGTGTCCACCAGGAAGCCTATGGACATCAATTTGATGCCGAATTTCTCGATCGGATGGATTTTGAACCGTTTGTCGTCGACGGGTTCGGTTTCCGGTTTTTCGGTAACTCCGAGCATTAAAGGAAGGGATGGGCCGTAGACATCGGCATCTACTATTCCTACCTTGGCGCCGTCCTTCGCCAGTGCAGCTGCCAGGTTCACAGCTATCGTCGATTTGCCGACTCCGCCCTTTCCACTGGCTACGGCTATCGTGTTCTTCACTCCCGGAAGGATCTGCTCCCTCAACTGGTTCCGCTGCCCAACGACCTGGCTTGTCATTACGACGTTGACATCGCCCTTGAAGCCGAGCTTTCGGACTTCTTCAACCGCCTGCGACTTCATCTCGTCCCTTACCGGACATGCCGGAGTGGTAAGCTGAATTTCAATGTCTACCTTATGGTCGGTCACTTCCACTTTCTTGATGAATCCCAGGGAAACTATATCGCGGTGAAGATCAGGATCTTTTATGTTTGCCAATACAGCAATTATTTCGTCTCGCGTCATTTATCTTACCTCCATTATGCTATATATAAACTTAGCCATCCCGTGCAAATTTTACAACCTTGATTGGATGCTCCGACGGACGGCAACCTTATGAGGATCGCACCGACTAAATTGTTCTGAATTCGGTTTGTGTCGAATACGACGGGGAGTCAATCGGGGAAAGGGTTCTTCCCAAACGATTTCGGAATGCGCAGCTTCTTTACAGTGTCTATGAACAGCGTGTCGAGCTCGATTGTCCCGACATACGGAACAAACCCGATTCTTCTCGACTTAAGGATGATTCCATCCCGTGTCGCGATATCCGAAGGCGAAGCGTAATCAATTTGGAAGATCTTCAATTTGAATCTCTTAGCCAGTTTCAGCAGGAAGGTCGATTCTCTGTCCTCGACGCTGTCCGGCCGAACCTCATACTTCTCAGAGTCGAAGTTGTAGAATCCCATCAACCCTTCCACGGCAATACCGTCAATATACTGACCTGCGCTGTTTGCGATCTCAATACCTCCATCCAGAATCAAATCGGTGCTGCCGACTTCGCTCCGGATTTTCCGAATAAGCGACACCGCACAATCACTCATCTCCGGGAATTCTTCCAGCAAATTGGAAAGGTCGAGAAGCAGGCCGCAGTAACCGGCATGCTCAAGAGGTGGAATCCGTTCATTCAAAACAATCTTCTGCCATACGGGGCTGCATATGTCGACGTAGTACCGATTACGCCAATAAGGGTCCGGGGACCTAAACAAAGCAGTGTCCGACAAGGTGAAGTAGCTCCTGTAGGTTTCGATTTCACCGATATTCAGGTAAGCAACAGGCAGACACCTCATGGACTTGAGTTTGGCAATATCTGCCGAGTCGTAGTTAGCCGGATCTAGAATAACCATATCGAACTTACCAAGCCCGGCAAGGGAGTCATCAGCGTAGTACACGGCCGCAAATGTATTCACATTCCCGAGGATCCTCGGACACGACGGCCGCCCGGTTTGTTGTGCACCTGCAACGCTCTGCAAGACACAAAGGACAGCGATAATCCTGATCATTCCTCCAGCTCCGTTTCATGAATAATAAGCCGGGAACCGATTAGAACAAAGGTATGGGAAGGTCAAGACCCCCAAGAACAATCGGCATCGATATGATTTACAGACGGAGAGCCGGGAACGCCGCACCCAGTGACAGAAAACATCGGTGTAATCATACAGTTTCACGCATTGAGAAGCCTTCTGGCGATAACCATCTTTTGAACTTCGCTTGTTCCTTCCCCGATCGTCAGGAGCTTAACGTCACGGTAGAGCTTCTCTACCGGAAAATCTTTAATGAACCCATATCCGCCGTGTATTTGGATGGCTTCCTCCGTGCATTTCACAGCCGCTTCGCTTGCGAAATACTTGGCTGTTGCCGCAGCCAAATTTATATCCTTGCCGTGGTCTTTCAGAGAGGCGGCTTTGTAAGTAAGAATCCTTGCCGCTTCTATCTTCGTAGCCATCTCGGATATCTTCCATTGGATCGCCTGGAACTCAGCCAGCGGCTTCCCGAATTGAATCCGCTCCTTCGCGTATTTCGCACTCGCATCGAGCGCACCTTGAGCGACCCCTACAGAAAGAGCCGCGATGCCGATACGTCCCGCATCGAGAATTTCCAGGGATTGCGTGAACCCTGCACCCTCACTGCCTATTAGATTCTCTTTTGGCACAACTGCATCTTGAAATACCATACTTGACGTGTCGCTGGCCCGCATCCCCAGCTTGTTTTCCTTCCTTCCTACAGAAAAGCCTTCAGTCCCCTTTTCGAGGATGAACGCGCTTATCCCTTTCTTTCTCCTGGAGGGGTCCGTCAATGCCATTACCACTACCGTCTCACCTACCGAGCCGTGAGTCGTAAACTGCTTGCTTCCGTTCAGCACAAAGTGGTCCCCTTCCCTTACCGCCACAGTCCGCATCGCGCCTGAATCGCTTCCGCTTGTCGGTTCGGTCAGCCCCCAGGCACCTATCTTCCTGCCCGAGACCAGGTCCGGCAGGTATTTCATCTTCAATTCTTCGCAGGCAAAATTGTAAATGTGGCTCGTGCACAATCCGTTGTGAGCCGCCACCGACAGGCCGACAGACGGGTCGACTCTTGAAATCTCCTCGACGATACTGCAATAGTCAACGTAGCTCAATCCGGAACCGCCATACTTCTCGGGAAAAGTCACCCCCATGAAACCGAGATCTCCCAGCTTATTCATGATCTCGAATGGGAACTCCTGACTCTCGTCGTATTTCATCACAACGGGCTTTATTTCAGTTTGGGCGAAATCGCGTGCAAGTTCGCGTACTTGTTTGTTTTCGGGGGTGAGTTCAAAATCCATGGTGCGTTCCTTTCCTTTTAAGAAAGTGTTGAGCCTGGTGGTTAATCAGTTTAGCGGTCCCTTTTGGGTGACCGCCGTTATTTCTTTGTCAGCTCATGTGCGAGTTGGACGGCAGAGAGCTTGTTCGAAAGGACCAAGTCAAGTTTTCCTTCCAGCTCGGAAACTCGATCCTTCGTCCAGAACTCATCATGCAAATGCTCTTCTACAATCTCCAGAACGACTCTGCGGAGCCGTTCCTTTCGCTTCGAAAGCAGCTTTTGGGAATTGACCAGGTAACCATAATGCCTGTCGATACCATTTATCACCTCGGCGATCCCTCTGTTTTCGCTCGCCACAGTTTTAACAATAAAGGGAGCCCATCCGTTCGCTTCCGCTCCGGCTTTGTGTGACTCAGCCGATATTTGCAGGACCGTTGAGATTGCATTGTACGACTGGTCCACGCCCGGTCGGTCGGCTTTGTTCAGCACGAAGAAATCGGCAATCTCCATCAATCCCGCCTTCATCGCCTGGACAGAGTCCCCAGACTCGGGGGTAAGCACGACAATGGTTGTATCCGCTGCTTCAGCCACATCCAGCTCTGACTGTCCGACGCCTACCGTCTCGAGGAACACATAGTCGTACCCCGCAGCATCGAGCACGTCTGCTGCCTGTTGAGCCGTCTTGCTGAGCCCACCAAGACTTCCCCTTGTGGCCATGCTTCTGATAAAGACTCCTGAGCGCGAACTCAAATCCATCATTCGGACCCGGTCCCCGAGGAGTGCGCCGCCTGAGAAAGGACTCGTGGGGTCTACTGCTATTATTCCGATTCTCCTGCCCGAATCGTTTAGCGTCCTGGCTAATCTGCCTACCAGCGTACTCTTTCCCGCGCCGGGAGGGCCTGTTATTCCGATCCGATAAGCATGCCCGAGCCTCTTGTGGATTGAGTTCAACAAATCCAAAGACTCATCTTTCTGGCTCTCAATCAGAGATATCGCTTTCGCCACGGCGGGCTTCTCACCCGACAAAAGCCGGTCGACCAGACTGCTGTCTACCATCGCCCTAGTCTTTGTTTCTGAAGAATTCCACCGTCAGTCTCAGACCCTGGTCCAGAGATACTCCAGGTTCCCATCCCATAAGATTCTTTGCCTTCGAATAGTCGATAACGCTTCTTGCCTGCTCCCCCTTCATGGCGGGACCGTGTTTCTCTTCCAATGACGCCTTCGTTGCCGAGTTCAATTTCCTGAAAATAGTGTTCACGTCCGTTTCGGTCGCGGTCCCTATATTGAAAACATCGGATTCGGGATAGTCTACTGCAAGTAAGTTCGCTTTGACAACGTCTCCCACATAGACATAATCGCGAGTCTGTTTCCCGTCGCCGTTGATAATCACCTCCTCGCCTTTCAGCATTTTGGCCGTAAAAATCGCGACGACTCCCGCTTCGCCATAAGGATTCTGGCGCGGCCCGTAAACGTTCGCATATCGGAGCACGACGTACTTCAGGCCATGTGTCCCCTCGTAGAAGAAAAGATATTTCTCTACGGAGAGTTTCGCGACACCGTACGGAGATAGCGGCCTTGTCGGATGCTGCTCATCGGCCGGGAAATATTCCTGCGGACCGTATATTGCCCCCCCAGTCGAGGAGAAAACGACTTTCTTGACGCCCGATTTAACACAGTTTTCCAAAACATTCAGAGTTCCGACGATGTTGACACTGGCATCGAACATCGGGTCGGCTACCGAGTGTCTTACATCGATTTGTGCGGCAAGATGATTTACGACGTCAAACTTGTTCTCTTTGAAGATTTTCTCGATCTGCTGATCGCGAATATCAATCTGATAAAACTTTGCCTTCTGCGAAAGGTTGTCCATCGAACCGGTACTTAGATCGTCTACAACAGAAACCTCATGTCCCTGTTCGATATATGCGTCTACTATATTCGAGCCGATAAATCCCGCTCCCCCCGTCACAAGAATATTCATTCAGTTATTCCTTTCTTCCTTCCGAAATCAATTGCTTTCTTTCCAATGTCATGTCGGTAAAACATTCCATCGAAGTGTATTTGTTCGATACGAGAGTAAGCTAGCTCCGAAGCACCTGTGAGTTCACCTCCCCGGTGAATACCCGTCACACCGAGGACTCTTCCGCCGGCTGTCACTAGCTTGTCCTTTTCCCACTTCGATCCGGAGTGAAATACTTTCACTTCAGCGGGCTCCTGCGCGAGTCCGGTTATTTCTTTCCCTTTTTCATATTGTTCAGGATATCCCTTTGAAGCCGCGATAACGCAGACGGCAGCCGAGCCGTTCAACGACAGTCTGTACGAACCGGTTTTCTTATCTGCGGCAGTCTGCAAGAGGCCCAGGACTGATGACTCGACAAGCTGAAGCACTGCCTGGGTCTCCGGGTCGCCGAACCTCGCATTGAACTCGACAACTTTCGGCCCTTCATTGGTCAGCATCAAACCACAATAGAGGCAGCCCCTGAAAGGATACCCTTCCGCGTTCGTGCCCTCGATGACTCGTTCTATTATTTCCGACTTGACCATATCCATATCGGCATTCGTCACAAAGGGCGTCGGCGCGAAGGCCCCCATCCCGCCGGTGTTCTTCCCCGTGTCGTTGTCACCTACCCTTTTGTGATCTTGAGCCGGCGGGAGCACGACATAGTCCTCCCCGTCTGTAATCGCGAAGACGGATGCCTCCACGCCTGACATGAACTCTTCGACCACGATTCTTTCACCGGACTCTCCGAAGACCTTCTGAACGAAAAACTTGTCTAGTTCTGCGTCCGCCTCGTTCTTCGACTCAACAATCGATACCCCCTTGCCGGCGGCAAGGCCGTCAGCTTTCAGAACCAGAGGATACTTCGCTGTCATAAGGTACTTTTTCAACTCATCAGTCTGCTTGTTCGTGAACACCTTGAATTCGGCGGTCGGGATTCTCCATCGGTCCATGAATTCCTTTGCAAAGACCTTGCTGGTTTCGAGGCGCGCGGCAAGTCTGCGCGGCCCAAACACCTTCTTTCCATGACTCTCGAAGATATCCACCAGTCCTGCCGCCAACGGCTGCTCCGGCCCGACAACAGTGAGATCAATTTTCTTGTCATCGGCGAATCGCAGCAGGGAGAGGACATCCTCGGCCTTCAGGTTGATGCATTCTGCCTGTCCGGAAATGCCTGCGTTGCCCGGGGCACAGTAGACAGTTGTTCCCTTATCTCTTAAAATAGCGTCGATCAGCGCATGCTCGCGTCCGCCGCCGCCAACAACCAGTACCTTCAATTCACCTCCCCGACTTTTATGTATGAACCCCTGTAGTCCAGCTGGAAGGACAATTCCTTGGCGAGATCGGCAGCAAGCCTCGAACGATCGTATGTCTGCGCAAATTCGACAGGGATTTCGGGAAGCTCATTTTTTCCCCATAGTTCGTAATATTCTGCTACGGCTTTCTTTATGGCCGACACGTCATACGGGTTTACCACCTTCCCTGCTCCCGATTCAAGTATCGTCGTCTTCGCAATACCGTCCGGGACCAGACCCAGAATCGGTTTGCGGCTCCCTATATACTCAAAGAGTTTCCCGGTCGAGATCATGTCCTCGCCTTTTCCATAACCGATTGTCAGCCAGAGGACGTCGCTGCTCATCAAATACCTGACGGTCGACTTGTGATCCAGGTAGCCGAACACCTTCACGACGTCCCGCAGCCCCAGCGACTCGATGAGTGCGAGATTTTCCTTCCTGAAGTTGCCGATAAACGCCGCTTCAATCTTGCCTTTGAGATTTGGCCGCCCTTTGAGCAGCTCCGAGAGAGCGCGCAGAAAGTACTTCGGCGTCCTGTTATGATAAAATGTACCTGCGTAAGTAAATCTCATTTTGTCGGAATAAGGCAATTTCAACGGATCTTCGACGCGGAAGTCTTCCGGATCGTAACCTTGAGGGATTATCGCAATATCGTTGTAACCGAGAAAACGATACCGCCTGATCATTAGCTCTTTTATTCTCCGGTTGATCGTGATAACCCTGTTGGAGGCACGCAGAACCTTCTTCTCAAGATTTTGGTGCATGATTTTGTGAAGCGGGGTGAGATAGAAATGCAAGGGGTTGTCTACCCACGCATCCCGGTAATCCAGCACCAGCGGAATACCGAATTCCTTGGACAACGTCGCACCGATAAGATGACAGGTGTAAGGAGGAGCTGTCGACAGGATCACATCGAATGGCCGGTTCCCGTCCTGATTTCCCGACTGAAAAAGCTTCCTTCCGACCTTGAGCGCTTCATGCCTCCAGCCAATCTTGTTGTCCGGGATGAAGACGGCCTGGCTGACGCGACTCAGAAAATTCCTGACTTTCTCATGTGGCATCCTGAGCGGTTTGCCGCTCTCGAACAATCTGGTGGGATCGAGTGAGTTAGTGCGCACCGTCTTTATTTTGTTGTCGTTTACCTCTCTCAGCAGGCTGTAGTCGAGCGCAAAGTATGCTGTGGGGGTAATTGTGAGAACTGTGGGTTCCCATCCGTGTTCAGGCAAGTATTTCACGAACTTGAGTATTCTCTGTACCCCGCTCAAGCCCATGGGTGGGAAGTAGTAAGCTATAACAAGTACTCTATTATGCATTAGTCTAATGTCCTTTGTCAAGCCCGAGGTCAGGCAGTATCTGCTGACTAATGGCCGCCGTAAGTTGAAACGTAGTAATCCAAGTCCTTAGGGAAATGTGAAAGCTGTTCCACGCCATCCTTTGTTATCAAGAAATCATCTTCTATCCTTACACCTCCTAATTTCGGCACATAAATTCCCGGCTCTATGGTAATGACATGCCCTTCCTCCAGAACGTCGTCACTTACTTTCGATACCCTCGGCAGTTCGTGTATCCTTAGTCCGACACCGTGTCCGAGACCGTGTCCGAAATATTTGCCGTAACCTTTCCGTTCAATATAATCCCGTGCGGCTTTATCCACCTTTCTTGCCGGGACTCCCGCACGGGCCGCATCTCTTCCCTTTCTCTGTGCATCGTAGACTATCTGATATATCTTTAAGAGAGTCGGCTTTATCCTTCTTCCGGTTTGATAAGTCCTGGTGATGTCCGACGCATACCCATCGAGGAAGCATCCGAAGTCAATCGTCACAAATTCGTTTTCTTCGACGACCTTGTCGGACGCAACGCCGTGTGGCATCGCACCGCGCCAGCCGCTCGCAACTATCGTATCGAAAGACTCCTTTGTCGCACCGAGGACTTTCTGGTTGAACTCGAGCGCAGCAGATAACTCTTTTTCGCTTTTTCCCGTCCAATCCTCAAGGGTTAGCACTTCAAGAGCACTGCCGCTTATGGCGCAAGCCGCCTTTATCCGGTCAATTTCAGCCTTTGACTTGACAGCTGCCAGTTTCTCCAGTACCTGCGAGGTCTTCTTGAAGCCGCAAGACGGAAGCTTACCTGCCGCCTCATCAAATGTCCCTACCGGCAATGTGTCTTCAATGGCGATAGAAACATCCCGCCCGGTTGTCTTTTTCAAGAATCTCTTCCGGATGAAATCGAACACGTTCCCGGAATATACGAGGACCTCGCAGCTGGCGACCTGTTGACTCGCCTGGTCCTTGTAGCGAAAATCCGTCAAGAAATAGGCGCTATCGGGGAAAACGAGACAGAATCCGGATGTGCCGCTGAATGTCGTAAGATATCTGACGTTTGAAAGGTCCGCGACAAAGAAGGCGTCAAGCGAGCTCTTTCGCAGATGCGATTGCAGCATCTTGACGGATCTGATCGAGTGTTTCTGCAAGTCTGAGATTGTCATAGATGATAGTTGGGGGCTTCTTTTACTATATCGACGTCGTGAGGATGGCTCTCGTTCAGTCCTGCGGAAGTTATCTTCACGAATCTTCCTCTATTCTTCAGCTCCTCGATGGTCTTGCACCCGAGATAGCCCATCGCCGATCTCAGGCCGCCGACCATCTGATATACAGTGTCACTGAGAGGCCCGCGGTAGGGCACACGGCCTTCTATCCCTTCCGGAACGAGTTTCTTGATATCGTCTTCAACGTCCTGGAAGTATCTGTCGCTGCTACCTGCCTTCATCGATTCGAGCGAGCCCATACCGCGGTACGTCTTATATGCTCTTCCTTCGTAGAGAACCTTCTCACCCGGGCTTTCCTCGACACCGGCGAACAGGTTGCCGATCATGACGCTGTCGGCTCCCGCTGCGATAGCCTTGGCGATATCACCCGTCTGCTTTATTCCGCCATCCGCTATTACCGGTACCTTGTACCTCGCGGCGGCCGCGGCACATTCCATCACCGCCGTTACCTGCGGTATTCCCACTCCGGCGATGATGCGCGTCGTGCAGATGCTACCCGGTCCGATCCCGACCTTGACGCCGTCGACGCCGGCCTTTATCAGTTCTACGGTTCCTTCTTTGGTGCCCACGTTTCCAGCGATGATCTGGACTTCGGGAAATTTCTTCTTTATCTCTTTTACCATCGCGATAACGCCCCTGGAGTGACCGTGTGCTGTATCCACAATGAGGACGTCGACACCCGCCTTGACAAGAGCCTCCGCCCGGTCAAGCGTGTCGGATTTAACTCCGACCGCCGCGCCTACACGCAGCCTTCCGCGCTCGTCTTTGCACGCGCCCGGATACCGTTTCTTCTTCTGTATGTCTTTAAAAGTGATGAGGCCGCGCAGCCTGCCGTCGGAATCGACTACCGGAAGCTTTTCTACCTTGTGTTCCTGCAGGATCTTTTCGGCGTCTTCCAGAGTAGTGCCGACCTTGGCAGTGACGAGATGATCTTTAGTCATGAAATCGGAGAGCTTGCGGTCGTGATCGTCCACGAAGCGGAGATCCCGGTTAGTTAAAATTCCGACGAGCGTTTCTCCGCTGACAATCGGGATGCCGGAGATGTGGTACTTGTTCATCAGTGAGATCGCCTCGCGAACCGTGTGCTCAGATCCCAGCGTAACCGGATCCGAAATCATCCCGCTTTCCGACCGCTTGACGTGATCGACCTGCTCAGCCTGACCCGCAATCGTGAAGTTCTTGTGTATGATTCCGATCCCTCCCTCTCGGGCCAGGGCAATCGCAAGCTCGCTTTCGGTGACCGTGTCCATGGCGGCACTTAGAAGCGGAATATTAAGACTTATTTCTCTCGTAAGCCTTGTACTCACGACAGTCTCGCGCGGCAAAACTGCAGAATAGCTTGGAACCAACAGCACATCGTCGAAGGTCAAAGCGTCGCCGACGAATTTTTCTATCATCTTCATCTGTTTTTTCTCCATCAATAATATGCCTGAAGTCCGGTAATGTCGCTTCCAATCACCAGGGTGTGGATATCATGGGTACCTTCGTACGTGTAAACGCTCTCCAGGTTTGCCATATGACGCATCACCGGGTACTCGTCCAGGATCCCGTTGGCACCCAGTATCGTTCGGGCAACACGGGCAATTTCGAGTGCGAAGTGAACATTGTTCCGCTTCGCCATCGAGACTTGGGTGTACTTATGCTTCCCCTGGTCTTTCAGCCTGCCGAGCTGAAGGTTCAGAAGCTGTCCCTTTGTGATCTCACTCAGCATAAACACTAGCTTCTCCTGGGTTAACTGGAAACCGGCGATCGGCTTGCCGAATTGTATTCTCGATTTCGCATACTCCAGCGCCGCGCCATAAGTCGCCATCGCGGACCCGATAGCTCCCCACGCAATCCCGTATCGCGCTTGGTCAAGACAGCTCAAAGGAGACCTCAGGCCTCCCGACTTCGGAAGGATGTTCTCAGCCGGAATCTCGCAGTCCTGAAAAACCAGCTCACTGGTCACGGAAGCCCGCAGCGAGTGTTTGCCCTTCATCTCCGGCGCCGAGAAGCCGGGAGTCCCTTTCTCGACCAGGAATCCCTTTACCTCGCCTTCAAGCTTTGCCCATACCACAGCAACATCTGCTATCGTTCCGTTCGTAATCCACATCTTCGCGCCGTTGAGCACATACTTGTCGCCCTTCTTCTCAGCTTTCGTTATCATGCCGCCCGGATTGGAGCCGAAATCCGGTTCGGTCAGACCGAAGCAGCCGATAGCGTCTCCCTTTGCCAGGCCCGGCAACCATTTGTCTTTCTGTTCATCCGAACCGAACGTGAATATGGGATACATTACCAAACCGCTCTGAACCGAAGCAAAACTCCTGATGCTTGAATCCCCCCGCTCGAGCTCCTGCATAATAAGTCCGTAACAGACATTGTTGAGCTCCGCGCATCCGTATTTCGCCGGAAAAGTCGGTCCCAGGATACCCAGCTCTCCCATCTTCTTCACCAGATGGATCGGGAACGTCCCTTCGCGATAATGCTTCTCGATTATCGGAACGACTTCGCTCGAGACAAAGGTACGTACAGTATCCTTAACAAGCTTTTCTTCCGAAGTCAGTAAACTCTCGGTGTTGAAGTAATCAACGCCGCTAAACTGTGCCATCGCATCCTCAAGATTTAGGGTAGGAACATTTATGTTTGTTTGCTAAATAGTCGATTTCGCTAAGCCTTGAGCTAACAACACCCGCGAAAACCTGAACTTGGTTGGTTCAAATATTAGCCAAAAAACGGCAATGTATCAAGGAAACAGCGCGATGGGTACTGGCTCAGTTTGATTTAACGCAAAGTTCGCAAAGACAAATAATCGCAGAGACCGCGAAAGAATATAGTTGTTCTGCGTGCTTTGCGCCTCCTTTGCGTCCTCTGCGTTGAATGTTTTTAA
>JBJKQU010000021.1:0-22933 GCA_046705025.1 Candidatus Kryptoniota bacterium | reverse complement strand
ACGCCGACCTGAGCCACGTTAGGATTTTCAGAACCGGATCGGGCAATAGTTTCGTCGTAGTAAATCTCACGAGGCATCTGGAAGAAGGAAACATACAGGACATGCCGCTGGTTCGTGCGGGCGACACTGTCTTCGTTCCCCAGCAGGAAGATCTCCTGAAAGACCTTTCAGGTTTCGGATATGAAGTTCTTCTGCTGTTCGGATTCTTCAGGCTGGTAGGATGATAACTGCCATGAAGAGAACACTTTTCACAGAAATTGCGACGCTCCTCGTATTGTTGACGGTTTCCCTGGCTTCGGCACAGACGGTCCCGGAAAGTACGAGAGATTTTGCGCTCGCCAATGCGGACCTTCCGGAAACGCATGATGTGACGTCCATGTTCATGAATCCCGCTTCTCTTGCTTCGCTTGAAAGCCAGGCTATCGCTTTGAATTTCTTCGCGATGCATGACGGGGTAACGGACGAAAATATAGCGGCGCCGATTTCTCTTGGCCAAAACCTGTTCATGGGAGTATCGACAGACATAATGCACCGGGGCTACCCTACAAGTGGGCAGGCTTCCTACGAAGCACGTGTTCTTCGGTGGGGGGCTCAGGTAGGAATGGCGACTTTCGTATCACCCATCGTAAGTGTCGGGGGGGCCTTCGCTGCCCAGTACGGCAAGACAAATCACTCCGAGGCATGGGGTGGAGACCTTTCCGCATCGGTTAACTATTTTCCGACGGACAACCTCAGCTACACAATCGGGGTAAACGATGTCGGAAGGAGCCTGCAGATGGATATGACCACGCCGAACGGGCCCACCGCACGGCCCTACGATCATTCAGGCAGCGTTCTGGCGGGAATCCAGATGAAGTATCCCAGCCCATCGACTCTGATGAAGCCTTATTTGACTTTTGCATTTGCTGCCCAAAGATATTTCGACAACTCCACAGTGTACTACGAAGGCGGAGCCGAAGTACTTCCCATCCCTCAATTTGCGCTTCGTGCCGGCTACATTTACGGCCACACGAAAGGCGAAGTGACGATGGGGCTCGGCATCATGCTCGGCCCCTTCGATTTGGGATATTGCTTTTCACCTAAGAATGCCACGGGGATCACACAAATGTTCTCGGTTTCTTTTGATCCGAGTTACTGATGAACGTGAAGCGGCCTGACGACACAGACATGAGGAAAGATAGAAAAGAGATGGCAATCACAGACCATAGTTCAGAGAAAGAACCAACGGAGAAAGCGGGGCTAATATGCCTTTAGTACTTGTCCTCAGCATTGGTTTACCGGCAATTTTATCGTTGATACTTACCCCAGCCGCCAGAAAGCTGGCAATCGCAGTCGGAGCGATAGACGTACCCGATATCCGTAAAGTCCATAAGGCTCCGATTCCCCGGATGGGAGGCCTCGCAGTGGCCATGAGCTTCTTCATCTCAGCCGGCATAATCTTTGTGCTGTTTCCCTCGATGTGCCCGAAGGGACTGAGGGTACTCCCGCATCTTCTGATGCTGCTCGATTCCATGGTCGCAGTTCTATTCATCGGAATATGCGACGATATATGGACGCTCAAACCGGGACAGAAATTCGCCGTCCAGGCGTTCGCAGGAACACTGGTCTACCTGGCCGGATACAAGATTACATCTATCACTAATCCTTTCGGAGCGGGGCTGCTGAATTTCGGCATACTCGGATTCCCCATTACGGTTCTCTGGGTGGTTGGCATAACAAATGCGTTCAATCTCATCGACGGCCTTGACGGGCTGGCGGCCGGAGTGGCCTTCATTTCCGGACTCACCATCCTTGGCATAGCCATATTGAACGGCTACCTCGACACAGCCGTCTTCGCCGCGCTATTGATCGGCTCCGTATTGGGGTTCCTCAAATACAATTTCAACCCGGCTCGGATCTTTCTCGGCGACTCGGGAAGCCTTTTTCTGGGCTTCATGCTCTCGGTGATTTCCATCAGGAGTTCGATAAAAGGAACCGCAGCCTTCTCGATCATAGTTGCACTACTGGCACTCGGCCTCCCCGTGATGGACACGCTGCTGGCAATGGCACGCCGGTTTGTTCGCTCAATGGTGGACGAAAACTCCGGATCCCTCAAGAGAAAGCTTCATTCACTTTTCCTGCCTGACAGGAGACACATACATCACCAGCTCCTCGCAAGCGGACTTTCCCACCGAAATTCGGTGCTGATACTCTACATCATATCCAGCGCATTCGGATTGTGCGCTTTCCTGGTCACCGCGTCCAGCCTGAGCGCCCTGCTGGTGTTGTCTCTGGCCGCAGTCGCAATAATATTCATGATCAGAAAGCTCGGCTACAGAGAAATGCAATTCTTCGGAAACGGCTTTCTTCTGCGGCTGTATAACAAGACTCTCGTGAAGCGCCACTCACTTCAAGTGGGCATAGACGTCGTATCAGTCGCCCTCGCCTTCTACCTTTCGGTCCTGATTGTATCTTATGTCAGCTTCAAGGAAGCGGGACATCTCCCCGGAATGTTCGCGATGATTGCCGTATCCACTGTGCAGCTCATCGTTCTTTACGGCGGAGGATTACACCGCGTTGACAACCGCCTCCTTGCAGTCGGAGATTTCATCCGCATAGCAAAGAATCTGCTCGCCGCGGTGATCCTGTCCATGCCCCTCCTCATTCCCTTCTCGTTTTTCGGAGGGTGGGGAATTCACCTCGTCACGACCATGATAATGGATTTCTACTTCCTCGGGACTTTCATCGTCGGCTCCCGAGTATCTTCGCATATTCTAAACCACCTTTTCAAGAAGAGTGCCGAGGACGGGGCAAGGGTTTTAATCTACGGAGCCGATTCCACGGGCCTTCTCGTCCTGCAGTCGCTGCTGGCCAAGAGCGATCCCAAGATGACGCCCGTCGGCTTCATGGACGACGACCCGGAAATGGAAGGAAAGTATATCGACGACTATCCGATATTCGGGGGCCACTGGAGACTCGAATCGGTGTTAAGAAAGAAGAAGGTCTCGCAGATACTCCTTGCCAAAGACGAAATAAACCCGATCGTCCTGAGAAGAATAAAGAGAGTTGCCGAGCTTAACTCGGTCTCCATAGTTCTTTCCAGGATTCAATTCCGGCAGATGAATAGTCACACGAGCGCCGTAGATCCGGACGGGAAGATAATACATGGGTGGCAGAGGCCGAGTTGGTCCGTCAACGGCGAGGATATAGTTCAGGGACGGGACAAATAGAGAGCAAGTGGTCAGATGACTCAATGGGAAGTGGACATGAGGATAATGATGGACACAGCCGCCGTTCTGTGCCTGCTAATGATTGCCCTTGGAACGTCGGAAGCGACTCCGGCCGCTTGCGGCCGCCCCGGAAACCAAGCGCTCCAGAAGTCTGGCTCGGTAAAGTGTACGGTCTCGCGAGTGCCTTCAACCCGCCACGGGAAGACTGCCTCACAGACTTTAGACTCCATGGTCCAGAGAGTCAATCTCAAATGGATCATGAAAGCGAGTTCCCTGGCACAGTTGACGGAACACTACCCGTCATCCGTGCGCACGACAGGCTTGAGAATGATGCGGCCCGGCTTCGCCACACGACAGACAAATGTCGGGTTCAGATGCTGAGAGAGATGAACAAGAATGAAAACGATATTCAAATCATCAAAGTGCCTGGGGAAGACGAGTCTGCCGGGATCCACAGGTCCCCGAGCGTTTCGATTTCCATCCCTCCATCGGCAACCAATGTCATTCCCGGAAAGAGTATAGAAATGGAAAAATGTTTTGTAGAGAAGGACTCACGGAAGAAGTCCCGGCCGTCAACCGATTCATACAATCTTACCATTGGTAGATAGAACAGAATGACAAGAGATGCTGATGTGAACAGCCTGGCGCTGAAGACAACGAGGCCGCTTTACGGTCGCGAGGTTCGGCTACTATTTCTGGCAGACAACGAGGAGATTGCGTCTCCTGTAAGGGATGTCCTCCAGAAACGAAGCAGCGAAATGTCCGTGAAGTTCATCACGGTTGCACCGAAGAATTTAAGAAACGACCTCGCAAATGTGGACGTGATATTGGCCTACATTTCCGAGAACAAGACGGCATACCTGAAACTTTTGAGAGACGTCAGAGCCAGGAGAGTGCCGGTCGGGTTCATAGCTATCGCACCCCCTCAAGCGAATCAGCTACTTGCAGACTACCTGGAGGCGGGAGCGGATGACTACATATCGATGCCGGATTTGATCCGTTTACCTTTGTCGATACGAAACGTGTTCGAGAAGATCGATGCTTCAAGGACGCTCAAGCGTATCAGGGAAAACCACGACATCAGTCCTGATACATTCGACATGGCCGGAACGGGCCTTCTTCTAATCGATACCGCCGACAAAGCCATCCTCGGCACTGATGCTGCGTTCAGCAGGATGTACCAGGAAGCTTCAGGCGGATTGAGACTTCCGTTCCCCTTCCCCCGACCGGCAACTCCGAATCACCGGAACAACTTTTTCAAACGCCTCGCAAAGCTGCAGCCAGATTCAAGAAAGCCGTCACCGGTCAGACTCGAATTGCCGGGCGATACCGGCCATAACCTGCAAATGGCCGGGACTGCAGTCAGGATGGAAGGAAGTTCGGGAAGTCCTGTGATGATCCTGGTCGATGACGTCGCCGAGACTCAGGGACGCTACAATGCATCGGTGGCCGACGTACTGGAGTTGCCTGGAAAGAGCCGAGACATTTCCGCACCGGTCAATCCAATTACGGAATGCGCTCTCTTTACGCTCGATTTGCAGGGACGAGTGACATTGTGGAACGATCATGCCAAGCGCCTGACCGGATTGGAGAGATCCGAAGTCCTTGGGAAACCGTTTGCGGGTATATTCAGCTCAAATGACCGCAGAGAAGGGCTGCCCCAACTGTCGCTGAACGAAGCGATACAGGACGGCCGCTCCGAAGCGGAACTAGAGATACTCTCGAAAAACAGCAGGGCTCTGTGGGTGCGGGTGGTCATGACGCTGCTGTTGTCAGAAAAGGATGAGCCTATCGGGTTCATCGTCGTGGCAAAGAAACTCGACGAGTACGGCAGATGGCAGCGCGTCCTTGCCAAACGTGAAAAGGAACTTCACGGACTGGCGGAGCATCTTGAAGCCGAGCATGAGAGCGACAGGACAATGATCGCGCGCAAACTTCATGACGAATTCGGACAAATGCTTACTGCCCTCAGGCTGGACATAACCATTCTCAACAGAATGATTTCAAAGAGCGTGGATTCGGCCAAGCGGATCCCGTTGCTGGAGAAACTCTCCGTAACTTCTCAGCTCATCGAGTCGATGATCCTCTCGACCCGGCGAATCATAACGGAACTGAGACCCGCCGTACTCGACGAACTGGGTTTACCAACGGCAATCCTCTGGCAGGCGCAAGAATTCGAGGACCGGACCGGTATACACTGCAAGATCGACGAGCTTCAGCACGCAGTCGCACTAACAGAAAGACAATCCACCGCGATATTCAGAATATTTCAGGAAACATTGGCGAACGTGGCGCGCCATTCCAAGGCTACAAATGTATCGGTCAGTGCCGTCGTCGCAGACGACTTCTATGTGCTTCGGGTTGCAGATGATGGAATAGGCATCGACTTGAAAAACATCTCGACGAACGGGTCGTACGGACTTCTGGACATTAGAGAACGCATCGCAGCACTCGGCGGGGAATTCGAAATACAAAGCGAACCTGGGAAAGGGACGACCTTAATAATAAAAATCCCATACAGTGGAGGCTGGTGATGCCAAATGGTGCTGCAGCACAAGTAAAAATATTCATTTCAGATAAATACCCTCTGGTTCGCAAAGGACTCAGGGAAATATTCGACGGCGAGAGCGACATGAAGGTGGTGGGCGAAACCGCGGAAGTCCACGAGATTGTCCCCATGCTTGAGGCACTCACGCCGGACGTGCTGATAACCGATCTGCACATGCCGGTTACAAGTTCTCTGGAGATGATAAGCGAAGTCAAGAGGCTCCATCCCGATATCACTATCCTAGTCCTGACCTTGCGGACCGAGGATCGTTTCGAGATGGCGGCTTTGAATTCTGGCGCTTCAAAATACCTCACCAAGGACATTCCCCCGGATGAAATAATTCGTGTCGTACGCGAACTGGGAACCGGCAAAGGAGGGCGTTCGGACGACGATCAACTTCGCAAAGTTCCTGCCGAAAAGATCCCGAATCTCAAGAAGACTGCGCAGAGCGGGAAAAGAGAGATTTAGGTTATCACCCGACGACACCACGAACATGGAGCGACAATGCGGCGGGAAGAGCGTCTGCTCCTGACTGGAGGCCGGCTATTAAGGCAACTGTCCCCCGCAAGGCGCAAGGTACCTAAGCGCTCATTCCCCGATTAGAATTCCCGTGAGCAAACTGAAAGGCGAAAAACATTGAAGGCGATATTCCTGATTCCTTTTCTCCTTCTGACTCTTGGGGACAATGCGGCGGTGAGAATTACCCTTCCCACTCAGGGACCCGCGGATTCCCATGGAGCTGCACCCGGTATACGGACACCATCAAAAACCGGCCAAACCGGCTCAATCCCACGAATTGTTTACCACACCGCTTCAAACGGTCCATCCGATTTCAAATGGGTGGCTGCTTACATAGGAAGCTGGGAGATAGCATATAACGGCTACGCATACGTCCCGATATACAAAATCAATTTTTCAGCCTACAATATTGTCTTTTACTTCTCGGCAAACCCCGACATAAGCAACGACAGCCTCTTTAACAGGAACAAGAACTCCTGGAATCCCGCCACTTTTGACTCTCTTACTACTTACGCTCACATGGCAGGATCGCACGTATCGATTTGCATTGGAGGCAACAATTCCGAAGCCCAGTTCCTATATATGACGGCCACCATGTCGAGACTCGATTCCTTCATGACAAAAGTCAGGAATTTCGTAAAGGCAAACGATCTGGATGGCGTAGACATTGACTGGGAGCCATTTCCTCCGAAGGACGCGGGGCGGTTCCAACTCCTGATGTCAACGCTCCGAAGTTATTTTCCACCGCCTTACCTGCTCTCCGCCACCGCGGCGAGCGGATGGCCGTACAGTGTCTTTGGTTCCATCGCGCCTTACGTCGATCGAGTAAACCTTATGACTTATGACATGCTTCAATACGCGAGCGAAGGATGGGCAACCTGGTACTTCTCACCGATTTACTCAGGCCAGGAACTCAACGGAATCGGAAAGCACTTCCCTTCCATCAGTTCCGAAGTGGACTCTTTCCATGTCCACGGACTGCCGTATTCAAAAATGAACATTGCAAATGAATTCGGCGGCGCGCTCTGGTCGCAGGGGAAAAACACGATGATGATCGACAATGCGAAGAATCCGACCGGGAGCGGGCCTTTGGAACCTTATCAGAAGTGGGCGGCCAATGAAGTCACGCTGGATTACGCTCCACGAGTCGTCGATGATATTCCGTGGTACAACCAGAACGGCACCGGCATCTTCCAGAAATATTACCGCTGGCAGAACTCGACCGTTTATCATTACGACTTCACGCATGAAGCAAGCTATCTGTCTTATGACTCCGCAGGCGCGTCATCAGATTTCTTCCTGCCCTTCGTGGACACGACTGACATCGTGCGCACATTTCAGTTTGCTCAGGCTCGGGGTCTGGGAGGGATCTTTTTTTACGAGCTGGGACAGTCGTACAACAGGGTTAACGGAGGCTCAATTACCGCCCAGCCGTTTATAATTGCAAACAGGGACACGATTTTCAAACAGACTTCCAACAGGTAGTCGGTCGGACAATGGAACCCACGTCGTGAGTTTGTCCGGTTGGGGCCCCTAATATCGAGCTGATTCCTCGATTTCCTTTCCGTCAAGGCTATCGATCATGGATGAGAAATCCCGCTCCACCACGCCTCGAGGGAACGCGAAGTAATTTGCTGAAAGATGAGGATCGGTCCTGGACAGTTTGTTTGTTGTCGGCACGTAATACCAGACGTCGTAACCGTAGCCCTCGAATATGCTGTTCATCTCCCCGAATTGGGAGTCGCTGTTTCTCTCGAGGAGAAACATCGGTTGGAATTTCTTCACTGAATTCACCATGCCCTTCAAGGCAAATGGTTCATACCCCTGAATGTCGATCTTTATCATGAACGGTCTCAGGCCAAACTGCTCGACCAGGTCGTCGAATCTCTCGATCCTGCATTGCGTCTTGCTGAGTGAGTAAGGGAGTCCGATTCGCTCCCTCACCATATCAGAATTCACCTCGGCCTCGTCAAAGCTCGCTTCGCCGGTCAACATCACTTTATTCAGCCGGGGCACGTACAATTCGAGCAATGACGCTGTGTCTCCCACTCCCACAAGATGATAGCGGTACCTGCGGCCAAGAAGTCTCTTTACCGTTTTGAGATACGGTTCGAGGGTCGTATTCGGCTCGAAGGACACGATCTCCCGCATCCTGTCAACCGTCGAAAACGATAACGCTGATTGACCGTAGTTCCCGCCGATGTCGATGAACTGGTCACCGGGCCGCATGCCGGCGCAGTTTTTGAAGAATAGGAAATCTCTATCGTGGAGTTTGTGGAAAGAGAAGTTGAGCCTTTCCTTGTAGAACATGAACCCGTAGAATAACCTGGGAACAAAACTCAGGGCATAAAGCACGCTTTTTTTCGGGAGATATTTCTTCAATGTCATCTGATTCCACCATCACATTTACTTCGTAGTATTCAGGCATTCCGCACGAATCTGCCGAGCTGCCGCGTCGGCTTCCCGTCGTCCGTGAGACGATTGTCTCCCAACACGGGGACAATATAAGAGATCGCCGAGGTGCTTCCAAAGAGTCTTCCGGCTACGGGCGACTGACGCTTCGTCTCTCTCGAAGCACTTTGCGTGCAGCACCGAGTTACCCAGACACTTTACAAACGCGGGAGGGATTCAGGATGAATGCTGTGAAGGGTCCATTATCCGATATGATCGAGAAAAGTCAATCCACTCCTCCGCGGGGAGCGGCTACCACATGCGTCCTGGTTTGCTCCCTTTAACTATAGCATCGGCAGAAATCTCCACCGCATGAATCGAATCAACAGCATCATTCGATAAGTCAGAATACCATACATCGCCCCAATTCGAATCTCACCCGGCAATTCCGAATCCTCAAAGTTTAGGAAGTCCAGACGTTTTGTCGTCCCTCTCCCGCGGCCCACTGCACTCGTCCGCGAATGAGCCTCCGCCGGCAGTGAATCACTCCTCGTGAATCGTTATATCCCCTTTCAAGGCCTTGGGGCACCTCATCACTTTTGCTATCTCGCACTCATCACAGATGGCCATGCATGCACACCATTAATAACATAGCGACACGTAATCCCTCCGTCTCGAAAATCCCCCAGCCCCTCTCCCCCAATGTGATTTTCTGCACCCATCACCCCCACATAAACTAGCAAGAGGGACAAATGCCCGAAAATTTAGCAGAGATTCGCCCCACAACTCAGTCATATTTCCAGTCATATAAAGTAATTATTACCGCCAATTCGTGAATGCAAAGCAGCTGTAAAGATATTTCGCACATCTAACCCACCATAGAATAGATAGATACTGCAAGAGTTGGTTTTTGATTCGCTTTTTCGGGTTCGGCACAGGATTAGAGGATGGATGACCGTAGGGAGAACAGATGATTTGCAACGATTTCAGTTCAGGACTGCAAAGTCCGATATATTTACCAAAGGAGACACGATGAACAAAACTACTGCGCACTACACACTTGCCATGATGGTAGCCTTGATGATTCTATCCTCCGCACAGTCAGGAAGGGCGCAAACAAAACCTTGGGTAACAGCTTATTATGCAGGGTGGTCACAGGGTTGGTCTAACAACGGCTATTTACCGACTTCGG
The DNA here is from genome assembly GCA_046705025.1 of Candidatus Kryptoniota bacterium. GTDB lineage: Bacteria > Bacteroidota > Ignavibacteria > Kryptoniales > JAKASW01 > JAKASW01. The sequence continues at coordinate 13,074 of JBJKQU010000021.1, read as the reverse complement.
AAGTCGATTTCACTGCGATGAGCGTGGTCGCTCACATGTCGCTTTCATTGACGGCTTATGGAACCCTCGATTCAGTGAGCAACAGCATCACGCCGATCAACTCGTCGTCATTAATATCCGCGGCGCACGCCGTCGGGACGAAGGTCATAATCACGATAGGCGGATGGGCAACCGAGTCGAGATTCATGAGTTCCACGAGTTCCACATACTTCAACACTTTCGTTACCAACATTGTGAATTTCGTCAAGCAGAGGGGCTACGACGGAGTAGACATAGATTGGGAACCCCTCACCCCCGCCGACACGACGAATTTCAAGCTTCTCATCGAAGCACTCAGAACCGATTTGCCGAGACCGCAATACCTCTTGACGAGCACGGCGGGTGAAGGAGAACCATACTCGATGTTCGCCAGCGTGCAGAGTCAGCTCGACCAGATCAATATCATGACTTATGACCTCTCGTGGCCTTCCCCGGGATGTCTTACATGGTACAATTCCGCTTTGTACCAACATGGCGTCACTTATCTGAGTACTCACGGTCCCGTTCCGGCCTGCGATAATATAGTAGCGAAATTCCTTGCGGCGGGTGTCGCCCCCGGAAAACTGGGAATAGGTTCCGAGCTCGCTGGTTTTGTCTGGAAAGGCGGAGTGATGATAGACAGCGCCGGCAATCCGACCGGCAACGGCGCGACCGGCCCCGATCAGGAGTGGGAAGGTTATCTTCAGTCGGGCGGCAGCCAGTACGCGCCGACTGTCAAGACCGACGTGCCTCTTTATAGTTTCAACGGCGGTGCCAGCATAATGAAGGACTATTACTCCCCAAGCAGGTATCACTGGGATGCGGCGACGGATCAGCCTTACTTGAGCATTGATTCCGCCGGCTCAGCAAGCGACTATTTCATTTCATACGAAGACACAAATGCAATAGCTGCAAAATTCCAGTTCATCAGGAACCAGCATCTCGGCGGAATCATAATCTATGAACTCGGGATGGGATACCCTGGTAACGGTACTTACCCGATTCTGGAAGCCATAAAAAGAGATATGAACGGCAACAGCGCGCCGGTTATTTCAACAGACACCACACCGCCAACAATTTCGATAACATCCCCGGCGAACGGAAGTACAGTCTCAGGCAGTGTCACGATCACCGCCAGCGCTTCAGATAATGTCGCCGTAAACCAGGTCCTGTTTAAAGAGGACGGAGTGCAGATAGGCAGCCCTGTGTTCGCCTCCCCTTATTCGATTCCTCTGAATACGACGACACTGACGAACGGTTCGCACGTAATCACCGCAACTGCCAGCGATGCGGCGGGCAACACGTCTACTGCCAGCATAACTCTCAACGTACAGAATACAATCCCCTCCCCCCCGACCCCTTCTGCGCCGGTCGCAAACGACAACGGCACATGGATCTACCAGGATGCGCTTCAGAATCCATGGATCAATGCTTCGTGGAGCGCCACGATAAATTTCTCGAACAGTGCCCCGGTAGCTTCAGGCACGAGTTCTATCCAGGTAGTCAATGCTCCCTGGGGGGCCTTTGCACTCCACTATGGAAACTGGGGAACCGGTTATGTTGACAGCAGCACCTACACAGCAGTCCAATTCCAGGTACACTCCGCCACGAGCATAACACTGAACCTTATGCTTCAGAGCGATGCCAAGACCAAGTTTCCGAACGTCGCCTACGGCACAATACCCGCGGGCCAATGGACAACGGTGTCCGTGTCATTGAACCAGCTGGACCCCGGCAATTTCAAATTCAGCGGCATCGACGTGATGGAAACTAGCGGTGTACAAAAGACCTATTATGTAGACAACCTCCAGCTTCTCGGGCTAGATACTCCGGAGCTTGCCGCGCCTTTGAACGGAATGACTAATCTGTCTGGCCCGACAATGCTGGCCTGGACTTCCTGCGAGTGCGCGACTTCCTACAGGGTTCAGGTCGCGACAGACTCTTCATTCGCTTCGTGCACGACCGACACATCGACTTCATCGGGCGATTCCCTTATCGTCTCAAACTTGAAACCGGGGAACGTTTATTACTGGCACGTGAAGGCGGCAATGTCGTCCACTTCCGGGCAGTGGTCTCCTACATGGCAGTTTGCCACGAAACCCGGCACGGGCGGCGGGAACAGCGCTGCCACAAACATGATTGTTTATTCGGATTCACTGACGAGCCCGTGGATCAATGCCTCCTGGAATGCCACAGTCACTTTCGATTCCCCTGCCAGGATCTACTCAGGCACAGACGCAATCCAGGTGGATCAGAACGCCTGGGGTGCGCTCTCGCTTCACTATGGGAACTGGGATTCACAGTACATCGACCCGAGTCTTTACTCGGCGGTACAGTTCGAGGTATACAGCGGCACGTCCGCCGCATTCAACGTCCAGCTTCAGGACGATCAGAATATCTCGCTGCCCTCCGTAAAATACGGAACGGTCAGTGCCGGCATGTGGACGACCGTGACGGTTCCCATGAGCACGCTCGATCCGGCCAACCAGACTTTCAGCAGAATCGACCTGGTCGAGACCAGCGGAGTCAAGAAGACATACTATGTCGATAATATTCAGCTGCTGGCCAAGCAGGCACCCAGCAACAATATTGCTACCGATGTAAACGAGCCAAGTATCCCAACCACGATAGCACTTGAGCAGAACTATCCGAATCCGTTCAATCCGACGACAACCATTGCCTTCAACCTTCCCGCATCGGGACGCGTGAGTCTGAAGGTTTATGACATCCTCGGTCAGCAGGTAGCGACACTCCTGGACGGCTATACAACTTCCGGGGTGCATCAGGTCAACTGGAATGCCGACAACCTCGCCAGCGGTGTGTATATATACAGGCTGCAGACGAAGTCGGTCAGCATATCCAAGAAAATGATTCTTATGAAGTAACCTCCCTAGTCTTCGTGGGACAATGAAGGCCGTCTTCCTTAGTAGGGAGACGGCCTTTTGATTTGTGGAGGTGAGAGCCAGTCTGATCGCCGGAAATCAATATTTTGGAACCAATGGATCGTCTTTCGTATTATCCCTTAATAAAAAGGAGTGCCAGTGAGCAAGGCTAAAATGTCCGCAATCCACATCCTGTTAGCATTAGTATTCGTGTCCGTATCCGCGCTGCCGGTCGCGGCGCAGAAGAAAATTTGGGTGACGGCCTACTACGGAGGATGGGAACAGGGATCGGCCAATAACGGCTACATGCCGACCCAGGATGTCGACTTCACTGCAATGACCGTGGTTGCACATATGTCCCTGTCCCTGAGAGCCGACGGCTCTCTCGATGCAGTCAGCAACAGCATAACGGAGATAAATTCAGAGTCCCTGATCACAGCCGCTCATGCATCCGGGACGAGGGCTATTATCACGATCGGCGGATGGAATACGGAATCCAGATTCATGGGATCCACCAGCCCCCAGTACTTCGGGAGGTTCGTTGCCAACATCGTTGGCTTCGTCAAAGAACGAGGGTATGATGGCGTCGATATAGATTGGGAACCGCTGAAACCACCGGACACGACCCGATTCGCCAAACTCGTGAGAGCGCTGCGAGCGAATCTGCCTTCACCGCAATACCTCCTCACAACCACTGCCGGCTATCGCCAGCCTTATGCGGTCTTTGCTCACGTTCAGGATCTTCTCGATCAGATAAACATCATGACTTATGATCTTTCGTGGCCTTCCCCTGGATGCCTCACATGGTTCAACTCCGCCGTCTACGGGGATGGAGTGACGTACAACAGCAACCACAAGCCGGTGCCCGCCTGCAACCTCATAGTCAAGGAATTCCTACAGGCCGGGGTGAAGTCGTCCAAGCTTGGAATCGGCGCCGAACTTGCGGGCTTCGTGTGGAGAGGGGGAGAGATAGTCGACGCACGCGGCAATGCCACCGGGAATGGCGCGACCGGACCCGGCCAGGAATGGGAAGGGTACATGAATCATTTCGGCTCCCCGTACGCCCCCAGCGTAGCAGTAGACGTTCCGCTCTATAGCTTCGACGGAAAAACGGGCATCATGCGCGAGTTCTATCAGCCGGACTGGTATCATTGGGATGCCGGCGCGCAGGTCAGTTACCTCAGCATCAACAACCCGGGCTCCGCGAACGACTATTTCATTTCGTACGACGATGCGCGCTCCATCGCAGCGAAGTTCGCTTTCGTTGAAAAGGAACACCTCGGCGGGATAATCATTTATGAACTCGGAATGGGATATCCGGGGAACGGATCATATCCCTTATTGCGGTCGATAAAGGAAGACATGATCAGAGCCAAAATGCAGTCAGATTCACTTGCTCGTTAAAATCCTGAGGGCTGCCCATTGATGAGGCGGCGGGGAGTTGACGGGCTTTCCGCTGATAAGCCGATCATGCGCGGCATATCCGAGGTGAGAATTATTTACACATGCACTGGCGGCAGTCTTGCATGCTCCTGGAATTGGTCGTATATATCTTTTCGATCCACGATTGGAGTGCGAATCCTGATCGATCTGTCCTAGCGACATTCCTGAGGCACCTCCTCCAACGATGCCGATGTCGGTACTGAGATTAAAAAGAACTCGATGAAAACAAACAGAAGTCTACCATACATTCTCCTCTGCTTGCTTAGCTTTTTTTTCTTTTCATTTTCCTCAGCCTTTGCACAAACCAAACCGTGGGTAACCATGTATTATGCAGGCTGGTCCCAGGGCATGAATGACAACGGCTATCTTCCGACCAAGGATGTCGATTTCACTGCGATGACAGTTGTTGCACATATGTCGTTGTCGCTGACAGCCGAGGGAACGCTGGATTCATTGAGTAACAGTATCACTCAAACCAATTCCGCCGACCTCATATCCGCCGCCCACCGAGTCGGGACAAAGGTCATCATTACAATAGGAGGATGGGCGACAGAATCGAGATTCGAGAGTTCGACCGGACCACAGTATTTCAGCACGTTCGTAAGTAACATCGTGGGGTTCGTGAAGGACAGAGGGTACGACGGTGTCGACATCGATTGGGAGCCCCTTACGCCGGCAGACACCGCACATTTTGTGAGACTGATAACGACCTTGCGTGAGGCATTGCCTTCACCTAGATACCTTTTGACGAGCACGGCCGGAGATGGGCAGCCGTACGCGGTATTTGCCCACGTGCAGCAATACCTCGATCAGATCAACATAATGACCTACGATCTTTCTTGGCCTTCGCCCGGCTGCCTGACATGGTATAACGGTGCAGTTTACAGCAACGGTGTGAAGTACCAGAGCACTCACGCACCGGTTCCCTCCTGCGACGTAATCGTTCAGAAATTTCTCAGTGCCGGTGTCTCAGCGTCGAAGCTGGGAATCGGTTCGGAGCTGGCAGGTTTCGTTTGGAAAGGAGGAGTGATAATCGACGGTGCCGGAGACACGACATCGACCGGAAACGGCGCAACCGGGCCGGACCAGGAATGGGCGGGATATCTCGACCAAGGCGGAAGCCCGTTCGCGCCAAAAGTAACTTCGGACGTCCCGCTCTACAGCTTCGACGGCAAAACCAGCATCATGAACCAGTATTATGCGCCCGACAGGTACCATTGGGATGCCGGGGCCGAAGCAGCTTACCTGAGTATCGATAACCCCGGTGCGGACAACGACTATTTCATTTCCTACGACGACACAAATGCCATCGCGGCGAAGTTCGCTTACATTAAGAAAGAGCACCTCGGCGGGATAATCATTTACGAACTCGGAATGGGGTACCCTGGAAACGGTACTTTCCCTTTGCTGGAGTCATTGAAGAGATACATGAATGGCGACTTCCCGCCGGCACCTTCAGATTCCATACCGCCATCGATATCGATTACAAGTCCTGCGAGCGGAGATACGCTGTCAGGCATAGTGTCTTTGACGGCGCAGGCTTCGAATAACCAGATGATAACAGGCGTCACGTTCGCGATCGACGGGAAACAAATTGGGAGCATAATTCTCCAGCCCCCCTTCTCAACCATTCTGAACACGTCCTTCATCAGGAACGGGCAGCACACCATTTCCGCAACGGCCATAGATGTGTCAGGTCTTTCGGCCACCGCGTCTGTAGGCGCCTTATTTTACAACACAGGGAAGCAAACATTCGCGTTGGAACAGAATTACCCGAATCCCTTCAATCCATCGACACAGATTTCTTTTTCCATGGCGGCCTCCAGCTACGTAAGCCTGAAGGTTTACAATATACTCGGGCAGGAAGTGGCGACGTTGATCAACGGATATTTGGGCGCAGGGTTGCACTCGGCACTCTGGAACGCCGGGAGATTCCCGAGCGGGACGTATTTCTACAGGGTCGTGACAAATTCCGGCGCTACTAGCAGGAAGATGCTTCTACTCAAGTAGCAGTGATCTGCGGTCATGAGATGAGGAAGACTATCCGGGGAATCAAGTCGCCGGCCAAGACTGCGTGGAAGCGAGGCGATCATACGGTGGCCCCTTTCCCGGATGAAGCGGCGTTGAACAGCCGGGCGCGGCGAGGATAACCCCACTCGAGGGCTGGATTCCAGGTTATTGAATTTTGAGGGAGTGCATTCCGGGTGAAAACGACCCCGGCGGCAGGACTTCAATCATCAGTCTCATCAGAGGCCAGCTCGTGCGAATAAGCTTGGAGCTTATTATGAAGCCCCTTCCTGCTCAGGCCAAGCATCCTGGCCGCCTTCGCCTTGTTATTACCGGCGAAAGCCAGTGTCTGTTCAATGACGATTCTCTCTATCTCTCGGAGTGGGGTGCCCAGAGTAACACTGACGGTGTTTGATCTTGCGGCCACTCTGCTGATTTTTTCGGGCAGACTGTCGAGCGGAATGACTCTGGACTGGCTCATGATAACAGCCCGCTCGACAACATTGCGAAGTTCGCGTACATTGCCCGGCCAATCGAACTGAACAACGGCTTCGAGAGCCTCATCTGATAACTTCATGGAAGGCTTGTGATGCGCCATGCACATTGATTCGAGAAAACTGTCGATAAGCAGCGGTATATCCTCTTTCCTATCCCTGAGAGGGGGAAGGTGTATCTCGATCACGCTGAACCTGTAGTAGAGATCAAGCCGAAGTTCGCCGGCTGCAAGCGCGAGCTGGATGTCTTTGTTCGTCGCGGCAAGAACTCGGATATCCACCTTGACTTCTTCTTTTCCGCCGCCGAGGCGTCTGAACGATTTAGTCTCCAAAACCCGCAGAAGCTTTGCCTGGATGACGGGATCCATCTCGCCCAACTCATCGAAAAATATGGTCCCCCCGTTTGCCATTTCGAGGTAACCTTCCTTTTTCCCATTTGCGCCGGTGAACGCACCCTGCTCGTGACCGAACAATTCGTTCTCGAAAATATCTTTGGGTAGTGCAGCACAATTGACGGCGACAAATGGTCGACCGCTTCTGGGACTTCGATCGTGGATTAGCCTGGATACAACTTCTTTTCCCGTTCCGCTTTCGCCGCTTACCAATACAGGCGTGGGGGAATCCGCAACCAGTTCGATGGTCGAATGAATCCGCTGAACTGCCTCGCTTTTACCGATCAGCCGCACATCGCCGGTCGGCAACCCGATTACCGCCTTTCGTGGTCTTCGTGCTTCATAAGTCTCGGCGGCGATCGTACTTCTCCTTTCCCAATTCCGTATCTCTGATTTCCAGCCCGCATCTCGCGGACATGATCGGTCCCGATTCTTGCCAGGGACGTTTTAAGAGTTCTTGATCTTATGTCGCACTCACGTGCGGAGTTGACAACCTGCAGCTGTCTCTTCAGTGTAAATCTTACACGGCGGACGGCTACCTAGCAATAGATATTTCTGTTGAATCTGGCCTAAGCACTAGTAACATATAACGATTCAACAGTTGATGAGCCCGGTCCTGCACGGTTTCCCCTCTTTTAGCTGCCGTTGCTTGGACCTTAGAGACCCTCTTCGCTATGGCTCGGACGAAGCGGAAGATTGTATTACCCATGAGCTTCAAGATCACCCGGCCGCCTTGACTCTTGTGAGTCCGGCCTGCAGGGCATACTTTACAAGCCCTGCGGTATCCCGAATGCTCAGCTTTTTCTTCAGGTTTGCGCGATGGCTGTTCACAGTACTGACACTCAGGAACAACCTTTCCGCTATCTGGCGGCTGGTCATCCCCTCGGCAATGAAGGCCAATACTTCCTTTTCCCGGTCAGTGAGGTCGGCCCGGGTCTCCGACTGCTGCCCGGCATTTCCGCGTGCCTTCTTCACCAGATCTCCGATAAGCAGTTCGGAAACCTGTGAACTGAAGTAGTGTTCACCTCTGGCCACCGCCCTTATTCCGTCGAAGATTTCCTTTTTCTCGGCGTTCTTGAGAACGTATCCATCGGCACCTGCCTGGAGCATCTCATAAACGTACTGTTCGTTCTCATGGATGGTCAGAATCATGATGCGCGTATCAGGATACTCTCGCTTTATCACCTTTGTCGCTTCGATACCGTTCATCTCCGGCATGGAGATGTCCAGCATGGCGACATCCGGGTGAAGCTTGCCCACAAGGTCGAGAGCCTCACGGCCATTGGCTCCTTCTCCCAGAAGGGAAAATTGAGGGTCGCTTTTCAGAAGGGCTCTGAGCCCGTCCCGGACTATTACATGGTCGTCTGCAAAGACAATTCTGATTTTATTCAATTTCTTCCTCTGCTATTGGTATACGTACCATTATTGTAGTGCCCTTCCCTGGGCTAGATTCAACATTGCATTCCCCACCGATAAGCCGCGCCCTCTCTTTCATGTTCATTACGCCCATGTGATTCTCTCCTCGGATCAGCTGAAGGTATTCCTGTTCCGTGAAGCCCTTCCCCCGGTCGGACACCGCGAACTCCAACACTTTACCGTTCTGTTCCAGTCGCATTTCGGCTTCATTCACTCCGGAGTGTTTGGCACAGTTTGCAAGTGCTTCCTGAGCGATCCTGAAAAGAGCGATTTCAATATTCGGCTCGTAATGCTGCCTGAGCAGCAAGCCGGCACGAAAATCTATTTTGAAACCTTGAACTCGTTCCATCTCCGAGCAGATGAGCCGCAGTGCAGTCACAATTCCGAAATGATCCAGGGCCGAAGGACGAAGATTGTATGAGATCCTCCTCACTTCGGCAGCAACGTCATCTATCTCCTTCTTGATGGAATGCCATTGCTTATCGTACGACCTCTTCTTTGTCTCCACATTGTCCTGCAACACAGTCAAATTGAGCCTCATCGCAGTCAGCCGCTGGCAGATGTCGTCGTGCAGCTCCATGGCGATCCTTTTCCGCTCTTCCTCCTGAGCTTCCTGGACCGACATTGCAAATTTCCTCAGGTCCTCCTCGCGCTGCCACGCCGCTGTCTTCAGCTCGTTCTGCAGCACTTTTTTCTCAGTGATATCGCGGACATTCAGCAGGATCCCCATCACAGGGGGCACTTTGAGGAGGTTCCTTGTCGTGGCCTCGACAACTTTCAACGACCCGTCGAGAGCTCTGAAACTGAGCTCAATCGAGTCTTTCAGCCCGTCGGTGGAAACGGTCACGCGCTTTATTATCCGGCTCAAATCGTCGGCAGCATCCGGGGCCACCATTTCCAGAACACTCTGCCCTACAAGTTCCTGGGGCTTGTAGCCGAGGACCCTGGTCACCGACGGGCTCACATACTTAAATCGTCCGTCGGGTTCAATTACGGCAATGACATCGGTCGCGTTTTCAATGAGAGACCTGAATCTCTCCTCACTGCTGTGAAGTGCTTCCTCCAGCTGCATCCGCTCGGTGATGTCCCAGAAGTGGCACTGTATGATTTTTGTCTCACCAGCAAGGTATGAAATGCTCACAAACTCGAGGTGAATCGTCTTGCCGCTTTTGCTCCGAAGTATCAAATCGTCGGCGAGAAGGTGTTCCTGTTCGAGCACATACCTCAAAATCTCCCTGGATCTGGGTATTCCGGCAGCGGCGTCGATCTCGGCGAGCTCTTTTCCGATAAATTCCGCCTTGTTGTATCCTAGAAGTTCGACAAGCAGTGGATTCACATCGGTCACCTTACCGGTGGAGGCATCGATCAGGAGCACACCGTCTTTCGACGTTTCGAAGAGACGGCGGTACCGGATTTCGTACGCCGTCACCGCTTCCCTGGCAAGCTCCTGCTCAGTCAAGTCCTGAGTCGTGCCTATTATCTTCACGGATTTGCGTCCGCTTTCGCTGACAACCCGGCCCCGGTTATGAACCACTCTTGTAGTTCCGTCTGTCCTTTCAATCCTGCAGTTGAATCCGAACTCGTCCCCCCTGGATATCACGGACTCGAAAGCTCCGGTAACCTTTTCTTTGTCAGGGGAAAGCACCTGCGAGATGAATTGCTCGTATGAGAGCACGGTCTTGTCGGGGCTTTGTCCCATTATGTTCATCATCTCTTCGGAACAAAGGAACGTGCCCGTGAGCGTATTTAACTCCCAGCTCCCCACATGCGCAACGCTTTGTGCCTCCGCAAGGCGCATGTGGCTTTTTATGATTTCATCCTCGGTCCGTTTCCGTTCTGTTATGTCCCTAGTTATCGCTGCGACGTGGGTAACCTTCCCCATCAAGTCACGATAAGGGTAGAAAGAAATTTCCAGGAACCGGCTGCCCAGAGACGGAAGATCGAACCATGTCTGGCAATACTCCTCATTTCCCCTGAAGGCATTATCAATGGAAGGCTTCAACGATTTTGCGAAAGCCTCTTCGCCCCAGATTTCATTTACTTTCCTTCCGACCACCTCGTGCTGCTTCCGATTAACTGCGGTGCAGAGCGCTTCATTGGCGGCTTCGTAACAGTAATCTCTGTTAACCAGGGTCATCAGCTCTTTCGACGCGTTGGCAATGAACTCGTACCTCCGTCGCATCTCCTCGAGACTCCGCCGGTCGGTGATATCCCTGGAACTGATGACAACGCCCGCAATATGCGGGTCAGCGACGAGATTCTTGCCTATCGATTCAAGGATGACCCAGAACCCGTTCTTGTGCCGGTATCTGTATTCCACAGTGATTGGGGCTCCGTCCTGGCTCTTCCCCTTTTCAAAAAATTCCAGCGCGCTGTTTATGTCGTCGGGGTGGACAAATTCGAAGAAACTCCTCCCATTCATTTCGTCCTGTTTATACCCGAGGACCTTTTCACTTGAAGGGCTGCAATAACGTACTATCCCGTCAGATCCGACGATGCTTGTCAAATCGAGGGAGTTCTCGCTCAGCGATCTGAAATGTCGTTCATTGCGCTCGAGGCTTTCCTCCGCCTTTTCACGCTCGGATATTTCCACCTTGAGATCGTCGACCGCTTGCATGTAACTCCGGTACGTGGCTTCGAAAGGTTGAAGAGACTCCGTCAGGAAGGATAAGGCTCTTGGAAGGATATTCGTAATCCCGTTGTTGCCGGGTACCTGGTCGAATTTTGCCGAGATGATCCTGCCGTGTATCTGAGTCACATCGCGCAGCGACTTGCCTGATCTCAGCAACTGCATTCCGAGCTCGTATGCCTGGTGAAGGTCTGAATCCTTCCCCGAAGAAAGGTATCTGTTCAACGCAGTCTCATAACCGAGAGCATAGTTCCTTTCGATTACTGCCGCATTCGATCTACTCATGAGGACCTCTTCCGATACGCGCGGATCGTGCGAACACATTTCTTTCATCATCCAATCTTATGCGGTCCTTTCACAAAGAGCCCGGCACAGACGTAAAGGAATGCTTCCGGGCTCGTCATTGATGACTGTTGGGATATAACCGGTCGGAGGTATCGGCGCGCACCCTTGATGGAGCGGTAGGAAACCGGCTCTTGAATGGAATCGCCCTTCTCCGTTAGCGAGTTTTGCAGGCACGAGCGCCTCTCCGGCGAGTTGCCCCGTCTATGCGTTTCGTTCAACTGCTGAAAACTATTTGCGGACTCGGGAAATGGCCGGATGCTCCACTCGCTTCTTAAGCAAAACCGGGACTCTTCCCTTCCCTTGTAACCCTCAGTCTTTGGGGCAGTCATAGCAACACTCAAATCTCCACGATTGTGCCTACAAAGGAGAATAGTTGATCTTTTGTAAGTTGATACCGTTGACAGTATCACCCCCCTCTGGTGCTACGTCAAATGAATTAGTCAGAACTCACTAATGTTACTAGTCTGAATGTTCTACGTGTAAAATAAGTTCCCACTTCGGAAAATAAAACAGATTACTTCTGATGTTAAGAGGGCAGAGATGTGTTTTTGTGACCTCGCCCTGAAAAGGCTTTGGTTTACCCTAATTTGCTATCCGTGGGCCGCATTGGGGTCGAGACTTCCCAAAACGCGCGCAGGAACGCCTCCGACGATCGTATTCGGAGGTACACTTTTGGTCACAACGGAGCCTGCGGCGATGACGGCGCCCGCTCCAATTCTAACCCCTTTCAAAATGATGCAACGGCACCCTATCCAGACGTTGTCCTCGATTACGACCGGCTTGTTCTCCATGACGGTTCCCTGTATGGGGTGCAAATCCGAGTCCATTATCACCACATCCCAGGCTATCTTGCAATCCCGGCCTATTTCAACCCTTTCTTGAGCGACTATTAACGTGTTTCGGTTCAAATAGGTCCCATTCCCAATCTTTAATACCGCCCCTTTTCCGACCTCAAGTCGCACCCCCTCGTAAAACTGGCAATTTTCACTAATAATACTCCCGCCTTCGTTGATTATTCTTGGGGCCGGCCGATTGCCGGTGACCAAAATGATTCCGTGACGGGTCATTCTTCGGGCGAACCAGAGGCCTCTCAAATGTTCGAGAATCGAATGTTCACTCAACCTTTTTCTGGCCCGAAAGACAATTTCAGAAAAATTCAATGGTCACTCTGATGTTATGTCGCCCTAGATTGGCGCCGCAGCTGCCCCCGGCAGAATTGCCGAGTAATTGCTGCCGCCCCGGTTCTCTGTTGAACTCGATCTCCTTCACCCATCCTAATCGTTTTTTCACTTTCGTCTTGCCGGTCGGGTCGTAAGAGCCCTGAGTGGAAATCTGACCACCGCCGTAAAGATCCTGTTGATCCGCTGAGGCTGTTTCCCGAGGCGGAACAGCCATTCCATTCCGATCTTCCGCATCCACAGCGGAGCACGCGGAACAACCTCTGCAAT
>JBJKQU010000020.1:0-18199 GCA_046705025.1 Candidatus Kryptoniota bacterium | reverse complement strand
GGATAATTGCAACTTGTTTCCCATTTCGTTAAAATAGACCTACATATTCAGATTGATAATGCATATCCTGCTGGTCGACGACGATTCGCATAATCGTTTTACCCTTGCCGAAGTACTAAAAGCCGAGGGATTTTCGGTTGATACCGCATCCGACGGGTATGAGGCGCTGGAGATGGCTGGAAGGCAGAAATTTGACGCCATTATTTCCGACGCTTTGATGCCGCGCATGGATGGCTTTGCCCTTTGCAGGGCGTTCAGGTCTCAGGATGAAAACAGGACGATTCCTTTTATTATTATAACGGGAGAATACGTAGACAAGCCTGACGAAGAGTTTGGGCTGAGCGTCGGCGCTTCAAGAGTGTTGAGGAAGACGGGCAATGTGAATGAGCTTATGGAAGCGCTTGATCGTCTGAAGGTATTTCCCGGCGGAATCCCCGCTCAGGCTCGGGCCGACGGTGTCCTCCGGGAAGACGAATACCTTAAAGGATACAACAGCGTCCTTGTACACAGGCTTGAAGCGAAAATGAAGGAACTTGAGGGACTCAACGGCGAGCTTGTGGAACGAAATTCCCAGCTGGAATACGAGCGCCGAAAATACAGGCAGCTGTTCCTCTCGGCTAACGACGGCATTCTCCTGATCGACCAGAGCAACGGCATTATCGTAGAGGCCAACGCCCATGCCGGGAAAATTCTCAAGACGACCGGCAGGGCTCTTGCTGACAAGAAGCTGGCGGAATTCAAACCCTTCGGCGAGCTCCTCTCTGAGAAAATTACCCGCGGAGAATCCGTCCAGTTCGAGAGTTCGTATAGAGACACCAATTCGGAAACGTTTCTCGATATCGGTGGGGCACCTATTGGGACGGAAGACAGCCTCTACCTGATAATCCTGAGAAATGTCACCAGTCGCCGGGAGTGGCTTGAGAGATTTATCGCAACGGACAAGCTTCGGGCGCTCGGAAGGCTCTCCCACGGTCTGGTCCATGAGATCAGAAATCCTCTCAATGTAATTTCGGTCAATCTGCAATTCCTTGAGCGCGGCCTGGACGACGATACTATCGAAAAGAAGCAGACCCGGCAGGCACTCGACGGCGTAAGTGCAATCGAGAAGGTGATCAGGGAGACGATGAACTTCGCACAGCCCCAGACTCCCGCCAAATCACAGTTCAAGCTGGGCACGATCCTTACGGAAATTGCTGGACTTGCCAAGACGTCGCTCCTCAAATCGAGGATAAAACTGGAGATCGACAAAGGAGAGATCAACGACGCGATTTTCGCGGACAAGTCGCAGATTCTTCACGCTCTCCTGAATATTGTGGAGAACGCGATCGAGGCTATGCCAGGCGGCGGAACACTGAAATTCGAACTGGATAAATCGGCCGACGACGATGAGGTTATACTGGAAATCACCGATACGGGAATAGGGATGGAAGAGGAAATCGCCAAGCTGGCGATCGAGCCGTTCTACACGACCAAAGAAGGAGCGACAGGGATGGGACTGTCTATTTCGAACCGACTTCTGGAGTTGAACGATGCTAGTCTCGACTATGAAAGCAAGCCGAATGTGGGCACAGTGGTTACTATTCATTTCCAAAGGTGGGGATGAGTATGGCAAACAGCAAGCTACTGATAGTCGACGATGACGAGTTGTTGAACAACTCTTTGAATGCCGTGCTGACCAGGAGCGGCTACGAGGTCGTATCCGTTATCAAGGGGGAAGAAGCGTTTCAGCAGATTGTAGATACACAGCCTGATATCGTCCTGCTCGACCTCTATCTCGGTTCTATGACCGGTCTTGACATATTGCAGAGACTCAGGACGGAGAACAACGACACCCCTGTCATCCTGATTACGGCCTTCTCAGACGTGAACAGTGCCGTGAAGGCGATAAAGCTCGGCGCGGAGGATTTCGTACTGAAACCGCTGGACCTGGAGCAGCTGGAGATCCTCATAAACAAGACGCTGAATCGGAAGAATCTGGAGCGCCGATACGAGCTGCTGAAAGACGAGCTGCAGCAAAAGTTCGGTCCTTATACCATCGTGGGAAAGAGCGAGAACCTCAAGAAGGTGATACACACCGCCGAGCGGCTTGCTGGCGCAGACACGACCGTCCTCATCATCGGCGAAAGTGGGTCCGGCAAAGAGCTTATAGCACGGCTCGTTCACGAAAAGAGCGACCGGTCGGACGGGCCTTTCATTTCAATCAACTG
The DNA here is from genome assembly GCA_046705025.1 of Candidatus Kryptoniota bacterium. Lineage (GTDB taxonomy): Bacteria > Bacteroidota > Ignavibacteria > Kryptoniales > JAKASW01 > JAKASW01. The sequence goes on along the minus strand of JBJKQU010000020.1, from coordinate 15,992 downwards.
CGGCGCGATCCCGAAGGACCTCGCGGAGAGCGAGCTCTTCGGATATGAAAAGGGCGCTTTCACCGGCGCCATGGACAAGATGAGGCAGGGTAAATTCGAGCTCGCGAGCAGAGGCACGATTCTCCTCGACGAAGTCGGCGAGCTCAGCCACGAGACGCAGGTGAAGCTTCTCCGGGTACTGGAGACAAAACGGTTCTACCGGCTCGGCGGCGCGAAGGAGATAACGGTGGATGTCCGGATTATTGCCGCTACGAACAAGAACCTTAAATCTGCGGTCGAAAAGGGGACCTTCCGGGAGGACTTGTACTATCGTCTGAATGTCGCGCAGCTTCACGTGCCCTCTTTGAGAGAAAGGGTTGAGGACATCGCCCTACTCGCAAACACATTTCTCGACGAATTCAACAAGAAATTCGCGAAGTCGATCAAAGGTTTCACTCCGGACGGTATCAGGCTCCTTGAAAAATATCAATGGCCCGGAAACGTGCGCGAGCTGAAGAACGCGATCGAACGTGTGACCCTTCTCGAGACGGATGCGTTCATCAAGCCGGAGCATCTCGCCTTTCTGGATTACCACCCGGGTTTCAATTCGACAAAAATGATGGAAGACAACAATATCGTTTCGATCCCGACACAGGGGATCAAGATGGATGAGATAATGCGCGAAGCTATTTTGCAGACGCTCGAGCTCACGGCCGGCAACCAGATACAGGCCGCGAAGATACTGGGTTTGACCAGATCGCGCCTGCGATACAGGATGCAGCAGCTCAAGATCAAGTACGAGCCGAGAAGAGAGGTCACGGAAGGAACACGGGGATGACTCCCGGTTCTGTCAGGGTGCGGTTTGCACCTAGTCCGACCGGCTACCTGCACGTCGGCGGGCTCCGGACGGCGCTCTACAATTACCTGTTCGCGAGAAAATCCGGCGGGAAGTTTATCCTGCGGATTGAAGACACCGACCGTGGGCGCTATGTCGAGGGCGCGGTTGAGAATCTCATCAGCACGCTCAAATGGGCGGGCCTGGTATACGACGAAGGACCGCAGGCCGGCGGTGAGCTCGGGCCTTATGTGCAGAGCGAGCGGACCGATATTTACAGGAAACACGCCGAAACCCTGATCGACAGGAAAGCCGCCTACCGATGCTTCTGCACTCCCGACCGCCTCGAACAAATGCGGAGGGAGCAGGAGAAGAAGAAGCTTACGCCGAAGTACGACCGGACTTGCCTCCGTCTTTCGGAAGAAGAGATCGGGGCGAACCTCGACGGCGGGAAACAGTTCGTCGTACGGATGAAAGTGCCGGACGAAACCGTTGTCAGATTCTCAGACATAATCCGGGGCGATGTGGAGTTCAACAGCAAACAGATCGACGACCAGGTCTTGATCAAGTCCGACGGGTACCCGACCTACCATCTTGCCACCGTAGTGGACGATCATCTCATGCAAATTTCCCACGTCATCCGCGGCGAAGAGTGGCTGTCGAGTACGCCGAAGCATGTTCTGTTGTACCGGTTTTTCGGGTGGGACCTTCCGCAGTTCGCTCATCTGCCGCTCCTGTTGAATCCCGACCGTTCCAAGCTCAGCAAGCGGCAGGGCGATGTCGCAGTCGAGGACTACCGGGACAAAGGCTACCTGAAGGAGGCGCTGCTCAATTTCATCGCCCTTCTCGGCTGGAACCCCGGAGACGACCGCGAGATATTTTCTCTTTCCGAGCTGGAAAAGGAATTCTCGCTCGAGAAGGTGAACAAGTCGGGCGCGGTGTTCAATGTGGAGAAGCTGAACTGGCTCAATTTCCAGCATCTGCGACGCAAGCCAGACGAAGAAGTTCTCGCGATGCTCAGGGATCATCTTGCGAAATCATCTATGGATCCTTCGCGCTTCACCGACGGCTATCTGCTCGGTGTCATCGCGGCGATGCGCGAGCGGATTACGTTCATTAAGGACTATACCGAGAAGAGCCCATACTTTTTCCGCGCGCCGGATGAGTACGACCCGGCCGTTGTAAAGAAGAGGTGGAAGCCGCAGTCGGCGGAGTATTTGAAGAAACTGAGGGATGAATTTGAGAAGCTCGGTGAGCCGCAGAAGACCGACTACGAAGAGACGCTTCACCGGACTGCCGAGGAGTTGAGCGTCGGGAACGGACAGCTCATCCACCCGCTCAGGCTCGCCGTATCCGGGATGGGCGAAGGCCCGGGCCTTTTCGACATTCTCTCGATAATCGGAAAAGAAGAGATACTTCGCAGGATCGATTCGGCAGTTGAGAAGATAAAGCCTGTCGCGGCCTGAGGGGAACGGATCTCAACGCGTATTCCGCTCCTTTTCTTCAGCCGCATAGAAACACAGGACGCGTAGTGAATCAGGGGAGTGGAAAGGGGGCCGCACGGACTGCCGGGCCGGAAACTGCTCACCGGATGAGCGCCTGCCTGTTCGATTTCAGGCCGGCAATACATGCCGGCAAATCCCGTTGAAATTGTTCCAAAAACTTGCGATTATGTCAAGCAACTGCGGCTTTGCAGCATAACCTATCATTTGGCGGCACTCATGGAAAACAATAAAGATTCAGAGAATAACGAGACAAATCTACAGAAGACGGAAAAGCGCAACTTCATCAGGGACATCATCGACGGTGACCTGAAGGAGGGAAAATACACAGAAGTTCACACTCGCTTTCCTCCCGAACCGAACGGCTACTTGCACATCGGTCACGCAAAGTCGATCTGCCTCAACTTCGGAACCGCGAACGATTACGGCGGCCTCTGCAACCTGAGGTTCGACGACACGAACCCGACGAAGGAAGATGTAGAGTATGTCGAATCAATACAGGAGGACATCCGCTGGCTCGGCTTCGAATGGGGCGACAGGATGTTTTACGCCTCGAACTATTTCGAAAAGCTGTACGAATATGCGAAGGATTTGATAAGGAAAGGGGAGGCGTACGTCGACGACCTGGACGCGGACCAGACGCGCGAATACCGCGGAACGCTGACGGAGCCCGGGAAGGACAGCCCTTTCCGCAACAGGCCGGTGGAAGATAACCTCGATCTCTTCGAGCGGATGCGCAAGGGTGAATTTCCCGACGGGTCGAAGACACTCAGGGCGAAGATCGACATGGCTTCTCCGAATATCAACATGCGCGACCCGGTAATGTACCGGATATTGCACGCGACCCATCACCGCACCGGCGACCAGTGGTGCATATACCCGACCTACGACTGGGCGCACGGGCAGTCCGACTCCATCGAAGGCATAACCCATTCGATATGCACGCTCGAGTTCGAGGACCATCGTCCGCTGTACAACTGGTTTGTGGAGCAGCTCGGCATCCATCATCCGCGGCAGATAGAATTCGCGAGGCTCAACCTGACCTACACTGTGATGAGCAAGAGGAGGCTTTTGCAGCTTGTCCAGGAAGGCCGCGTCAGCGGTTGGAACGACCCGCGCATGCCGACCATTTCCGGCCTGCGGCGCCGGGGATTCACGCCGGAGTCTATCCGCCTGTTCGCCGACCGCATAGGTGTTTCGAAAGCCGACAGCACGATAGACGTGTCGGTCCTGGAAGACTGCCTGAGGACCGACCTGAACAAGCGGGCGGCGCGCGTGATGGCAGTGCTGCATCCGGTCAGGCTGATCATCGAGAATTATCCGGACGATCAAGTGGAGGAACTCGACGCGGTGAATAACCCGGAAGATGCCTCGATGGGAACCCGGAAGATTCCGTTCTCGAAAGTGCTCTATATCGAGCAGGACGACTTCATGGAGAATCCGCCGAAGAAATATTTCAGGCTGTCGCCCGGCGCCGAAGTCAGGCTGCGCTACGCGTATATCATAAAATGCACCGGCGTGGTAAAGAACCCGCAGACGGGAGAGATACTCGAGATCAAATGCACGTACGACCCGGAAACGAAGAGCGGTTCGCCCGCGAGCCAGCGAAAGGTAAAGGGAACGATTCACTGGGTTTCCGCGCAGCATGCCCTCGACGCCGAGGCGCGGGTCTACGACAGGCTGTTCAACGTCCCCGATCCCGGCGGCGAGAACTGGAAGGAATCTCTCAACCCGAATTCGCTCGAAATTGTGAAGGGGTGCAGGGTCGAGCCTTCTTTGGCGAGCGCGAAGCCGCAGGACAGGTTCCAGTTCGAGCGGCTGGGCTACTATTGCGTCGACGACGATTCTGCGCCAGCGGCGCGTGAGCCTTCGGCTCAGAAACCCGGCAGTCTCGTCTTCAACCGGACAGTCACCCTGCGCGACACCTGGGCGAAGATACAGAAGAGCTGACGACACTAAGTTCATTCCAGCTGAAGTGGCGCCTTCTGGCCTGCCACGCTGAAACTGTGGGACAAGTACATTAATTTAGCTGTGGACCTAGATAGGAATCGGAGGGATAGTTAAGATGAGTAGAGCCAAGAGAGCAATCGAGACGACAGGGACGATTGACGAAGGGCATCATTTGATCCTCGATGAACCTTTGCAGGTCGATGCACCGACACACGTGCGGGTTATAATTCTCCTTCCAGAAGGTGACTTCGAAGAAAAAGAATGGACGCGGGCTGCGGCTGAGAATCGTGCGTTTGAATTTCTGAAGGATAGCGCCGAGGATATCTACACATTTTCCGACGGGAAGCCTCTTGATAACAAAGGGTAAGATCGTATTGGTGCCCTTCCCATTCGACGATTTGTCGACAACGAAGGCGCGACCGGCGGTTTGCCTGACTGATCCGATAGGTAATTACCAGCATGTCATTCTAGCTTTCATCAGCAGCAGGACCGAGGACGTCGCCGGGACCGATGTGAAGATTGACTCGAATGACCCCGACTTCAAAACGACAGGGCTGAAAGTTTCATCGGTGATTAGATTACATCGTATGATGACAGTTACGGCCTCGCTCGTCAAACGTGAGTTGGGCGAGTTGTCACCGAGGATGACCACCAAAGTGTCTGATAAGCTGAAGGAACTGTTCAAACTTGGATGATGTTTCGTGCGTGGCTGACAGTGCGCTCTCTCACGATGACTCACTTCTGCCTTCGACTTGTTAAACAAGTGCCTTGGTGGAGGTGCCGGGAAATGCCGCGGCAATGAGTGTGGAATGAAAGGGAAGCAATTTTCCACGATGTAAAGCCTGTAGTCATTGACAATTGACCGAATCATTCCCAAATTAAGTCGTTAGTTCGTTCGACAATCTGATGCGCCGAGGAAGCTGAGGACAACTTGGCTGAGAGGGAGCTTGTGACGCGGCTCCGACCTCTTGAACCTGATCCGAGTAATATCGGCGAAGGGAAGGCGTTAATGTAAAGAAGCTTCGTTACCGTCTCTTCTTTATTCCTCCCTCCACCAGTTATCCACCACATCCCGGCTGAAAGAAATCGTTGCCCTTGTCAGGCAAAAGATAAAAACAGGAGGATGTCACGATGACACAGCTCGAAGCTGCTATGCTGGGGAAAATCACGGATGCGATGCTTTATGTCGCCGGGAAAGAGAAGATGGCGCCCGAAAGGCTGCGGGAGCTCGTCGGCTCCGGAAAGGTAGTCATACCCGCCAATCCAAATCACGAAACGCTCACGAACTTCACCGGTATCGGAGAGACGCTCTGCGTGAAGGTCAATACGAATATCGGGAGCTCTTACGATTACGTCAACGTCGGGGAAGAGCTGGAAAAAGCAAAAGTCTCCATCGAATACGGCACCGACACGCTGATGGACCTTTCGACAGGTGGCGACCTGAGAATGATAAGGGAGAAAATCCTCGGAGTTTGCAGTGTGCCGCTCGGGACGGTGCCGATCTACGAAACCGAATTCAGAGTGGCAAAGAGGTCTTCCGTTTACGACATGACCCCGGACGATTTGTTCGAAGTGATTGAAGAGCACGGGAAGCAGGGGGTCGATTACATAACTGTCCACTGCGGCATAACGCTGGAAGCGCTGAGGAGGTACCAGAACGAGGAGAGGGTGACCGGCATCGTTTCGAGGGGTGGTGGCCTGCTGGCCGCATGGATGCTCAAGAACAAGGAAGAAAATCCGCTTTACAAGTACTACGACCGGCTCCTAGAGATCGCGAGAGAGTACGACATGACGCTTTCGCTCGGCGATTCGCTCAGACCCGGGAGCACCGCCGACTCGACGGACAGGGCGCAGATCTCGGAACTGATGATACTGGGTGAGCTCGTGGAGCGAGCACGCATAGCAGGCGTCCAGACAATGGTCGAAGGACCGGGACACATTCCTCTCAACGATATCCAGACGAACGTCGAGATACAGAAGAAGCTGACCGACGGCGCGCCGTTCTACATACTCGGCATGCTGCCGACCGATACCGCGGCGGGATTCGATCACATCGCCGGCGCTATCGGCGGAGCCCTGGCGGGATGGCGCGGTGCGGATATGCTCTGCTACATAACCCCGGCCGAGCATCTCGGCCTTCCGACGGTTCAACATGTGAAAGACGGCGTCATCGCCTTCAAGATCGCGGCCCACATCGCTGATATTGCGAGGGGAAACCAGGCTGCCGTCGAGCGGAACCGCGAGATGAGCGAAGCCAGGTACAAGCTCGACTGGGACAAGCAATTCGAACTCGCCCTCTTTCCAGAGGACGCGAAGGAAATTTTCGGCGACAGGTCGAGCAAGACAGAGGCATGCTCGATGTGCGGTCCGTTCTGCCCGATGAACCTGGTTGAGAACACGCTGAGAAAGAACAAGTTAGAGGAGGTTCAGTAGATGAAGGAAGCTGATTTCCCCGCGATCGGTAAAATAAGTCCGGAATTCTTCGACAAATACATCTACCCGCGGCTCGGAGTCAAACGAAAGGACGTGGTGGTCGGACCGCAGCACGGGGTCGACATCGGCGTCGTCAGGGTATTTGACGGGCAGGTAATGGCCGTGACGACCGATCCGATTTACATCGTGCCGCAGTACGGCTGGGAGAAAGCCGCCTGGTTTGCCTGGCACATTCTCGCGAGCGACATCACGACGAGCGGCTTCCCGCCCGCATACGCCGTGTTCGATTTCAATCTTCCAATGAGCATCACGGAGAAGGAGTTCGAGACTGTCTGGGAGGTCATGCACAGGGAGTCGGAGAAATACGGGACTTCGGTAATAGCAGGCCATACCGCACGGTACACAGGCACGGACTACCCGATGGTCGGCGGCGCGACGTTCATGTCCGTCGGACCTGAGAACAAATACCTGACCCCGAACATGGCAAAGGAAGGAGATGCAGTCGTCATCACCAAAGGCGCTGCCATAGAGGCCGTGGGCATCCTCGCAAATACTTTCAAGAATTACATAAAGCAGCATCTTGGAGAGGAAATGCTCTCGAAAGCCGAAAGCCTGTTCTACAAGATGAGCACGGTCGACGACTCCCTCGCGGCCGTTACAGTCGGCGTGAGAGACGACGGCGTCACCGCTATGCACGACGCGACCGAATGCGGCGTGATCGGCGGCGTTTTCGAGATTGCCCAGGCAAGCAACAAGGGAATCATGATCGACAAGGACAGAATCCCCGTATCACAGGCCGCCGGTGCGGTCTGCAAGCTTTTCAACATAGATCCCTACATATCCATCAGCGAAGGGACACTCGTGCTTACAGTCAGGCCCGCGAAGACAGATGAACTGATGAGAATCTTCAACAAAGCCGGAATTGAAAGCGCCGTCATCGGAGAAATACTTCCTTCCGAAGAAGGGAGATGGATCACGGATGGCGGAACCAGGAAGCCGCTCGTTCACCCGAGAGTAGATCCCTTCTGGCAGGCAATCGCAGACGCCTTCGAAAAAAAGCTGAATTAAGTTGAGAGATATCCCGGCGGCTTTAACAATAGCAGGCAGCGACAGCGGCGGCGGCGCAGGCATTCAGGCCGACCTGAAAACCTTCATGGCCTTGAATGTCTACGGTTATTCCGCCGTCACTTCCGTCACTGCCCAGAACACCACCGGAATCTCAGGCATCTACGAGTTGCCCGGGGCATTCGTGTACGACCAGATAAAGGCCGCGGCCCTGGACATGACGATAGGCGCGGCGAAGACGGGAATGCTGTCGAACGCCGATATAGTCTCCAGTGCAGCCAGGGCGATAAACGATTTCGGAATAGAAAAGCTCGTCGTCGATCCGGTCATAAAGTCTAAAGATGGCTCGTCGCTTCTCAAGGTTGACGCGATGAAGGCTTTCATCTCCGAACTCATCCCGCGAGCTTTGGTAATCACGCCGAACATTCCCGAGGCGGAATTCTTGTCGGGAATGGAGGTGAAATCGCTTCACGATATGGAACGCGCGGCTGAGAAGATAAGCGGGCTCGGCGCAAAAGTGGTTGTCGTGAAGGGAGGTCATCTGCCGCTTGACGGAAAGGCATTGGACGTCGTTCGGATAGAGGGGAGATTCGAATACCTGGAGAATGACTTCATCGGAACGCGTAACACGCACGGAATCGGCTGCACATTCTCGGCAGCGATAGCGGCGCACCTCGCCAGGGGAAGCGAGGTCATGACAGCCATAAGGTCGGCGAGAGAATACGTGCAGGGTGCACTCATGAACGAGATCAATGTCGGAAAAGGATGGGGTCCCTTGAACCACGGATGGCAATGGCAAAGATAAAAGGACTGTACGCGGTCACAGACCAGGAATTGATTCCGGATGAGAGGCTGGAAGATTACGTGGAGAAAGCGATACTCGGCGGTGCCAGCCTGGTGCAGCTGCGGGATAAGAATCTCGAATTCGAAAAGAAAGTCGAAAGAGCTCTCAGGCTGAAGGGTGTAACGGAGAAATACGGCGTACCGTTGATCATCAACGACGACGTCGCGGTAGCTATGGAGAGCGGCGCAGACGGGGTCCATTTAGGCAGGGAGGACCTTTGCGAAGACATGTACGCGGACTTCGGTCGGATAAGAAAAGAACTGGGAGACAAAATAATCGGCGTCTCGTGTTACGACGACCTGCAAATGGCAGTCGAATTCGAGAAGCTGGGGGCGACATACGTTGCCTTCAGCGCGGCATTTGCCTCGAAGACCAAGCCGGGGGAAAAGGTCGTCCCGAGCCTCGAATTATTCAGCAATGCGAAAAAGATTCTAAGAATACCGGTCGTAGCCATCGGAGGGATAGACGCGAATAACTACCGGCTTTTAACGGACCGTGGGGTGGATGCCCTGGCCGTAGTTTCGGCCATTTTCGACGGGGACCCGCATGTCAACGCCAGGCGGTTCGAACTGTGACAGCCGGAGAAAGAACCCGAAGTAAAGCCCGCGATACTGAATACTGAGATGGTTGACAGCTTGACAATTCGACCTGTGGATTTTACCTTTTGGAGAAGGAGGTTATCAACATGGAAAGTGTAAAAAGAGCGGCTATCGAGACCATTCAGAAACTACCCGATGATTGCTCCGTCGAGGATATCATGTACAGGATAGATCTAATAGCACAAGTCCTCGACGGGGTGAAGGACGCTGAAGAGAGTAAGCTTCTCACCGCGGAAGAACTTCTTGAGCGGGTTGGGAATTGGGCAAAGTAAGCTGGACTGAGAAGGCCAGCTGCAACCTGCAATCCATTCACGAATATATCTCCAGAGATTCAAAAACTTACGCGACGCGTCTTGTAAAATCCCTCATCCGTGCTGGTCAGGAACTGGAGTTCTCCTCGAAGCTTGGACGAAAAGTTCCGGAGCTAGAGGATTATGGTTTCAGGGAAATTATCCATCAAAATTTCAGAATCATTTACCGTATCACCGATGAGGATAATGTCGAAATCCTTGCCGTAGTTCATGGCGCACGTGATTTGCAGCGCGCTCTGGGTCAGCGCGAATGAAAGCTACTACCTATAAATCGGCGAATTGTATGAGATGATTCACGCCGAAGCTTGAAGCACAAAGTTTGAATCAGGCTTAGGCGCAGAGGATCGAGCTTGACATTTCTTCATTGGCAGCCAATCCGCTAATGGCAAAGTTTGAACGAGTCGGCGATCATCATGTTTCCACATCTGCCGGTGATTTCTTTTCTTTGTTGCCATGATGTATTAAGATATACCGCAGGCAGCGTTTGGCAAATCTCCGCCTGCCGTTAGCGAGTCGAAAACAAGAAGTCGGGGGGCGTCATGCTTTCGCACGTTATGAGCGCGGCTACTTACGGCGTCAATGCCTTCATGGTCGACATCGAGACCAATGTCGGCGGCGGAATCTTCAACTGGTGGATGGTAGGACTGCCGGACAACGCCGTCAAGGAGAGCAAGGAGAGAGTGCTGACAGCGATAAAGAACTCAAACCTCAGGTACCCTAACCACCAGATCACCATCAACCTTGCTCCGGCCGACGTCAGGAAGGAGGGAAGCGCCTTCGACCTCCCGATTGCCATCTGCGTGCTGGCGGCCGGCGGTTCCATCGACTCTTCGGACCTCGCTAAGTTCATAGTCTTGGGCGAGCTCGCGCTCGACGGCTGTGTGCGGCCGGTGCACGGCGTCCTCCCGATTGCGGTCGAAGCGAGGGAAAAAGGGATACCGGCAATGATCATCCCCAAGGGGAACGCGAAGGAAGCGGCGATGGTGGAAGGGGTGAGCGTATACCCGGTCGAGAGCCTTGCCGAGGCCGTCCAGCTCATCGGCGGGGAGTACAGGCTCCTCGAACCGTTCCATGTGGACAAGGAGGAGCTCTTCGGGCGGACGCAATTGTATCAGTTCGATTTTGCCGACGTGAAGGGGCAGGAGAACGTGAAGCGCGCGCTCGAAGTAGCGGCGGCAGGCGGACACAACGTTATCATGATCGGCCCGCCCGGGAGTGGGAAGACTATGCTGGCCAAGAGGCTCCCGACTATCCTGCCGGACATGACCTTTGAAGAAGCGATAGAGACGACGAAGATACACTCGGTGGCAGGACTTCTGCCGATCGAAGCGGGGCTCATTGCGACGCGGCCCTTCCGCTCTCCCCACCACACCATCTCCGACAGCGCGCTCGTCGGCGGCGGAACGATACCCAAGCCGGGGGAGATCTCGCTCGCGCACCACGGCGTGCTGTTCCTCGACGAACTCCCGGAGTTCGACAGGAGCGTGCTTGAAGTGCTCCGCCAGCCGCTGGATGACGGGCACGTGACGATCAGCCGGACGAAGCTTTCGCTCGATTACCCGTCGAAGTTCATGCTCCTCGCGGCGATGAACCCATGTCCCTGTGGGAACTACGGCAACCCGAACGGGACGTGCACATGCACGCAGACGCAGATACAGAGATACATGTCTAAGATCAGCGGGCCGCTGCTCGACAGGATAGACATACATGTGGAGGTGCCGGCGGTGAAATACGCGGAACTGTCGAGCAAGTGATCGGGCGAAGCGTCGGCCGCGGTGAGGGCGCGGGTGAAGAGGGCGCGTGAAAGCCAGAGGGAGAGATTCAAAGGCCGCAAGGGACTCTTCAAGAACGCGGACATGGAAAGCAAGGAAATAAGAGAATTCTGTCAGCCGGACAAGGGTGGAGAAGACCTCTTGAAGCAGGCGATAACGAAGCTCGGACTCAGCGCACGTGCATACGACAGGATACTCAAAGTGGCGAGGACGATAGCTGACCTTTCGGACAGCACTGAGATTATGCCTGAGCATATCGCGGAGGCGATACAGTACAGGACGCTGGACAGGCAGCTGTATATGGAAGCGTGAATAGAAAGCGGGAAGCGTGAAGTTGAAGCAAGTATGATGGTACACCCGGAGAGATTTGACAGGGCTCCATTGCCGGTGCTGCGGCAGGCCGTCGCCTAAGGAGCGGCAAGTGATTGCAGCGTGGTAAGCAGATGACTTTGGGCATATGTAACAAAGACTAGGTAAGGGTTTCGGTAAGAAGAGGCAATTTAAGGGCTCATGCCAGGCGTTCATCCTGCCTTGGACCGGGTCTCCGCTTCGAGGTGCAGGTCCATACCTGCGTCATCCCGTTGTACTGAAGCGGGACGATTCTCTTCTCGTGTACGCTTTGTATCGGAACCGTACACGATCAAGTTTCTGGACGATGGAACTCGTCGATTAGTCTTGATTTCTGCTTTTTTCGCGCCCTCCTCCATGGCACAGCATTTGCGTTGAACTAATCAAATGGCTGTGTGTCCGCGACGTCGTGCGGTACGTGTCCGGATCCGGGTCATCTCAATGTCTATGAAAATTCAAGAGGGTATAAGAATGGGGCTGCGATCTGAACCGCTAGAGAGTCTTTCCTATGTAGCGTGTGAATTAACTCCAAGCGAGGAGAGAATCATCCAGCTTCTTGCCAGCGGGCTACAACGCAAAGACATCGCGCAACAACTGAACGTCAGCATCAACACCGTCAAATTCCATCTTGAGAATCTGTACAGAAAGCTCGGGGTGCACGGTCAGGCAGCGGCAGTGGCTAGGTTCTTAGTGGACTCCGAGGTCACAGGCGATGGGAAATCGAGGTAACGGAGTATGGATGAAAGAACTACCCATTTGGGTAGTTGCGTGACCGGTCAGTAGTTTGTAAGTTATGTCTGTCGTGGTTCGCGATCAGGGTTCCCTCAAGATTGACATCGGGGAGGCTCATGAAGAGCGCTAAATGGCAACGAGAAACACTAAGGTAATCAGGTAAGCAACTGTTCACTATCACGGCGGGTAGAACACACAAGAATCAGGGTCGCATGTTATGCATTACTCTCGCCTTCTTAAAGTGGTCTGATCCTTGTCTTGATGGAATAGAATTAATGGACAGCAACTATTAGTGGAGGTACGAAGCAAGGCTTATGAATCATACCCCAGTCTTCACAATTAGACCCCTCTCCTTGATAGTCACTTTGGTCTTTTCTTGCGCACCTAAGGTTATGTCGCAGGATTTCCGGGTAAGTACAAGTGGGGCCGCAACTCTTTCAGTACAAATTGCCAGCGATTCGTCCGGCCGTTTTTTCGTGGTTTGGGATGACGGCCGAAATATCAAGATACCCTATGGCGGAACAGGTAGTGAAAGTGATATTTATGGTCAAAGATATGACGTCGAAGGGGCTCCAGTTGGCGCCAATCTCAGAATTTCTGATGACAGTTCGGAGTCTGATAAATCATTTGCTGCACAATTCTTGCCCCGAATCTCCATGAACAAAAAAGGGGAGTCTGTTGTCGTTTGGATGGATAGTAGGCCAAAGGCTACAGCGAGTAATCCAGGCGCCCCGATTGAATTCAACGTATTTGCACAACGGTTTGATTCAAGAGGTGATCCTTTAGGAAGTAACTTTCTGGTGGACAGTCCAGCGATTGGCGGGCAATTGAATCCAGATGTCGCCATGAGGAATGACGGCAGTTTTGTTGTTGTATGGGTTAATAGTCTTGAAAGTGAAGGAGGGATGAACAAGGTCTTCAAAGTGTGTCTTCAGGCTTTTGATTCTAGTGGTCAGAGGGTGGGCCAAAGTCAGAAGTTGGACCTCTATGCACAGGGCCCAAGAATAGCGCTTTTTGAAAATGGCGATTTTGTCGTTGTTGCGGATACACTTGCTCAGGTATTCTCTTTCCCTTCAGATGAAGTCGGCGGTCCTTTCACGATTCCAAATGGGTTCACTAGGGCAGTCAAAATCAGTGACAAAAATCTCATATACATTGCCCAAATGGAGAACAGTGTAGTTACGGATTCAAACCAAACGTATTTAGATTCGGATATCTTTATTCAATCTTACGATAGGGCTGGAAATCCGACCACTGGCAAGTTGAGAGTCAATGATGATAACACGAGGTTCTGGCAGACGAATCCGGCTTTGTCAATTGACAACAGTCATATAATTGTTGTGTGGCAGGATTATAGAAACGGTTTTCAAACCGGTGACGGAAATTGCACGGATATTTATGCGCAGAGATTTAACCAGGACCTGTCCAGAATAGGGGGGAATCTGAAAATAAGTCATGAACCAGATAAATCAGAGCAACTTGTTCCTGCTTGCACAATGGAAAACGACACCATGCGGATTGCTTGGCTTGACGCAAGGGGTATGAGGTATTTCACGAACGTGTATCCTCCGCAATTGAAAATGGACGTATGGGCTATAATCCAAGACTTTAATAATCCAGTTGAAGGTCTTCAAATTCACTGTTCACAGCCGCCATCAAACATCCCATCCTCTTTCAAGTTCTTTCAGAGTTATCCTAACCCTACCAATGGTGCGGCCGCTTTTGCGTACGATTTACCCGAGGATGGGACCGTGAGACTCACTTTATACAATATCTTAGGAGAGGAGGTGACATTACTGGGGGACGAATTTCAGAAGGCAGGGCACTATACCAGAGATTTCATGATCTATAATCTATCCAGTGGCATATATCTCGCAAGACTGTCGGTCAAGACCATTTCTGGAAGTACTTACACAAGCACAATTAAACTAGTCTTACTTAAGTAAGGATGTACGTTTTATTGCTAATTCATTGTGAAAAGTACGGAGGAAAAATGAAGACTTTAATTATGACCCGTTCTGCTGCATACTTGATTCTGTCGACTGTTGTCCTCTTTAATGGGACTTCTTTTGCACAGTTGTCAGACAAGAATGGTGTAGCCTACACCACTAGGATTGCAGTCAAGTTTAACACAAAAGCCTTTGACACTAGTAATATTCAACGACAATTGGAGCTTGGGGATCTGAGCCCGAATTTGCAACCGCTGAAGGATTCTCTTTTAAGATACGGCAATCTACAGTTCAGGAAAACCTTCAGTGAAGCGGGATGGGGAGACACGGTGAGATATAATTTTCAAGGGAAAAAAGTGAAAATTCCGGATCTCTCCCAATTCTACGTTGTTACATTTCCCAAACCAGTGGAAATGTGGAAGACCATCTTCGCGCTAAGAAAACTGCCGGCGATCGAATCTGCGGACCCTCCAACAGTTGCTGTGTCTGAGATGTCGCCAAACGACACCTACTATCAAGCCGGGTCCCAATGGTATCTTTCAAAAATACAAGCTGCTTCTGCATGGGATCTGACTACTGGGAGTAGTTCTGTAGTGATTGGAATAATAGACGATGGTGTCAATTCGTCACAGCCAGACTTGACAACTAAAATATCTGGAGGAGAGAGTGGTTATGACGACGGGAATGATAATCACGGGACCCTTGTTGCAGGAGTGGCCGGCGCCGCGACTAATAATGGAACAGGTATTGCAAGTCTGGGGTGGAACGTCTTGATAAGGCCCTACGATTACAAGAATTCTAGCGATGAGGCTCAAGACATAGTTAGCGCTGTCAATAGCGGCGCAACGATAATTAACTGTAGTTTTCGCAATGTAGCGGTTGATCCATATGATAATTCAAAGTATATAAATTATGATAATTCGAGTGTAAGCACAGCTATAGCATATGCAGTCAACAACGGTTGCGTGGTTGTCGCTTCTGCTGGAAATTCTGCCGACCCGATAACGTTTGATGACGGAGTGACTCGGGACCCAAGTCAATACCCACCGTATCCATGTTATCCGGCGTCATATGACGGCGTGTTGGCTGTGAGTGCGACCAATAGTTCCGACAATTTCGCCAGCGGCTTCAACTACGGAAGTTTCGTGGACGTTAGCGCCCCTGGGATAGACATTCTCACGACTAACACGGACGGTACCTACTCTACGCATAGCGGTACGTCTTTTTCGGCACCGTTGGTGTCGGCCTTAGCCGGATTGATATGGTCAAAGTCTCCAACAATGACGGCATCTCAAGTGGACAACACTATTTTGACGTCATCTGATGATCTGGGGTCTTCGGGGCGTGACGATTATTTTGGCTATGGTCGTATCAACGCTGCGGCGGCGGTTCGAAATCTGTATGTACCACAAGTTTATTCGACGATTGGGTCGGCCCTTTCTGCGGCTGGGAGCGGACAGACAGTGGTCGTCAGCGGGGCCCAGACCATAAGCAGTAATCTTACAGTTCCGTCTGGGGTTACGCTTCAAATTAGCTCTGGTGTCACTCTTACCTTCAGCGGCTACTATAAACTCCGTGTCGAGGGAGCACTCATAGCCAGCGGCTCATCAGGTAGTCCGATTACCTTCCAGGGCAATGGCTCATCCGGTTCGTGGTTCGGCATCGAATTCTAC
>JBJKQU010000019.1:0-4771 GCA_046705025.1 Candidatus Kryptoniota bacterium | reverse complement strand
AATTATTGCTGAGCCAGAAGGGACTCTTGCTGTCGCCGTACGTGCAGAGCGAACCCAGGAAATCGAACCTGAGATGAGAGTTCTTCGGCCAGTCTTTGATCACTCCGGTAACTATCCAGTCTCTCTTGCGATCCGCGTTGAGAATCTTTCCCATCGGGTTCTCATCGCCGAAATATTTCTTCGCCATGGACTCGGTCAGAACGACGCTGTTTGGTTGCGTGAGCGCGGTGTTCGGGTTCCCCTTCAGGAAATGCACCGTGAACACATCGAAGAAAGTTGAATCAACGTCGAGAAAGCGGGGTTCGCTGAATGCCTTGTCTCCATATCTCAGGACCGGCGCACCGAAGTTCCTTACCCGGGTGTAGGAGACCACCTGTGGAAAGTCGCTCTTGACGGCGGGGCCGAGCGGTGCCGGTGACAACGCCGCGTCCATGGAATGCCCGTTGAAGAAGGCGTTAAGGACAGGCCTGTAAATACGGTCCGCGTGCCTGTTGAACCCGTCGTATCCTAGCTCATTGTTGACGTAAAGGACGATGACGATGCAGCAGGCCAGGCCGACCGCGAGACCCACCACATTTATCAGGGAAAATATTCCATTCTTCTTAAGGTTTCTAACGGCAACACGCAAATAGTTCAGAAGCATCCAGAATTCCCTCTCATTTGTATTTCGGCTATCACGACTAAATCGCCACTGCCACCAGCTCTCAGCGGCTTTCCGGCCAGCATATCAACTTCGTGGGCGATTCATCCGAGAATACGGTTAATCGTCGCTCATTCGTACACCAGAGCTCCCATCCGTTGCGGTCAAAGGATTCTTGCGAGAGTCCGGTAGCATCTTGCCAAGCCGGCGTGTCTGGCTCCTCTGATGAGGTATGAAGTCTCAGTCATGTAAACGGCAAGGATTGTGCCATCAGAGAGCGCGAAAGAAGGCGCTTTATCAGCCATCCCACGGTTCAACTGTCCGTTTTAGAACACCATCGTCCGATCCCGGACAGTAACCGGCGAAGGGTCTTACGACATGTATACGAGAGGAGTAGCGCCCGCAGACCTGAAGCAGGGGGGATGTCGGCATCACTCGTATCGTAATGCCTCCACCGGATTGGCGGTCCCTGCCTTGATCCCATGAGCGCTCACAGTCAGCAGAGCTATTATCAGTACCAACAATCCGGAACACAGGAATATCCAGGGACTTAGAGGCGTCTTGTAAGCAAAGTTCTGCAGCCAGTTTCGCATGGCGTAATAAGCAAGCGGCCAGGCGATCGCGTTAGAGATTACGATGAGTTTCACGAAGTCGCCCGCGATAAGGCTCACGATCTGCCCGAGTGATGCGCCGAGCACTTTCCTGATCCCCATCTCCTTCATTCGTCGCTGGGCCGCATAAGCTGCCAGCCCGAAAAGCCCCAGGCATGCTATCAAGACAGACAACAAGGAAAAAGAGCCGAAGAGTTCGCCGCGTTTCTCCTCTGCGTTATATTGCCGACCGAAGCTGCGATCAAAGAAATCATAATTGAAGGGGAAATCTGGAGAGAAGTGTTTCCAGGTCGACTGAAGATAATTTATCGAGCCCGGCAAATCGGTCGAAGACAGACTCAGGACCGCCGTCTTTAAAATATTGCTTAGCATTCAATTACTCCGATTTACTCAATAGTCCGGATTCCGGTCCCCGATAGAATTCGCAATTTTTTCTACTCATGGCGCAGACTATCTGTACCACCCCGCGGCATTTCCCTGCTCTTATTCATACCTCAGGCATTTAACGGGATTAGCGGTTGCCGCCTTGATCGCGTGCGAGCTCACGGTTGCCAGCGCAACCAGCAACGCTAATATGCCGGACGCAACGAAAATCCAGATGCTGATCTCTGTACGGTAAGCGAAACCCTTGAGCCAATTGCTCATGAAGTAGTATGCTACCGGCCAGGCAAATATATTTGCCACCACGATCGACCTGGCAAACTCTTTCACAAGCATCAGCAACAGGCTCGGCACGGATGCCCCCATTACTTTCCTGACGCCGATCTCCTTTGTCCTCCTTTCTGCAGTATATGATGCCAGACCGAGCAGCCCGAGGCACGCAATCAGGATTGCGAGGATAGAAAATGAGAGGACAATCCGGCTGACCCTTTCGTCGGAATGGTACTGCATGTTGAAGTCGTCGTCGAGAAAGGAGTAGTTGTAAGGTTTGTCTGGCATGAGCTCCCGCCATTTGTCACGAATGAATCGCATTGTCCCCTGAACGTTTTTCGGACTCACCTTCAGATTGAGAAAAGCCGGAGTCTCATAAAATGATTCCTTCTCGGGTATGGGTTTTATGACGAGCGGTTCGATGGGATTTCTCAGCGATTCGAAATGGAAATCCTTGAACACGCCGATCACCGGGCCGGCACCTCCGCCGTGAAACCTGCCGAAGATGCGCTTGCCTATTGCTTCCGCCGGCGTCTTCCACCCGAATGCTTTGACGGCCGCCTCATTGATCATGTACGAGCTCTCATCAGATCGATATTGTCTCTGGAAACTCCGGCCGCCGGCAAGCCTTACGCCATAGGTCTTCTGGAAATCGAAATCGGCAAACATATACCTCATGAATTTGTCTTTAAACTCGGGGTTGTCGGGAGGCATGAAGTCGCCGTTGCCGATATTGGCCCTGCCGGGTACGCCCCAGCTCACGGATGCCGATATCACCGACGGATTCTTCAGAAACTCGTTTTTGAAAGACTCGTACCTGCCGGCGGGCACCGCACTCCTGAGCGGAAGAACGACGAGCTGGTTCTTCTCAAAGCCGAGTTTCTGGTTCTTCATGAATCGCAGCTGCTGATACAGAAGGAGAGAACCCGCGATAAGAACGATCGAGATAGCGAACTGCGTAATAACAAGGCCTTTGCGAAGCCAGGACCTTCCCGCACTGATGGTCTGCTTGCTTCTCAATATTGCAGTCGGCGGGAAAGACGACAACACAAAAGCCGGAACGCTCCCCGCAACCACCGCGATGAAAAGGATGACGCCAAGGACTATCACAATTGTGTCGGGACCCGCAATCCCGGCTGCCGTTAACTGCTTGCCGGAGATTTCATTGAACCATGGAAGTCCCGCTTCCACCACGGCAGAAGTCACGATCAGTGCGCAGAAGGAGTAGATAAGGGTCTCACCCATGAATTGCCTTATCAACTGCGACCTTGAGGCTCCGATCACTTTGCGCACACCTATTTCTCTAATTCGGTTCGAGTATCTGGCCGTCGTAAGGTTTATGAAATTCAAACAGGCAATCAGCAGCAGCAATGCCGCTATTATAGAGAATACTAATATGTCGGAGCGGCTCCCCGGTTCTTCGATTTCCTGAGACAACCTGGAATCCAGATGGATATTACCGACCGGCTGCACTGTGTATGTAAATTGCGCTCCGTATGTCCTAAGCATTTGAGCGTAGTACTTGTTCGCGACATGTTTTACCTGCACGGCGAACTGCCCCGCGTCGGCATTCTTCCTCAACTTGACATAAGTATAGAACCACGTATGTGCCCAGTCGTCGTAGTCCGGGATGTCGCGAATATTGAATGAAGCAATGAAATCATATTTCAGGTGAGTGTTGTCCGGAACATTCCTGATCACTCCCGCGACTTCCATATCCTCGTTCTTAACCTTCAGCGTTTTACCCAGAGGGTCGACTCCCGGGAAATACTTCCGAGCCATTGCTTGTGTGATTACAATCCTGGAAGGGCGGTCGAGTGCCGTCCGCGGATTCCCTTCTATGAAGGGGACCGAGAAGACATCGAATATCTCAGGACCCGCATAACACACGCGTCTCTCGTAGAACTTCCGGTTGTAATCGGACTGGACCAGCTCTTCTCCTCCAAACCGCAGGCGCACGGAATTCTCCACCTCCGGGAAATCCTTTTTCAAAACCGGGGCGAGCGGATTTGACGCGCGGGCCGTTTCGATATCGATATTCGGGGCTTTTATATTCATGACGACGCGGTAGATCCGACCCGCATCTGAATAGCCTGCATCGTAACTCAATTCATCGTGCACATAGAATGAAATGAGGATGCAGGCACTCATGCCCACAGTCAGCCCGACGATATTGATAAAAGAATAGAGCTTGCACCTGAGAATGTTTCTTAACGCGATTTTGAAATAATTCTTTAGCATACCCTCTTCCCGGTTTTAATTACAGCCCTGAGCCCGGAGATCCCAGACCGGATGCCCTGAGGGGGCTTCCCGATCTTCCGTTCTCCGAAACTTCTTTTGATATCTTCATCTTCCAGTCTTCGGTCTCCCGGCTCCACACCCACGCAAATCTACCGCCTCGTCATTCTATTCATAACGCAAGGACTCCATCCTGCTGTGCAGGATCTCGCCGCTTATTCATACCTTAAAGACTCGACCGGGTTGGCGGTTGCGGCCTTGAGCGCATGGAAGCCGACAGTCACTTCAGCGATGATCAGCGCGGCGAGCCCGGAAAGAACGAACGTCCATGGAGTTATGTTCACCCGGTAGGCAAAGTCTTTGAGCCAGCTGTTCATCGCGTAGTAAGCCACGGGCCAGGCGATGAGATTGGCGATCACCACCCACTTCGTAAACTCCTTTGAAAGAAGCAGTACGACTCCAGGGACCGACGAGCCGAGTACTTTCCTTATCCCGATCTCTTTGGTCCTCCGTTCCGCCGTAAACGCCGCCAGACCGAACAACCCGAGACATGCGATGAATATTGCAAGGACCGAAAACGCAGTGAACACCTGCCCCGTCTTCTGCTCGGCCTGATAAAGATGATCCAGGT
>JBJKQU010000018.1:0-3195 GCA_046705025.1 Candidatus Kryptoniota bacterium | reverse complement strand
TTACCGGCCTGGTCACTACTGCGATCGGGGAACAGAAAATCAACATAGATACGGTGAGTCACAACCGGCACAACAAGCGGGATGCCGTATTTTCTGTGGCGACCATGCCCTGTACAATGCTGCAGGTGAAAGCTGCTGTCGAGGCTATCAAAAAGAACTCGCCCGGGTTGTTTACTGAAGAACCAAAGGCAATCCCGATTCTGCAGTAGACCACTTCAAGGATGAAAGGCTACAAGCGCCAGCTTCCGGGAAGAGGCCTTTCGGGCAAACAACTTCAGTGATACTTACCATCCCCAACCATCGAGAATCCGGCCGTTCCGTATATGCCCATTGCTGCCGTCAACTGAGCGTCAATCCGGCCATGGTCTCCGGGGAAAACGACCTTAACCGTAACATTACTCTCAAGACAACGTTTAATCAATCAAAACAACCAATGAAGAAACCAATGCCCCCCAAAAAATCACGAACAATGGTTCTGCTTTCATGCTGGATTGCCATTCTTTCCGCCGGCGATTTTCCTGCCATCGTCTGGCACCTGCTTGTCCAAGGACATGACACCTCGCTATGGATTCCTGCGATCCAGGCGATCGGCTTCATTATCTCGATTGCACTCGCGTTTACCATTCCATTTCTCCGCTCCGTACGAGGCTTCCTATGGGCGCTCCTCGCATTCACAGTCGGCGACTGGACCTGCTTTGTGATTGAGAGCAGCAATTTTTGGATACACCGCGTCGGCGGTTCGCCCGTGCAGGATCAAATGATTGCACGCACCCTACTTTCTCTAATTCCCGCAGTACTCATGACTCTGACTCTATTCGGCAGCGGCCTCGGCCGGAAAGACATATTCCTTGCGAAGGGAGACCTCAGCGCACCTGGCAGAATGCCTTTCGGTATGAGACCCATCAACTGGGCAATCCTCGGCCCGACACTGATAATCGTCTTCGTCCTTCCTTTGATCCTCCAATTAACGTTGACTCTGCATCCTGATTTCTCGATGGCCGCCAGGGCGTTCCGTGCACTCCCCGTTATCCTGATCTTCGCTATTCTTAATTCGGCGAGCGAAGAATTCAGGTTCAGGTCTGTTCTCATTGCACGACTCCGACCGGCAGTTGGTACCGGTCAGACCCTTCTTATGACGTCTGTTTTGTTCGGACTCGGGCACTGGTTCGGCCATCCGTCGGGTCCCACGGGCGTCCTCCTTGCGGGATTCGCAGGATGGTTCTGGGGGAAAGCAATGATCGAAACGAAAGGATTCACATGGTCATGGCTTATACATACCTCACAGGATGTAGCTATTGTGGCCTTCATAGTCATGGCAGGCAAGTGATAACTGGAATGACGGAACCTTAGCGTAGTTGCGTAACATGGTACACCAAGTGTTGATTCAACAGTTTGAGGGGGGCGAGTTAAATCGCGGGGACACCAGAGAATATAAACAACATAAGGCCGGGCAAGATCGGAAGTAGCCGATCTTCCGACTTTCGGACTCTACGGCATTCTTACCTTCCGAATTGGCCTTAAGGTAATTTAGTTCCCGGCTCTGCGGGACAGGCCCGCGGATGGGTGGTTGATATGGGCTGACACCAGCCCGCGTATGTCAATTTCTGACTTCGACCCCTGGCCTCTGCCCTCAACCTGCCCCTCCGACATTGAGCTGTCAGTTACCGGTTGATTCGCCAGCCTTCATCAATTCAGTATCGATAATTTCCTTCAATTGTTGCTTCGGAAGCGCGCCGACGGCCATCTGAGGCCTCCCTTCTTTGGGTATGAAAAGAAGCGACGGGATGCTCCGAATGCCGAACACGCCTGCAAGTTCCTGTTCCTCATCCGTGTTCACTTTATAGAAGTCGACTTTACCGTCATATTCCTTCGATAGCTCCTCGATTACCGGTCCCACTGCCCGGCACGGCCCGCACCAGGGGGCCCAGAAGTCCACGATGGCAGGTAGCGTCCCGGCGAATTTCCATTCCTTGTTCTTCTCGTAGTCGAAAACCTTGTCCAAAAACGTCTGTTTGGTTAGATGCTCGGGCATTGTCACATTTCCTTTAATTTTGGTTTCCTATCATTCTTTGGTTAGATGATAATTCGTGGAAATGGATTCGCGTTGCTCCGTGAAATATCACGGCATCCGTTCCCGGGATCCATTCTTCGTCAACCTTAACCGAAAGCTGCGATACTCCGTTCCTTCCGCGTCCTGTTTTACGAACTCTCGGAACGCGGTTTTCACTGGACAGACAGAATCTCACAGGTCGGGATAAATCGGACCGGCCCCTGCACAGCGCACATAGTCCGCCACATCCCTGTACATCGTACGCTCGAAAAGCGGTGCCTGCCTGTTGCCGCCCGGTTGTTCGGTCATCGGTATAGAAGAAGGAGAGGTTGAGGTGGAAGGAAACTGAAGTCGGAAGTCGGAGGACGATGGTCAGGCAGTCCGGCGACCCATTCGAAGAAGCCCGGAGGCGTAATCGGAACGATGTGACCGGAAGTCTGGAGGATTCAGGCTAAGGTGTTCAGGAGGGATAATTAAGGAGGGGTTTTACTCGGGGATGATTTTGTAAGTTTTGATTTTATTGTAAAGCGTTTGCGTGGATATTCTGAGCAGCCTGGCCGCTTTCTTCTTGTCCCAGTTGGTGCTGTCGAGAATAAGCTTTATGCGGTCTCTTTCTGCAGAACCTCCGGTAATTTCAGGACGACGGGCGGGTTCATTCATAGATTCGCTGAAACTCCGTTCCAAATATTCCGGATGGAGCTCGATGCCTTCCGCCGCTGCGAGCGCACGAGACAGTGTGTATTCCAACTCTCTTACATTCCACTGCCATTCCCGTGCCTTGAGCATTTGCATGCTCTCTTCGGGTACTCGCCTCACCTGCTTGTTGAGCTCCCTGTTTAGTTTCCTCAGGAAGTGCATGACGAGCTCCGGGATATCTTCGACCCGATCCCGAAGTGGAGGAACAATAATGGAACTGTCTGCTATCAGGTGGAACAGTTCCTTGCTGAATTTCTTATTCAGGACCAATTGGCCCAGATCCTTCTTGGAAGTACAAATGACTCTTGCCCTGAGCGGTACAGATTTCCTTCCGCCGACCGGATCGAAACTCTTATTTTCAAGAACCGACAGGAGCTTCTTCTGAAAATCCGGCGAAATCTCGGATATGCCGCTGAGGGAAAGTGTGCCGGCACTTGCAAGTTCAAACA
>JBJKQU010000017.1:0-12735 GCA_046705025.1 Candidatus Kryptoniota bacterium | reverse complement strand
GACGATAGAACGCATCAGGAACGCCGCTGCAGAATCTACCGGTACCTGACCCGAAGAAATAAGGAGAAACCTCACAGCAACCGGTATCTGTCCCTTTTTAGGAGATAATAGTTGGAACGGCACTAGCAACGCGTTCAATTCACTAATTGCCTCGGGCTCCCCTTCATAACCCGTTACCGCTTCTCTCTCGCCATCTGTTAAAACAGACGGCTGGCACACGGCACAAAACCCCATATGGGGTTTGGCGCTGTTTCCCAGGCGTTGGTTTTCAACTAATGCCGCGGAATAGTCTTTGCCGTTCCGTCGGACACGCGAGACACATATTGGACAATCAAACCACAAGAGATACCGGTATACCGAGAATCGACCAGGCGGTTGTCAGAAAAGAGACGTCAGAATGGAAAAGTCGCATGTGGGAAGGTGAGAAGATTGGAGGACTAGAATAAAACTTCACCTCCGTATTTCTCTTGTGCCTCCCCGAATGGGCCTATTGGGCTGTGACTCCGCGGTTAGATTTTCCACCTGTTCCATTACTCCCCGCCCGTGCACATCATTCCATTCTTCCACTATTCCCATCCACTTTCGCCTTTGCTCTTTTACCGTCTCTTTTCGCTTTTTCACCTTTGACTTTTAACTTTTGACTTTCATCCAAACCCTCCCACCGATAAATTGAGAAAAAGGCGGCTGCAACTTGAAAAATCCGAAAAAATATCGAGAGCTTACTCCGGAGGAGCTAACCTGGCATTGCCCGGAGAGTGAATTGAAATTCAATTCTACAGAAGATCTGGAACCCATCGATGCCATCATAGGTCAGGAAAGAGCGGTCAAGGCGCTGCAATTCGGCGTCGAGATCAAGAGTCCCGGCTATAACGTTTTCGTGAGCGGGCTCGCCGGCACCGGAAGGCTGACGACCATAAAAAGGCTGCTCGAAGAAATCACGGCCGAATGCACCCCCTCCCCCGACAGATGCTACGTATACAACTTCAAGGAGCCGGACAATCCGCACTTGCTCGAGTTCGAGCGCGGACACGGTAACAAATTCAGAGAGGACCTGATCGCGACCGTCCGCTATCTGAGAAGAAAGATACCGGAGCTGCTGGCCGGCGAAGCTTACACCGATTCACGCGACAAAATTGTGGAAGGGTACGAGAAAAGAGAGAAGGCGCTTCTGCAGGAGTTCCAGAAGAAGATAGAGAGCGAAGGTTTTGCGCTCGTTCCCGTACAGATCGGACCCGTAGCACAGCCGCAGGTGTTCCCTACTTACCAGGGGAAACCGATCGCAATCGAGGAAATGGAGCACCTGGCGGATGAGGGTAAAGTCCCTCCGGAGGATCTTTCGGATACCCAGCAGAAACTCCAGGAGTTCAGGAAAGAGCTTACCTCGGTCGCAAGGAAAGGCTCCGCCCTTGCAAGAGAGATGATGAGAAAAGTCGAGGAAATGGAGCGCCAGACTGTGGCGGACGTTGTTGACCTGATCTTCGAGGAACTTCGAAGCCGGTATGAGGGGAACGAAAAGGTCATCGAATATCTTGAACTTCTTCAGGAATACACCCTGAACAATATACAGATCTTCAAGCGGGTGGAGGAACAAGATTCCGAAGCCCCCGCTGGGTTCCTCCCACAGCCGAAACCCGAGACCGATCCTTTCATCGTCTACCGTGTGAACGTCGTACAGGACAACACCGGCAGAGAGCCGTGCCCGGTGGTCATAGAAACGAGCCCGACATACACGAACCTTTTCGGGACGATCGAGCGGACCGTCGACCCGCGCGGATTTCTGCAGACGGACCACACGAAAATAAAGGGCGGCGCGCTGCTCAGGGCCGACGGAGGGTACATCGTGCTGAACGCCCTCGATGCGCTGACTGAGCCCGGCGTGTGGAAGGCCCTCAAGCGGACATTAATGTACAGGAAGCTCGAGATACAGCCTCTCGACACGTTTTTCCAGGTGAGCCCGCTCGCGCTGAAACCCGAGCCGATAGACATAAACGTCAAGGTAATCCTGATCGGCGATCCCTATATCTATAACATACTCTACGACGCGGAAGAGGACTTCAAGAAGATATTCAAGGTGAAAGCCGACTTCGACAGCGAAGTGAAACTCGACAAGGAGAAGATAAGCGAGTATGCGAGGTTCATTTCACGGATCTGCCGGACGGAGAAGCTGATGCACTTCGACAAGTCAGGCGTAGCGGCGGTGATCGAGTTCGCGGCACGACGTGCAGGAAAGCAGGACAAGCTCTGGACGAGATTCAGCGACATAGCCGACCTGCTTCGTGAAGCTCACTTCTGGGCCAGCCAGCAGAAAGATGGAAACGGGAGTCGCGACAGGAACGGGCGCAGGCTTGTGAACCGCGAAGACGTCCGGAAGAGTCTCGATTCACTGATGGAGAGAAATAACCTCGTAGAGGAAAAAATCCAGGAGATGATCGAGCAGGACGTTCTGATGATCGACACGACGGGCGAGCGGGTCGGACAGGTAAACGGACTCTCCGTATACGACATCGGCTATCACTCCTTCGGCAGGCCGACACGGATCACCGCGGCCGTCGGCGCGGGAAAGGCTGGAATTACAAGTATAGAACGGGATTCCAACCTGTCCGGCAAGATCCACGACAAAGGAGTGGCCACGCTCTCCGGCTACCTGCGGGAGAATTTCGCTAAAGAGAAACCGCTTTCGCTTACGGCAAGCATCGCTTTCGAGCAGTCCTACGGCGGAGTCGACGGCGACAGTGCCTCATCCACGGAGCTCTACGCGATATTGTCGAGCCTGAGCAATCTGCCGATCAAGCAGGGCATCGCCGTCACGGGAAGCGTGAACCAGAAGGGCGACATCCAGCCGATCGGCGGAGTCAACCAGAAGATCGAAGGGTTTTACCGGGTCTGCAAGGCGAAGGGTCTGACCGGGAAAGAGGGAGTAATCATTCCGACGCGGAACGTCAAGGACCTGTTGCTGAGGGAAGAAGTGATCCGTGCTGTGAAGGAAAAGGAGTTCCACATCTATCCTGTCGAGAAGATCGAAGAGGGGATTGAGATACTGACGGGCGTCCCGGCCGGAGAGGCAGGCGCGAAGGGCCGGTATCCTGCGGGCTCGGTTTTCGCTCTCGCGGCAAAGAGACTCAGAGAAATGGCGGGAGAAAAGGAGGACGGGGAGAAAGGGAGACGGGGGGCGCGGAAACCAAGGAGACGGGGAAGATAGGTTTTCGGAGGATAATTGCGACTCACTTTAGAAGTGAGTCGCAGTTCTTCACCGCCTGGCTGAAACTCTGCCAGAGAGGCGGAGTCATTGCCCGGAAGGAAAAGATTGATATGCCGCTCGAGCCGGCGTCGTGTGATACCTGTACAGCCTTCGCGATATCGTCCGGAGTCATTCCCCCGGCATTGATCCCGCTGTAAATCGGCGCGCCGTTTCCCATACCCCTGACCTCCTCCTCCGTCTCATACCCGATCCATTCGATACCCTCATCATATGCTTTGTTATAGAGCATCGGCAACGCACCGTCCAGGTCCCAGCGCAACCATTGCTGCCGTACGTCCCGCCAATTCGGGAAAACCGCCGCGGTCGCCATCTTTTTGTGCTTACGGATGATCGGTATATAAATGTCATTCACGAGATGCGTTATCCTGTCGTAGCGGAATTGTCTCCACGCCTCGCTCTTCGCCGGATGCTCGAGCTTGAGAAGATCTTCCCCCGTCCGTTCCTTGAAATCATGCCTGCAGATGTCGCAATAGCAGTAATCGTATTGCGGGAGCTCGCGATCCTGCTTGATATTATATCCGGGCTGAAGCGCTACCGGCAGTATCACGTCGGGGTATCTTATGAAATCGAGATGAACACCATCCAGACCGTCGATCTGCGAGAGCTCGGTCACGGTTTCCTTCACAAACTCGCGCGCCCCGTCCCTTGACGGGCAGAGAAATTTATAGAGGGGAACATATGCAGGCTTGACTGCTGCCGATTCTCCCAGCCGGTTTACCACATACCACTCCGGGTGCTTTTTTACGACCTCCGGAATACTGCACGGCATCGACCACATCCACGCGTGCACCTCAAGCCCTTCCGCTTTGGCAAGCGGCAATATCGTCTCAAGCCACGGCGCGCCTACCGGCAGGTGATTGCTCTTGTAGAAAGCCTGTTTGCTGTTATAGATTTCCGGTAAAATGGCGTCAATTCCAGACTCGCGAATCAGGGTGAACCTCTTCTTCCATTCGTCTGCCGTCGCATTTATGTCGTTCCCAATCCATATCCACCGCTTGAACTTCCTTTTATCCGTTCCAGTTATGAACGATCCGAGTGACGGAGACATCCCTTTTGCCGCAAGGCCGATGCCGGCGACACCCAGCACCTTCAAGAATTCTCTTTTATCCATTCAGACCTCTTTTCTGCGATGATAAGGTGTATGATGCCGATGGGAGGAGATTAAGAACAAACTATGACGGCCCGATTTCGGAATCGGACGAAGGCGGCTCATCTTCCTTCTTCTGTACCGGTTCCGCTTTCAAGCTTTCATAAGCAACCTCGGCCGCATTCTGTTCCGCAGCCTTCTTGGTTTTTCCCGAGCCGCTCCCCCGCGGCTCATCACCGACCAGGACTTCGACCGTGAAGGTCCTGTCGTGATCCGGCCCCTCCTCCTTAAGCAAGTTGTAGCGGGGCGCGCCGAGTCCGCGTGCCTGAGACAACTCCAGAAGGGCACTCTTGAAATTCCTGTCGAGCGTCTTGAAAATCTCCCTGCCGACCTGCTTTTCCTTCGGCATGACCACCCTGACTACGAATTTCTTCGCTGCCTTCAATCCCCCGTCCCGGTAGATGGCTGCGACCACCGCCTCGAACGCATCCGAGATAATCGTCTCGTAACCCTTCTCGATAGCCTGCTGTGCGCTGCTGCTCATGGTTATGAAGGATGAGAGGTTGACCTCGGTCGCGCACTCCGCCAGAGCGTGTTGGTTGACAAGAAGGCTCCTGAGGCGTGTCATCTGTCCTTCATCAAGCTCTGGCCTTTCGTCGAAGAGAATTTCAGCCACCAGTAGATTCAGTACCGCATCACCCAAATATTCAAGCCGCTCGTTGGAGTTTTTCCGCTCGCCGGAAGAAAATGACAGCGCGGATCGATGGGTCATCGCCTCGACAAAGTAATCTTCATTCCTGATTCTTATGCCGAGTGCCCTCTCGAGTTCGCCCTTCTTCTTGAGGCGACCGTTCCGCTTTAGTATCCGTGTCTCAAAAAATCTTTTCGGAGAAAAAGCCACGTCTTGTCAACAATTTCTGGTCTTGCGATTCCGAAGCCGGCGCCTTCGCTCTACAGAACGGGCGGCAGTGCCCGGTGCCGACATGGATTGCCCACGCCTCCCGATCTCAACAGTAGCATTTTTCGTCATATTCGTACCAAATGAAAACGAAGCTGAATAGCGAACCCCCGTAACTATGTCGGTTTATTAGTCCTTTATTCCAGGACTGCCTGTGTTTTCCGATCTGGAATTTGTTGAAACCTTCCGTCCGTCACCCTTTGAATTTCCCGAACAGCAGCGTCGCATTATGCCCGCCGAAACCGAATGTATTGCTGATGGCGTAGTTGACGACCTTCTTGATCGGCTTGTTCGGAATATAATTCAGATCGCATTCGGGATCCGCAACCTCGTAGTTAATCGTGGGCGGGAGCATGTCGTTTTGCAGCGCAAGGACCGTCGCAATAGCCTCCACGCTTCCGGCGGCACCGAGCTGGTGCCCGGTCATAGATTTGGTGGAGCTGACGTGAAGCTTGTATGCGTGTTCGCCGAAAACCGTCTTAATTGCCTCGGTCTCGGTTTTGTCGTTGAAAGGGGTCGAAGTGCCGTGAGCATTGATATAATCGATATCCTCAGGCTTCAGTCCCGCATCTTTCAGAGAGAGCTCCATCGCCCTGACGGCGCCCTCGCCCCCCGGGGCGGGTTGCGTTATATGGTAGGCATCTGCCGTCAATCCGAAGCCCACCAACTCGGCAATAACCCTGGCGCCCCTCTTCATAGCATGCTCGTAGCTCTCGAGAATCATAATGCCGCCGCCTTCACCCATCACGAACCCATCGCGCTTAGCGTCGAAAGGCCTGCTTGCATGAAGCGGGTCATCGTTGCGCGTCGAGAGAGCCTTCATCGAGTTGAATCCGCCGATCCCCATCGGGCATATTGCAGCTTCGGACCCGCCGGTGAGCATCACATCCGCGTCGCCGCGCTCTATGAGCATTGCCGCGTCTGCGATCGCATGGCTGGATGTCGCACATGCCGAAGTGGTGGCGTAATTGGGACCCTTAATCTTGTACCGCATCGATATATATCCCGCGGCGATATCGGAGATCATCATAGGAATAAAGAAAGGGCTTATCCTGTCGGGGCCCCCGGTGGCAAATATGGTTTCCTGCTGCTTTTGGTAGGTCGCCATGCCTCCGATCCCGCTTCCCACAACGACACCGACACGATTAGAATCGACTTTTTCAAAATCAATTTTTGCGTCATCGACGGCTTGAGCGGCAGCAACCACGGCAAACTGTGTGAACATGTCCATGCGCAGCACGCTCTTCCTGTCCAGATATTTCAGCGGGTCGAATCCCTTCACTTCACAGGCAAACTTCGTATCATACCTGGAAGCATCGAAATATGTAATCGGGCCTGCGCCGCTCTTGCCTTCCATCATCGCCTGCCAGAATTCATCGACGGTCAGCCCGATCGGCGTTACCACCCCAAGCCCAGTTACGACGACGCGTTTTCCGCTTCTCATAGACTTTCCCTATCTGTCATTGAAGTAGAACTCAGCTTACTTTTTCTTTCAGATAAGTGATCGCATCGCCGACCGTGCGTATCTTTTCCGCGTCCTGATCAGGAATCTGTATGTTGAATGCCTTCTCAAATTCCATAACCAGCTCCACAGTATCGAGAGAATCCGCTCCGAGATCGTTTGTGAACGATGCCTCAGGCTTGATCTGGGATTCTTCAGCGCCAAGCTTGTTTACGATAATCTCTTTTACTTTTGCCTCGACGTCTACCGCCATGGTTTTTCCTCCATATGTTTGATTTTAAACTGACATTCCGCCGTCTACCGGAATCACATGACCAGTTATATAGTCTGCATCGGAAGAGGCGAGAAAAAGCACCACTTTTGCTACTTCTTGAGGTTTAGCTACTCGTTTCAATGGGATCGTATCGACTACCGCTTTACGTTGTTCTTCTGTCAAAGCCGCGGTCATATCGGTCTCAATATAACCAGGCGCCACAGCATTGACAAGTATATTTCTGCTGGCCAGTTCCTTCGCAATCGACTTCGTGAAGCCTATTATCCCCGCCTTCGATGCGGCGTAATTGGATTGTCCGGCGTTCCCTCTCAAGCCGACAACGGAACTCAAGTTTATTATTTTCCCGTACCGCTGTCCCATCATCGTGCGGGCTGCTGCCTTCGTATAATTGAAAACACTCTTCAAATTCGTTTGAATCACCGAGTCCCAATCCTCTTCCTGCATCCTCAGGAGGAGGTTGTCCTTTGTAATTCCGGCGTTGTTCACCAGAATATCGAGCCGCTTGAATTCCGCCACAACTTTTTCGACCACTTCGACCGCGGACTTCATGGAAGTCGCATCCGATTGTATCCCCACTACTTTCCGCCCGAGCGCCCTGATTTCCGATATCAGCGACTCGGCAAGCTGTCCCGAGCTTCTGTACGTGAAGGCAACATCTGCTCCGTTCCTCGCAAGCTCGAGCGAAATTGCGCGTCCGATTCCGCGGGCGCCGCCCGTTACTAAGGCTGTCCTGCCCTCAAGACCCAACCGAATCATCTCCTGCATTCTCTAAATCCTCCTGCCCGGAAGGCTTTGATATTGTGCCGGAGTTGCCCTCTCCCGCAAGGTTCTTCTTATAGTAGTCAAGAACCTCTTTGTACTTCGAGGCCCCCAGTGCATGCTCGAACTCTATCGAACAGGTTTCGATCATCTTGCTCCCACTGGCCCGCGATGCCGTGCAGCAAGCCGACTCGCCGGAGCAGAAATCATCGTACGTGAATACTCCGTCGACTTTAACTATAGGGAACAGTATACAATAAAAAGGTTTCAACGAGAATCGGGGCAATCCCTCTTCCTTCTCGGCGAGCTGGAGCGCACATTTCCCGTCTTTCTTCAGGAACACGCATTTGTCATTATATACCTGTGTGCTGACGCATACTCCGGAAGGAAAATCGACATCCTCTTCCTCAGCGTTGTCGAACCACTTACTTCTGTCTTTCGTCTGGGTTTCATCAAGGTACTTCTCAACGATGTCGGCGCTTGCGAGTATTCTGTCCCGTTCGACAGGATCCAGGTAGACGCCGTGCCTGCAGCAGTGCGACGTACAGGCGTTTGGACCATCAGGCTCTTCGAATCCGTCGGTGAAAATCTGCGGGTCAAATTTCAATCCGGATATTTCTATTTCGTGCTCGCTCATTACGAGAATACACCCCTGTCTTTCGTTTTGTCAATTCCGATGATCTCGCCAGCCGGCACCGTCCGCTTTACGAGCCCCTGCAGGACTTTTCCGGGGCCGACCTCTACAAACCTGGTCACGCCATTATCGGCCATATTCAGAAGCGACTCCTGCCATCTGACGGGGCTTGTCAGTTGACGGATCAGCGCGTCCTTGATCTCGTTCTCAGTCGTGACGGGCTTTGCGGTGACATTCGCATAAACCGGCACTTTGGCGTTTTGAATCGGTGCCGAATCGATTGCCTTCTTCAGCTCCTCCTTCGCCGCCTCCATCAGTGGTGAGTGAAAAGCACCGCTTACCACGAGCTCCTTCACAATCCTGGCGCCGCGGCTCTTCGCCAGCTCAATGGCCCTGTGCACCGCCGCGACGTCCCCGGAAATGACGACCTGTCCCGGAGAGTTGAAGTTTGCCGGCTGAACGACTCCGTCGCCGGAGGCCTCCCTGCAGACTGCTTCGAGCGCTTCTCCTTCGAGACCCACGACGGCGGCCATCGTTCCCTTGCGGATGCCGCCGGCATTCTGCATCAGCCTGCCGCGCAGCCCGACAAGCATGAGTGCGTGCTCGAAGTCGAGAGCTCCCGCGGCAAACAAGGCGGTATACTCTCCCAGCGAATGACCTGCCGCAGCGTCGAATTCCTTGTGTTCCAGTGATGTGAACGCGACTGCGCTGTGCAGGAAAATGGCAGGCTGTGTCACGACCGTCTGTCGAAGCTCCTCTTCAGGCCCTTCGAAGCAAATCTTTGAAATGTCGAAACCGAGGATCTCATTTGCCCGGCCGAACATCTCCTTCGCGTGGCCGGCAGCCTCAAACCAGTCTTTCCCCATGCCCACATATTGCGAACCCTGCCCGGGGAAAATAAATGCTGTCTTACGCGAAGAATTGTTCTCAGTTTTACCGGTGCTCAATCCTGACAGCTCTCCATCCCCCATTTCAGCAAGATGGCGCCCCAGGTATAACCGGCTCCGAAAGCAGAAAGGACGAGGTTCTGTCCCTTCTTCAGCTGACCGCTCTGATAGTACTCGGACAGGCAAAGCGGGATAGTCGCTGCCGTTGTATTTCCATATCTGTCGATGTTCAACATGACCTTCGAACTGTCGAGTCCCATTCTATTTGCCGTCGCATCGATGATGCGCTTGTTCGCCTGGTGCGGGACGAGCCAGTCTACACTCTCGCTCGTCAGATCGTTCTTCTGCATTATCTCGTAAGAGACATCTGCCATGCCGACCACGGCGACCTTGAAGACGGCCTTGCCGTCCTGATACAGGTAGTGCATTTTCTTGTCGACGGTATCGTGTGACGGCGGGTTGAGACTTCCACCGCCGAGCATATTCAGGTACGGGGCGCCTGAACCGTCGCAGTGCAGGATGTGATCTATAATTCCGTATTCTTCGCCGTCGCTAGGCTCGAGAAGCAGTGCCGCGCCCGCATCCCCGAACAGGATGCAGTTCGCACGGTCGGTGTAGTCGGTAATCGCGGTCATCTTGTCCGCTCCGACTACGATAACCTTCTTGTACGCGCCTGTCTGGACAAACTGCGCACCGGTAACGAGGGCGAAAACAAAGCCCGAACATGCCGCAGAGAGGTCGAATCCCCACGCGTTCTTCGCGCCGATTTTCTCCTGTATGACGCATGACGTCGAGGGGAAAAACATGTCGGGGGTGATTGTCGCAACGATGATAAGATCTATCTCTTCAGCAGACATGTTTCTCTTCTTCAGAAGATCGGTTATGGCGCCGGCGGCCAGGTCGCTCGTCGCACCTTTCCTCAGGAATCTTCTCTCGCGAATCCCGGTACGAGTCCTGATCCATTCGTCTGTCGTATCGATGATCTTTTCCAGGTCGGCGTTAGTCAGCTTCTCTTCGGGCACATAATGACCTACGCCGGTTATCACTGCACGTTTTGGCATCTATTAAGCCTTTCCCTGAGCTGTCCCGCTCTGTCGGGACGATTCAAATTTCGTGATTGAGCTTTCTATCAGTTCATTTATACCGTGCTTCACCATCTCCTCCGCACGGAGGACCATGTTCTCAACTGCCAGAGTCGTCGAGCCTCCATGGCCGATTATCGATATCCCTTTGACCCCCAGAAGCGGCGCCCCGCCGTGGGCCTCGTAACTGAATCCTTTCAACACTCTCTTGAGCGTGCTTGCCATCGAGCCGGCCCGGATGGTCCTGAAGATGTTCCCTGCCGCATAGAGTCGGAACCTGGTTTTCAGCGTCGGGAGAATACTTTCCGCAAATTTCAACACAATATTGCCGACGAACCCGTCAGTAAGTACAACATCCGCCTTCCCCCTTAGAATGTCCCTTCCCTCGATATTGCCGATGAAATTCAGCCCGCTCTTCTCGAGAAGCGAATAGGAGGCCTGAGCGAGCTCATTCCCCTTCGAATTCTCTTCGCCTATATTCAACAGCCCGACCTTGGGTTTCTCCCTCTTCAGTATCTCTCTCGCGTAGATCGAGCCCATGATACCGAATTCGAGTATGTGCTGGGGCCTGCAGTCGGAGTTGGCACCGGAGTCGATGAGGAAGCAGACATCATTTATAGTAGGAAGCGGCGTCCCGACGGCCGGTCGGCTCACGCCTTTCACGCGGCCCAATATCAGTGTGGAAGCGGCCATGAAAGCCCCCGTGTT
The DNA here is from genome assembly GCA_046705025.1 of Candidatus Kryptoniota bacterium. GTDB lineage: Bacteria > Bacteroidota > Ignavibacteria > Kryptoniales > JAKASW01 > JAKASW01. The sequence goes on along the minus strand of JBJKQU010000017.1, from coordinate 1,625 downwards.
GCCGGCACTTATAAACGCATCCACCTTGCCTTCCTTGTGGAGATTCAGGCCGACCACTATAGAGGAATCCCGCTTTTGTTTGATAGCTGAGTTGGGGGATTCGTGCATCTCTATCACTTCGCGGGCATCGACAATGGACCAGTTCAGACCGGCAGCAGAATGGCGGGCAATTTCCTTCTCTACCTCTTCTTTCCGGCCGACGAGTACAAGCTCGAAGCGGTTGTTTGACGCCTTAAGAGCTCGCAAACCACCTTCAACAATCCTGAGCGGGGCCTCATCCCCACCCATAGCATCGAGTGCGATTCGCATTCTTAAATCAGTTTCTGGTGTCGATTGACCCTGACCGGGATCTTTTGGAAAAACGGTTCACGAATAACGCGTGCTTCTGTCGGTGAATTAAGCGCCTTTTGGAATAAACGCAACTCTTCCGCCGTAGTATCCGCAGTTCGGGCATGCCCGGTGCGGGAGTTTGGGTTCATGACAATGCGGACATTCTGAAACAGTCGGAGCTGTCGCTTTGTAATGCGTCCGTCTTTTCGCTCCTCTTGATTTAGAGTGTCTTCGTTTCGGATTTGGCATTTCTACTCCTTTCCCGAAAGTATCCTTCGGGCAACCTAATTTTTACTTACAATTCTCTTTGGCTTCTTTGCGACAACGTCGGATTCAATTGATTCCTTCGGACAATCGCAGACCACGTGGTTCAGATTCGCACCGCAGGTACCGCAAAGCCCTGCACAGTCTTCTTTGCACAGCAGTTTCAAGGGAATCATGAGGAGAATGTACTGCCTCACATCTTCATCGATGTCAATTACGTTCGAGCCCGGCTGAAGAACCGTAATTTCACCCTTGTCAACCTCGCCCGCGTCGCTCTCGTCATAAACGTACACCATTCTGTAATCGACGCTCAGCGGCTTGTCGAAATCCTCGAGACAGCGGTCGCAGGCGAATCTGCCCGAGGTATCGATGTGTCCTGTCAAAAAGAGCTGTCTGCGCCGCTTTTCAAGCCTGACCTGAACAGATACCGTCTCTGAAAAACGCTCATCCAGCCGAATATCGGAGGGAATTTCGCTAAATGTATACTCGTGAGTTCCTTCCGAAAGGTTCGAAATATTTATCTTCAATAGAATTTCTCGCTAGATATTTCAATACGGCATGCACATAGGCATGCGAGAAAAGCATGTCAATATAACCAGACCGGAGAATTTAAGCAAGAAAGCGATGTGTCCCCGTCCGGTGAGCGTTCTACCGGTGAAAGTGGCGGAAAGCCACAGCCATTGCCGGGCCACGAGAGTCAAACCTACCTATCAGCCTTATCGGAAGGACACTCCCCTTGAATAGGCAAGGCAACACTAAGCTGCCTCACCACCAACCACAATCTGATCCGAGCCTCCACTCGCCCCGGGCCCTGACCGGTTACTGCACAATTTCATCTATCGGGATGTCATTGATCTGCATGTGATAGCTCCACCGGTTGAAATACAGATTACCCTTGTTGGTCTCCAGCTCGCCCCTCTGAAAATCGACATTGTCGGAACGGAAGTACTTCTTCGGCGGCGTGAGTTTCTGGTTGTTGTCGGAATTCGCGGACATGCGGTACTGGTCGAGCCCGCCGAAATAGAAGTTGC
>JBJKQU010000016.1:0-22456 GCA_046705025.1 Candidatus Kryptoniota bacterium | reverse complement strand
GACGATAGAACGCATCAGGAACGCCGCTGCAGAATCTACCGGTACCTGACCCGAAGAAATAAGGAGAAACCTCACAGCAACCGGTATCTGTCCCTTTTTAGGAGATAATAGTTGGAACGGCACTAGCTAAGGTAGAGGTGGAAGACTTTCTGAGGAATCTTTAACATACGGGAAGTCACGGGCGGCAGATAACAAGCCGGAAGAAGACGCTCTGTTATTTGTATATATCGCTCTCGCCCGACTCGGAAGCCTTGTCGGGTCGTGGACTTCATGGCACGCACACTATAATATAAAGAAGGTCTACGACCTCGTAGAGGAGCGTGCCACGACTTCTTCTCGGTGGACGTTATGCGTCATGTCCGCGCGCGGATTCTCTCAAGCGTGTTCATGGTCAACGCCGCTTGTAAATGTCCCGACGATGCCCGATGGCGTGAACAATGATGGTGTTCTCAGATTTGAGGACTTCGAAGATGATGCGGTATGAACCTTCGCGGACCTTGTATAGCTGACTTAGTTAGCCTTTGAGAGGAAATAGCTTGGTAGAATCGAGATTTGACGAAAGCCAGTCGAGCCGATCAACAATCCGTTCGGCAGTCGTTCGGTCGAGCTTTTCGAGCTCTCTGGACGCAGACTTGAGAAGTCGAACCGAGTACAATTACAGTCCGATTTGCTTGCGAAGGACGCTCAGGTCGGTACCGCGCTCCCCCTCTGCAACTACCCTTTTCTGTCGGCGAAGTCGTTTGCGAAGGTTCTCTTTCATCGAGAGTCCCTCGTCAGGGTCGCCAAATAATTCAAGGAGTTTATCCTCGACTGCATTCGAGATCATCTCCTCAAGTTCCTTCTTACTCATTTGGGCGACGGTATTAGACATTTTACCACTCCTTTGTCTAAACATACTCACATACGTCGATTCTTTCAACCGTTTCGCGCATGCGGCACGAACGCATAACAAGCCGGACAAAGACGCTCATCATGTTTATATATCGAACTCGCCCGACTCGGAAGCCTTGTCGGGTCGTGGACTTCATCCCGATTGCCGCTGTACCATGGATGCTACGCAAGATTTATATGCGGCTATCGGGACGACTTTTTTGGGCGGGACGTTATGTGAAAATGCGCCGCGCGATCATCATTGGCAAATTGACTTCTCAATACGATTTGACTAAACTGTCCCGGAGTTAACGAGGTAAGGAGTCCATTCAGTGCAGAAAACACTTCAATTTACGGCGGTAATCGAGCGCGAAGATGACATGTACGTTGCCCTCTGCCCTGAGCTAGATATTGCCAGCCAAGGTGAATCCGTGGAGAAGGCTCGAGAAAACCTCAAAGAGGCGATTGAGCTATTCTTTGAGACAGCTTCGCAACAGGAGGTTCAAGAGCGCTTGCACGATGAAGTCTTCATAACTCGTTTAGAGATCGCCGTTGGGTAAACTGCGGATCCTCTCCGGGAAGGAGGTTTGCCGCATTCTCTCGCAACATGGTTTTCAGGAGGTTAGACAATGCGGGAGTCATATTATAATGTAAAGAAGAACCGGGGATTCAACCATTACGGTTCCTGTGCCAGATCACAAGGAGATCAAGTTGGGGACCTTGAAATCTATCATCAGGCAATCTCAGCTTCCTCCCAAAGAATTCGAATCGTGACGGTACGGCTGCGAGGAAAGTCACCTGCGCGGTGCACCTCACATAACAGCGGCGATCACGACGCTCGACTATCATATATCGTCGAGCTCGCTCAATACCGCAATAGCGGCAAATCGCGACGACTTTTTTCTGGCGAGTCGTTAGGCGCAAGCAAAGTCCCGTTGGTAGTGCGTTTTGCGGCACAGTTAATCGACCCAGAATGCAGTGTCATCTGGAAACCATATAAACAATAGTTAGGCTATGATCGAGTCTATTCACACCTGTAAGGAGATTTTCCGAAATGGACATTCCACGGATCTTCAACATCACTGAGAGTGCTCACCGCATCCACAACCCGATCACAGCCGAAAAGCTCGCGGCTCTCGGCGCGGCGCTGCGTCTGGAATCGGGGGCCCGAGTGCTCGACCTCGGCAGCGGTTCGGGGGAGATGCTGTGTACATGGGCACGCGATCACGGCGTCATCGGCACCGGCATCGACATGAGCCAGTTGTTCACCGAGCAAGCGAAACTCCGTGCTGAGGAACTCGGCGTGGCCCATCAAGTCAAGTTCATCCATGGCGATGCTGCCGGCTACGTCTCTGACGAGAAGGTCAGTGTGGCAGCCTGTGTCGGTGCCACTTGGATCGCCGGGGGAGTCGCCGGCACTATCGAGCTTCTGGCGCGGAGCCTGCGCACCGGAGGGATCATCCTCATCGGCGAGCCCTACTGGCGGCAGTTACCGCCGACGGACGATGTTGCCAAGGGGTGTCTTGCCAACTCAATCTCCGACTTTCTCATGCTTCCAGAACTTCTCGCGTCTTTCGGCCACCTTGGCTACGACGTCGTTGAAATGGTTCTGGCTGACCAAGACGGCTGGGACAGATACGAGGCGGCCAAATGGCTCACCATGCGCCGATGGCTTGAAGCCAATCCCGACGACGAGTTCGCGAAAGATGTTCGAGCCAAACTCAGTTCGGAACCCGAGCGCTACGCGACTTACACTCGTGAATACCTGGGCTGGGGTGCGTTCGCGCTGATGCCGCGATGAGTCGTTGTTCTTGTGCCACAAAACGCGATCCATATAGAACTTTGCCTGCGCATAACATGCCAAAAAAGACGCTCGTCATTGAATATGGAACGTGCTCGCTTCATGCCGCTTTGCCGCACATTCGAGCTTCGCGCATCTATAGCGTCAAAGCGGCACGACTTTTTTGGGCGGGACGTTATACGCAAGCGCGCGTCCGGGCCTCAACGAAGTAAGCTCTTTCTTTGACTAATCAAGCAGTTTGGTCTATATTTTCTCATGGGAAAGGCCAGTAACATGACAACCAGTGCCATTTACTCTTCGCCGGAAATTCTGAGCGGTATGCCGGTGTTCCGTGGGACAAGGGTCCCTATCAAGAATCTCTTCGACTACCTCGAAAGCGGCGACACCATTGAGAATTTCCTCAAAGATTTTCCGACCGTCAAGCGGGAGCAAGTTATCGAGGTTCTTGAGTGGGCTGAACGCATGCTCACTACAGGCACATCGATTGCATGAAAATACTTCTTGACGAATGCCTAAATTGGCGTTTGAAAAAGGAGTTTGAGCCACACGAAGTATTCACTGTACAAGATATGGGGTGGTCAGGATTGACCAACGGTAAATTGATGGCGAAGGCCTCCGAGCACAATTTCAAAGTCTTCGTTACGATTGATAAAAACTTGCCCTTTCAATAGAACATTAAGCAATACGGGCTAGCAGTGGTTGTTTTTCAAACGCCGCTTAACCGTCTGGAATACTTACGGCCGCTTATGCCGGCTTTGCTGAAGAGCCTACCGGAAATGGTACCCGGTCAAGTCTACGAGATTTCTTGAAGCGCGGACGCGCGCCAGCGTATAACAGCACGAACCACGACCCTCGATTATTATACATCGTCGTGCTCGGTTCATGCCGCGCACTTAGTAAATTCAGAAGGAGCGCCGTCACGACGTGGTTCGTGCGGACGTTAGACGCAATATCAAGCCATGGAGGAAAAATGACAATTACTGATGCAGTTCATCACTTTACTAAAATCTCGTATCCTGACCATCGAAATTCGTCTTTTGACTACTGCTACAATTACTTTAGGTCGAACAACGCGGAAGCCATTCTCCGCGACAAAGAAAAATCCTGTGCAATTCTCGGATTCTACTTAGCAAGTTGGGGGATGATGAGAGGCTCAAGTTTCCTGTTGCAGAAGAGTTATTGATATTTCAAGGAGCTAATTGAATACATTGCCAAAGTGGAACGAACAACGTGGGAAATTCAGCCCTCTGAGTACAAAGATAAATATGACTTAATTGAGGGAATATATAATACAATTCGTGACTTAGTGATTGAAGATGGGAACCGTGAGATTGTTTTGGTCACTAAAATTATCCTCGGAGTGTTCGGGATAGTACCAGCATTTGACGAGTATTTTTGCAAATGTTTCAAGAAAATAGAACCTGAAAAATCTAAGTTTGCGGCCCTTACTCTCAATAAGGAATCTCTCGAAGTCATCCAGTCTTTCTATTTACAGAACAAAAAGGAAATTGACGGAGTCTCTGACGAGACATTCACAAAAGATTTCACTTCGGGTGAGTCCGTCTTTAATTATCCAAAGGCTAAGATAATTGATATGTATGGCTTCGTAATCGGGACAAAAGAATAATCCTATCTCCAACTATTTAGAGCAGAAATTTCATGGAGGCAGTTTATGAAATGTGAAAAATGCGGCTATGATGGTAATCCTGATTCAGCACGTTATTGCAATCAGTGCGGAGCTGAATTGGACACACTAGATTCGGAATCGCCAATTGAATCAACCACCGCAAAGAACGAACGCCTCGACCCAGGCTCGGACACCCAAAGAGGCCCTAACACGGCTCAGTTTGGCACCATAGCTAAAGTGGTCGGAGCCATTGTGGTGATTACCATCGTTTTGGTGCAAACCCATCTTGTAAACAATCCATTTTCTAGCGCGAGTGACGAATCAAATAATGATAACAGCCAATTAACTCCGACGGCTTCGGTTACCTTTTGTAAGAAGGTTGATGATAACCTAAATCCAATTGACCCAGGAGATAGCTTCAAGCGTGGGCAGGTATATATCAGACTTGAATCCAACGTGACATTCGGCGTCTCAAATCTTCTATTGTATGTTTGTAGTATGAAGGGTAACGGTTTTTCATTCATAGACAACTATAATCTTCAAGCTGATCCTCAAGGAAATATCTTCGCAGTGCCGTACACCTTTACAGAAAGTGGGAGCTATCGGATAGCATTCCGAAAATACATGAACGAGAACTTTGCAGTGGGCATAGTAACCATCCGTTGAATGAATAGATGCCATGGTACATAAGACCCGCACTAAGGGTAAAAATAGGCAAGGGCTTGATACTGCGCCTAACAACCGCAAAAAAGACGCTCATCATGGAACATATATCGAGTTCGCTTCATCCCGATTGCCGCTGTATCATGGATGCTACGCAATTATATATATGCGGCAATCGGAACGACTGTTTTGCGGTGGACGTTAGCGGTCATTGTTAAACACTTTAACCGTGTAAGGACAATCTGCCAAATTAAAATTCAATAATTAACAGACGAAATAATTAAAAAATGGAATTCAACCCAAACAACAATGTTGTTAAACTCTGTATTCAGGGTATGGACTTGGAAAGAAAGGGCAAACCTGAAGAAGCAAGCAGGCTATTTCTTCAAGCCTGGAATACGGCGTCAGACGACTTTGAAAAATTCCTTGCAGCTCATTATGTGGCTCGACATCAAAAAGATGTTCCCAAAAAACTAGAGTGGCTCGAAACAGCTTTGCAGTTTGCATTGAAAACAAATAACTACTCCGTTAAGGGAGCTTTTCCTACTCTATATCTAAACATTTCCAAATGCTATGAAGACTTAGGAGACCTCGACAACGCAAAAAAGAATTATGAATTAGCAATTTCGTTCACGGAAAGACTGTCTGACAATGGTCCCTTTTATCACGGAACGAAAGCAGATTTGAAGGTTGGCGATTTGCTGACCGCAGGGAGCAGGTCTAATTACAACACCGAAGTCATAATGAATCACATTTATTTCACAGGCTTGGTTAATGGGGCGGGACTTGCTGCGGCATTAGCTAAAGGTGATGGACGTGAACATGTTTATATCGTTGAACCGACGGGGAGCTTTGAAAATGACCCAAACGTTACAGATAAAAAATTCCCGGGCAATCCGACACGATCCTATCGTACTAAAGCACCAATGAAAATCGTTGGCGAAGTAACAGATTGGGTGAGACAAACTCCTGAGGAACTCCAAAAATGGCACGAAAAGTTGGCCAATGCCAAAAGAGATATTATTAATTGATTTCCGAGATGCTAAAACAACGACCGCTAACAGCACAAACCACGTCACTCACGCTTTCGGAAGGATTACAGAGTTCGTTCAGTGCCTCCCGCCGCGGGAATAAAGGAGTCATTTTATTTCGGCGGTCGGCAATGCGTGGTTTGTGCACACGGTTAGGCGAAATTGCCACCAGAGGATACCATGAGATATCTGCTTGCGATTATCTTTTTGTTTGTTGAGTTGTTGCCGGGCACTTCGCGCTCACAGGTTATCCGGGGTTACGGATTCAAGGTGGGGCTTGTGTCGTCGAACGAGTTTTGGCAAGACACGGAACCTGGTACCCGCGGCAGGTGGATGGACAGTTACACCGGGATTGCCGTAGGCGGGTTTATCGAGCTGGCTCTCCTCTCACACGTTAGCGTTGTTGGCGAAGTACAATACGCGCAAAAGGGAATGAAGGGGACCGAGGTCTTCATAAACGGCCTCGAGGTGCCCTACAACGTTGTTGAGGCACCGTGGGAAGAATACCTTTCTATACCAATCGCCGCCAAGATTGGCCTCCCGGTCGGGTTAATAACTCCCTATTTGCTTGCAGGTCCACGTGTCGACTTCCTGTTGTCGTCCCATCACGATGGAGATACCGAAGCCCCGTTCAATCGGTTCAAAGCCGTCGACTATGGCGGTACGTTCGGTTGTGGAGTCAAGTGGAACTGGTTCTTTTTAGAGTTTCGGTACGACCCGGATTTCACTGATTCCTATGACCAGCCGTTCTACATAATCAAGAACCGATCGTTCGATTTCTATCTCGGTATGGAATTCTAAAATGGCAACTTCGCCTAACACGCGCAAAAAAGATGCCCAATTATTATATATCATGGCGTTCGCTTCATCCCGCTTCGCCGTGCCCGTCGAGCTTCGCACATTTATGGCGTCGAAGCGGGACGAACCTTTTTTGCGTTGGACGTTATGCGCCACCCGTGACCAGAATTTGTTATATTATACAAAAAGGACGCTCACATGACCTTAAAGACGTTCTCCGCGGTGCTTCACAGGGAGGAAGACATGTATGTAGCCGAATGCCCGGAGGTGGGTACCGTCAGCCAAGGGGTCACTGTAGAGGAGGCCTTAGCAAATCTGAAAGAAGCAACCGAACTATATCTGGAGGAATTCCCCCTCAAGGAAGTTGAGAAGCCGCTTCTCACAACCTTTGAAGTCGCGATCAATGTCTGAACTACACAGTGTTTCGGGCGAAGAGGCGATCAGGGCTCTTGAGCGGCTTGGGTTTAGAAGGGTTCGGCAAAGAGGGAGCCATGTCATCCTGAAGAAGTCCACTCCCGCCGGCGACGTCGGATGTGTTGTTCCGCTGCACAGGCAACTCAAAGTGGGAACGTTGCAGGGGATCCTCAAGCTCGCGAAGGTAAAGGTAGAAGACTTTCTAGAAAATCTTTAGCATAGAGGAAGTTACGGACGGCAGATAACAATCGGGAAGAAGACGTTCGTCATTTGTATATGTCGAGCTCGCTTCATCCCGATTGAGCACATCGTGGATGCTTCGCAATATCTATGGTGCCGAATCGGGACGACTGTTTTCTGGCGGACGTTATCTGCCATTGGCGCGGAATGTTGCTCGAAACCTGACTGTATTATACTCAATGAAGCCTGACACTATCCCAACATACGGGCGAGATTCTTTTTTGAGGCTCCGAGAATCAGAAGTGAACGGACAAGCAAATCGAGCGAAACCGATGGATCCCCGGCTTCCATTTTCGCAATTCTTGATTGACTTGAATTCAATATCTTGGCAAGCCCCTGTTGCGTCAGTTTTTTCTCAAGACGATACTTCTGAAGGTTCTTGCTCAACGTCAGTTTCAGTTCAATATATGCAGCTTCCTCAGGTGAAAGGTTCAGGAATTCAGTTGTATTGCCTACCTTCCACCCCTTTCCCTCAAGCCGTTTTTTCTTTGATGTTTTCATTCTCATTCTCCAATCTTACGAATCATACAGCCGAATTCGTCGTTTGCAGTTCTCAATCACTTCTTTGGGTGTTTTCTGAGTCTTCTTCTCAAAGACCTCAAGAATCACAATGGCATCAGAGTCAATTCGATAGACGATACGCCACGTCCTATTCTCGTCATCAATCCGAAGTTCGTGGCACCGTGCACCAACCAGTGGCATCGGACGCGAATGAGGCAATGAAAGGCTCTCGCCCATCTGCAGCCGGCGCAACAAGTAACCAGCTTCGATCCTCGCTTGGCTTGAGAAAGGAGGCGTCCCTATCTCACCATGAAGCCACGCGAGGGGTTTGTTCATTGTTTTCAATCGATACAATGTATGTCACTTTTGACATAGAGTCAAATAAAGTACACATGCATCTCACCGCGCCAACGGCAGATAACAACGAGAAAAGAGACGCTCGATTATTCTATATCATGGTGCTCGCTTCACCGCGCACACATTATAGTCCCAAAGGAGTGCGCGACGACTCTTTCCCACGGGACGTTAGGCGCAACCGCAGTTCAATGTCTTGGGAGGCGGCCCGAATGATTCTTCAGCCAGGAGGATAGCTCAGTCTTGGAGACCTTTCCTGAAGATAACTCGATCATCAATGAATACGCGTCCTCCTCGTTGGCAACTATCTCCCAGCCGTTTCTCTCGAGGAAAAGGTCCATCAGTACAAATGCAACTCGTTTGTTGCCGTCAATGAATGGGTGGTTTCTGCAAAGATGAAATCCATAAGGAGCCGCCTTGTCGAACACGGATTTGTGCACGAACTTTCGCCCGACAGTTACCTTGGGTTGGGCTAGAGCGGATTGAAGGAGAGCGATGTCCCGGAGTCCCGCTTTTCCGCCGTATCGCTGGAGGAGATCAGAATGGATTATCATCACGAGTTCCTCCGGCAGGAAGCGGACGGCCATTATTTCGCCAGGGCCTTAAGCGTGTTCCTGTACTTCTTGTTTGTCCGTTCGTATGCCTTGGCCCACTCAGCAAATTTTGGGTTGAACGGGGTGATGATCACGCCCTCATCGGTTTCGACAAGGTGCAGCTCATCTCCCTCGCTGAGGTGCAGGTTGTCGACCACGGTCTTGGGGAGAGTGATACCCAAGCTGTTGCCAACTCGTCGGACCGCTGTCTTAAGCATGCTTTGTTCTCCAAATTATAACAAATTATAACATATGTATTACGCGAAATCAACTGCCGCTGCGTCTAACCAGAAAGAAGAAGCTCCTTTTGCTCAAATGACCCGTAAGTACCGGTGGCCATCCGTATTCCCCGGGTAGGCATTCTGGATTTAACCTGCCTGCCCCAAGTCGGAGACTGATCCGCCTTCGGCGGAAACGCTGCGCTCGTTGTGTGTATATTATGATGGAGCCGCGGCGCTGCATTGTCGCTGTGATCCGTCAGGATTCGCACGCGTTATTCGGAGTTGCCCTGTGCCGATTCCTCAAGGAAGAGCTCCGTCGCTATACACCGTTGGAATCGTCCGCAGCGGGCGAAATTCAAAGGAGGGCTTATTGATGAGATGGTTTCCGCCGATTTTAGTTCTCGCGCTGTTCGCGGCGTCATGTTCCGACTCCGGCACTTCACCCCAAAGCAGAGATTTCAATTTGAAACTCAGCTACGGGATTAACGCAAGGAACGTCCTGAATACCTTCGACAACACCTACACGAAGGACCTGATCATGGACGGTACGACCACAGTTTCCTTTGCGCTCTCAGACAGCGAGCTCGACCGCGTAAGCTCGAAGATGTTGGAAATCAGTTTCTTTTCCTATCCCGACACCTTCAGCGTAATAACACGGGATACGGTCGTAGCCCTGTTTCCGCATTCGACCTACATCTTTCATGTTGTGAATAAGTCGACCGTGAAAGATGTTTACTGGTCGGATTCGATAGTAAGTCCGGACAGCAGGGCGGTGAAGCTTAGGGAGCTGATCACACTCATCGAAAACATCATACAATCGAACCCAAAGTACTCGCAGCTCCCGCCGGCAAAGGGGGCTTACCTGTGAGCGGCAGGCCATGCTTGTCGCGTGGCAGGCGTGGGGAGAGAGCCGAGCTGTTTATTGATTGATGTGGGCTTGAGCTGTCTCAAAACATGATAATCTGAATTTACTTTGCGCGTTTACGAGCATGTGTCTTATGCTGGGGTCAAGGGCTATGGCCGGGTCGGGGCCAACGGGTTGATATACTTCGTCGGCGGTGAGGCTATCCTGCTCGGTACGCCTTGGAATGACTCGCTGACGAAGCAGCTCGTGAATTGGATAACCGATCATTTGCGTGTACACGTAGGGCTCGGTCTTGACCGGCCCTGGCATCTCAGAGCCGGAAACTAAGCGGCACGGAATAGGGGTTTAAATATAAGGTGTGGGATGCCGGGTTTCGGCATCCAGGCCCGTGGCTGGGAAAATGCTCAAACACAATACGATTTAATTCGGGAGGTTTGAAAAATGGTTGACAAGTTGGAGAAACCGGAAGTCGAATGGAAGAAGGTGTTGACCCCGGAGGAATTCCACATAACCCGCGAGAAGGGGACGGAACGAGCGTTCACGGGCAAATACTGGAACTTCCACGGCGAGGGAGTCTACAGGTGCCTCTGCTGCGGGAATGAGCTTTTCGATTCGAATACAAAGTTCGAATCCGGCTCGGGCTGGCCGAGCTTCTATGAGCCGGTTTCTGGCGAGATGATCGAGGAGGACAAAGATCTCAGTTATGGTATGGCCAGGACCGAAGTGAAGTGCAGCAAGTGCGGAGCTCATCTGGGCCATGTGTTTGAAGACGGCCCCAAACCGACGGGTCTGAGGTATTGCGTCAATTCGGCTGCACTGAAATTTGAAGGGAAGAAAGGGGAAGAACACTAAGGGTGGTCCCGGCTCTTGAGCCGGGGGATTGCAGCGGTTTCTATAGGTGTTCGATAGTCGAACCGCCGCCGGTTCTGGCTACAAAGACGTTTCCGTTCTCGAATCCGCGCTCCTTGTAAAGGCGGGCAATTTCTGTTACGAGTGCCTCCTCATCGTCAGCGTCGACGAGGCAGATCGCGCTCCCACCAAACCCTGCACCCGTCATCCGGGCCCCGTACACTCCTTCGAGCTGCTCACCGATTTCTACAAACGCATCAAGCTCGGGAGAGCTGACCTCATAATTGGTCCGGAGGCTCATATGCGATTCAAGCATCAGCTTCCCAACGAGGCTCCGGTCATCCTCCCTGAGTGCGGAAACGGTTCTCAGAGTTCGCTCGTTCTCGCTGAGAATATGGAGCGCTCTCATATAAAGGACACGGTCGATCCTTCCCTCGACTCCCTTCAGCTCATCGAGCGTAAGATCCCTGAGAGAAGCGAGCGGTCTGTTCAGTGTTTCGGAAAGCGCGGAAACAGCCTGCTGGCATTGTTGCCTTCGCTTGTTGTATTCGGTCGTTGCGAGTGCTCTCTTGACCCCTGTAACGCATACGAGAATCGAGCAGCCTGGCGGCACCGGGACATACTCGCACTTCAGGGAGCGAGAGTCGACGAGAAGCGCGTTGCCTGCCTTCGCAAACTTGGCGACGAACGGATCCATGATGCCGGACTGGACGCCGACGAACTCGTTCTCGATTCGTTGGGCGAGAATCGGCACTTCCGTGTCTTTGAGTTTTATGTCGTACAGATGTGAGACAGCCTCGATGATTGAAACCACGTAAGCGGCGGACGAACTCAATCCGCTTCCACGGGGGACGGTACTGCCGATCGCGAAGTTCATTCCATCCAAAGCCTTCACGTCGTTCAGAAGGGTGCAGGCCCCTTTTATATAGTTGACCCAGAAATTCGAATGCTCGAACCTCCCGGGAAAAATCTCAAATGAAGTTTTCTTGCCCAATTCCTTCGAAAACGCGATAAACAGTTTTCCCCCCCGCCTTCCTGCAGCCGTGTAGGTACGTCGGTCTATTGCGATCGGCAAAACAAAGCCGTCGTTATAATCGGTGTGCTCACCGACAAGGTTAATCCTGCCCGGCGCGCTGGCTATTACTTCGGGAGATTTCCCGAATTCAAGGCGGAACAGCTTAAAGAGTTCCTTCCTAATGTCCTCTTCCATGGCGACATTTACCTCGCCGCTATCGTCCGAGTATTGAAACCGTTTTCGCTTCATCCTGTGATCTTGACTCAACTTAAAACCCGGTCTTTTTTTATTCTCCATGAAACCCAAGGTCGGCCCTTCCCGAAGGACGAATCGGCATCTCCCCTTTCGGTGTGTCGTGTGGAAATTGTTCAGTTAAAAAGTGCTATGTAATCCCACGCTGGGTTGGTTCAGGAAGGCTAAATCTCCGTCTCCGCAGGCTCCTCCTGCCTGACGAGTTCTCCCTTCTTGAATTTAATAATGGCCGCCACGTTTTCTAGCGAGCCTATGAGATTCTCGCCTCTAATGTGTCGCACCGTTGCACCCTGACGCACTGCTTCCTCAACGACGTCGTACAGAACGTCGGACACTTCCACGAGTGCCCCGCCGCAGCACACGCATGATTGTCCGTCCAGATGCGGCATCCCGCACTCCGAACAGACCATCCCCGACTGTGAAAAATCTTCCGCCACCGCAAGAACCTGTAAGTTGTATTCCTGGATGGCCTGAATTACTTTCCTAATGCCCTTTACGGCATAACCGTCCTTCTCGACTTCGGCGGATATCTTTCTAAGGAGGTTCTTTTCTTCCTCGAGTTCAAAGTTTCTCTCGGCCGCAAGAATCTTGGAAAGCACCTCGTTTTCTTTAGCGTGTATGTCTATGTCGGAGATTGCAATGAGGTTATTGCGAAGCCGCGTGTGAAGCAGCCTCGCAAGATGATCTCCAAGCGGTTTGCGCGCGCCGATTATGATCTTGTCCAGATGCCGGGTCGTGGATACAGCCTTGAGCCGGTCGGCAATCGAAGAGAGATGAAACCGAGTCTCTTCTTCTTTTCTCTGCATCAGCCGCTTTTCTCTTTTCATGAAAGTCTCAAGCAGCGGCTTCTTGGGAGCTTTGGCCTTGATGGTGAAATCCCGGTGCTCCATAATTTCGTCCATGTAGACTTCGAACAAGCGTACATGCCTGGAGTCCGCCAAAACAACCCCTATCCTGTAATGTTCCTCCAACAAGGCAAGAAGAGGTCGGACATAGAAGTTTGCATCTACGACGAGATTCGACTTTACGGGTACCGGCAGCCAGTATATCTGATAGAAATTTTCCAGGGAGTTGGCGAATATGGCCAGTGATTTATGCCTGGGCGCGGGGTTCTCAACAGAAACGAACTTCTGGATTCTCTTCAGCGTCACATCCGCAGACTCCATATACTTTCTGCCAATGTTTAAGCTCTCGAGCTCTTTGCGCGCCCTTTTCACAAGGTCTTTCGTCTCGATGTCCCAGATCCCCTTGTTACGCTCACTACCGTCTGTGTTCAGGTAGAATGATATGGCTACGCCGTCGCGCGCTGTATAGTTCGTCAGAAGGTTAACCTCCTGATGGCTAATCATGCTTTCCTCTCTGTTAGATTCACCTAAATCTAAGACTGTGCAGAGCGAAAGTCAAACATAGCGAGTGATACGTGCCCCGATTCAGACGCATTTGTGCAACGTGTCCTTGATATAATATTAGGGCTTGCATAGTTGGTTTTTTCCTTGCAATTTGCACGCTGAAGTCCTTCTTCGCGTTCCTTCCCTTACCGGGGAGGATTCAATGTGAGTTGGAATCAACGTTTTATCTGGTTCTGCTTGAGGCTCGGCGTTGGCACCGATATTGCACTTTTCGTTGCGTGCGTGTCTCAGAGAAAGCGAAGACTGTGCTGATAGCTGCGCAGGACTTAAGAGTATCCGGTTTGATTCAGCAGTATCTGCTGCAGACAGGCTACAGGGCGCATTGCGAACTCAATCTTGATGCGGCCCTCGAGAAGTTGATCGCGGTGCCGGTTGATCTTTTGATTGTTGACGGCGAAATGCCGGAGAAGGTACTGGTAGATTTCGTTGAAGCTGCCGCGAGACTCCGGCCTGGAGTTCCTGTTATTGCGGTCGGAATTTCGGAATACGAAATGCGAAGCAAGGCGCTTTCTGCCTTCATAGCAGCGTTCATTGAAAAACCGTTCAGTATTTCTGATATTTCGAGCACTATCAAGGAAACTCTAAACTAAAGCGAGGAGAATATGGCACTGAAAGTATCTAAGCTTGCCGACGGTGAAGTTGCGGTAATCGAGCCGAGGGGGGAGCTGATCGGTGGCGATGAGACTGATGAACTCCGCTCCGAGGTGGCAAAACTCTCTGCGGGAGGGAACAAAAGGCTTGTTATCGATCTTGGCAGGACGAATTACCTGAACAGTACTGCAATCGGCGTCCTGATCTGGGCGCACACTCACTACGCCAAGGATGGTGGTGAAGTAAAATTGGCAAATTTGAACAAGAGCATTAAGAACATATTTGTCGTTACAAAGCTAACACTGGTGTTTGATGTCCACGACACGCAGCTCGATGCGGTTGCGAGTTTCTCGAAGGAGAAAAAATAGTCTTAATGTCTAGCTTAACTTCAACAAAAACCTTCAAAAGGAGGCTCTACTGAAATGAAACAAGGCATATTCGCAACGGTTCTCATCATCGTTGCATTTGTAGTCGCGTACGTTATTTACACCTATTACCTCCCAGACTACCTGCAGAGAGGCGGTCCGCTCGTTGTCTTGTTGATAATGCTGACCATAATGGTGTTCACGTACATTTTCGAGCGCTTCTTCTCACTTCGGAAGGCGCAGGGAAAAGGCTCTCTCACAAAATTCCTCAAAGAAGTTGAAGACAACCTGAACAACGGAGATATCAACGCTGCCATCGATGCTTGCAACAAGCAGAGAGGTTCAATGGCAAACGTCATCCGCAACGGCCTGGAAAGATATGAGGAAGTGGTTAAGGACACGCACATCGAAGCCGAGAAGTACATGGCTGAAGTCCAGCGCGCTATCGAAGAGGCGACTATGCTCGAGACACCGCTTCTCGAGAGGAATCTGATAATGCTCTCGACCATCGCCTCGATTGCCACTATGGTCGGACTTCTTGGAACGGTTATTGGAATGATACGTGCATTCAACGCTCTTGCACACGCGGGTGCGCCGGATGCGATCCAGCTCTCTATAGGTATTGCCGAAGCCCTTGTCAACACTGCAGGCGGTCTTGTCGCAGCTATCACAGGAATCGTTGGGTACAACTTTTTTGTTAATAAGATAGACGGCTTTACTTATATGATCGACGAGGCGACGTCTAGCATTATTGCGATTTTAAATGCCCGGAAGTTCGAAGGACAAGTCAAGAATCGTGTTTGAGAATCGTGATTAAGGAGTCTTAAAAAAATGCCAAAAATCAAGAAAAAACGGATCCCCATCAAGATTGACATGACGCCGATGGTGGACGTTTCTCTTCTGCTTCTGACGTTCTTCATGATGACGACCCAGTTCAAGCCGCCGCAGGCAGTGCAGATAACCCTACCGTCATCGGACAAGGGACCCAAGCTGCCCGAGACCGGCGTCCTCACGATTACAGTTGACAAGGCCGGGCAGATATTTATGGGAGTCGATCAGCAGTGGATAATGAAAACCCTGTTCGAGTCGATGTATCCGAACGGGGTCCGGAACAGCGACGGGAAAATCGTACCGGTGTGGCTGGCGTCTGCAGTCCCGGTTCGAGAAACCGATTTACCGCAACTTGTAGTCAAAGCTCGAATACAGAACATAAGGATGATAACTGTCATCAAGGCTGACAAAGACGCGGACTACGGAACTGTGATGGACGTGATGAACGACCTTCAAAGGGCCCAGGTCACCAGGTTCGATCTGCAGACGGAACTCCGCGGAAGCAGCGGCAATAAGGAGGGTTAGTTATGGCTGATGTAGAAGTCGCTGAAGTCAGGAAGAAGGGTGGTAGGAAGAAGAAGAGAAGGCTTGCAATCCATATCGACATGACGCCGATGGTGGACGTTTCGCTTCTTCTGCTGACCTTTTTCATGCTGACAACGGCTTTTAACCGTCCACAGGCTATGGAAATAAACCTCCCCCCGAGTGACACGAAGGTCGAGGTAGCCGAAACAAACTTGATGACGCTCTTGGTGACTCCCGATGGCTCGATCTACTATCACATCGGGACCAAGCCGCCTCAAAAAGTGGAGTGGAAAGATTTCAGGAACCTTATCATTAACAGTAACAAGGCGAATTCTCGCCTGATTACCCTGATAAAGGTTTCCCGTAAAGCCAAGTACCAGGATATGATAAATATTTTAGATGAGCTGAACGTCGATAATGTCACACGTTTCAGCCTTGCGCCGATGACGCCTCAGGATCAACAAGCACTTGCAAAGGTTGGCGCGAATTTGAAGGGAGGTTGATCTAAGATGGCAAGAAAGAAAAAACAAAATCCAGAAGAGGTGACACTGTATGGTGCACCGCTTCTGAAGCGACTCGCCCGGAAATATACCGGCATTGGTTTGGCCATAGCAATCGCAATTCATGTGGCGGGTGTGGGAGCTTACTGGGCTGCGCAGTACCTGAGCCGTGAAGATGAGAACAACGCGCCTGTCGTTATGCTGAAGTATGCGGAGCTGGGTCCTCCACCTTCTATCCAGAACCAGCAGGCGCTGCCGCAGGTCGCTGTTTCCACACCGATGGCAAAGCCGAATGTCGGTGTTCCGGTGCCCGTTCCAGATGCTGAGGTTTCTCCGGAACAAACGATTGCTACTCAAAAGGAACTGAGTAAGATTGTCGGTCCGGTTACTCAGGGTACGGGGGGAGATTCTATCGGAGTTTCGTTTAATCCGAACGACATTAAAGTCAACGAGGATGCGCCTCCGCCCAATTTCGTCCCTGTCGAGAAAGAGCCTCAGATCATAAAGGCAGTCAAACCGACATATCCTGAACTTGCTCAGAGAGCCGGTATTGAGGGAAGGGTAATAGTGAAGATTTGGGTTAACAAAGACGGAAAGCCGCATCAGGCGATCGTGTTGAAGAGCGATGCGGAAATCTTCAACAAACCCGCTGTCGATGCAGCTATGCAGTACCGCTTTACCCCCGCAATCATGAACAAAGGGCCTGTTGCCGTTTGGGTTGTAATACCTTTTACGTTTAAGCTCAGACAGCAATAGCCGCCGGGAAAGTGAGCCTCGGCAAGTTTTCGAAATATTACGGGTACTTCATGTCCGCCGTCTTTTTTTTCGGCGGACTTTTTGTTATTTTTGGAGTGTTTATCCCCGCTTATGTACCAGAGCAGCTTAGAACAATGGCGGGGATTGTGTTCATGCTTTGGGCCATTTATAGATTCGTGATAATTAGGACTAAGTCGAAACGGTATGATGACGAATAGACTCGTTGTTGTTGCAGCGGTGGGGCTGGCACTTCTCGTGGCCTCCTGCCATGGCGGGAAACCCCAGCCTTCTCCCACGGAAGGGAATCTGGACGTGTATTGCGCCGAATCGGTTGCGCCATCCGTAACCAAAGTCGCCCGACAATTCATGAATCTTTATACCAAAGCCCATATCACCGTTTATCCCGTGCCCACCCGTGTCGCTATCTTCAAGCTGCTCAACAACGAGACGACCCTCGCGGTGACTTCAAGGTATTTCACCGAAGATGAGTTGAAGGCGATTAAGAAGTACAAATTAAGAGTCGATTCGATGACAGTCGCACTTGACGGCGTCGTCGTAGTGGTAAACGACCGGAATCCTCTCAAGAGGCTTAATACCAAACAACTGCGGGATATCTACAGCGGTAAAGTGACTACTTGGGGGGGATTGGAGAACGACTTTCAGGGTGACATTATTCCTGCTCTCGAGAGCGAGAATTCGGGGACGGTACAGTTCTTCGGTGAACGTGTCCTCGGGAACGAGAAGTTTGTGAATGTCTACCCCTGCACGACAATGACCCGAGTGTATAGTTTCGTGAGGGGACACAGAGATGCAATTGGTCTCATCAGCTCGAACTGGCTGAACTCCGGACAGGACCTTCTTCCAAGTAAGCTGCCGGCACCAAAGGCACTTGAGATAGCTGAAGTCGATTCAAGCGGTCTCAAGTATGTGGACCCGAACACTTTCGGGAGTTACTACTATCCGTATCAGGCACACATATACAGACACTACTATCCGCTGACGAGAAATATTTACTTCTTATCGCGGGATTTTGAGCACGGGTTGGGAGCGGGTTTCCTGACGTTTGCTGCGAGTGCTCAGGGTCAACAAATCTTTCTCAATAACGGGCTTGTCCCTGCCACGATGCCCGTCAGACTAATCCAATTAAACAACCAGCCATTATGAAAAAAATTATATTACTTCTTCTCGCAGTGTCTTTGTCGGTTTTTACTCAAAAGGCATTCGCTCAAAACTCTTTGAAACAAGGGATGGAACTGCTAGACAAGAAAGACTGTGCCGGGGCTTTGCCTTATTTGTTGAAAGCAATTCAACAGGATCCGAAATCGGAGAAGGCAAATCTCTATCTGGGAAATGTATATCTATGTCTGGGGAACATCGATAGTGCCGAGGTGTTTCTGAAGCTCGCGATAAAATATGACGACAAGTCGGCGCCGGCTTACTACGGGCTGGGCCAGGTCTATATGGATCAGAAGAAACTCGTCGACGCGATAGAAAATCTTAAATCCGCGTTACTATATAATTCCAACAACGGTACTTATGAAATATCGCTCGGACATGCCTATCTCGACGCAGATTCACTCGACGCCGCAATGAGGTCATTCTATAAGGCATCGGACCTGAACAGCAAGGATCCGCGGGCGATCGAGGGCATCGGCGACGTGTATTTCAAGCAGAATATACTGGAAGCTGCTATTGAGAATTACAAAAAGGCCCTGCGGCTGGATTCCACGAACGTTCCGCTCTGGCTGAAGCTTGCGAACACATATATGAAGAGCAACGACGGTGGAAAGGCGTACGAGACCTTCGTGAGAATTTCCAAGATTGCGCCGAACAATGCGGACGCGCAGTATCAGGCAGGCGAGCTGCTCTACTCAAACAAGCGATACGGTGACGCTGTTCCGTTTCTGGAGAAGTATCACGAGCTCAAGCCGAACGACGAGAAGACGCTTCTGCAGCTCGCAGAGTCGGCCTATGAAGCACACTTGTATCCCGATGCCATAAAATACTACCAGGAATATCTGACTAAGCATCCGAACTCACTTGCGGCAAAGGGGGCGATCGCCGCCGCGTACTTCTTCGAAAGCAAGCCGACCGAGTCATACAACATCTTCAAGACCATTCCGATGGATTCGATGGATGTGAAGGATCTCGCGAGGTACGGTCTCGCTGCGGATGCGGTGCATGACACGGCTACGACGATCGACGCGTGGACCCGGGCTGTGACTCTTGACACGACTCTGGACGTAATCGAATACAAGCTTGCCGGCGTGCTGTTCGCCGCAAAAGACTACCAGAAGGCGATTGTTCAGTTCAAAAGATATCTCGTTTTGAAACCGGACGACTACGGGGCGATGCTCAACCTGGGATTGTGTTACGATGCCAGTCAGGATTATCCGTCTGCTATGGAGACCCTGAAGGAAGTAGTGACCAAGAAACCGGACAATTATCAAGCCGCGCTCTGGCTTGCAAGAACCTATTCCTTCATGGACTCGCTTAACGAGGCGGCGACAGCCTATCAGGACGTGATAAATCTTGCTTTGAAGGACACATCGGGGACGGATCGTTCTTCGGATTTGAATGAAGCTTATCGTGTTAAGGCCACGGTAAAGATCATAGCGGGAAGTAAACTCTCAAAGAATAATCCGGATCAGGCGAAGAAGGATTACGAGACAGCATACGACCTTCTCAAGAAGGCCGTAAATTACGCCCCGAAGGACTACAATACGCATGCGCTGCTTGCGGAAGACTTTGCACTGATGGGAAAGATCGATGAGGCATGCAAGGAGATAAAGATTGTGCTGCGAACGGCTTCCAAAGACGACCCGACTTATAAAAGGATGGCCAAGCTAGAGAAATCGATCGGGTGCAAGTAAGCAGATTCTTTTTTAAGGGCGTGGGCCTCTCGGCTCACGCCTCAACACGCCGAATACATGCGTTGGGATTTCAACTCGTTAATGTGACTTTTCTTTCTTAAAATAAACGCAAATAACAGCCGTATTCATCCATAACAACTAAAAAGGAGAGTAGGTAGTGGAGTTAGCACTGATTCTATCCATTAGTGTGCTTTCACTCTTGTTTGCGGTGTACCTTGCTCGCCACATCTTGAAGCAAGATCGTGGAACACCTGAAATGAAGAAGATCGGAGACGCTATCCAGCAGGGTGCGGAAGCGTTTCTGAAGAGACAGTATTCGACGATAGCTATGCTCAGCGTACTGCTTGCTGCTATCATATTTTTGCTCTACGCATTCGTGAGACAACCGATGCCCACTGACCCCATCGGTCCGGTCCGCCTGGCCGCATACACTGCACTTTCGTTCCTGTTCGGAGCGTTTTGTTCGGGCGTTTCGGGATACGTCGGGATGTCCGTTTCCATAAGGGCAAATACACGGACAGCCAGTGCGGCTCTTACCTCCTTGAACCGCGCGCTGCAGATATCGATGAGGGGCGGTGCGGTCTCCGGGCTGTTTGTAGTCGCCATGAGCCTGCTCGGCGTAGGCGGCCTCTTTGGCATACTTGATTTACTGGGTACTCCGATCGTGAAAATCCCGTTCATGATCGTCGGCTTCGGATTCGGCGCCTCATTTGTTGCGCTCTTCGCCCAGCTTGGCGGTGGGATCTACACAAAAGCTGCAGACGTCGGTGCGGATCTGGTCGGTAAGATCGAAGCCGGCATCCCCGAAGACGATCCACGCAATCCGGCCGTAATTGCGGACCTGGTCGGCGACAACGTCGGCGACTGTGCGGGTCGTGGAGCGGACCTGTTCGAATCCACAGCCGCTGAAAACATCGGTGCCATGATACTTGGAGTAGCATTGTTCCCGTTTTTCGGCGTGGAAGGAATAGTGTTCCCCCTGATGGTCCGCGCGTTCGGGCTGATCGCGTCGATTATCGGTGTCATGGTTGTGAGAACACGTGAAGATGTCGATCCGATGAAGGCGCTCAACAAAGGATACTACGTGACTTCAGTTCTTGTTGCCATAGGGTTTTTCATCGGCTCGAAGTGGCTGCTTAACACCTCACAGGCACCGAACGCCTGGTTTTATTTCTTCCTAGCTGGAGTGGTAGGAATAGCCACGAGTATAGCGTTCGTTTACATCACGCAGTATTATACGGAATACAAGTACAGACCGGTGAAGTCAATATCGGAAGCCTCACAAACAGGGCCAGCGACAAATATCATCACAGGTTTTGCAGTCGGTCTTGAGTCGACATATCTGCCGGTTATTGTGATCGGCGTAGCGATAGTAGCTTCCTACTATCTCGGTCTGGCGACCGGACTGCCCAACGCCGGTCTATTCGGAACGGCGGTGGCGACGATGGGCATGCTCGGTCCGGCAGCGTACGTCCTCGCGATGGACACTTTCGGCCCGATTACAGACAACGCCGGCGGCATCGTGGAAATGAGCGGTCAGCCCGAGAATGTCAGAGTTAAGACGGATCGGCTGGATGCAATCGGAAACACGACGAAGGCGCTCACGAAAGGTTATGCTATCGGTTCCGCAGCGCTTGCTGCATTCCTGCTTTTCTCTGCTTACATCGACGACGTCAACGTCCTTTTGAAAGAGAAAGGCATGCCGCTGATGACGTCTGTGAACCTTGAAAAACCCGAAGTATTTGTCGGCGCACTTCTCGGTGCGGGACTGGTCTTCCTCTTCAGCGCCCTCGCCATTAAGGCAGTCGGACGTGCTGCTTACTTCGTGATAAATGACGTCCGGGCACAGTTTAAGGAGAAACCCGGCATTCTCAAGGGAACCGAGGAACCCGACTACGGACGTACGGTCGACATAGTGACACGTGCGTCTTTGCGGAATATGGTCGGACCCGGTTTGCTGGTTGTCTGCGCTCCAATCGTTGTCGGAATCGTGTTCAAGTGGTTCCATGTGGGCGCCGAGACGGTTGCTGCCCTCCTCATGGTCGGCACGATTGCCGGTATTCTGATGGCGAACTTCATGAACAATGGTGGCGGTGCATGGGACAACGCGAAGAAATTCATCGAAACCGGCATGTATGGCGGCAAGGGAAGTGAAGCACACAAGGCGGGTATTGTCGGAGATACTGTCGGAGACCCGTTGAAGGATACAGCCGGACCCTCGCTTCACGTGTTGATAAAACTGCTGGCTACCATAACACTGGTTCTGGCTCCGCTGTTCGTGTAACAGAAGCTCTTATCATGGTTATTCAGAAAAGGCAAGGATGCTCTCCTTGCCTTTTTCTTCTGTGCGCCCGGCAGGGCGCAACTGCTTGAAGATGACTACGCTCTATGAGATTAGGGAGAGCGTGGAAGTTCTTTACACACCCGACAGGGGGAAGTGTTAGCCGGACGGCAAGGGTGCCTGTCGTGAGGCAGGATCCGAAGGAAGCGGCAGGCAAAACGCTGGCCCGAC
>JBJKQU010000015.1:0-65326 GCA_046705025.1 Candidatus Kryptoniota bacterium | reverse complement strand
GCATCAGATTGCCAAGTGTGACAAGCAGATAGAGGCAGTGCTTAAGATGATGACAGAAGAGAAGAATGTTCCAGAGCACATTGACAAAGGCAAACCGATACGACACCACCGGCCGAACATTGAGGATCTCCATACGCAGTTGATGAAGCTAACTGACGGGAAAAATCCCACGGCCATGGCCGGGCTGACTGACATGACATTGCTGGATGTTATTTCCGAAGTTGGATTAGATCTGACCCATTGGAAAACACACAAGCATTTTACTGCATGGGCTGGCCTGGCTCCTAACATGCATCAATCGGGGAAAAGCACAAAGAAAAGAAGGCGCAGAGTGCACACCAGAGTAGGTCGCATATTCCGGTTGGCCGCACAATCTGTAGGAAAGAGCAAGAACGCGGCGCTTGGAGCATTTTACAGACGCATCAAAGCTCGTAGAGGACCGATGGTTGCCATAAAGGCAACCGCCAGAAAGATCGCCGTTATATTCTACAACATTATGACCAAGGGAATATCATATGTCGAGGCGGGAGTCAGGAAATATCAGGAGCGGTACGAAGCCCAAAGAATAAAATATCTAAGCAAAGAAGCCCGGAAGCTTGGATGGCTCCTCGCTCCCATCGAGGTGGTTCATCAGTAGTAGGAGAACGCTGCGCGCAGCGCAGTGGACGACGCGGCAATCTCCTTCATGAAACCGCCAGACACGGGGTAAATCTGCCTTTTAGATCTGTAAGTATGGGATTGCCACGTCCCGACTCTGTCAGGCCTCGTCGCGGAAGCGACCACATTGTGGCAATGACGGGGATATTGTGGGAGTCACTCCTGCGAGCAGCCAGTCATTATTCAGTCTAGAACTATTCGTACGACGGGACCCTGCAACGAGTTGGGGCAGGGTCCCGCAGCCTCCTTGTGAAACCCGCCGCCGCGTGATACATTGGTTCTAAATTCTGTATTCACAAAGGAGCTGCCATGTGGCGCTATATCGCGGTTGGGTTGATAAGTGTCGGTTTGGCTTCGTGCGCGAGCACAATCCAGATGGAAAAGAAAGCGGAAACCAAGAAACTCATAGTCGGCTACCTCTTCGAAGGGAACGACATCGTCAACCCCGATTCGATCGGCCTCGGGATGGTGACGGACGTGATGTACGCGTTCGCGAACATAAAGGGTGATACCATATCTGAAGGCTTCAAGAACACCGGTGAGAACTTGCGGATACTCACCGAGGCGAAGAAAAAGTATAAAAAGCTGAAGGTGCTTATTTCGGTAGGCGGATGGGGCTGGTCCGGGGGATTTTCTGACATGTGCCTCACGAGCGAAAGCCGGGCGAAGTTCATCGGAAGCGTAGTGCGGTTTATCGGCAGGTATAACCTCGACGGCATCGACATCGACTGGGAATACCCGGGCCTGCCCGGGGCGGGGAACGTGCATCGACCCGAGGACAAACAGAATTTCACTTCACTCCTGGCCGGGCTGCGGATCGCGCTCGACCAGCTCGGAATGAAGACCGGGAAGTATTATCTCATAACCGCCGCCGCGGGCGCCTTCGACCAGTATCTCGAGCACACGGACATGGCCATAGACTCGAAGTATCTCGACTTCTTAAACCTGATGACGTACGACTTCAGCGTCCCGGGTGCCGATTCACTCGCAGGACTCAACGCTCCGCTCTTCACCAACCCGCGGGATCCGTACAACAATTCGGACGACGCGGCTGTCCAGGCCTTCGAAGCGGCCGGGGTTCCGCCGTCGAAAATCGTCCTCGGCGTCCCCTTCTACGGGCGCGCGTGGCATGTCGACTCCTCCGCCTTCAACGGTCTCTACGAGCCGGGCAAGCCGCCGGCGACGCGCATGAACACGACTTACAGCGGTCTTGTCGAAAATTATATAAACAAGAACGGCTTCGTCCGCCATTGGGACTCCACCTCCTGCGCGCCGTACCTTTTCAACAGGGACAGCGACACATTCGTCTCTTACGATGACCCGCGGTCGCTCCGCGACAAGTGCGACTATATCAAGGCCCGCGAACTCGGTGGAGTCATGTTCTGGTCGTTCAAGTCGGACTACGAGTCGACACTGCTCCGGACGCTTTACGAAAAATTAAGATAAGGCAGGAGTGGCAGCCGCATAACTCTTCCGGCTCGAGAAGCCGACCGGATAGCCGCACTGATCGGCGGCCTCGGGTGGCAGCCTGCATTATCCGTGAACTTTCGGAGGGGCTCATATTGTTCCAAGAGTAAACGGCTTTGGGATGGCGGAAAGGGGATTACAATGAAAAACACGGGAGAAGGACCATATGTGACTCTTCCCGGCAGCGCCAAGGCAGCGCCCTCGGCCAATACTATCGGCACGCTCAACCCCGGCGACATGATAGGAGTGACCGTCACGGCAAGGAGAAAAAGGTCCGTGGGTTCGGCGCTCGCCTCCCTGAGGAGATACTCACGCGATGAATACGAAGAGCGGTTCGGAGCTTCACCCGTCGACGTCGCGAAGGTCGAAGAGTTCGCCCATCGGAATCATCTGTCGACGGCTGAAGTGAACCTGGCCGGGCGAACGGTGCAGTTGCGCGGCGCGATCAAGGATTTCGAGGAGGCTTTCCACGTTCACCTGTCACACTACCGCGATGCCGCCGGCGCCGTGTTCAGAGGAAGAACGGGCGAAGTGAATGTTCCCAGATCACTGGGAGGTATTATCCTCGGTGTCTTCGGTCTGGACAACCGTCCTCACGCGGTGCCTAAATTCCAGGTTGCCACAAAAGACGGATTGTTCATACCTCATGCGGCGGCACCGTCGAGCTTTTTCGCAGACACTCTTTCACGGCTGTACGGGTTTCCCACGGGAGGTACGGGAAAGGGTCAATGCATCGGCATCATAGAGCTCGGCGGCGGGTACAGAGTGAAGGACCTTGAGACCTATTTCTCCCTGGTCGGCCTCAGAACTCCCTCGGTTACGGCCATCTCGGTCGACGGAGGCATCAACAGCCCCTCGACACCGGACAGCGCCGACGGTGAAGTAATGCTCGACATCGAAGTCGCGGGAGCCGTGGCGCCGGGCGCGAAGATCGTCGTCTATTTTTCGACAAACACCGACAAGGGATTCCTCGATGCGGTCACGACGGCGGTACACGACAACAGGAACTCACCTGCCGTCATCTCGATAAGCTGGGGACAGGCGGAGGCAAACTGGACCGTACAGTCGCTGAACGCTTTCGACGAAGCGTTCAAGGCGGCTTCCCTCATCGGAGTGACGGTTTGTATCGCAGCCGGCGACAGGGGATCGAGCGACGGCTTGCAGGACGGGAAGGTACACGTCGACTTCCCCGCCGCGAGCCCTTTTGTTCTCGCGTGCGGCGGCACAAAAGTCACCGCGAAGGGAGGCAAGATAATCTCGGAAGTAGTATGGCACGAATCCGACTCGTCAGCGACAGGAGGGGGTGTAAGCAATTTTTTCCCGCTGCCCTTCTACCAGCGAAAAGGTGGGGTCCCGCCGTCGCTGGACGCGGGATTTAAAGGTAGGGGCGTTCCGGATGTCGCCGCGGACGCCGATCCGGACACCGGATACAAGGTCATCGTCGATGGCCAGGAGATGGTAATAGGCGGAACCAGCGCGGTCGCGCCGCTCATGGCTGGGCTCTCTGCTCGTGTCAACCAATCGACGCGGAAAAACGCGGGGTTTGTCAACCATATTCTGTATTCTCATCCGTCGCTGTGCCGCGACATCACACAGGGGAACAACATAACGACCTCGACCAACGAGGGGTACTCTGCCCGAAAGGGATGGGATGCGTGCACGGGGCTCGGCGTGCCGTCTACGTTTATTCCGAAATAGACTCGGGGGCCCTTACGGGTTGTCCGGTGATTTCCTGATCAACCCGGCATAAATAAACTTGCACGAAGTCCGCGGAAGGGGGTGACTCGAAGAAGGAGTGATAAAATGAATTTCGAGTCCGGCGGGGCCGAGCCGATGGGCTACATCCTGGAGTCTTACCCTGAGGAGCTGTCGGAAAAAATAGTGAAAGAGATCATCGCTCTCCAGTACCGCTGGTCGGAGGAATTCGACGCGCGCGTGGAGCCCGACGGTTTGTGAGAAGGTCGACTGATAACATCCGGACCGTATTCATTCCTTCGGCATCCGATTTATGCCGCGGTGCTTTGTTTCGTTTGGGCGGGAATCCTGTTCCATTGTCGATCATAAACATTGCGCTCGGGATTGTGCTTACTGCCAGCATCGCCGCCAGGATAGCCGCAGAGGAGAAGCTCATAATCCGGCGATCCCAGCTCCATCCCGTTATTCCTTCACCCTTCTCAGCCAGACTTCCCGCCAGTAGTTGAATTCATTGCGGGGACACCCGCCAAACGTATGGTCATAAGTGCAGGTGTTCTCATCCAATATTACGGTGTCTTTCACCTCGACCATTTCGCCGGTATGCTCGAGAATCATCCTTTCCAGGCGATTCCTGACCCTGTATCGCTTGCCGCAGTATCTCTTCATATCCGGAATGAATGCCAGTCCCCTGTTCTTTCCATGAGAGTCCAGCGTCTCCTTTATCTCGCGGAACGACTTGACCTCAACCAGCTCCCCGGGCTGTAGATCAAGCGCGCCGCGGGGGGACACAGCCAGATTCCCGTCCGGATTGACCTCCTTTAGCTTCTCTACAAGCTTGCGTACGACCGGTCCCGCAGTTGCCATTACCGCCTCGGCCCCCGTGCAGCTGCCCGAACGCAGGTCGTCGTAGACCTTCATGACCTTCTGCGTCCTTGTTATCGTCGTAGTCGTTTTGCAGAGCTGAGTGGACTGGCAGAAGTAGCTGTTCCCATCGCACTTCACTTTCAACCGGCTTCTCAACTCCTCCATATCGCGCCCGCTTACAGGCTCCTCTTCTCCGAGGCGAGATACCTTCTTGAGCCAGGCAGACTTCCAGAATATCCGGCAGCCCCTGCCACAATTGTCATGGCCGACGCCGCTGCAGCGCAGTCCCTCCAGGAAGAAGACGTCATCCTCTACAAATTGGGCCATCCGCATATTGGGTTCGCGGCCCATGAATGCCACGCAAGTCCTGCTTGCCTTGTGAAACACTTTAAACCTCTTTCCGCAATATTCCAGCATTTCCGGCATGAACGGCAGGCCGTCAAGCGTTCCATCCCCATCCAGAGTCCCGACGATCTCGGAGGGCCCGAGTACCTCAACGGTGTCACCAACCACTATGCTTACCGGCGAGTCGTTCACCACTATTCCCGTACTTCCTATTTTCCCCTGCTCAATCGGAGCCGCCACGTCACCGCGTCACGCTTTTGAGAATAGCCTTCCCATGTTCTCGGCCGTTCTCGATGAACACTCTGTCACAATCGTATCCGGCGGTTAACGAGCCGGCGACATAGATTCCGGGAACATTGGTCTCGAACGTCACAGGATTATGGCTCGGTACGCCGGTTTTCTCGTCTACCTCAACCCCCATCCCCCGGAGAAAGTCCACGTCAGGACGGTAACCGATAAGGGCATACACGAAGTCGCAGGGTATCGTCTGCCTGGCTCCACCGATTTCGGCGGCGATGCAGTCGCGATGTATTTCAAGTGCTTGGCCGTTGAAGTGAGCAGTAATCTTGCCTTCTTTCACCAGAGCCTGGATCTGCGGCAGTATCCAGGGCTTGACATTCCTGCTGAATGTCGCTCCCCTGTGAAGCAGGGTCACGTTTGCTCCGTGAGCATACAAATCCATCGCCGCATCTACCGCGCTGTTGTTTCCTCCGATTACGAGTACCCGCCCGCCCGCATGGACATCCCCCGCTTTATAATAATGGGATACGTTCGGGAGAGCCTCACCCGGTATGCCCAACGTATTCGGGTTGTCATAATACCCGGTGGCGATTACCACCCTGTCGGCAGAAACAAAAGTTACGTTCGATGTGAGCAGGTCCTTTACCCCGACAGTGAAGTAATTCGAACCGTTCGAGGTGCGCTTCACGGAGACTGCTTCCGAATCCCCCCTGATGTCGATCTGATTAGAACTTACTACGCCAAGATAGTATCCCACTGTTTCGCTGCGTGTCGGGTGCGGAGTAGGTATTGCTTCGATGATCGCTCGCACGAGACCGACCGATGATTTCAGAATTGAGCCGCCGCCCTGCTGGATTGTCTGGCCATGTCCCGGCACGGGAGGCTGGCTGGAAGCCCTCCGCCGGATGAGGCTGTTCGTCACACCGCGAAAAGATTTTTTGAACCTGTAAATTCCCCGCCGCACAAGGACTTGTCCGAAAGACTGATTACCGGCAGCGGTCAAATCAAACGGTATATCGCCGATCTCAAGCTGTTCAACTGTGGAGAAGAAAACCATGTCCCGGGGAAAATTCTGGATCGAATTGACAATGGTCCCCTTTTCCAGGACGAGCGCCGACAACCCCTTTCTTTTTGCTTGCAGTGCAACTGAAAGTCCGGCCGGGCCTCCCCCGACAACTATGAAATCGTATTTCATATCCCTTATGACCTCCTGAATCGCTAATGACTAGACCGCCGGTCACACACTAAAATACAGGAATAAAGCACACCAACATTCCCAAAGTGGCGATTTCAAACGCAATCTCCAGTGCAAATGGCGGAGCCCCGACCACTTCGGGACGCCGAACCATCCAACGTTTTCAGGGGCATGATGCGTTCCATCCCTGGCATCGGATCCTCAGCATAGTCGAACTTCCCGCAATTTTACGCGGGCGTTATGTCGACAATCCTCAGTTACGGGCCATTTCGGGGAAGGGCTCCCTTAGACGCGACCGGGAAGGCATGCCCCGAAAAAAGGGCTAGTTCTTCGCCAATTCCGACCACTTCCACTCTCTCACCTTGTGTCCTTTCCAGGCGTAGAGGGTTATCAGAAAATAACACGGTAGCAAAATCCAGTAGGAGAGTTGTGGCGAGTAGTTGTCGGACAGCAAGCCCCACGCCGGGGGTATAATGGCACCCCCTGCAATTGCCATTATAAGAAGCGCCGAGCCGATCTTTGTGAATTTCCCCAGACCTTCGAGCGCGAGCGGCCAGATAATCGGCCAGCACATCGCATTTGCGAAACCGAGCAGCGATACGAAGAGCACAGAATCAGGTATCGGCGAGGCACCCGTCCAGCCAATCAATACTTTGGAAATCCCCACGTCTACCGGCGAAGTGAACATAATGGCCAGACTGAACACGAAACCCAGAAGTGCCGTGCTGACCAGAGCTGTCTCCTGCTTGATAAAGCGGGGAATAACCGCGATGCCGACGATGTACCCGATCACCATAAATGACATTGTATACGACGTAAGCTTGCCGAAGAAGGATATGCCGAGGCTCCTGCCATACAAGCCGATCGTGTCGCCGCCCATCACCTCGACCCCGACATAGAAGAACAGTGCGATCGCACCGAGTATCAGCTGGGGGAACTGGAAAATGCTTGTCTTCTCCTTGCCCGTTTCCGATGAACTCCCGCTTTCTCTTTCTTCGTCTTCCTCAGTTATCTCGGGCAGAGGAGAGAATTTTATCATTACTGCCAGGAGAACAAGTACCGCTGCCATTATCAAATAAGGCACAACCAATCTGTCCGCGAGCCTGTCCAGCGCGATAGCCTTGGCGGCGGGGCTCATCGCACTAAGCTTGGCGTTGCTATACTCGCTAATCCCCGTCAGCATGAGTGCTGTGAAGACCAGCGGACTAAATATGCCCGCGGCCTTATTTGCAACCCCCATGAAGCCGATCCTGACAGCGGCGCTCTTCCTCGGGCCAATAACGACGACATATGGGTTCGACGCGTCCTGGAGGATCGTCAGACCCGCGCCCATAATAAACAGTCCCAGGAGGAAAATCGCATATATCCTGGTGTGCGCCGCAGGGATGAATATCAGAGATCCGACGGCCATGCCGAGCAACCCCAGGACCATGCCGTTCTTGTACCCGGTCTTTACCAGGACTGCGGCCATCGGCAGCGCCATGACCGTATACGAGATGTAGAAGGCAAGCGAAACGAGAAACGCCTCGGCCCGGTTAAGACCGCAGGCGATCTTCAGAAAAGGGATCAACGAGCCGTTCAGCCACGTTACGAATCCGAATATGAAAAACAGAAGGCCGATGATACTGATGGATAAAAAATATCCTTTCGGTGAAGTGTCTACCTTATCCGATTGCACTGGAAATTCCTTTCTTTCAGATCTGTTAATTCAAATAGTTCTTGCGAAAATCATCCCTGTTGATGGACGGCGAGCAAAAGCTCCTGACAACGAGGACCCGACCGACCTCTTCGAGAATATTGAATGAGAAACGCCCGCCGATCGTCTTCTGAACGGAAGGGCTGAGCATGTATGTTTCACCATCTCCAAAACGGACAGCGGACCATTGTCCAGCAGGGCTCTCAATATCAGAGTTCTTCTGATCTGGTTCTTCCTGTCGACCTTGCTCATTATTTCAAAATGAGGCTTCCGCAAAGTGCGTCTCCAAATATTGTTTCACCGGGAGAATGTCGCTTTTGGCCGTAAGATCCGGAACGTGCTCCGAGAGCGGAAACGCAAACAGGCATTTCGGATTCTCCCTGATCATCATTGTTATCGCTTCAGGCAGTTCTTTCTCGTCCCTCACGGCGTTGAAAGGGACCTTTTCGAGAAACGGATAAATCATGTCGTATTGTAATTCAAATATATTCATACTGACGCCAATAATTCCATCCTTGCCTTGTGCCGCCTTTATCTGGTCCCCGGACGGCTTCTCCACGATGCCGGTAAGGTAACCCTCATCGTCTTTCAGCGTAACCGCGAACCTTTCGATCCGGCTCAGTTCAAACTCCAGGGCATCACGGCCATAGTCTACCGTCGCGTTTTTGTAGTCGTCGTTCAGCATCAGCTTCAGTGCTTTCTGCGAGTAGAGATTGTCGCTGTTGCATACCGTGAACTTCCGGCCGCGCCATTCTTTCACGGCAGTGAGACCCTGGTAGAGAGCGTCCGCGGTCCCCATGGGCTTCTCCCTTCCGGGAGGGACCTTCTGTACCGCGTACGAGATGCTAAGTCCGTGGAAATCGTTGCCGCGCATCTCCTTACCATAGTAGTCCCTGATGCTGTCATCTCTTTCGCCGATCACGATGAGCACGTCGGTGTAGCCGGCTTCCCTGGCGTTATATAGGAGATAATCAAGGAAAGGCCTGTGATCTTTCCCGACTCCGATCATAGATTTGGCTTTGAGATCGGCATCGTTGATCAGGGATTGGTCGACCGGCAACTGGGAAGCAGGTGCCTTCTTCATCCTGGATGAGATGCCGCCGGCCAGAACCACTAACTTTCCGCCGGTCATCAGTCTCCCTCTGAGTATATTGCCTTCGTCCCTTCGT
The DNA here is from genome assembly GCA_046705025.1 of Candidatus Kryptoniota bacterium. Taxonomy (GTDB): domain Bacteria; phylum Bacteroidota; class Ignavibacteria; order Kryptoniales; family JAKASW01; genus JAKASW01. Next base: position 55,998 of record JBJKQU010000015.1, on the reverse strand, counting down.
CCACAGCGACGATATACGCCTCACCTCCCTCTTTTTCTATCGCTCTTTTCACATTCTCGGGCTGGTTTGGCGCGTAAGCGAACATGCATCCCCCGCCGCCGGAGCCGTTGATCTTGCCGCCGAACGCACCCGCATCCAACGATGCCTGGATCATCCGGTCGATCTTGGGAGTGGAGATCTTGAGTGTATCCCTCAGGACTTTCTGATGGTCATTCAGCAGGTTCCCTATGAGCTTGTGGTCGACGGTGGTTTCGTTGAGCGCCTTCAACGCCTGCCTTGTTATGTCTCTGTTGCTGACGGTCCCGTGGAGAAGTTCCACCTGCTCTTTTGTCAGTGACTTGGCATAATCGTCTATACCCGACTCTGTTATCGTCCGCAATGAAAAGTCGGGGTAAGACTTTTGCAGCTCTTTAACCACTTTCTGCATCTGATTCTTCACCCTCGCAAGGATGAATACGGTGTCTTTCGGCTCGTTTGAATTTCCCAGTACCAGTGTACCGAGCCGGGAGTCCAGTTTCTCAAGCCGAACTTCGGGATAAGAATCGAGGAAGATGGTCCCGCCGACTGCCGTAGTATATTGGTCCATCATGCCGCCCGGCTCCGAGAATTCCAGCACTTCCGCCTCATAAGCGTACTGCGCGACATCCTCTGGCGGAAGCTCCTTTGCCTGGTCGCTCATCCTTGCGAGGAAATTAACCCACGTTACGACGAGAGCGGATGAGCTTGATGTACCGGCATTTATGGGAATTTCGCCTTTGACAACGCATTCGATGCCTTTCGAGAAGGTCAGGCCGTGCCTCTTCAGCACATTAACGCAGCTTTTCAAATAGTCCCGTTGCTTGTCGTAGACGATGGGGTCAGAAATAGAAAAAGACTCTTCGCTGTTTATGTCGGGCAATTCTATTGCGACTTTCCGGTCGTTGCGTTTGTGTCCCATTATAGAAATTCTCAGCGCTATAGCCGAAGCGATTATCGGAAGGTTTAGATAGTCCTGATGTTCCCCGAAAAGACAAATCCTCCCGGGTGTAGATATTTCCAGTTCGTTCTTCATGATTCATCCGTTTTTAGTTCGTGTTAATTCGTATAGTCCCGTCATGAAATATTGGAGTGCGGCAGCTTCATCTCCGGTCGTATGTGTCGTGTCCTCCCCTCCTACAGTCCCAGCGGTTTTACAATCGTCCGAATCACAATCGAATTCAACCTCATCAACCCAAGCAAAGCTCCATGTCCAGGGCCCCGGGGGAGATAGCCGTGCCAGCCAGTCTAGCAGGCGTTCCTTTTCTCCCGATCAGCCTCTGTACCATTTCGAATTCAACCCAATCGATCCGAGGTAGCCGAGTTACATTCTTTCTATCAGCAAGTTCACGTGCCTCGAATCCTGGGACCCCAAATGTTTGAGAACGGTCTTGTTTCTTCCAGCTAGACCCGAATATCAGGCTCGATGCGGAATTTCTTGGTGAGAGGGACGGGCTGTGTTGGCTAGCTACGAACAAAGGTTATTCCGACTTGTCTGAAAATCGTACTACTGACAGCTACTGCAGGGCATCTCATTGATTTTCTCAGTCCAGACAGGATTTATCGTTGTCTTTCTTGGCCAGGAATATTATAGCAGTGTTTTCAGTTGTGATCAACAGGTTTCATAATATATTTTTAAAACAGTGGAGCGGTATCCTATCACTCGTCGCGACTAAGGAGTGAAGAGGAACATTTCTCCGAAGCGCAACTGAGGCCGGTCATTGTTCTGTTTAAAAATGAATTCGAGTATGCACACGGGGATAAAAGACGAAGTCTTGCCTTAAGAGGTTTTCACAGAAGGTTATGGGCAACATTCATCAGTTTTATCGCCTGCCCACACTCTCGGCCCGCTTGTTTGTTCGGCATCGGGGGCCTAGATTCCGTAACATCATGGCGCGCTGCATGGACAGACTGATGAACCGCAGGACCGGCCCGACTCGTGAGGATCCGGTATCCCCATGAAGGGCGGGCGTATAGAACGATTATTCCGGTGCGAAGAACCCGGAACCGATCTCAAGACGGAAATTGTCGCCGGAACAACCACCTTCCTTGCAACCATGTACATCATCGTCGTAAACCCGGCTATCATTTCAGCTGCGGGGATGCCTTTCAGCGGAGTTCTCACGGCAACCGTCCTCGTTTCCGCGTTCAGCTCGATAGCCATGGGATTGTATGCCCGCACACCGGTCGTGGTTGCTCCAGGTATGGGAATAAACGCTTTCTTCACCTATACGATCGTTGTGGGAATGGGCGTCAGGTGGGAGACAGCGCTGGGCACTGTCTTTTGGTCCGGCATCATCTTTATCATCCTCTCCGTCTTCAACGTGAGAAACATGATTGTGGAATCTATCCCGAGACAGCTGCGATTTGCCGTCTCCGCGGGGATAGGTCTATTCATTGCCTTTATCGGCCTTGCCGACGCTTCGTTTATTGTCCACAATCCTGCCACCCTCGTCTCATTCAACGGCTTGAATTCCGTTACGATCACGTTCGCAGTCGGACTTCTCATCACCTCGGTCCTTTTCGCAAAAAGAATAAAGGGAGCTATGATCCTCGGTATCGCGGCAACGACCCTCCTTGCGATACCCATAGGTCGGTTTTACGGCGACGCGTCCGCAATCACCTCCGGCATACCTACGCTCGTTACATGGAAAGGGCTCGTGTCGCTCCCGGATTTCGGCGTGTTTTTAAAGCTCGACTTCCTCGGCTCCCTTCGTTTCGCGATACTCCCCGTTATTTTCGTGTTCCTGTTCACGGACATGTTCGACTCGCTCTCCACCTTCATCGGTGTCGCAGAGGCGGGGGGACTTATCGACGAAAACGGGGAGCCGAGAAACCTGAAAAGAGCTTTGATTGCCGATGCGTTCTCAACCGCGATTTCGGGCATTTTCGGCACAAGTTCAGGAACAGCATACATCGAGTCCGCAACCGGGATCGCCGAAGGAGGAAGGACGGGGTTGACAGCGATTACCGCCGGCTTGCTGTTTCTGCCATTCATGTTTCTTTCTCCCTTGCTGTCGGTGGTCCCCAAAATAGCGACCGCACCGGCACTGGTGCTCGTCGGCGCATTCATGATGAGACCCGTGCTGAAGATCAACTGGGGGAAGCTCGACGACGCCTTCCCTGCCTTTCTCGCCATTATCCTCATTCCGCTAACGTATTCTATCACTCAGGGAATCATCTGGGGTTTCATTTCGTGGACAGTCATGAAGCTCGCCATGCACAAGCGGGACGAAGTAAGCTGGATGCTGATCACGATAGACCTGTTCGCGATTGTCGCATTGGTAGCCGGGCACAGCTATTAGCCCATTACCGTCAGATCATAGTTCATAGCGATGGTTGCCGCTGATTGCTTGATGCCGGGTAGCGGGCTGTTTTCGCCAAAGGCATCTCTTATCGGGATAAAGCATTGCACACAGGATACACAGACAAGAGCACGGATTATCACGGCTAAATCCATTAATAATAATGCCCGTGAGTATCTGTAGTTTTCCGTATCATCAGTGTTCTATTTCCCTTTCTGAAAGTAGCCCATTACCGAATGCCGGTAAGATTTGAAAAATCGCCGCCAAATGGCTAATTTTTCATCGGTTTACAACATGGGGCGGCTACAACATTTGCCGAAACGTACGCCCTTCGCCCTGAGAACCCCGCGTGCGAAGAGTAAGAAGAAGCCGTCCGATAATTCCACCGCCTTGTTTCATCAGATACAATGAGCGCTGAATTTCGCGGCTGACAAAGGAGAATCCGATGGTTCACAAAACAAAAGAGAAGTTATTCCGAACCGGTCCCATACCGGGAAGCAACGGGAGTTCGAAGGAAATGTCCGTCATCAAACTGCCGAAACCGAAAATGGTCGGCGGGCTTTCCGTGCCGAAAGCACTGCAAAAGAGAAGGACCACGCGCGAGATCTCAGAAAGAAAGCTCGCCCTGCAGATCCTTTCGAATCTCCTCTGGTCCGCGTGGGGGGTGAACCGGAAGAGCGGTCCGTTCGAGATGCCCGGGAGAACCGCTGCGTCTGCAAGCAACTCGCAGGAAATCGACCTCTACGTTGCGATGGAAACCGGTGTTTATCTTTACAACGCGCTTGACCACACTTTGGAGCAGGTCCTGGAAGACGACCTTCGCCCTCTCGCAATCGGTTCAGGCCAGGCAGGTCTGTTGAGGAAAGCGCCGGTCCAGCTCATCTATGTAGCTGATGTCGACAGACTCGTTCACACCCAGGGTTACCCGGAACCCGGATTGCATGACCCGGAAGTTCAGAAGTCATATTACTTCGTGGATACCGGCCTCATAGCGGGCAATGTATTCCTGTTCGCCGCCTCCTATGGCCTGGCGGCATGGTTCCACAACTGCAACAAACCGGCTCTGACGAAGAAACTGAATCTGCGCCCCGATCAGCGCGTCCTCTTTGGTCAGACGGTGGGATACCGTAAGAACAAATAATGGAGTTCGTTTGAAATGGAATTGTCCGGAAACACAGTACTGATTACCGGCGGGTCGATGGGGATAGGCTTCGCGTTCGCCGAGTATTTTCTTGAAGCGAAGAACGAAGTCATCATCTGCGGCCGCCGGGAAAACAGACTCCTTGAAGCCAAGCAGAAACACCCGGAACTGCACACCAGAGTATGCGATGTGGCGAACGAAGCCGACAGCAGCGCGCTGGTCGAATGGGTCACTGCAACTTTCGGCAATCTAAACATACTTGTCAACAACGCCGGCATACAGAGGGATGTCGATTTCACGAAAGGCATCGCCGAATACATGGCCGGAGAAAATGAAATCAGAATCAACCTGGAAGCGCCTGTAATCCTGTCGGGCTTGCTCATCCCGCACCTGACCGGAAAGAGAGGAGCAGCGATCGTCAACATTACCTCCGGGCTCGGTTTCGTTCCTTCTTCACGAATGCCGGTTTACAGCGCCACAAAAGCCGGGCTGCACGCTTTCTCCATGGCACTCAGGCGTCAGCTGCGAAATCCGGGAATCAAAGTCTTCGAAGTTGTTCCCCCCGCTGTAGACACCGAGCTGAATCCCGAAGGAAGAGCCAGGCGCGGCAACTTCAGAGCAGACCTGAAGCCGATGGAATTTGTCGAGTCTGTGATGCGGGACATGAAGAACGATGTGTACGAAATCTCATACGGGATGTCGGACGGATGGGTCAAAGGCTCGAGAGCCGACCTCGACAGAAGCTTCGAGCAGATGAACAGCCGGTGGTAGACATAAAGGACGCCGGTTCGGTTCCAGCCTTCCACCCGAGTTCGCACATAGTCCCTCGGCCCGCCAGACGCAAGAGGAACGGAGCCGTGTTGCCATGCAGGCGCTCGTTCATGTCGGGGTCTTCGGGTCGTCTCCCATGTAAACAAGGGTTACACCAGCTTCCGCGGCATACCTGCTGATTCTTTCGTCGCGGTAAAACTCCTTGTAATAGATAGTGTTGATACCTGAGTTCGCTATCAGCTTGAAGCAGTTCAGACAGGGCGACGCGGTGACATAAATTTCGGAGTTATTTATATTCACGCCGTTCTTCGCCGCCTGGGCCACGGCGTTCGCTTCCGCGTGCATTGTGCGGACGCAGTGCCCGTTCTCCATATCGTGTCCGACATCGTCGCAATGCGGCGCACCCCTCAAACTCCCGTTGTATCCCGTAGATAGTATGACCTTGTCGCGGACGATGACAGCCCCGACATGTTTTCGGTCGCAAGTGCTGCGTGTGGACACCTGTTCGGCTATAGACATGAAATAGTCCAGCCAGTCGACTCTAGTCTTTGTCATGATCTTTTCCTGTTGTGATTGAGAAATATTATCTAAAGAAGCGGCAAAAGACAAATGCTTGACGGTGAAGGGCGAAAGGTGAATGGGGTAAGGTGAAGCAAGATCACCATGTTGAAGGATTGAGTCCATTCTCCAAGCTTCTCACTTACCGAACTTCCGGCATTCAGCTCCGGTGACCTACGACATCCGACCTTATGTTTGCGCACGGTACTCGTGATTGTGGTGTATCCTGTTAAGTCTTATATTCGTGGGTAAACAACCCGGGAGTAGAAATGAAATCTAAAACAACTCGAATATTAGGAATTCTGATTTTTACAATTCTTGTATTGCCTTCCATAAGCAGTGCGCAAACCCAGCCCGTAAACGTCGCTCTGTTCGATCCCGTCCAGATATTTCCCGACAATACTTCGATTGTCGGTCTCCGCATAAACCTCATCTACGGGAAGAACGTATCGATGGTCGGGCTGGATTGGGGACTCGTCAATGCAGTCGGCACGGGCGGTCTCACAGGACTGCAGTGGGGGTTCGTGAACATTTGCGACGGGAACGCCATGGGGTTCGAGGGAGGTTTTGTGAACCTGGCGCGCAAGAATTTCGAGGGATTCCAATACGGTTTGTTCAACTCAGGCGACCAAGTCAGCGGGTTCCAACTCGGTCTCGTGAACTATGCCGAAACCATGAAAGGTCTTCAGATAGGACTCGTGAATATCATCAAAACAGGCGGACAGTTCCCGGTGTTTCCCATCGTCAACTGGTCCTTCTAGCCCAAAGTGAGAATTGTCGCAAAGACCCCGCCGGTTCACGCGGGGCTCTTTTTGTTATGGACAGCGTTTGGGTTTTCGTCGGGTGATGAGGCGCGAAGGAAACAATGTAAATACACCGCCGTCTCCGCCTTTCATGCTTGCCGGACAGTCCATAACTTCCAACCATGTACGGAGTGTTGCCCGCTCCGGGTCTAAATGTATTGCCGTAACCACGACGATCGAAGGGTGGCGAAAGTGCAAATGAAAACACATTGTATGATTCAGTTCGCAGCCGCAGGAATGCTGGCCTTGCTTTTGTCCGCCGGACCGCTCACGGCGTCGACGGGGAATGTCGTGATCCATTCCCATTCCGGAATTACGGCCACTATGAATCCCGAGACCGGTTCCTACAAACTGGCATTCCAGGAATCCGGCTGGAACTTCGAAGGAACCCTCGGAGGCTCACTCGAAAGCGTTAGTACCGGCAGAGGTATCGACCGCATCGGAGAGTATGACGAAATCAACTTCTCTTCCGGAACGGCAGATCTTTTTGCCGGCGTCATCAGAATCTACGATGCCGGACCGGTGGTCCTCTTCTCGCTTACGAATCAGCGTGAAGCCGACAGCATGGCCGTGGATTTCCCGCGATTTACCGCCTTCCCGCGAAATCTTCATCACTTCAGCTACGAGGACGAAGTTTTCGCGCCTCACGCTTTCGCGCTGGCCCGGGCGAGCACTCCATGGCTCTTATTCGACGACAGCCTGAACGCCGTGATTCTCTCGCCGGCCAATCACTTCTTTGTTTCGGTGATGAAAGGCAACGGCTCCGACGAGATCGCCTCCGGCTTGAGCATGCATCTCTCCAATCTCCCTGCGCGCTTCACCCACCGCACGCTCATGGTCTTCGGCCGGGGGATCAACCGGACATGGGACACATGGGGCCGTGCGCTGACCGATCTTTCGGGGAGATGTCGTCCTTCGAACGAGGCGGACCCGACACTCCGCTACCTCGGTTACTGGACTGACAACGGCGCGACATACTATTACAATTACGACACGACGCTAGGATACGAGGGAACGCTGGAGAAGGTGATCAGCCGGTTTCACAAGGAGGGTATCCCAATTCGGTATCTTCAGCTCGACAGCTGGTGGTATCGAAAATCGTTCAACGGACCTAATGGCGAGAAGGGAACTAAGATGAATCCCGAGCTTCCGGCGGGTGAGTGGAATCGTTTCGGCGGGACCATGATCTACAGGGCCGACGCGTCGCTGTTTCCGGAGGGACTAGCGTCTTTTCAGAGAAAGACAGGCATGCCGCTGGCAACCCACGGCCGCTGGATAGACCCCGCCAGCCCCTACCATAAGAATTACACTATTTCGGGATTCGCCGTCGTCGACCCGCGCTGGTGGAAGGCTACGATGTCTTACCTCTCTTCGGCAGACGTGATATGTTATGAACAAGACTGGCTGAATGTGATCAGCGAACATTCCGGATTTAAGGATAAGCTAAGGGTCGGGTCGGAGTTTACGAATGCAATGGCAAATGCGGCGAAGGAAGGGGGACTCGACATGCAATATTGCATGGCATTACCGTCCTTTTTCTTACAGGGTTCGCGTTACGATAATCTCACATCCATTCGCGTGAGCGGCGACCGCTTCGAACGCTCAAAATGGACTTGGTTTCTGTACACCTCCCGCCTCGCGTCTGCAGTTGGCATATGGCCGTGGACTGACGTGTTCATGAGTGACGAACGGAACAACCTCCTCCTCAGCACTCTGTCGGCCGGACCGGTGGGCATAGGCGACAAGATAGGAAGGGAAGATCCCAAAAACATTCTCGAAGCAGTTCGGCCGGACGGGGTAATCGTCAAGCCTGATGCACCTATCGTCCCCGCTGATCAAATGTACACGGCGGAGGCGAATGGGATCAAAACTCCGATGGTGGCATGGACGTACACCGACCACGGCCCCATCCGGACGGTATATGTCTTCGCCTTTTCAAGAAATGAAAAGACCGGCCGTGTGAACATCACGCCGTCCGCTTTCGGGCTGAGGGGAAATGTTGTTGTGTACGACACGCGGAGCGGAGCGGCGCTGCAGGAAAAGGCGGACCGGTCTGCAAAGCTCAGCCTCGGGGAGCACGGGACCTGCTACTACGTCATTGCGCCGCTAGAGGGGTCCGGGATCGCGTTCTTCGGCGACAAAGATCAATTCGTTTGCGACGGCCGCAACCGCGTTGCCTCTCTCGAAGCATGCCCCGGAGGGCTGTCGGCGGTGGTTACATTTGCACTCGGCGAAAGATCGGTACGGCTGTTCGGCTATTCGCAGCACCGCCCGCACGAGTACGCGGTTTCAGGAAGGATTACTCACACGCACTACAACAGCGCTACACATTTATTTGAGCTGACGGTGTCGCCTGCGGGAACGGTGAAATTGCAGATGCCGGGTGGAGAGGAGATCCGGCAGGCGATTGTTCATATAACGAATCGATGAACCGACTTCGACACGTGAGATCATCCCTCCGCCAAGGTATGAGGGGGACATAGGCGCGGTCGCTGAAGCTTATCTCGCTTCAGGCTAGTGAGGGACATCGCATGAGAATCCCCCGGAACCATTACTTCGTTTTCGAGAGATTCACTCCCGTACTCGCTCTTGCGAGCTGTATTACGGTCTGGTCACAATCGCCATAGGCTGACGTTTGACAATTCCCGCCTCTCCCGTTAACTTTTTTCGGTCAACAGTTTCTCCCGTTTCTCATTTCGAAAGGACAACAATATGCCCGACACATCAGCCAATTCGTCGCTTCTTTCCGATATCTCCCCCTATGTATACGGCACAACCTTGCTCGGCGTGGAGAGGATCCCGTTTCACGACCGCGTGAAGATGGCGCGCGGCGCTATGGATACCGGAGTCTGGTTCCATACCAGTCACACTTACGGAAACGCACTGGAAGTCCTTCGCAAGGCCTTCGACCGGGACAGGGCAAAAGTTCCCAGGCTCATCTTCAAGATCGGCTGGGAAAGTGTCGAAGAACTTGAAGACGTCATCTACCAGAATCTCGAGCCGCTCGGACTCGAGAGCATGGAAATCGGCCAGCTCTGCCTTTCCGGAAAGCTGGCGGAAGACTTCGCTGCGGGAGGAAAGAGCTGCGAAACCTTCACGCGCCTGAAGGAGGAAGGGGTGGTACGTCGATACGTTCTGGAAGTCTTCCCTTACACATCGAACGTCGCCCTGAAAGCCTTGCGCGGGGGCTGCATGAACGGGATCGTGGACGGGTTCATCTTCTACTTCAACCCGCTCCAGCGCTTTACCACCAACGAGCTCTGGGACCTCATCGTCGAGAGAAACGAGCCGTTCATCGCCTTGCGGACCGTAGCCGGCGGGCCGGTGCATCGTCTCCGCGACGTGCCCGGGGCGGCATGGAGAGGATACATCCAAAAGAGAGCGGCGGAAGTCGCGCCGATATTCGAACGGTCAGGCATTAAGAGCTGGACGGAGTTCTGCGTGCGCTTCGCCTTCAGCTTCCCCGGTGTCCGCGCAACCGTCGGAGCGACGAGCCGACGCGAAAACCTGAACGAGTTCACGTCGGCGGCAAATGAGGTCCGGACGCTGCCGGAAGACATATTGAAAGAGATCATAGGGCTCCAGTACCGCTGGTCCGACGAATTCGACATGCACGCCGAGGCGGACGAATTGTGAGCGGAAGCGGACCGATATGGTCCTGACAGGCCGTCGCCTGTAGCCCGCCGTCGGCGGAAACCCCCTTTTCGCGAATTGCCGGTACATTGTGCAGACGCCGCCAAACGAATTCACAAGGGTGAAGGCCCTGTCGGCCCCCATCCTTCTTGACTTCGCGGTCCGCCCCCATTATCTTAAGTGAGTAGTTGATTACTTAAGGACTTCGAGCAATGCAAAGAAAACCCACCGAGGAACGGCAGGAGGAGATCAAGAAGGCGGTCCTTGAGATCATCGACAGTGAGGGGCTCCATAACCTTTCCACCCGGAAGTTGGCCGACAAGGTCGGTGTGACGGAAGGGGCGCTCTTCAGGCATTTCAAGTCTAAAAGGGATATGATCCTGTCGATTGTCGATGAGGTGGAGGAGGTCCTAATGAAGTCGCTGAAGTCGGTTGCCATCGGGAGGTCTCCGGCGAGGGACCGGTTGTTTGCCTTTCTCTGCACGCACGTCAAGTATCTCATTGCAAACAAAGGGATTACGATACTATTGTTTTCGGAGGCCGCACACACGAACGACCCGGAGCTGAAGGCACGCATGCTTAAGATCCTCAACGGTCAGAAGCAACTGGCAAAAAAGATCATACAGGACGGAATCGTCGAAGGCGAATGGGACAGCTCCCTCCAGGTCGAAAACGTCGCAACGCTATACATGGGCATTCCGATCTCCCTCAACATCGAAATAGTCCTCAACCCGGGCGGCGTCGACACGGAGAACTTCTGCAGGAAGATGATGTGCCTGATGGATCGGGCGCTCAAGAAGTCACGGTAAAAATTTTTTTTCAAAATTGTAAGTAGTTGATTACATATCGAATTATCGAAAGGAAAATGAAAATGTTCGACGTACCCGAATGGCTTTTTGAATTTCACGGACACAGGTGCCCATTCTCCGTTTTGGGCTACCGGATGGGCGCAGCCGCTATGCGCGAACTCGGAGCAGACAGGTGTTATGATCACGACCTCTTCGTCTTTTCGGAGATGGGGGCCGGTCATCCGCAGGGATGCCTGCAGGACGGCATTCAGGCGTCGACTTCGGCGACGTTCGGAAAAGGACAGATGCACAAGCTTTTTCTTGGAAAGGTCGCTGCGATTTTCTACCACCCGGCGAAAGGCGCGGTTCGTGTCTTCCTCAGGAACGAATTCGGGACAAGCTCGGCTCTTACGAATTCTTCAAGCTGAGAAAGCAGGGAGTCGCACCATCGAAGGTCCCATCCGATGTTGCGCAGCAAGTCATTGACGCGGTGCTCGGAGCGAGCGAAGAAGAGCTCTTCAGGATCGATCGCGTCCCGGAATTCAAGTTTGTACCGGTCGCAGCATCTTTCAACAAGGCCAAATGCGACGTTTGCGGCGAGTATGCCTTTGAAAGGTATCTGCGAATAAAGGATGGCAAGCAGGTTTGCGTGAGCTGCTCCGGCCAGGCAAAAGTCGAGTCGCTCCTCAATATCCCGCGCTGAAGGAGAATGACATGCTTTATCTTGCAATAACTACCCTGTTCATAGCTGTGTCGTTCCTCTTCTCCATGCTGGGCCTCGGCGGGGCGCTGGTCTATGTTCCTGTACTCAAGTGGGCCGGCTTCCCGGTGAAGGAAGTTGCCATCCCGCTTGCGCTTCTTCTTAACGGGCTCACGACTCTCATCGCGCTCGTCCCTTATTTCCGCGGAAGGCTTGTCGACTGGAGAGGCGGCCTCGGCATGACCGTCGCCGCCTTCGTGTTCGCGCCAGTCGGGGCTGTGGCATCCCAGGCGGTTCCTGTGAAATTTCTCATAATTCTCTTTGCGGCCGCTGTCGTCGTCGCCGGCGCAAGGATGCTCATTACCTCCGGCCGGCCCGAGCCTAAGGAGCTGACGCCGCTGAAGAAAAGGCTGATTGTAGGCGCTGTGGTCGGCACCTTCGCAGGGTTCATCGCCGGGCTTCTCGGCATCGGCGGCGGGTTTATAATGTCTCCCCTCCTGATGTGGATGGGTTACGAAACAAAGAAGGCCGTCGCCACCTCCGCGTTCGCCGTGACCTTCTCGTCATTTTCAGGTTTCGCGGGGCACGTCGCCCGGGGACACTTCGACTGGAACCTGACCGTGATCCTCGCAGTTGCGGTGCTTGTCGGCGCTTTTGCCGGAAGCCGGTTCATGGTGAAGAAGGCGAAGTCCCGCAGGGTCAAGCAGGCTTTTGCCGTCGTCCTCTTGGGCATCGCCGCGAAACTATTGCTGAGTGTTCTGTAAGAAGGAGTATCAATTGAAATCGATTTTCAAAGCTGGCTTTCTGTCCGTATCTCTAGCCATCGCGTCAAGCGCCGTCTCTTTCGGACAGCAGAAAGTGGAGTGGAACGGATACCTGCAATCGAGGTTCTCGGACGACTTTCGGTCGACCACCGGCTTCTCGATACGAAGAGCAAAGCTCTGGGTCGACGGCTCCGCGGCGAACGACCTGTCGTTCCGCGTGCAGGGGATTTTCAGGTACCAGACGAGCGGCACGTTCATGCTGCAGGACGTTTATGGACAGTACAGACTCCCCTTCGGTTTTGTCAGGGCCGGACAGTTCGTCCCCGACTTCAGCCTGGAAAGGTCGCAGGGAGACGCGGTCATCCCGCTCGTCGAGAGGGCGGCAGTCATAAACGCCCTCATTCCTTCCGGCGACACATACGCGCGCGACATCGGAGCGGAGTTTGTGCTCGAGCCCGCTAGTTCCGGCTTTCATACCAGCTTCGGCGTTTATAACGGCAACGGCGGAAACACCAAGGGGAGCGATGACCGACAACTGCTCTACACAGACAGAACCACATACGACATTCACATTACGGAAGGCGTTTCCTGGACTTCCGGCTTCTCTCTGGCATACCGGGACAAGAAGGACCTCACATTTTCATCGATCCTCGGAAGTGGTAAGACATTCAGCGGCCAGGACTTCCGCTGGGGACTAGAGACTCATCTTAAGTCCGGAAATTGGGAAGTACAGGCAGAATATCTGCAGGCTGACCTGGAGTCCCTAAAATCCTACGGCTACTATGTCATGGGGGATTACACCTTCGACCCGATGAATGAAATCGCCCTCTCTACGGAGAGACTCGAAGTACCGAATCCCTCCGCGGCGAACGAGCCGTGGTACATCGCCGACTATACCCACTTTTTCAACGGGCAGAAGGAGAAGGTCATTGTGGATGCACGCGCCCAGCGGTCGACGGATCGGACCAGTTACGCTGCCACCGTTCAATTTCAATTCTACTTCAATTGATAGGAATCTCGCAACCCCGTCTCTCCCGAAGATCGGGGTCGGAATAGTGAGGATCCGTTCGGCAGGCCTCGGGGAATATTTTCATCAGCACGTTTCGCCGCCCGATCTCTGTTCCTCTCGTCCATTTCGACCTTCCCTTCCCTGTGAGGCGGAACAGATTATCGACGCTTATGAAGAACGGGAGCGATATTCGAGAAGGAGTCCAGCGACCCGCGCCCCACTGAGGTGTTCTGCCCGAATGCCTCCCACTTTTGTCTTTGTCGCGTGCAGTTTTTCTCGCGATTTGATACAGATATTCATGTTACCGGTGTGCTCCGCTGCCGGCACAGCGCTTGCAGAGCCTATCTATCATGCTCAAAAGGAGGTCTAGATATGACGGCCAATAGTGTGAAGAGATACGTGATTGAGAGCGAGGAATGGACGCTGCCCATATCGGACAGCTTCGCGTCGAGTGATCGCCGTATGACAGTGAAGGACCGGGAGGCGTTGGGGATTAGTATGCTTTCCCAGGCTCCGAATGAATTGAATCGCAAACATTTCATATTCTATTGGACGAACGAGAAGGAACGCAAGAAGGGAGCGAAAAGGATGGAGATTATTGATCGGGCAACCTACATCTTCGTAGCCGCGATTGTCCTCGGTTCAGTAGTCCTCAACAGTCTCCTCATGTTGATGTTTGGGACAATCGGATTTGCATTCTATATCGTCTTCTCGCATATATATGAAGAACGTCTCCGGGCCCGCCAGAAGATCGCGGACGGGAACTACCTGGATCTCATGTACCCATCTATCGAGAGAAATTAAACAGCGGCTTCGAATCAGAACGGCTGCGGTGAAGAACGGAAAACCGACAAATCGATGGAGCTTTCGAACATGAGAAGACCGGAAAAAGAAATCACAGACGAATCAGTAATAGGTGAAATCCTCGTCAGGTCGGCAATCTGCCGGCTCGGTCTCGTCGAAGATGGTGAGGCCTACATAGTTCCCGTCAACTATGTACACCACGATGGGCATCTCTACATCCATTCGGCGTCCGAAGGGAGAAAGATTACGATCATCAAACAGAACCCGCGCGTCAGTTTCGAAATCGAGTATTCGAGCGAGACCATCAAAGGGGAGATTCCCTGCAAATGGGGAACGAGGTACCGCTGCGTGATGGGCACCGGCACCGTTACTATAACAAACGACAACGAGGACAAACGAAGCGGCTTCGATCTGATCATGAAGAAATATGAGGGCGGCGAGATGCGGCTGGAGTATGATGAGACTGCTCTGCAGCACGCGGTACTTCTGAAGCTGAAGATAGAGTCGATCACGGGTAAGCAATCAGGAGCCTGGCAGTAAGAGATCACAACGCGGCCTGTTTGCCCGCGACTACTTGAGGTACCTCTCCCTTATCACGTTCATATGATGGAGCTCGTGGCCGATGGTCGCCTTGAGGACATCTTCCACCGTCAGCTCGAATTTCCACGCCATTCCCTTTAGCCGCAGCTGTTCGGCAGAGAAGGAATTCATCATGCTGATTGTGGCACGTCTTACATTCCAAAAGTCTTGGAGAAGATCTCTATAACTCAATTCGTTGAACCGGCTGTTTTCGACAAGCAGTTCCTGCTCATAACCGGCGAGCGGAGTGGTATCTTTCCTGGAGAAGCGCAGCGCGCGATAGGCCATAATCCTCTCGTGGTCGGTCATGTGTCCCACAATCTGCTTTATGCTCCATTTCGCCGGAGCGTATCTTGACTCCGCCTGTGACTGGGTAAGGGAGACCAGGAGCTTGAAGTTGTCTTGCGAGTTGAACAACTGCCTGTAGTCGGTCGAACCTACCAGTGCTATATAGTACGGAAAACCTGCCGATACATCGAACGTCATAACGACACAATATAATCCAACTCTTCATGCCGATAAAGGGCGACCCGGCATAAAGCAAGCCGATGACGATCAGGTCTACACTAAAGAGCAACTGGCTAGGTATTGAAAAAGCCAGATTGTTATATTAGAGGCGCATAGAAGAACGGACTACCCATGCAGGGAATGAACACTAAAGCGGGCACTCTACTTACAACAAAGAGGGCGCAACATGACGGTCACGCGACAAAACAAGGCTCTTTGGAGCCCTTCGGGGCCCATACGACCCAAATCGTTCGAGCAGTAAGCCGGACGTTCGCCCTTTCGATAGAGCGGCTGCCGAAAGGCTTGCGGGACATGGTTGCGACCGCCTACCTCCTTTTTCGGGTATCCGATTGCCTCGAGGACAACAACTACCTCGTCGCTCCTCAGAAGGCCGAGCTGCTGCATCTCTGGACACGGGTGCTCGCGGACAGCATGCCGGTCGATGCCCTGACGGGGAAGATACACCAACTCGACGAGAGCGATCCGGAAGTGTATGTCGCCAAGCATGCCGGAGAGCTTATCGACGCGTTGCGCCGGTTTCCAGAACCGATCCAGGAAATAATCACGAAGCATGTCAACGATACCTCGCTGGGCATGGCCCGCTGGCAGACAAACGGGCCGGAAGTGCGCAATGAAGAGGAAATGGACGATTACATGCACCAGGTTGCAGGACGGGTCGGCTATCTCCTGACCGATCTTTTCGCCTGGTACTCGCCCGTAATCAATGAAAGGAAGGAAAAGCTGCTTCCCCTCGCGCGGCATTTCGGCCTGGCGCTGCAGACGGTCAACATCATCCGCGGGCTGCGGAAGGATTACGAACGGGGGTGGGTGTATGTACCTCGCACTTTCTACGAACCGCTCGGTCTGACCCGCGACGATTTGTTCTCCCCGGAACATGCAGTCCAGATTCTCCAGGTGATCCAGCGCCTCGCGGATAAGGCAGAGACTCACCTGCAATACGGCTTGAACTACATAACGAACCTTCCCAAATGGCTTCACGGCCTTCGGCTCGCTTGCATGTGGCCGCTGCTGTTCGCGGTCAGGACGCTCGCCGTAAGCCGC
The DNA here is from genome assembly GCA_046705025.1 of Candidatus Kryptoniota bacterium. Lineage (GTDB taxonomy): Bacteria > Bacteroidota > Ignavibacteria > Kryptoniales > JAKASW01 > JAKASW01. The sequence continues at coordinate 39,559 of JBJKQU010000015.1, read as the reverse complement.
GACAACATAGACGTGATTATTTCCGAAGCGAAGATCACGCGGCCGGAAGTAAAGAAAATCATACGCGAGACGACCCTCTTAGGCTGGTCGAACAACTGGCTGACGAGTTATTATAATCGCCTGCATATAGTCCGCACAATATAGGAGGCTGCAGCCTCTTTCTTCATCGAGCCAACGAGATCAACGAGCGGGCCAACTAATCCGAGTCAGGAACGGGTGTTCCCGTATCCCTTAACTCAAGGATTCACGTTTATCCGGGATGAGCCGCTACAACCTTCCTTCTGTCTGAGAACGGTGGATCTGTTGACAACCCGAGCGAATATGATTATCATATACAGGAAATGGATCCCGAATCGTTAGCGCTGCTGATCGGCTCGACTGGTTTCGAATGGGATGAGGGAAATCTCAAAAAGAACGAGAAACATGGAGTCCGCAGTTCAGAGATAGAGGAGATTTTTTTCAATCCACCGTTCGTTGTCTTGCCTGATAGGAAGCATTCCGGAACAGAGCGGCGCTACCACTGTTTCGGGAGAACTTTCGAAGACAGGTTATTGATCGTTGTCTATACCCTGCGCGCTGACAAGATACGCCCGATATCCGCACGGCCTATGAATAGGAGAGAAAGGGAATTCTATGAGAAAGAAACCAAAGGACGTCCCCGAGTTCCACGATGAAGATGAGGAAAGGGAATTCTGGCAGACTCATTCTCCGCTTGATTATCTGGACAAGAAGGACGCAATAGTGCTCGATGGTTTACCTAATCTTAAGCCGTCGACGGAGCAAATATCTCTGCGTATGGCAAAGATGATGCTAAATCGATTGAAAGTGATGGCCAACCGGAAAGACATTCCATATCAATCGCTTGCGAAGATCTATATTGAGCGTGGTCTCAGGGAAGACATGGGCAAAAAAGGTCGGTAGCTTTGATCATAGGGATACAGACATCCCCGTCGAGAGCTCCGCACTATCCTCCGAGCGTTCATACTTCAGGCAAGTGAAACTTGATACAGGAGATGGCGGCACACTTGAGTTTCACAATTGATGCACTTCCTTTTTTTGCGAGAGAATAAGACAGGGGCTGCAAACGTCGGACGGCTTTCGAAAAATACTGAACACCTGGCGTATTAATAAACCGCTACGTCCGCTATTCACTCCGGAAGAGTTCCTAGCTTCCATAACGCTGATTCCCGATCTGAATCAGCTCCTCGAGAGCTTTACCGCGAAGTTCAGGGAAATGTTCGACGCGAGTTCCGTCTACCTGATCCTGTTTGAACCGGTTACCGCACGATACCTCGGCAGAAAATCCAAGGGTCACAAACCGGAGCTGCTTCTGGAATTTAATTTTCTGAGTTCCAACAGGCTAATCAAATGGCTTAGTGTGAATGAATGTCCCCTTCTCGTCGAATCCCAGCCAGAAGTCATGAAGTATTTAGCCGACAGCGAGAGAGCGCTTCTTACAAAGGCAGCCATACGAGTTGTGGTCCCGATGGTCGTGATGAACCGATTGTCCGGTATAGTATTTGTTGGCGGTAAGAACGGCGGAGACTGCTATACCCCGAGCGAGATAAACATGATGTCTGTCCTTGCCGGGCAGAGCGGGCTCGCGATCCAGTACGCCGTCGTTTATCAGTTCCAGGAAGACAGGCTTAAGAGGCTCTTCCACGCAGACAAGCTGGCGACGGTCGGCGAACTTGCAGCCGGTGCAGCCCACGAAATTCGAAACCCACTCGCGTCAGTCAGGAGCACGGTCCAGTATATCCTCAAGGACCTTCCTTCCGGCAAGAAAGAGCTGGCCGACGTACTCATCGAAGAAGTCGACCGGATTGACCGAATCGTGAACGGGCTTCTGTCATTCAGCCGAAATTACGAGCTTCACATCGAGGTCGTCGACATCCATTCCATTCTCGACCAGACTGTAAACCTCCTCGAACCGGAGCTCAAGAAAAGCGGCATCGACATAGTCAAGAAATACCAGCTCGCTGATCCGGCCATAACAGGCGACGACTCTCAGCTCAAACAAGTTTTCCTGAACATCTTGCTCAACAGCATCCAGGCGATGGAGAAAGGTGGAACGATTTCGATATCGACACGCACGGGGGGCGTACATAAGGGAACAGTCTCGATAGAGATAACGGACGACGGTGCAGGCATCCCGGAAAAGGATCTTTCGAGAGTTTTCGATCCGTTCTACACAACGAAGGAAAACGGCACAGGACTCGGCCTTTCAATTTCCTACGGAATCATCAGCAAGCACGGCGGCAGCATCGAGATCAAGAGCAACTCCGACGGCGAAATGCGAGGGACGACGGTAGCAGTAGATCTCCCCGTAGGTGTCAGACCGGAGGTGGAAGGTCGAAGGTCGTAGGTGGAAGGTGAAAGGTGATAAGCTAACGGAGGATATGATGGCAGGAAAAGAGATCGAGTCATTCAAGGATTTGCAGGTCTATCAGAAATCTCTGCAGCTTCACTTCGAAGTTCATGAACTGACAATGAGGTTTCCGAAATTCGAGTTATATGAACTTGGCTCCCAGTTAAGGCGCTCTTCCAACTCCATTCCTGCGAACATAGCCGAAGGATGGAACAACAAGCATATTAATATCTACATTGAAGGGATTAATAGAGCCTTGGGTGAACTCAGAGAAACGCAGCATCATATTTATGTCGCATTCAAAAAGAAATACATTCCCCCGGAAACTTTCGAAAGTCTGCAAAAGCGTTACGACGAATGCGGTAGAATGCTAAAAGGTCTGGAAAGGTCACTTGAACGATTTTCCCCGAAATCGAGGCAGAACCTATGACCTACTACCTTCTACCTTCGACCTACTGCTGCAACCCACAACTCTCAAGAAACATACGAATCCAGAGGCAACATGAATTCACAAACTAATAAGCTCCGGCTCCTCATCGTCGACGACGAAGAACGAATCTGCAACATCCTCGCGGCGATCATGAAGGATGAAGGCTACGAAGTCGAAACGGCTAAGGACGGCGTCGAAGCAATCAACAAGTCGAAGGAATTCGAACCGCAGGTAGCGATAGTCGATTTGCAGATGCCTCGCATAGACGGGATTGAAACGATCACAAGAATGCGTGAATCCAACCCGAGCATCGTACCGATTATTCTAACAGCACACGGCACGATCCGGTCGGCGGTTCAGGCAACGAAACAGGGGGTCTACGATTATCTCACGAAACCGTTCGACAACGACCAGATACTCGTCGCTGTCAGACGCGCGTTCCAATATCACCGTCTTGCCACTGAAGTCGTGGAACTGAAGAAAATACTGAGAGGCAAATACGGACTCGATTCAATAATCGGCACAAGTGCGGTGATGTCGAACTTTCGCGAAGAGACTAAGCGAATCGCCAACACGGACGCGACTGTCCTGATCGAAGGAGAAAGCGGGACGGGCAAAGAACTGGCTGCAAAAGCAATTCACTACGAAAGTCTCCGAAGGAATGCACCTCTGATCGTCGTCGACTGCGGCGCCATACCTGCAAACATAATAGAGAGCGAATTCTTCGGACACGAGAAGGGTGCGTTTACCGATGCGCGGGATCAAAGGATCGGGAAATTTGAGGAAGCGAACGGGGGATCGATCTTTCTGGACGAAATCGGCGAGCTTCCTCTCGATGCACAGACGAAGCTGCTGCGCGTACTTCAGGAGAAGGAGATCACACGCGTAGGCGCGAACGTTCCCATCAACATCGACGTGAGAGTAATCGCAGCTACAAACAAGAGTCTTGAGGATCTCATGCATGGAGGAAAATTCCGCGAGGATCTTTTCTACAGACTGAACGTCCTGAAGCTCGACGTCCCGCCGCTCCGCGAACACAAAGACGATATCCCGACTTATGTCGAACATTTCATCGAAAAGCACAAGAGCACCGTCCGCAGAACACATTGCGAGGTATCGGAAGACGCGAAGAGAGTGTTCATGTTCTGGGACTGGAGCGGCAACGTCCGCGAGCTTGAGAACGCCGTACAGCGCGCGATGCTCAGCATGAAGGGTGACAGGATAGAAGCTTCGGACCTTTCGTTTCTGCGAAAGACATCTTCGAACTCCATCGCTCACTATGATGGCAATCAGGGACTAGAAGACTACATCGGTACACTGGTCGCACATGCGGAAAAGGAAGTCATTCTCAGGATTCTTGAAGAAACAAGATGGAACAGATCGCTTTCGGCGGAGAAGCTGAAGATAAGCAGGAAGACACTGTTCAATAAGATGCAGCAGTATGGGATCAATGAGGAGGCAGGAAGCGGGAATAGCGAATCGGAGAAACGGTGAATCACCGTCGTCGGAAGTCAAAGGGCAAAAGACAAAAGTCAAAAAGGGAAAAGATGGGCGTTTGAGGCTTGAAGGGGTGAATGGTGATGGTGAGGCGAGGAAGAGGAAGAAGAAAAGGAAAGGGGGAATGAGTGACAGGGGGAATCGGAGAATGCGAAGTGGGAAAGTCAGGCGCAGTTGTGAGTAACCGTATACACGTTGAAGCGTTTGAACCCTCGATATCAGCCAAATGAAACAGCTTCACCTAAGGCACGAAGATTGAGCCATGATCTTCGGCAGTAATCATTGATCAGCGGCGGGTTGATAGCTCATAGCTGACTGCTGACCGCTGAACGCTGACTGCTAATTCAAAGGAGTTCCGCATGATAGAAGCCATCGACTTAACAAAACGCTACGAGGACGGGCGACTGGCGCTCGACCATCTCAACATCAAAGTAGAACCGGGCCAGATTTATTGCCTCTTGGGGGCCAACGGTGCCGGAAAGACAACCACAATCAACTTGTTCTTCAACTTCATCGACCCGACGAGCGGGACAGCTAGGATCAACGGACAAGACTGCACCAGGACACCGCTCGAAGCGAAGAAGTACGCCGCATACGTTTCCGAGAATGTCATGCTCTACGGAAACTTCACGGCGCGGCAAAATCTGGATTTCTTCACTAAGATCACGGGACGAAAGGATCTGAAGAAAGAAGATTATCATATGGTGATGAGGCAGGTCGGGCTGCCTGAGCGCGTGTTCGAGCAGAGAGTGAAAACTTTCTCGAAGGGGATGCGGCAGAAACTCGGAATAGCAATCGCGATGCTGAAACAGGCGCCGGCGCTTCTGCTCGACGAGCCGACCTCCGGACTCGACCCGAAGGCGGCGTCGGACTTCATCCAGCTCCTTTTGAATCTCAAGAATGAAGGGAAGGCCATGCTCATCTCGACACACGACGTCTTCCGGGCAAAAGAGATTGCGGACGCAGTAGGAATAATGAAGGAAGGAGTACTCATTATGGAACGAACCAGGCAGGATCTGGAATTTGAAGACCTGGAGAAGTTGTATTTGAAGTACATGCGGTTATCCTGAGGCGCGATTGAATGGCCATGTCACCAAAGTTGAGTGTGCGAAGCGGAGAGAGGGAGAAGGGGAGAAACGGAGAAAGGGTGAGGGCATGATCTGGATAATTACCAGGAAGGAATTCTTACAAAAGCTGCTTGATCTGCGAGTGACGGTATCATTTGCAATAGTGGTAGCACTCACCGTCGTCTCCTGTTTTGTTGCCGGAGAGCAGTATGAGACGGAGAAGGTTAGCAGCAGCGCTGCTATCGCGAAGGCACAGTCCGACCTGCGTGAAGTCAAAGTATATTCCGAGTACAATCCGCAGGTCATCTTCCCTGCCGGTCCGTTAAGCGTGTTCAGCGCAGGAGCCGGCATACCGATGCCTGTCGTCCTGAAGATTCAACTGGATCACGTACCGGAATACCAACCTGTGACAGCGTCGTCGAACCCCCTCATGGGTATTTTCGATTCTTTCGACATCAGTAAGATTGTGCAGGTGCTCTTTTCCCTTCTGGTCATTCTGCTTACCTACGATTCTTTTTCCGGCGAGAAAGAAGATGGAACGCTCAAGCTCGCGCTTTCGAACTCAGTCTCAAGGCTCCAGCTGCTGGCCGGCAAGTTCCTGGGCACCCTGGTCGTCGTTTCCTTCATGGTAGTAATATCATTCGCAATCTCCCTCCTCTTCCTTCAAACGGTGACCGGAATTCATTTCAGCGGAGCCGACTACGCGAGAGTACTGCTGGCCGTTATCGACTCGGTCCTTTACCTGTCGGTCTTCGTCGCGCTCGGAATACTCGTTTCAATAAAGTTCGGCAGCTCATCCGCCTCGTTGACCACCTTGCTTTTTATCTGGCTCTTCGTCGCCATACTGCAGCCGAATTTGAACAGGTATCTTGCATCGGAATACACCGCGATCCCGAGAATGGCGGATATTCAGCCGACCCTAAATGAAGTGGTCAATGCCGATTCAAAAGACTTGGATAACCTATCGAGAGAATCCGGTATCATAATGAGAGACCAACCGAAAAAAGCATTTGTCCAGCGAAGTGGAAGCCTTGGAAACACACAGGTTTATTTTGTGGTGCCGGATGCGCAATACGATCAATTGAAGTATTTGATTGAACAAACCAAACTCTACAGAAAATGCGCCGTGGGATTTGCCGACGATCAGTGGAGATTATACAGGACCCTCTATTTGGATAAGCTCGACAGACAATTGCATTTCGAACGTTTCCTCGAGCTCTTTGCTCCTGCAAGTTCATTTACTCACACTATCTCGATCCTCTGCGGTACGGGTATAGATAATCTCGACGAATTCATGAGCCGGGCGAGGGAGTACAGGCGGGAATACATTCGTTACCTTGACAGCAAAGGGGTTTTCTCAAACAATGCACGGCTTTTCTTCTCAAGACTGACATCCGAAGATATTAATCCAAACGCTGCAGCAATCCGCTTTGCGCGGTATGAAAAAGATCCGGAGAGCATTCCACGGCTGAACAACATGCCGCCTCTGAATCTCGCGGACGCACCGGTATTTACAGATCTGCAATTCAATCCGATCAATGATCTCGGCAGAGCCGGGGTTGCTGCGATTCCATTGATTGTCTTCTTCCTCGCACTCGTCGTCTGGGCGGGAGCGGAGATGAGAAAATACCGGGTGTGACATACTATCAACTATGACCTACTACCCATCACCTTAGCGGGTACAGGAGGCACAAACATGTTTACGATCCTCGTACTAAAGGAATTCCGTCAGAACATACTGAGCTACCGCTTCCTGGCGGGGCTCATATTCGTGGTAGCGTTGTACCTGGCGAGTAGTGTAGTCTTCTGCAAGAGGTTTCAGAACCAGATGTCGGATTACCGGGCATACGCAGCGAAGTATGAAGGATCACTGGCCGCCGGCGCTCACGGATTGCACGCCCTTTACGAAGAAGATATTTACCTGATGAAGGAGCCCCGGCTTTCCAGTTTCATAGCGAGCGGAAGTGAAAGCAAGTACCCGAACAGCTTCGGCGTAAGGGCTGCCGCAGCGCACGGAGGAGCAATCTTTTCCGGCATGAGCGGTGGGAACCAGCGGCAGAATTACAAGCTTGGCGATTACGACGATATCGATATCGTTTTCATAATCGGGATAGTCCTGAGCTTTCTGACTGTCGTAATGAGCTTCGACGCCATATCGCACGATCGGGAAGAAGGGACGCTCAAACTGCAGCTCGCAAATGCCGTGTCGAGAACGAAAGTGCTGTCGGCAAAATATGTCGCCGTGATGCTCGCCGTCTTCGTACCTATAGTGGTCGGCACCCTTATCGCGATTGTGGTCATACAGATTTCCTTAGGGAAAGACATAATTGCTTCATACCCTTTACTTTCCGTAATGACGGCAGTCCTCGCAACCATTTATCTTTCCCTCTTTGTATGGCTGTCGTTCTTCGTCTCTTCACTCACTTCGAAATCGTCGACAAGCCTGGCACTCCTTCTCCTCATCTGGACATTCTGGGTATTCCTTTGGCCGCATTTGGGGGCGACTATATCAGATCGATTCTATCCGGTTACTTCCCAGGATGAACAGAACAAACAATTTCAGTCGCTTCTGCAGAAGTCTATGTACTATGCTCCGCCGCAATTGTGGAATTTGTTCAAGAGCAAGGGAGCGGGAAGTCCAAATGATTGGAGGGTCGCCGAGAATTACTTCGGCAAAGTCGACAACACGATGGAGCAATTCCAGACAACTCGGTTCCTCGATCTTGTGCGGCAGGCGAGGATAGCGGAAGACTACGATTCCTTTTCCCCGTACTCCTCATTCCGCCGAAGCGCCGAGCTTGCTTCTAATACGGGGCTGGCATTTCACGTGTCGTTCTTCAATGCGGCGGTTAGATACCGGCATGAGCTGAACAACTTCATTGTGGACCAGGACGAGCTTGACCCGTCGAGCCCTCATCACATTCTACCCTTCCCGGGTCTTCAACTATTCTCCAATAAACCTGTCGATATCGATATCATTCCACGGTTCTCACAGCCTGCGGAGGACGAAGCAAACAGCATACAACAGTCGCTGCCGTTCGTCGGTTATCTCGTCGTGCTGAATCTGATCTTCGTGTCGCTGGCAGTGTTTGCGTTCAGCCGCGCGGATGTGCGTTGATGAGAATCGGGAATCGGAATTTGAGGGAAAGAGAAAATCTCCAGAGTGCCTTCGTTCAAAGCTGTTGAATTACCGGATTGATTGTAATTCTCTTCAGATAATCATCACGCTTCGTCCGACTCTTCCTCTTCTGGAAGTTAATTTTGGCAAAACATCCTTGACGTGCAACATAATTGGCTCTCACCGTCTCTCCGATTCCCCATGTCCTCGACTCCCCTACTCTCCCTGTCCCCGTTTCCCCCCCACTCACCTATCACCTTCGACCTGTGACCTTTATACCTAGAGAACACCGCATAACCTTCCAGTCGCCGCTGCCGGTCCAGGGGACACAATAGATTTTGCCTTCTCTGTCAATGGCGTATGCAGCATAGTTTACATCGTATAAACCGAGCCATTTCCCATCTTTCGAAAAAATGTCGATGTACAAAACCGGGAACTTCCATGCTCCTTGCGACACAGCGAGGAAGTTTACTATCTCGCCCTGTTTCAGTTCGATGGTCGTCACGACGCTCACGTATCCCGGAAATGCCGCATCGAGAGCACTGCCTCCCTGCGGCATGATATGCAAAACAGGCTCTCTCCACCGCGGAAACGACCTTGTAATTCTCCCCAGCAGCTTACCGGTTGTCGCGTCATATTTCCGAATCTCATACGTGTACCGGTTCGTACTGAGAAGGACGCCATTTGAACAGAACGTGGTTCCTAAAGCCAGATAACGTTCGTTGTTAATATACCGTCCCGGCTCGGAGGGATGTGCCGGTTCTCCGAAAGAACGGATGTAATTCCCGAATGTGTCGTAAACATGGAAGATCTTGCCGTGTTTGTATCCTCGAAGGATAACCTGGTCGTTCGACCCAAGGACTCCATTCAGTTCGAACTGGGTCAACAACAGGTCAACCTTGAAACTGCGTATAAACTTGCCGTTTGGATCGAAGGCACTGACCCGTTTCAGCCGTCCGTCCAGAACATACAAGTTGTCCCTGCTGTCGACTATCAAGTCGCTCGGTGACTCGAATTCCTTATTCCCCGTCCCTTCCCTTCCGAACGAGAAAAGGTATTTGCCGCTGCTGTCAAATTTCCAAATCCGGCATGAGTAGTCGTCCAGGATATAGATGTTGCCTTTAGCATCGGTCTTAACGTCTGCAATCCGCCTGAAGAAGTCGTCCTTCGGACAATTACTTCTGTCAATTGTGAGTTCGGGCTTGAAGTCGAATCGGACTTTTGTCTTATGCCGGTTTCCCTGTCCGAACGAGTGCGCGGCTAACGTCATGCAGAGAACAACTGCAATCATTAGCCGATGCATCGAGACATTCTTCATGATACATGCTCTCTGCTGGTGTTTCCTAATAAGCAAGCTCAATGCGTGTGCCACCGTCCGTCCACTACCGGGAATCTCTTTTGCGTCGCTTTGAGCGGTTTCTCATTAGACACCGTTTCTCTTTTGCCAGGCTTGAGTATGAGCGTTCCTTTCCGAGGGTAACCGATTACCCAGCCGAACCGGAGCGTAAGGTCCAGTAAACTAAAATCCGCATTCCCAATCGGCACACTATTTGACCCTTTTCGCTTTGTCCGGGGATCAAAGGGATCTCTTGCAGCTACGGAATTGACTAAGCCGCTTTTTGTAATCTAGACACAGGACGACAACCAAAATGGAAACAAGAACCCTTTCTACCTTCTACCTACGACCTACTTGCTTCCTCACGCCGTCCCCAGGTCCCCGCGTCCCCCATTCTCCCCATCCCCGTTTCTCCCGTTCGCCGATTCCCTCGGGCTGCCACACCCTAGGGACGACCTACTACCTACTCCCTACTACCTTCTTGCTCCTGCTGCTCCTGCTCGCACGACCTCTGATGGCACAGATGCTCTACAACCCGAACGACGAACGGTTCAAGTCGCTCTACCTCGAAAAGGTGCAAAGCGACTACAAGGTCCAGAAAGACATGTTCGACCGTGAAAAGATAATGCACGACAAGGGCTTGATATCGGAGCAGGAATTCGAGCAAGCCGAGTCTATGTTCAAGACTGCGCAGATCACCTATCAGCAGGCCATACTCTCGTTAGCGTTCGAGCAGCCGCACATTACAATAGACAAGGCTGTGAAGTACCAGTCGCGCGACGGCAAGACCTGGGTCAAGCTCACACTCCGAAATACAACGGGCGGACTAATTGCGGGGGAGCAAATCGACGTTACGGATCTCCGGGGGATCCGGACGGACCAGATAGCGAATGTTTACGTCTCGCTCCTCAATGACCAGCGCGCGATAGTAAGTCAGCCCTATGAGGCGAAGATTCCGGTAATGCAATACAACAAACCCGTCATTGTCACTTTCACGCTGTTGCAGAATCTCGATTACGTAATTGTCAAAGACGTCTATGCCGACAAGTCCGACGAGCGAAAGATCCTACTGCAGATGGACGAGAGCGCCAACCGTGTACTCATAACTTCGGACCAGTTCTCGCAGGAAGCCGATCTCGGCTCGCAGGCGACGTACAACCTGACACTTTCACTCTTCTCGGGAAGGAATAACATATACAAACTCGCGCTCCTGGACCTGCCGCGACAGATGAGTTACGATTTTCTTTCACGAGGAGATGTTTCAGGACAGGGACAGTCGGGCGGAGTTCGACTTTCGCAGGTTAAATTTTCACAGGACGTAAACTCGCAGCAAATCGCGCTTGACATCTACGTGCCCGACCGTTACGACAGCAGTTCATTCCTGATCGATCAGCCGATCGAATTTTTCGCGGTGGCAATTCCACCCGGCCCCGATGAACGGATCCTGAATGCGACAACAAAATTCCGCGCAGAGGATCTCGATGAGATGCACATAGGTTATATTCATCTCGAGCTCGTCCCGCGCGGAGTCGGAAGAATGCAGCTTCAGGCGACGAACTATTACCTGGAATTGAAACCCGGTGAGACTGCAAGGATGAAACTAACCGTACTGAACGATGGTACGCGAGAGCTCGGCAACGTCAGGGTCCGAACCGACATGCCGATAAACTGGGTGGCTTCCATTAAGCCTGATATTATCAGTGTTCTTTCACCGGACAAGGAAGAGAACGTCCTGGTCTCAATAGCTCCCCCGGCGAATGTCGATGTCGGTGATTACGAGGCGACGATCAAGGCAGACGGCTTCGCCGGAAGCAAACAGATCGAAACCGACAACAAAAGCCTCCGCATCCACGTAGCTGCAAACGCAAACGTTCTCGGCACTGCGCTGCTTATCCTCCTCGTTCTCGGGATCCTGAGCGGCGTAGTGATCTTCGGTATCCGCCTGAGTAAGAGATAACAAGCCTGGCCGTAGATACCGGTCATCCAAGACCGGGTGCCGCATAATAGTCCGAAAGGAGATCCTTTGGCGTGGGTAAGGCAATCCTTTCGAAAATCAACCCTGACATGTTCGTCCCAACCGATTGAATCTTTCTCCTGTGTTGAGTAAAATTATACCGGGAAACGAGTCGTATAAAACTAAAGTCCAAGGGAGTCTAGGGATGGACAGCGAGCTTCGCGATAATACCATATTGTATTTTACACTGCCGACGGTTTTGCTCGTCCTGGTGACAAGTCTCGGCGGGCTGCTTTACCAGAGCACTTATGCCCGGGAGACGTCCGTGTGGGTAGCACAGGCGATCGGTCAAGACATAATCGACCTGGTCATCCTCGTGCCAGTGCTGCTTATTTCCGCTTTCCTTGCCAGGGCCGGAAAGAGATCGGCGTTCTTCGTTTGGCTGGGTGCGATGATGTACACAGCCTACACTTTCGTTATATACTCCTTCGGTTTGCACTTCAACACACTTTTCCTCGTGTACTGTTCGACACTCGGACTTGCGATCTACGCAATCATCACGTTGAGCGTCAAAATCGGACCCTCAAGGGTAAAGGAGTGGTTTGATGCTACCAGACAAGAGCACATTACTGCGCTCTTCGTACTGGCGGCTGGTATAATTTTCTATCTCATGTGGCTGAAGGAAGACCTGCCGGCGATGATAAATGATCAGACTCCGCCGAGCTTGCAGGCCATCGGCTTGCTGACCAACCCCGTGCATGTACTCGATCTCTCTCTGATCCTGCCTGGGTTCATCATCATATCCGCACTCCTGATCAAGAAACACGCGTTTGGGTACTTCTTCGGACCGGTTCTGCTCGTCTTCGCCGCGCTTATGGATATCACGATCGGAGCATTCGTCGTCGTGATGCAGCTGAGAGGGCTTAGCGACAACATGGTCGTAGCATGGCTGTTTGCTGCTTTCGCTTTGGTGTGCCTGGCGGTGCTGACCGGTTTTCTCAGGCACATGAAGAAGGCGGCAGCGTAAAGGAAAGGAGGAGCTCATATGGCGTCCAGAGTTGAAAAGGCATCGGAAACGTTTGCCAACGGATACAATTGCGCGCAAGCTGTCTTCTCGGCGTTTTCACCGGATTACGGCATGGAGGAAAAAGACGCACTCAAGACCGCGGCGGCTTTCGGCAGCGGGATGGCCCGGCTTCAGGAAGTATGCGGCGCCGTCACAGGGGCTTTCATGGCCTTCGGCATCGCGAACGGTGAAGTCGACCCGTCGAACGCGATAACAAAAGCTGCAACTTATGATCAGGTCCGGGAGTTCAGCAGCCGGTTCCGGGTGTTGCACGGTTCAATACTCTGCAGGGATATCCTCGGCATCGATTTGAATACTGAAGAGGGGCAGCAGACCCTGAATGAAAAGGACTTGCTCAACACGGTATGCGCCGGTTGCGTTCGTCACGCGGCAGAGATTACTGAAGACCTGCTCACGGAAGAATAGAAGGGTTAACCAAGGCTGTAGACGACCTGCTGAATAGGTCGCGAATTCCGACCAAGATAGGAGTACGCGCGATGCGCAGGATAGGCATGCTCGGTCTTGCTGTCATGACCGGCTTTCTGACCTCAGGCGCGGGAGGAGCACCTGATGAGCCCGGACAATCCGGCCAAACCCGCTTCACCGAAAAGGCCCTAACCGAGGATTTCCAGCAGATGAGAGAAGTCCTCGAACAGAATCACGCCGCTCTAGACGAATTCACTCCCAAGGAAACTCTGGACAGCCTCATGGACAGACAGTTCACCTTTATCCGCGACTCTATGGCCATCCACGAGTTCTTCGTCTTGCTCACGCCTATCATCGCAAAAATCGGGTGCGGACACACCAATCTCTGGATGCCGATGAGCTACTGGGACAGGAAACGCGACAGCATGTTTCCCCTCCGGCTCCGGCTTCTGGAAGATTTGGTGGTTGTGTCGGGAAGTTATTCCGGACACGACCAGGTGCCTCGCGGCAGTCTTATTCTGGAAATAAACGGGAGACCTGTCGATGAAATCATATCGGAGATGAAAGCCAGCTATACTGCTGATGTCATGAATCCCCATTTCATCCGGAAGGCGGTGGAACGACGTTTTCCGATGATCTACGCCCGGCGCTTCGGCTTCCACGAGGCATACCGGGTCGTTTACACGCGCCCCTGTTGCACTACGCCAGACATACTCCTCCTCTCGCCCGCCAGCAACGAATCGGTCCGGGCTGTGGTATTCAAAAACTTCAACGCTCCGGATTTGCGGATGGCCATATTAAATGAAAAGAATACGACCGTCATTCGGGTAGAGACCTTCATCTACTACGACAGGGCTGCCTATTTCAGAAACTTCATCGACAGCTGTTTCAACGTCATTGACGACAGAAAGATCGGCACGATCATCGGAACCCCGAGCGGTGCCACGTATAAATGTAATGCCGGAAAGAACCTGAGAGTCGACATGAAGAACACCCGTATCATGCTCTACTTCGGACGGAGCACGTTCGCGGCGGCGGTCCGAGGGATGGATAAACGGAAGCCGATAATGCCGGACGTGCCAGTCGAGGAAACGTACAGGGACTTCCTCGACGGGAGGGACGCGTTCATGGAAACGGCACTCACGCTCACCCGCTAGGAACCGGCTCTGCGCATCGCCCCTTCCGGTTCGCGCGCCCGGTCTTTTGCGAGGAATCGCTGCCATCGTCTCCCTCTCATCAGCGAGAGGCGGACGCGATATTTATCATACCCTTTCCGCCGACTCGGGCCTGCTTGTCCTACCCAAGTCCGGCAATCTTAGAAACATGATTATTCCAGCTCTTGATCATATATTTAACAAACAGAGAGAGCAATGGAGCAGCTGGACTTCTTGACCCCCAATAAAAACAAGATTGTGATAAAAATCGGAACCAACCTTCTGGCGAACAAGGCGCTGGGCATCGATACCGCAAGGATAGACTCGATCGCCAGAAGCGTTTCCGCCTTGCGAGCTTCAGGGAAGAGCGTTGCCATCGTCAGCTCGGGCGCCATCGGCGCAGGCGTGGCGGCAATACGGCTGAAGGAGCGGCCGCGGACTATGCCGGAAAAACAGGCAACGGCCGCAATCGGTCAACCGCTCCTTATGGAAGCGTACGAGAGTGCCTTCCGAAAACACGCCCAGCCGATCGCGCAACTCTTGCTCACCAAGGATGACTTTGCCGAGCGCGCAAGGTATGTCAACGCCCGAAATACTTTTGCGGCATTGTTTGAAAGAGGCGCCGTCCCGATAGTCAACGAGAACGACACCGTCGCCGTCGAGGAGATCAAACTCGGCGACAACGACAACCTTTCGGCGATGGTCGCCACGCTCATCGATGCATCGATGCTCATCATACTGTCCGACGTCGACGGACTCTACACTGCCGATCCTCTGCGTGACAGAAGGGCCGAGCTCGTGCGCGTGGTCGAGAAGATCACGCCGCAGGTCGAGCGCTTCGCGAGGAAGACCGGAAGCGAGCTCAGTACAGGGGGGATGGCGACGAAAATACAGGCGGCGAAGCACTGCGTGAGCTCCGGAATCGCCGTCATAATAACGAACGGCACCAAGGTCGGCGCAATCGACAACGTCTTCTCCGGAATTATCAGCGGCACCGTTTTCCTTCCGGCCGACAGAAAACTCTCGATGCGCAAGCGGTGGATCGGGTTTATCTCGCACATCCGGGGAACCGTCGTGGTCGACGACGGCGCGAAGAATGCCCTCCTGAGGAAGAACAAGAGTCTGCTCCCCTCCGGCATTACGGAGGTGCTTGGCGATTTCAGGGCCCTCGATATCGTGTCGATAACCGATTCCAAAGGGATGCAAATCGGGAAAGGAATTACCGGCTACTCTTCTGCCGAATTGAACAAGATCAAGGGGAAAAAGAGCTCGGAAATCGAAACCCTGCTCCGCAGGAAGGCGCCCGCCGAGGTGATTCACAGGAACAACCTCGCGCTCACCCAGGAATAACCTCCGCAGCAACGATGCGTGGGGAGGCCTCAAGGTCACATATAACAAAATAAAAAGGAATGGCGGAAGAATTGAATCTTGGAATAAGAGGACCCTGCAATAGAGGAATGAAGGTATAATGGATAACTTGAAAGTAGAGAAGAAAGCGCAGTCGGTTAAGAAAGCCAGCGCCGCATTGTACACGGCGACCACCTCGAAGAAGAACGCACTGCTCAGGGCGATTGCCCGAAGGCTTAGAAATGATTTCGATGCCGTCAGGCGAGAAAACGAAAAGGATCTGGAAAGTGCCCGAAGGGCGGGAATCTCATCCGTACTGCTCGACCGCCTGACACTGAATGAGAAGCGGATTGGTCAGATGATTGCCGGGGTGAGGGGTGTAATTGCGCTCCCCGATCCGGTCGGTCAGGTAGTCGCTCGGAGAAGGAGGCCGAATGGCCTGGTGATTGAAAAGGTTCGTGTTCCGCTGGGTGCCGTAGGCATTATATATGAATCCAGACCCAATGTCACCATCGACGCGGCAGCGCTTTGCCTCAAAGCGGGAAACTCGGTCCTGCTCCGTGGAGGATCAGAAGCAATCCGTTCGAACGCAAAACTAGTCGAGATAGTGAGGATGGCCCTGAAAGACGTCGGGCTCCCTCCCGGATGCGTCGAGTTCATCGGCACGACCGACCGGAAAGCCGTCGCGGTGATGCTGAAGCAGGATCGCTACCTCGACATAATAATCCCGCGCGGCAGCCAGAAGCTCATAAAATATATTCAGCAGAACTCCAGCGTCCCGGTCATCGCCCACGGCGAGGGAAACTGCCACGTTTATGTCGACAGCACAGCAGATCTGAGGAAGGCGGAAGAGATCGTCTTCAACGCGAAAGTCCAGCGTCCTTCAGTCTGCAATGCCGCGGAGAAGCTCCTCGTCCACGAGAAGATAGCAAAGAAATTCCTGCCGGCCGTCTCAAAAAGGCTGACTTCAGCCGGGGTTGAGCTCCGCGGAGACGGAAAGACGCGTTCTATCATAAAAGACGTGACCCCGGCGACTGAAAACGACTGGTATCGTGAATATCTCGATTTGAAAATGGCGGTGAAAGTAGTGAAGAATCTCGATGAAGCCATCGCGCACATAAACCGTTACGGTTCTCACCATTCCGACTCAATCGTAACCGCAAGTAAGCCTAACGGCGAAAAATTCCTTCACGAGGTTGACTCGGCGGCGGTTTACGTCAACGCATCGACGCGGTTCACGGACGGCTTCGAGTTCGGACTTGGTGCGGAGATCGGCATCAGCACACAGAAACTCCACGCCCGCGGTCCGATGGGACTCGCGGAACTTACCACCGGCAAGTTTGTCATCCACGGAAGCGGGCAGGTCAGGAAATAAATGGAAGGGCCGGTGGAATTCAGGAGAAATGGAGTGATGGAATACAGGAGTGTCGGCCAGAGCACCGACCTGTAAGGATGATGGAACAAGGATGGGGGTACCATTCAAGATTTTATCTTGCTCTCCAGTACCACCCTTACTTTGTCCAGCAGCTCGTTGATCTGATAAGGCTTGCCGAGAAATCCCGCCACTCCCTCGTTGAGCAGGTCCTGCATTCCTACATCCTCGCTGTACCCGCTTGAAAGGAGGACGACGACCTCGGGGTCGAACCTTTTCAGCGCCCTGAATGCATCTTCGCCGTTCATCTTCGGCATTATCATGTCTAATATTACAAGATCTATTCGGTCCTTAAGCGTCATATAAGTATTCAAGGCGGCTTCACCATCTTCTGCCTGGATAACCTCGTACCCACCGCTTTGAAGTATGTCGCGGATCAATTCCCTCATTCCCTCTTCGTCTTCGGCAACGAGCACGGTTTCATTTCCCCCTTTTAGCTCCGCGGTCTTTTCCATTTCCTGCTTTTCTTCACTTTCGCTGGCGGGATAGAAGATCCTGAAGGTGGTCCCCTTACCTACTTCGCTCTCGACATCTATAAAACCGCCGTGATTGCGTACAATTCCATAGACCATTGAAAGCCCGAGTCCCGTGCCCTTACCCTTCTCTTTCGTCGTAAAGAAGGGTTCGAAGATTTTCCGCATCATCTCCGGGTTCATTCCGATTCCGGTGTCGGAAACCCTGCAGACGACATACCGGCCCTCATGAGCATCGATGTTCAACTTTGCATCGGCCTCGGTCAGCATGGTCTGGTAGGTTTCAAGCGTAAGGACACCGCCGCCGGGCATGGCGTCCCGCGAATTGATGCAAAGGTTCATCAGCACCTGCTGGATCTGTCCGGAATCGGCTTCGACAGTGGGCAGGTCTTCGTCCGCATACTTTTCAATGACGATAGATTTGTCGATCGAACCCTGAATAATTGCCAGCGTATCGATCACTATCTTGTTGATGCTTACGGGTTTGACATCGTACTTCCCACCCCTGGCAAAAGCAAGAAGTTGGGATGTCAGCTCTGCTCCCCGCGTGGCACTCCGTTCTATCGTATCGATGTACTTGTAGAAAGGGTCGCTTCGAGATGCTTTACTTTTCACGAACGAGGCATATCCCAGGATAACGCCCAGGAGATTGTTGAAATCATGGGCTATCCCCCCCGCGAGCAGACCGATCGACTCAAGCCTCTGGGATTGAGCCAGCTGCTCTTCGAGCGAAATCTGACCGGTGACGTCATATCCGACCTCGAGAAAATTGACGATTTTTCCGTCGGCGTCAATAACCGGGGCGATGGTCTTGTCTTCATAAAAGATCGTGCCGTCCCTCCGGCGATTCCTTAGACGGCCTTTGAATACGTTGCCGGACAATAGGGTGTTCCACAAATTTGAATAGAATTCCGCGGTGTGCTCCCCGCTCTTAAGGATATTCGTCTTCTTTCCGATCGCTTCCTCACGGCTATAACCGGTTACCTTCGTAAATGTCGAGTTGACATACTCTATAACACCGTCGGGACTGGCCACCACGACCGATTCGGCAAGCTGTTCAAACACCGAGAAAAGCTTCTTCCGTTCAGCTTCCAGCTTATGCCGCGTCTCCGCTTCTTCATCCCGCTCGACAACCGTCGAAAGTATTTTGCCGACGGACGTCAGCAGCGCTGTCTCGGAAGATATCCACACCTTCTTATCATAATGGTCCAACAATGCAAGGTATCCCCATGTCCGCTCCGTGCCGCCGTCCTGTCCGGTCAGTCTTATGGGCGAGATCGCAAACGACAGTGAGCGCTGTTGGTCGGTCCCGGTAAGCACGGGCTGATCCTGTTTGCCGTCCTCCGGCACCGTCGACAGGCTGATGCTTGAACCGTCACCAATCAATGATTCGAAGGAAGCTCCATAGTCAACCGTTGTTTTATCGACATTGGAAGGGTCTTTCCACCAGGAATATTTCTCCGCCGGTTCGTCCCTTTCGGATTTGAGAACAACCGCGCCGTACAAGCCAAGTTTATTTCCGACAGAAGCCAGTGAGCGGTTTATAACCTCACCCAGTTCCCCCCCTTCGAACGCGGCGGTGAGAACCTCACTCAAACCTTCAGCCATTCTGCGGTGGTGCTCGACCTGCTGTTGGAGCAGGACAAGCTCCGTTATGTCCATTGCAGCGCCCCTTATGACTTCGACATCGTAATTCGGGTCGAATTTCAACTCGCTGTTTTCCAGGACGTACACCTCTGAACCGTCCTTGCGCCTTCCTATCGAGATCCTGTTCGAAACGGAGCCCCTCCTTCTCAATTCGTCCAGGAACAGCTCTCTTCCCGATTCTTCAGTGTAGAACGCTACTGCCGGGCTCTGAAGCACTTCTTCACCAGATTCATATCCAAATATTCCGGCAAAGGAATCGTTGGCCGCAAGTATCTTTCCCTCTACGGTGCTGACATAGATGCCTGCAGGGCTCATCTTGAAAAGGGAAGAGTAGCGTTTCTCGGATTCTTCCAATTTGACGTCGGCCAGATGCTGCTCGGTTACATCCTCGAGGAATCCCTCATACCGAATTACCTTTCCTGCGGTGTCCTTCCGCGCTCTGCAAGCCACCCGGACGAAGATGCGGGTCCCGCCGCTTTTGTTCAGCCTGATGTGGCGCTTCACCCGGCCCCGGCCCGCCACCGCATTAGATTGCGCCGCCAGGTCATCCGCATTTATGAATTTGACTCCCGCAAGCCTTTCCGGTGATCGGTAGCCGAGCAGTTTGGCAAGTGCCGGGTTGGCGGAAATGAGCCTGCCATCGGCATCAGCCTCAAAAACTCCGACCGGTGCGTTGTCGACAAGGTCCGTGAATCGGCCTTCGGTTTCGTGAGCGAAGTCGTGTTCTCGCTTCACTTCAGACTCCAGGAACCCTGCCCACCGCACATTCATCGAAAGGATGAAGCCCGTCAGCACACAAAGGGCGAGAAGGAGAGAAGCCCATAGCGCGATCTGATGGGTCATTCCCTGCCAGTAAAGCCCTACAACTTCGGAAGAGCGAATCGGCACCATCATCACGCCATGGCGGGCGCCCGCAATCATGATAGGCACAGCCACAATCCATTCCTTTGACAACCCCGTGCCCGATAACGTTTGCACCGGCATGATCGTCGGGGACGATGCCTTCAACGCTCCATGTACCATCTCTCTTAATCGGCTCTCGCCCGGCCTGTTCCTGAAAACGACCGCGAGGTATCTTTCCGCCTTTTCCCCCACAAGCATGCTGCCGCTCTCGGCGAAGACAATCCCGTCGGTGTCAATGGCGACGATCCGATCCGGATTCAACACGGAGATATTTCTGAACGCGTGCCTCGAGAAACCCTTCACGCTCACAAGCATCGCGGCCCCTCCGTCAAAAGTCTCTGCCCCTTTCCGATTCTTAAGAAACATCGGGACATAAATCGCAATCGCCTGGAGGCCCTGGAGTGTCTGGAAAGGGCTGCTCACCACAACACTGCGCGTCGCCAGGAACCGACGGACATGCTCCTGATTTGATATATTCCTGCCGCGGACGTCAGGGGTTTCGGGATAGGAGTACTCGATAACTCCGTCAGGGCCTACCCTGGTCAGGGCGGCCGCGATACCGCCCAACTTCACGAGCGAGCGCGAAAAATCATGCCGCATCTCCGAGATGTCCTCTCGCTGGACACCGGGCATTTCAGAAACGGCCTCGAGTTCATCGATGAGATCGCTGGTAAGCGATCCCACGTTGACCGCCATCGACCTGGCAATCTTCTGCTGCTGTGCCAGGTATGTTGCCTCGATAATTTCTTCGTCCGAGCGGACGCTTTCGAGCATGAGAATACCCGCTGCGACAAGGAACAGCACCATGAACGAAAACATGATCACGGACCTCTTCCGGGTTTCAACCTTTCTTCGCTCGAACGGGGCTTCGGGCTGCCCATTCTGTACGCGTAAAATCACTTCCCTCACTGCAGGACTCGCAGTCAGATAAAGGAAAAGCGCGGCCAGTAAGACTCCTAAGCATGCAAAATATTGCGGCCATAATGCGAAGTGTGAATCAGCACGGATCAGGAGGTATATTTTCAAGGTGCTGTCGAACAGGATCAAGACTGAGCCGAGGTATGCGAGCCGGTGTCCCTTTCCCGTCGGCCGCACGAGCCCGGTAATAAGTCCTCCCATGACGTACAGAGAGACGAGTAGACCTGCGTTGAGCCCTAAAGCCAAAACATCTATATACTGGTCTGTCGGAGTCTTCCCGTTCGCGGCGAAGCCTGCCACTATTCCGGCAAGCAGTAGTACGACAGGTGACATTACGCTAATGAAGTACGGCGACAGGCTGCCCGAGATTGGACCATCTTGTTCTCGTATTCCACTCAGGATGTCATAAGCTCCATAGACAACCAGGATTGCCGCAAGAAAGAAAGCTATTTGTGCTATGAGGACGGGTTGGCTGGCGAAATCGCCCATCCTTATGGACCACCAACCTTCGAAAACGAGCACAAAAAACATTATACTCCCCCCGCCCAGCAGCTGCCAGATGCCTGATTTCCGTCTCAGACGGGGCCAAAGCGGGAGCGAGGCGCTAAGAAGGAGATAGATAGGGGTAAGCCAGGCGAAAATCCATACGAATGAGGTTATCCACAGAATCTTGTCCATGAAGAATCCTTCGAAATCTTTCCAAAACGCCTTAAATTCGACAAAAGATAGGTACCAAAATGTAACATTGAACATGGGAAAAAGATTTCCACATGTGTACTTCTTGCTTGCTTGACATTAACTCCTCCCTTTGATATTTTGCCGGACAGCCAATCCAACATTAACCTATGGAGTTTCTGCTATACAGATTGCTAAAGTGTTAGATAAGACAACCATCGAATAGTTTCGCAAAGCATTCTGTGTAGTGGAGCGTTTCAAGAATCACATAGGGCATATTGCACTCCCAGCTTTGCTTGTTTTGGCCATCAGTGCGGGTGTGTGGGCATTTTTCGAACTCGAAGGCAACTGGAATTCGACAGCGACGCATCCCGGCGAGCCAAACACTCACGGGGGGAAAAGGCAGTCCGCATCCACGATTCAGCCCATTTCTCCGACGCTGATCGAGCCTGCACGGGATCTGCAGCCTCTTGCGGAGCAGCATTATGTCGCGCAGGGTAATCCCAATCTGCCGATCGACACATCGAGTTCTCACGGCGAGAAAACGGCGGTGGATACATCGAAAATCAAGTCGTCCCATCCCCCGGACTCCACAAGTCATGAGCCGTCAGTTTCACAGCAGACACGGACCACTTCAATAAAGCCCGGCGCTGTTCCCGACACCTCAAAACTGCTGCTCACACCCGCGCCAAAGACAGCCGGCAACGTCGTCGATTCGCTGTCGCTGAAAAAAAGCGTTACGGCGGCAGATACCGGATCCGCGGCGAAGAGGGCCGACACACTGGCAGTACAGTCAGATACTACCGGACTGGACACCCTGAAGCTTTCGAAGTGGCTTAACGACCTGCAGCGCACGCAGCCCCAGGCAAGCCTCTTCCCGACTTATCAGTATCCGATGTTCCTTTACCCCAGATCACTGCAGCATCAGGCTACAATCGATTCGAGCGGCAAGTACGTCGAAATTCGGGAAACAATAAACGGAAAGGACGTAAAGATTCCTTTGCAGGTTCCGCTCGATGAGTATGTTAAGCTGGAGGAAGAATACCTGAATCGGCAAAGCATGGAGGATCTTGCGCATCAATACACGATGGTTCAGGAGAATGCACTTGGTTCTTTCATGCAGGGCGTTACCAACATAAGCATACCAATCCCGACAAATCCCGTGCTTAGTATTTTCGGCCCGCCGCGCATCAACCTGAGAATATCGGGTGCGGTTGACATACAAGGAGCCTGGCAGAACCAGAAAACGAACGCACAAACGCTTTCCCAGCTCGGCAACGTGACAAACCAGCCGGACTTCAAACAGGACGTGCAGATAAATGTCAACGGGACCGTCGGCGACAAACTGACCATCGGCGCCAACTGGGATACGCAGAACCAGTTCGATTACGAAAATCAGCTCCAGATAAAGTACAAAGGGTATGACGATGAAATAGTCAAGAGCGTCGAGGCCGGAAACGTCTCGATGTCTACCCCTTCACAGTTCATCGGCAGCAGCCAGGCGCTTTTCGGAATCAAGGCGCAGATGCAATTCGGCCCTCTAACGCTGACAACCCTCGCAAGCCAGCAGAAGGCTCAGAGCAAAACTCTGAGCGTGAGCGGCGGATCGCAGAGCCAGACGTTTACCCTTCACGCTTATCAGTACGCGACAAATCACTTCTTCATAGACGCGAGGTACATTCCGGACTACGAGTCTTATTACCAGACAGGTAATGGAAATATTAGCAGCCCATACCTTCACATTACCCAGTATCAGGTGTATGTATCCCAAACTCAAGCTCAACCGAATCCGAACCTGCGCCAGGGCTACGCTTTAATGGACCTCCCCCCCGATCAGGCGGAACCCCAGCTGTACGATTCACTCAGGGCTTTGACATCCATTACACCCGTTTCCGGGCTTGTCGAGAGCGGAAAATTCCAGCTCCTTGATCCGAGCCAATACACACTGGATCCAAACACGGGCGTTTTGACGCTTAATACAAGCCTGACTCCCGACCAGACAGTTGCCGTTGCATATGAGACCCAGGACTCAACCTTCGGCACATTGACTTTCAACGACACATCGAATGCAACATTGGTCCTGAAGCTGGTCAAGCCGCAGTACCTGAATCCGGGCATGAAACAAGCCTGGCAGCTCATGCTGAAAAACATATACCCGATCGGCGGCATCGGACTTTCTCAAGGCTCTCTAAAGGACGTCAAAATCGAGTACCAGCTTCCGGGACAGACGCCGCAGGATAACATCCAGGGAGTGAACCTCCTTCAAATCTTCGGGCTTGACAAAACAGGGGCGGGCGGACAGGGGCCGCCTGACGGACAGATGGACTGGAATCCTCCTTATGACATAAACCCGCAGACGGGAGAAATAATCCTCCCATACCTGCAGCCGTTCGTCGAAGCATTCAAGCATCCGCTCGGTCCGTCCCCGCAAACGACGATTGCAAATCCGGATTCCTTCGCTTATCCGGCCGTTTACGATACGACCGTCGACGCTGCAATGAACGACGCCACGCACGACCGTTTCATCATAACGGGTCAATACACAAGCTCGATATCCTCGCAATACAACCTCGGTTTCAACCTTGTTCAAGGAAGCGTCAAAGTCCTCCTGAATGGAAATCCTCTTACACCCAATGTCGACTACACTGTTGATTATCTGACGGGGCAGGTCACAATAAAGAACCAGGCTGCTCTTGTTCCGAATGCCAATGTCCAGATACAATACGAGACAAACGACATCTTCCAGGTTGCCTCGAAATCGCTTATGGGCATGAGGGCGGACTATAAGCTTAATGACCAGACGCATCTGGGGTTCACGGTCATGAACTACTCGCAGCAGTCTCCGAACACGAAGGTTCGGCTGGGCGAGGAACCGATAAGCAACTGGATTCTCGGATTCGATGGGGGAACATCCGTCAAGCTCCCGTTTCTGACGAAAGCACTGGACGCGCTCCCGCTTATCCAGACCGTTGCCCCCTCGGCGCTAACGGTTCACGGTGAAGCGGCCTACATGCTCCCGAATCCGAACACGCAGGCCAGCCCCATCCCCGGCGACAACGGCCAGGGGATTGCATACATCGACGACTTCGAAGGTGCCAAGAGAACTATCACTCTCCCGATAACTTACGGGGCCTGGACGCTGGCCAGCCCGCCGGATTCCTCAGCGCTGGATTCACTTTACCCCGGGATAACCAACAAGTCGAAAACCGATTTCAAGGCCTGGACATACTGGTACAATATTACGCCCTCCGTCACACCCGTCAAGGACATATGGCCGAACAAGCAGGTTCCTGTAGACCAGTCCACCCAGCCCGTTATGACCGTCGGCATGCTTGATACCGTCAGAGGCCAGTACAACAGGTCTACCAACATAGACTCGACATTGAAATCAAACCCCAAGCTCGCCTGGGGCGGCATGATGACGCTCCTTTCGTCAAGCTCGACCGACCTCACGACTCAGAACGTAAACTATATAGAAGTCTGGATGAAAGTGGACCAGGCGCCCGGCGATGCGACGATGCATATAGACCTGGGTCAGGTGAGCGAGGATATCTTTGGCACCGGAGTGTTAATGACAGAGGACCCGACGGGCTACGGTACTCTTCTGCCCGGACACGATCTGGGACTCGATGAAGAAAACGATGCGACTGAACGGCAGAAATACCCATGGATCGTGAGAGACCCGGACAGGCCCTGGGATCCGACGGGAAGCGACCCCGACGGAGATGATTTCGTCACCCCCGGTATAGGAAATACTCAGCCGAGCGCTTTCTACCGCGTCGACGGCACAGAAGGGAACAGCGTCACGGCCGAGGGCAAGCTGCCCGATACCGAGGACCTGAACCATAACGGCAACCTCGACGAGGCTAACAATTACTTCGAGTATTCCGTTAAGCTCGACACCACCAACAATCCCTTCATCACCGGCGGAGGGTCACACGGATGGTACCAGTTTACGATTCCCCTGCAGGACTATAAACGCATGGTAGGGAGCCCTACATTGTCCAACGTCCAATACGTACGCGTCTGGTTCAACGGCACGACCGGTCCTATGCTCGTCGACATAGCAGAAATGAACCTTGTCGGCAACTACTGGAGGACCCCCAATCAAACAGACACGACGATGCAGGCTTCGGTCGTAAGCGTTTTCGACAATCCGGGTTATACACCTCCTTCACCCGGACTCCAACCGGTCGACAATTCGAACCCGAACGGGCCGATCCAGCTCAACGAACAGTCGCTCGCACTGATACTCAACGGTCTGAGGGACGGCGACTCGAGATATGTGTTCAAGAATTACCCGCAGGCTCTGGACCTCTTCAACTACAAACAGATGAAATTGTTTGTCCACGGCGACCCTTCGTTCCAATATATAGATTCGACAAACTACGACGCCGACGTCTTCATCCGGTTCGGAAGCGACTCGCTCGATTACTATGAGTACAGGCAGCCGATGAAGACCGGGTGGCAGGACATTACTATAGACTTTGCAGCCCTCACCGCAATCAAGCAAAAGCGCGATTCGGTGACTCAGACTATTGCGCGCGTCCCTGCAAACAACGGCGTGCCGGGAGCGACATACTGGATACAAGGAAATCCGTCTCTGCAAAGCGCCTCCTATTTCCAGATCGGTGTGGAGAACCCTGCCCATACCGGCACGACGCAGCCGTTATACGGAACCGTCTGGGTGGACGAGTTGAGACTGGCGCACGCCGACAATACGCCCGGCCTGGCTTATCTTGTAACCAGCAGTCTGCAGCTGGCCGACCTGGGCTCGGTCAACTTCAATTTTACCAGTATCGACCCATATTTCCACTCGCTGACTTCTCAATTCGGCTCCCGTAACGCTACACGCAGCTGGTCGATCAGCGGATCGTTCAATTTTGACAAATTACTTCCCCTCACCTGGCAGGGGACCACGATACCGTTTACATACACCCACACGGAGAATTTCTCCAATCCGCTGTACCTGCCTAACAGCGATATACTGGTTTCAGAGGCGGTGCAGAACAGGAGGAGTTATCTCATCCATACGAAGGGGATTTCACCTGATTCAGCGGCGACTCTTGCAGACAGCCTCCTCGTAAGTTCGCAAACCTTGAACGTCAGCGATTCCTGGGCAATCCCCAGTATGCGTATTGCCCTGCCGACAAAAGCATGGTACATCCGGGATCTCGTCAACAACATAACGATGGGCTTCAACTGGTCCGGCTCGAAGTATCATGATACCCAGACCAGATACGGCGACCAGTGGTCATGGAATTTCACCAGCGGTTATTCCGTGCAGTTCGACCCGATGGCATACTTCACCCCCTTCCCGACAAAGCGGAAGGAGAAATTTCAAACTCCCCAGGACTTCCAGATAAGGTACCTGCCCAATTCGCTGACTCTTTCCATGAGCGCAGGGAGAAGCCTCACAGAACAGACTCTGTGGACGCAGACCACGCCGATCATTACACCGAATTTCACGACCCAGCGATCGGGTTCGATCAACTGGCACCTGACAAACAACGGGATCCTCAACCCGACACTCGACTACCGGTTCAGTATCACCAGTTCGCTGCTTTACCTCGAAACTGATACGACCGGCGGAAAGACCACCCTGCTCCCCGACTCATACGTATTCAGGCAAATATTCCTCAACAACGGCCTGTTAAATTTCGGCAAAGACTACAATTTTTCAGAGCAGTTTTCTTTGACCACGGCCCCGAAGCTTCCGCTCGATCTGCAGCGGTATATGGACCTTCAGGCAAGCTACAATTCAAATTACAACTGGACAAATTCCATCCAACAGGGGGCGTTCGGCGTGGGAGCCGGTTATAACGCATCGCTCCAGCTCGGCGGCAACCTCCGCCTGAAGATGCTGACGGATCCGTGGTTCGGGATCGGGAACGCAGCCCAGGGTCAACAGCAGTCCAGGGAGGAGAGGTCCGCACCCCGCAGACGCGGCCGCGCCGAGTTCGAGGCTCCCGACACGACTTCCACCGGCGGCGGCAAGAGCCCGCTCGGAAACCTCGCCAGAGTTATGATAAAAGTGCCGTTCCTGGATTTTGAGAGTATAGGCGTGAATTTCTCCTCTTCAAACTCGTCACAGAACGGAGGTCTTCCTTCACAGCGTCCCGGTATGGGAAACTTCTTCAGAGTTCCTTTTATTCAACCGAGCCTCCCGGGTTTCGGGCCGTCGCAATTGTACCAGCTCGGTCTTGTTTCGGACCCGAACGGCAAATTGAACTTCTTCAGGAAGAATGGTTTCCCCTTCTTCGGCTTCGAGACGACCCCCAGCAGGCGCACACCCAACGCAAGAATTACGGACAATTACAGCAACAATAACAATCTCGACATAAAGACATCCCGCAATCTGTGGCCGGGCGCCCGAATCGATCTTTCCTGGCATGTCGGCTGGACCTATAACAGGAATACGACCTACAGCACCGATTCTCTTGGTAACGTCATGCCGAACAGCGAATCGGTGCTTGTCAGCGGGCAAGTCAGCCGGAGTTTCCTGACCCTTCCGCCGGTGTTCATATTCTCGATGTTCAAGAACGGAATCGGGCAGGTCGCCACGGACTACCAGCAGTATAAGAGTGAGGACCCGAAAAATAATCAGTCCACCGACGATCAGAAATTGTCGAAGGCTTTCGTGAACGGATTTGAAACCCTCCCGTTTCTCGACAAGATTTTCGGGCAGTACATGCCTCGTGTGAACTATTCATTCCACTGGGATGGACTGGAGAAATTCCCTCTCTTCAACAGCTTCGCGTCGCATGTAAGCATCGACAATGCCTACCAATCCACATATTCCCAGAATTGGCATAATAACAACGGGACGGGAGAGGTCACCGACGGACAGTCAATTGCGTACGGTTTTCAGCCGCTGCTGGGGTTGAACGTTACTTTCAAGAACTGGGGGGATGCAGCAATATCCGGCTCGATATTGTACAACACCAATACGCAATACAGTCTGAACCCTTCAGCGCGCACGATTGCCGAGGCATACACCGGACAGCTCTCGATCACGGCTAATTATTCGAAGAGAGGGTTTTCAATTCCATTCTTCGGCCTGAACCTTCAAAACGATATAGACGTCAGCGCGAGTTACTCTGCATCTCAAACCACGAGCTATTCTTATAATTCAGACGCCATAAGCGCAGGCGGAACCCCCATAAGCGGGACGACTCAAACGACTTTCCAAATAAATTTCAGGTACGTAGTCAGCCAGCGGGTGACCGCAGCGGTCTACTTCAAGAACACCCGCGTTATTCCGTCTGTGCCCGGCTCGCTTATCCCCGGGACAACCACAAACGAGGCTGGCGTAAACATCCATGTGTCCATAGCAGGTTGACCTGATGCTCGAGGAATCGCAAGGGAACGATCACAAGCGTTTCATGGCAGCCGCCCTCAAAGAGGCGGAAAGGGCTTTCGCGAAGAACGAGGTGCCTGTAGGCGCCGTAATCGTCAAAGACGGAAGCATTATCGCCCGCGCACACAACCAGGTCGAAGGGCTTCAGGACCCCACCGCGCATGCCGAAATAATTTCCATCGGCGCTGCCGCCAATCACCTCGGAAGCTGGAGACTGGAGGGATGTACTCTCTATGTCACTCTGGAGCCGTGCCCCATGTGCGCAGGGGCGATTGTCCTGTCGCGGCTCGACAGAGTCGTTTTCGGGGCATACGATCCGAAGATGGGCGCCTGCTCAACCCTTTACAATATTGTGCAGGACGGTAGATTGAATCATCGGGTCGAGATAATTGCAGGAGTTTCCGACGAGGACTCGCGGCTTCTCTTGCGCGAATTCTTCGCGAGGAAAAGACCCACCGACGAAAAATGAGGAGAGATCATGTTCTTAAACACTCCATTAGGGAAAGTCGCTTACAAGACGTTCGGGGCGAACAAAGAAAACGGCATCGTTTTCATTCACGGATTCCCTTTCGACAAGTCGATGTGGGACTCACAGGGTGATCTTCTCGGAAGGGATCATTTCGTCGCTACATTCGACATCCCCGGACACGGCGAGAGCGAAGTCGGAAGCGGACAATACCTGATCGAATTCATCGTCGATGACCTGTTCGCCGTCATGGGACACACCGGCTTGAAGAAGGCTGTGGTCTGCGGGCTCTCGATCGGCGGTTATACTGCGATGAGGGCGATCGAGCGGGAACCGGGCAGGTTCTCCGGGCTGGTCCTCAGCAACACGAAAAGCGCTGCCGACACGAACGCAGCAAAGCTGAACCGCGCCAATCAGATCAAGGCTATCTTGTCCGGCAAGAAAACCCAATTCGCGGAAGACATGGCAAAGGCTCTCTTCGCGCCGGAAAGCTTCGATAAGAGGAGAGAAGCGGTTGACAAGATTACCCGAAGTATGAAGTCGACGGATGAAAAGGCGCTCGTCGGCATGCTGATCGCGCTGGCCGCCCGCATGGACATGACGGAAAGCCTGGAGAAGATCTCCGCGCCGACGCTTATAATCACCGGTGAGAAAGACAAGGTGGCCACGCAGGCAGACGCCGAGCTGATGCATTCGAAGATAAAGAACTCGAAGGTGGCGATCATCCACGGTGCAGGGCATCTCTCAAACCTCGAAAACCGGCAGGAGTTTGATTCCGCATTGGTGCAATTTCTGGCAGAGAATAACCTGTAGGGAAGGCACAAAGAGACAACGGCACACAGGCACAAAGTGAGAGAGGCGGTTTTTCTGCTTTGTCCCTCTTCCTGCTAATACGGATTCCTCAGGAATATCCACAGGAATCCGGCAACAAACGCATACTGCAGAAGTCTCGACAGGTTATAATCGCGCTTCTTCAGATTAGACCAAAGGTATGCAATCACCAGCATTGCTCCCGTCAACACCACAAAGACCCAGAAGCACTGAAAGTAGTTCAACGACGGGCCGAGCAAGTCTACCAGCGATACGTTCCTTGTCCCCGAGCCGTAGACCAGGACCAGGTGAGTTACATACACAAGGAACGATTCCCGTCCGAAAACTTTCACCCCCGACCACTGCATGCTTCTCATCTCCTCATACCCGATAATTCCCTTCAGTATCAGCAGAAGAATTCCGAGCCTGAGGAGGAACCACCCCGGCGCGTAATTATACAGGTCCGGCTGGAAAAAGAACGTCTTATGCAGGTAGACCATCAGGTATCCTGCGACTATAAGACCGCCGCCGATTGGGATAAGTCTGTCTGCCAGCCTGCTTTCCTTCTGGTAAGTTATTTTCTGAGAGGCGATGGTACCGGCGATGAGGAAGCTCGACCATGGAAAGAGCGGGAATAGGGAGCCGTGTAAGTGGTTGAAGTACTGGCTCAACATCTCCGGCAGGAATCTCGAGAAATCCAACTCGCCTATCAGCGGCGCGGCGACGACGAAAAGCCAGAAAAGCCCCCAAAGAACCCTATTGAAAATCCGGTCCTTCTTGATAAGCACCCTGAGAATGTGAAGCATGACGAGTGTGGCCGCGATGCACTGCAATATGTCTACAGCAAGAAATCGCGCGGTGTCGCCGGGAGTAGACCCATGCACAGTCTTGAAGAGGGAGAAATACGGGATATGCAGCGCGTAGCCGACAACCCAGATGAACAAAAGCCTCTTCAGATGTCTGAAAAGTTCCGGCGAAAACCTCCGGTAGGCATCTCCCTTCCTGTTGACCGCGAGTGTAAACGAAAACCCGGCGACGAAGAGGAACGACGGTGCAACGAGTCCGTTGAGAAAATCGAGAGCACTGAAGACGGCACCGGTTCTGAGAGGATCCATTAGGAGCGCATTCACCGCATGCGTCTCGATCATGAAGATTGTTGCCAGCCCCCGGAACTGGTCAATATAGCCTATTCGTGCCCTGGCCATCAGCTAAGATTCGCTACCGCCCGCCCCCTGCAGTAGAGCCGTAAAAAGCTTCCCGGCGATATCTTTCCCTGAGTTCTTCGATACTGTCTCCGCCGAATTTTTCGAGGACGGCGTTCGCCAGAACCGGAGCCGCCACGCTTTCGGCCACGACTCCCGCAGCGGGCACCGCGCAGAAGTCCGACCGCTCCCTGCGCGCTTCTATGTTCCTCATTTTTGAAAGGTCTATGCTTCTCAAGGGCTTCATGAGAGTCGAGATAGGCTTCATCGCGACGCGGATCCAGAGAGGCTGACCGTTTGTAACCCCGCCCTCCAAACCGGCTGCCCGGTTCGTCGGCCTGATTATCTTCTTGTTCCTCAACATGATTTCGTCGTGAACCTCGGATCCGAACAGGGCGGCATTCTTGAAGCCTTCGCCGATCTCGACCCCCTTTATAGCATGGATCGACATCATCGCCTGGGCAAGCTGCCCGTCAAGCTTTCTGTCAAATTCCACATAGCTGCCGAGTCCTACAGGAAGACCCGAAACGAACACTTCGACGATCCCGCCGAGTGTGTCGCCCAACTTCTTCGCCCGCTTTATCTGTTGAATCATCTTGCCGGCGATTGCTTTGTCCAGGCATCTCACTTCCGATTTGTCGGCTTCAATGGAGATTTCCTCGGCGCCGTGCATGAGCCTCATCATCCTGGCCAGGGCAGGGTCAAGTTCCCCCCTTTCCCTGTAGCCTGCATTCCCTATCGAAAAAACGTGGCTTCCGATTCTAATCCCGAGTTCGGCGAGAAGCCTTCTGGCGATCGAGCTCAGGGCGACTCTCATCGCAGTCTCGCGAGCACTCGCACGTTCGATTACGTTGCGGATGTCGTCATAACCGTATTTGTACTTGCCGACAAGATCGGCGTGTCCCGGCCTGGGGACCACGACTTTTTCAATTTCTGCTTCGACAGGCTCCACCGCCATCTTTTCGCCCCAATTCTCGAAATCGCGGTTCCAGATAACGAGCGAAATAGGCGAGCCGATGGTCTTCCCGTGTCTGACACCCGTAAGTATCTCGACTTTGTCGGTTTCGATCTTCATTCTCCCCCCGCGGCCGTAGCCCTGCTGGCGGCGGTGGAGCTGATGGTCTATGTATTCCGCGTTCAGTTCGAGATTTGAAGGGACGCCCTCTATAATTCCGACCAGCGCTCTTCCGTGCGATTCACCTGCGGTAAGTAATCTCAACATAGTGAAGCTAATATAAGAAAATTAGGGGTGGAGTAGAAAGCGATGGCGAATTATAAAGAATGCGTTCGGCTCATAGAAGAGAATTCGGCTTTTGCTTTGCGAGCTTAAGAAAGAAACAATACTCTTCGCGGACTTTGCGTTTAAGTTCACACGGCGCTACGTCAATTCCCGCTTTTCCTTCCAAGCTTTGTAAGTCTGCAGCTCCTGTTCTACAAGCTTCAGGCAGACCGAAACGACCGCTGCGTCGTCGAGATAACCGATGACCGGTATGAAATCCGGTATCAGATCAACCGGGCTGACAACGTACAGAAGTGCGAACACGATCGCGGACAGCGCCCACCACGGAATAGTTCTGTATTCTCCTGTCCAGTAGTCCTTCACGAGCGAGATCAGCAGCTCTACATTCTGAAGGTACTCTCCGAGCGGACCGACGTGCTCGAACTTCTTGCGGATCGCGCCGATTTTCTCGACTACGGTGCCGATATCCTTATCGGTTATCTCGCCGGCCCCTCGCTGAACATATTTTCGGTTAATCCAGGGCACACGCCATCTCATTGAATTCTCCGCTTCTCGCCAATCACAAATTCACTGTCTTCAGAAATTACGCCCTCGTGCTTCCATGCTCAATTCATCTCCTGCCGACCGTCGTCGATCTGGAAATCCAATGGCCCGTTAAACTCGATGAAGCCCCGCGGAGTCAAAGGAACTAGGTGCATACATGTTGAAATCTCGCTATCTGGTCTTGTACTTTATTTATCTGGCAATTGCTCACTCCTCCTCTTACGCGCAGGTGAATTCGGTCCGAGGAAAAATACTCGACGAGAACAGGTCTCCGCTGTCAGGCGTGCTTGTCCGGCTTATAATTCCCCAGGACTCGACGCGCTCTTACATTGCAGCCACGGACTCGGAAGGTATATTCCTTTTCCAGGGAATCCCGTCTGGAACTTACAGGTTGAAGGCATCTGCGATCGGACGCCGTTCTCTCGCCTTCAGCGTCACGACGACAAACAAAGCGCTCGACCTGGGGACAATGATAATGGCGGACTCTCCGATCCCCGTCCCCGGGGTAACGGTTGAAGGGCGCGTGCCGCCGGCGGTGCAGGTCGGGGACACGACCGTATATGCTGCCGCCTCGGTGAAGATTAACAAGGATGCGACAATGGGGGACCTCCTGTCAAAGCTCCCCGGTATCGTCGTGAGCAACGGGACCGTCACTGTAGGTGGAGAAACCGTCCAGCGTGTCCTCATAGACGGGACGCCGTATTTCGGGGATGACCCGACAATTGCGCTCAGGAATCTACCCGCGGAGGTGATCGACAAGATACAGGTATATGATCAGGAAAGTGACCAGGCGAGGTTTACGGGATTCGACGACGGTCAGTCGGTGAAGACCATCAATGTCATAACCAGATGGCGGAGGAGGCGCAACCTCAACTTCGGCAAGGCCGTGGCAGGTTACGGTGAAAACCGGAGATACGATGCGGCGGGGAACATAAACTTGTTCGACGGGAACAGAAGGCTGTCCGTTCTCGGCTCCTCAAACAATACCAACCAGCAGGGTTTCTCCACGCAGGACATACTCGGCGTCGTCTCGGCAGGCGGTCGGGTATTCAGACCGGGTATGGGTCGCGCCTTCGGCGGAGGCGGCCCGCGCCGCATGAACCCGTTCGGCAGGTCGGGTGGAGTCAGTGCAAACAACCAGCTGATCGGACAGCAGCAGGGGATTAATACGACGAGCATGGCGGGAATAAATGCCTCCGACAGCCTCGCCGGCAATCTCTTCGCA
The DNA here is from genome assembly GCA_046705025.1 of Candidatus Kryptoniota bacterium. Classification (GTDB taxonomy): domain Bacteria; phylum Bacteroidota; class Ignavibacteria; order Kryptoniales; family JAKASW01; genus JAKASW01. Next base: position 4,902 of record JBJKQU010000015.1, on the reverse strand, counting down.
CAGGGAAGCTATTTCTTCAACCAGGTGAACAACCAAAACCTGCAGTCCGACCACCGTCAGTACCTTCTCGGCGGGGACTCGACAAGCCTCTACGACCAAAACAGCAACGTGGCAAGCCGGAACTTCAACAACCGGATAAATGCCCGAATCGATTACAGGGCCGACCCGTCGAACATATTGACCGTTTTGCCTGTCCTGTATTTTCAGTCGAATCGAGCCGACAACCTCTTGAATGCCGTTACCACGCTGAATTCCCAGGGAACAGAGTCCCAATCCAACACAAACAATCTCAATACGGGATACAACCTGACGGCACACGTTATATACCGGCACAGGTTCGACCTGCCGGGCCAAACGATATCGCTGGACCTGGGCCTGGGTGCAAACAACAAGCAAGCCGGCGGACTCCTCTCGTCCTCGGATCAGTACTCCGGAGTGCCCCTGGGAGAGGGAATGCAAAACGATTCTCTTGCGCAGCAATCGAATTATCTCTCTAATGTCAAAACGATAAACGCAAGCCTCATCTACACGCAGCCGGTGACAGTCAACAGCATTGCCGAGCTGGTGTACAACCCTTCGTTTACGCAGAACAGTGCGGACAAGAACACTTATGATTTCGATCCCGTCACGGGTGGTTACACCAGTTTCAATGCTCCCCTTTCCAATTCTTATGTGGACAATTATTCGACCCAGAGGATAGGCATCGGATACCGCTGGCGCGAGAACGGCTTGAACCTGATGGCGAACCTTTCCTACCAGTACGCCCGGCTGAGAGGCGACGACTCCACCGCCATGAGCAGCACGATCACGAGAACATTCGGCTCTTTTCTCCCCACCGCAATGTTGATGTACAGGACGCCGGACCATAGAATGCTCCGGATATTTTACAGAACTTACACAGTGGCTCCGGCGGTAACCCAGCTCCAGGAAGTGGTCGATAATTCAAATCCGCTCCTGCTGACGGCCGGAAACCCGAACCTGGTGCAATCATACTCTCAGTCGCTGATGGCGAGATACAACCTGACATCTCCCGGGCGGGCTCAGAGCATGTTCCTTTTCTTTACCGCGGCCAACACGCAGCACTACGTCGCAAACGCGACGATTATCCCTTCCCGCGACACGGTTCTCGCAAACGGTACTTCGATACCTCAGGGAAGTCAGCTTTCATACCCGGTCAACCTTGACGGTTACTGGAATGTACGGTCGTTCTTTGCTTACGGACTTCCCTTCGATCTGATCAGCAGCGTGCTGAATTTGGATGCCGGCGCTGCTTACGGCAGAACCCCGGGGATGCTGAACAATGTGCAGAACGTGTCCACGACTATCGGACCCACCGCCGGTTTCGTGATCGGCAGCAACATCAGCCAGTATTTCGACTTCACGATATCGTATATGGGGAACTACAACTTCGCTTTGAACACGCAGCAATCGACGACAAGCGGGAATTATTACTCTCACACCGCCTCACTCAAGTGGTATTGGGAATTCTGGAAAGGGATAGTCCTTGACAACCAGCTGAGTAATGCCCTCACCAGCGGACTTGCACAAGGATATGATCAGAACATAATGCTCTGGAATATCTTTCTTACTAAGAAGTTTCTCGCGGGTGACAGAGGCGAGTTGAGTGTGGGAGTCAACGATCTGCTGGGGCAGAACAAGAGCGTAAGCCGCTCCGTGACAAACACTTACATCGACGATACGCAGAACGAGGTCCTGACCCGGTTCGTCATGGTGACATTTACTTACACAATGAGATGAGCGAAACTAACTGCGACTCACTTGTCTAAAAATTTCGGCTTCTTAAAGTGAGTCGCAGTTACACTTTCTACTCTCCTATCTCTACCGCCACAAACCTCGAAATATAAGAATCGCCCTGCCTGGTCAAAACCCGGAGCATGACGGCATCGCCCGCTTTCTTGTCTTTCAGAAGGTTCAGCAAGTCCTTCGGTGAATCGACTTTCTGGTTGTCCGCCTCGGTGATTATGTCGTTCTGAAAAAGGGATCTGTCCGCAGCGGGTCCGTTCGGCGAGACGGATGCCACGAGCACCCCCGAGTTTATGTGTGCCTCCTTTTTCGTATCCGGGTCGAGGGGCTGCACCGATATCCCGAGTTTTGTGATGTTGGTCTGCCCGTTTTCCTGCGGCTCTTCGTTATCCTGACTCGTTGTCTGATCCGCGCTGGCAAGATCCTGCTGAGTAATTTCGGTCAGTGTCACTCTCTTTGAAATGGTCTTGCCTTTGCGGAATATTCCAAGCGTAACGACATCTCCCGGTTTGCGCTCTGCTATCAGAAGCTGGATCGCGTTCGCTGCGTTGACGGGCGTTCCGTTAACCGACAGAATTACATCTCCCGCTTTGACCCCCGCCTTTTCTGCAGGGCTTCCGGGTAATACGGTGTTGACAAGCACGCCTTCCGGCTGCGGAAGTCCGAGAGCCCGGGCATCGGTTTCATCAATACTCTGCTTCAGCATCACACCCAGCATCGGCCTGCGAACCTTTCCGTAGGCGATGAGGTCCTCTGCCATGTTCTTCACGAGGTTTATGGGAATCGCAAACCCGTAGCCCTGGTTGTAACCCGTCTGAGTCGCAATCGCGGTATTGATGCCGATGACCTGTCCGCGGATGTTTACCAGAGCCCCGCCGCTGTTCCCGGGGTTAATTGCCGCGTCGGTCTGAATGAAATTACTTATAGCCCAGTTGCCTGCCGTAAGGTCGACATTCCTTCCCAATGCACTGACTATCCCCGCGGTGACAGTGGAAGTCAGTCCGAGCGGATTCCCAAAGGCCAGCACCCACTGTCCGACTTCAACGCTGTCGGAATTTCCGAGTGATACCACCGGCAAATTATGTGCATCGATCTTCAGCACGGCAATATCCGTCGTCGGGTCCCGCCCGATGAGCCGCGCTGTGAACTCCCTCTTGTCATAGAGTTTAACCTTGATTCCGCTCTTTTCGGCTCCATCTACGACATGGTTGTTAGTTATGATATAACCGTCCCTGGTGACTATGACTCCCGAGCCGATTCCCTTCTCGGGCTGAGGCTGCGGGAAGTTGAAATGAAAATCATGAAAGAACGGAACATTTGGTGCCTTCGCCTTCGGTTCTATGGTGACGTTGACGCTGACTACCGCCGGCGTAACCGCCTTCGATATAGCTATGAAGGCGTTCTGAGTAGCAAGGAGGTTGACGTCACCTCTCGACAGCGGAGCGGCCCCCCCAAGGGCAACCCTCTCTCCTGAAAAGCCAAAACTCGTTTCCACACCGTTGAAGTTCATCACGAGCAGGGCCCCGAAGACCACTCCGACCGCGACGAGCAGCGCCGCGCCAAGCAACGTCCTCTTTCGCATGCTTATTTCCTCCAAATCGAATTGATATTACAGTGTTTGGGCTGACTGTCCAGGTAGTGAGGCCGCCATAAACTCCAAGGACTTCAAATCCTTCAGACTGCCCGAGTGCCTCTTCAAGTAAACAAAAACGAAGTCGCGAAGTTCACTCCTGATCGCCGGCTCCATTCCCGCCTTGCCAGCGACGGCAGGACTCAAGCGAACAACACTTTCCAGGACAGGAAGGGCTGAGGCGGATAGAAGAAAACCGCTACTTATACTTACGCCGCAGTTATCGCACAACGGCCCGCCCTTCTCGATAACATAGCAAACCTTCCGCTCCTTCTCAAGGTCAATTCGCTTGCCGCAGCGCAGGCAGGTCGTGAAGCCGGGCGCGAATCCTAGAGAGATTGCCATATGAAGGCAGAAGTGTATGAAGACATTCCCCGGCACGGAATCCCGCAAATCAAGAATTGTAAGAGAATCTACAAGGAGCTCGAAAATCTTGCCGTTTTCTTCCTCATCATGCATCACCCGGTTCACAATTTCGACGAGCGACATCGCGATGGAGAGTCTCTCCATGTCTGACGTTAGTGACTTGAAATACCTGATGAATTCGGTTGAGGAGATGTACTGAAGCTCGCGATTTTCACGCCGGTAGAAGACTATCTGGAGATAATTAAGCGGCTGAAGGAGTGATCCAAACTTGCTTTTCGGATTGCGGGCCCCCTTCGCAATTGCGCTCATCTTGCCGTATCGCTTCGTGTAAAAGGTCGCGATCTTGCTCGAATCGCGATAGTTTACGGCTCTCAGTACTACTGCTTCTGTTTTCTCAATCGACATGGTATAATTTAAGCGGAGCGTGCGGCAATTCCACTCTACTCAGATGTCGCCCGCCCGGCAGAAAACATCAGGGAATAATGGGATATGCTAAATGTCGGCCAAGGGGGAGATGATGGAATATGCTAGGTGTTGGCCCCGATGGAATGATGAAAAAAATGACACTTGGCGGACTAGCCAAAAGCCATTCCCGTTTTTTGACTTATGACTTTTAACCCTTGGCCTTTAACCTCTTACCTTTCTACCCTTTTGCCGTTTTCCCGATTATTCTGACAATATTTTCGCGGTAAGGCTTCCTGATAATACCCTTTTCGGTGATGAACGCTGCGATATTGTCGGCGGGAGAGACGTCAAACGCCGGCGCGTAGACGGATATATTTTCCGGCGCGGAGCGGCAGGTTTGGAAGTGGGTAACCTCATCGGCGTTCCTTTCTTCAATGGGGATATCGTCGCCCGTCTTCGCCGTCAAGTCGAAGCTCGACCCTGGCGCCGCTATGTAAAACGGGATTTTGTGCTCTTTGCACAGCACAGACAGGTTGTAAGTTCCGATCTTGTTTGCCGTGTCGCCGTTAGAGGCGATTCTGTCTGCGCCGGTAACTACCAGGTCAACCTTCAGTTTCTTCATCGCGATTCCAGATGCGCTGTCGACGATGAGCCTGAAATTTATCCCGAGTTTTTGCAGCTCGTATGCAGTGAGGCGTGCACCCTGGAGGAGCGGGCGGGTCTCGTCTGCAATCACC
>JBJKQU010000014.1:0-60967 GCA_046705025.1 Candidatus Kryptoniota bacterium | reverse complement strand
CGATCGCAATCTGTGCGACGGTGCAGCCTCTTGCTTCTGCAACCTGTCGAAGTGACTCGACAAGTTTTAGGTTGAGGTCGAGGTTCTCGCCGGTAAAGCGCGGGGCGCGGCTTCGGAAGTCTCCGGGCACCACCCCGCGGTCTTTCGACCAATGTCCGCTCAACAGCCCGCGTGACAATACGCCGTAAGCGGTTGTTCCCATGCCAAGCTCGCGGCAAGCAGGAAGTATATGTGGCTCGATTCCCCTGGAAAGGAGAGAATATTCTATCTGAAGGTCCGCGACAGGGTGGACGGAATTCGCCCGGCGAAGGTTATCTGTACCCGCTTCGGAAAGGCCGATGTAGCGGACGTAACCCTCCTTTATCATCTCCGCGATGGCGCCGACCGTGTCTTCGACAGGCACCGCCGGATCTATTCGCGCGGGTCGGTAAATGTCGATGTAGTCGGTCCCGAGCCGCCGCAAAGAATATGTCAGGAAGTTCTTTACCGAGTTCGGCCTCGCGTCGGTGCCTATGATTCTATTTGACGGGTCGCGCATCGCGCCAAATTTCACGCTCAGGATTACTTCGGTTCGTAGCCGCCCTTGCAGCGCTCTGTGCAAGAGGAGCTCGTTATGTCCCATGCCGTAGAAATCCCCGGTGTCGAGGAGCGTTACGCCTGCGTCCAGGGCTGCGTGAATGGTCGCGATGCTTTCGGATTCGTCGGCCGGGCCGTACACATCAGACATTCCCATGCAGCCAAGCCCGATTGCAGAAACCCTTGGGCCCGCGGTTCCAAGCTGGCGCGTTTGCATCTCTCCTTATCTCCTTTCGTATCTATCACGTTAACTTCGCTTGCGAACCGCAATGTTTCCGCATTGCGGTCTTCATCAACTTTGCTAATATACTACAACACGCTCTTGACAGAAATGAATGGCTGAGGGATCTAAGCGCGCGGCCGGCCAGCGTTCCCGGCCTAGAGCCAGTTCCTCTCCAGCCAGTCTACTGATGCGGCAATGTCCACCTCCTCAGCGAACTGAAGCATGTACGGTATCTTGTTAGCATCATCCATCGGAATTGAAACGTCGTGTGGAAACACCGGTGCGAGCCTGAAGTAGTTCTCCTTGAGGATTTGTTTGCACTGGTAGTCCGCGATCCCCGAGACTCCGTCAAAAATCACATTCAATATCGGCCTTATCCACTGCGCGTATCCCCAGTCGTGATCCAGGCCCGGTATGTATTCCAGCGAAGTCCCCGTACCGAGTGAGAAGAGAACCACGTTACTCAAGTCGGGCGATTCAAAGAACCGGAGATCCTGCGACTGCGCGAGCGCACACATGCTGGGGTTGCTGGCGAAGACACCGCCGTCTACATACCCTTCGTAAGTCGGGAAATAGGTGGGCGCGGCGCTGGTTGCGAGGGCGACCTTGTATGCCGGCTGATGGCCGTCGCTGTCGTCGCCGGGAAAGTTGTGGAAAATCTTCGGTTTCCAGGTGCGCTTGTGAGGGTCAGAAGATTCGTTGTCAAGATCGAGGGCCGTTATCAAGACCCGTTTCTCGAGTCCATCGAGGGTGGTCTGACCGAAGACATCCTGCAGGACGGTTTCCAGATTTCTTGTTGGGTATCCCGCGCCGATTACGCGCCAAAGGGTTGCGATATCGTGAACAAAGGTTTCGTGAAAGATAAACTGGCCTTCCCTAACGTAGACGTCCCTCATTTCAGCAGGGCTCAGGCCATGTGCTATCGCCAGTGCCAGAAGCCCACCTGTTGACGTGCCGGCGATCAGGTCGACCTTATCAAGGAAACCGGCAGTTCCGGGATGACTGTCGAGCCGATGAAGAAGGGAAGCGGTGATTACCCCTTTTATTCCACCTCCGTCGAGAGAAAGGATTCTATACTTCGACATAATGCGTTCTCCTGAGTCGGTTGTCAATATGAACTAAGATAGTGATAAATGAAACAAACGGGTACGCGGATGTGTCGGACAACACTTTACAACTGTGGATGCAGGAGATAACGAGTTTGGTGTTGAGTATCAAACCGGGTAAATTCATTGTATTAGAGCAGAGTGGTAACCATGACACGAACAGAAAGTCTGAACTATTGGAGCAGAACCATGAAGATCCTCAGAAAGAACAACCCGGTCTCGATAATGAATCGTAGTGCAGTCCTGGTACTAACGGGCTTTGTAATAGCTTTTTCGTATTCCAATGGCTTTTCAAAAATCCCTCCTCTCGCTTCAAGGCCAAGCGCTGTCGCGCATCCATCGGGGAAAAGGCTGTTGCCTTACCAAAATCCCGATTTGCCGGTAGCGGAGCGCGTCAGGGACCTGCTCAGCCGCATGACTCTTCGAGAAAAGGCGAGGCAACTCGACATGTATTCCGGGGCACATGATTTCCTTGACCCCGACCAGAGGGCCGATTACACACATGCGAAACCTGTCGCGGTTTTCGACTCCAAAAGAGCCGAAAAAATTCTTGGGAATCTGGGTGCAGGCTCCATCCACGACATCTATCCGAGTTCGGATTTGTATGACAGCTTGCAGGCATGGGTAATCAAGTCCAACCGGCTCGGCATCCCTGCACTCTTCATCGAAGAAGGACTTCATGGTTACTTCGGGCTCGATCAGACTGTCTTTCCGCAAAGCGTCAACCTTGCTTCGACATGGAATACAAAACTGGCGAGGGAAGAGGGCTCGGCGATTGCGTCCGAAGCGCGCGCAGACGGGGTCGATATGCTCCTGACTCCGGTTGTTAATATCGCACGCGAACCGCGATGGGGGCGTGTGGAGGAGACATTTGGGGAGGATCCATACATGTCTGGCAGAATCGGCCTCGCATACGTTGAAGGCATGCAGGGAAGCTCGCTCGCGACCGATTCAACGTGTATTTCCGAGCCGAAGCACTTTGCTGCATACGGCTCGCCAGAAAGCGGGATTAACACCGCACCGGTCCATGTCGGCGAAAGGGAGATGCGAACCGTCATGTTGAAGTCGTTTGAGCCGCTCGTACGTGAAGGACATGTCATGGGAATCATGGCGGCTTACAACAGCGTGGACGGCATTCCCTGTACTGCGAACCATTGGCTTCTGACCAAGGTTCTTCGTGACGAATGGGGTTTCAAAGGTTTTGTACTTTCGGACCTCGGAGCGATCAATCGGTTGTATACCGTTTTTCATGTGGCGGCCACTCCGGCCGATGCGGTTCTTACAGCCATCAAGTCTGGTGTCGACATGCAATTCTATGATTTCCCGCATGACACATTTCAGAATGCGATCATCGACGGCGTCAGGAACGGCCTGCTCCCTATGGCAGTCCTGAACCGGGCAGTCTCCCGGATCCTCAGGGTGAAATTCCTGCTCGGGCTCTTCGACCATCCGTATGTGGACGTGAACCTGGATAAGCGAGTACGGCGTTCTCCGGCCCACCTTGCCCTCGCTCTCGAAGTCGCCCGGCAGTCGATGTGCCTGCTCAAGAACGACAGTAATTTCCTGCCGCTTAGGAAGGACCTTAAGAGCATCGCCGTGATCGGCCCGAATGCGGACAGCACGAGGCTGGGTGACTACACAATGAGACCTGATGACAGGACAAAGGAAGGGATGCTGGCGCAGATAAAGAAGATCGTGTCGCCTGAGACCGAGGTCCTGTATTCAAACGGCGCGGACATTGAGCAGGCTGTGGCAACCGCCAGACAGGCGCAGGTCGCTATCCTGGCTCTCGGCGAGAACAGCCGGTTATCCGGTGAGATGTTTGATCGCCTGAGGCTTGGACTGCCCGGCAACCAGGAAGAGCTCTTGGAAGCAGTCGCGGCTACAGGCGTTCCGGTCGTGCTAGTGCTCCAGAACGGACGGCCCTTGGCGATTCCATGGGCTGAGAAGCACATCCCGGCGATACTTGAAGCCTGGTACCCCGGGGAGTTCGGCGGGCGTGCAATCGCAGAGACGCTCTTCGGGGATAACAATCCGTCCGGACATCTGGACATGTCGTTTCCACGGAGCGTGGGACAGCTCCCTGTTTATTATGATCATGGCACCTCCAAGCCGAACAATTACCATTACGTAGACGGAGTATCTTCGCCGCTCTTCCCATTTGGCTATGGGCTGAGCTACACGACTTTTAAGTTCAGCGACCTGAAGATCACTGCACCGCCGGCCGGAAGCAAAGGAGATGTTGTCGTTTCGTTCGAGCTTACCAACACAGGCGCGCGGGCCGGCGACGAAGTGGCCCAGCTTTACGTGCACGAGAAGAACGCGAGCGTGGAGACCCCTGTGAAAGCGCTGAAGGGATTCGCGCGGGTTCATCTGTTGCCGGGTGAGAAACAGGAAGTCACTCTCCGAATCAGGCGGTCGGAGCTCGCTGTCTGGGGCGCCGACATGAAGTGGGAAGTCGAGCCGGGAGAATTCACGGTGACAGTGGGGGGAAGTTCGGAGGGAGGTCTCGCCGGGAGCTTCGTGCTGAAATAGCCGTGGATTGTAATCGGCGGCGACTGTTCACAGGTTGATAGCTTTGAATGACTATTGGAAGTGGCGGGGTTCAAATTTGGGATTATCGTCAGTGCCGAAGGAGGGACTCGAACCCTCACCCGGTTTGAGCCAGACTGGATTTTGAGTCCAGCGCGTCTACCAATTCCGCCACTTCGGCAAGCGCCAAAAATATAACAGATTGAGGGCTCTGAATAAAGTTTTTTCCGTCGTCATCTTCTTTTTTGCCTTCATGTAACCAAAATGTAACTGGCTTTTCATCATTCCTGAAAAGCTGGACAGCATTCCTTTTCGCATCCAAACGGACCTTGGCGTAAATCGTTGTCGTTTGTACATCGGAATGCCCCAATATCTTACTCAATGTGAGCACGTCCACCCGGGAAAATATGAGTCGGGTGGCGAAGCTGTGCCGGAGGCTGCGAAGGTTGAAGCATTCGAGCCCGGCCGCGTTGTATATCTTCTTGAACGGCCGGCTTACATCATTGAGCTTCAGCTGTTGAAACAATTCCGTTCCGAGGGACATGAGAATTTCCCTCGCCTCACTCGTCAAGGGGACGTCACTCGCTTCCTTATCCTTTGCGCGAGGGATGCGAACAATTCCACTTTCCGGTTCTGGATCGGATTGCCTGCCGTCTCTGCTTGACAATTGGAACCAGACAGATTAGATTTTTCAGGTCAGGGAGTTTAATCAATGAACGCAGCGGTGCAGTCCGAAAGAGGCATAAGTGCCTCAAGTTTTGGCGTGGGCCAAATTGAATAAGAATCCGAAACCCGGCAGACGGATCCCTTTGTGGGTTATTGCGCTTGTTTGTTCCATCGTGTCCTTCCTTTTCCTGCTTTTCTCATCTTTCGACGCCAACTTCTTCCAGGGGAGCTCCCTCAGAAAAGTGTACTACGTAGACAACATCTCCGAAGGCCATCTCAAGATTATTCAGAAGTTCAACAGGCTGCACAAGGGAGCGATTGAAGTTGTCCCTGTGAACCTTCCTTTCTATGACTTCACCACCGACGACCGCAAAGAGATACTTGCCCGCGCCTTGCGGAGCAGGAGCGACGGTGTCGATATCTTCGCCGTCGACCTGATATGGATTCCAAGGTTCGCGAAGTGGGCATATCCGATGACTGCGCGGTTCGATTCTGCTTCGCTCGGCAAAGTCAGCAAGATCGCACTTGAAGCCTGCGGGCTCAACGGCAGCCTGGTTGCTTTTCCCCTTTACCTTGACGAAGGAGTCATGTACTACCGTAAGGACATCATCAGGAGTCTTCCGGGGGGTGGTGCGGACGAGAAGAGAATTCTGAGGGGCTTGACATGGGACGAATTCATAAAGCTCGGCGGAGAGTATCAGGCAGCTCGTATGAATGGTATCCACGCAAACGGTCCGTTCTACGTTTTTCCCGGCGGTGAGTATGAGGGCATGCTCTGCTGTTTTCAGGAGATGTTGTCGGATGAAGAGAGCGACAGGATGTTTCACGGTACTGGCGGAAGTGCAGACACAATCCCGTCTGTCTCGGGTGATGGACGAATCGAGCTCGATACTAAGCCGGCTGAAAGGGCCTTGCAGACGATGGTTGACTTCATACATTCCTTTAAGTTCAGTCCTGATGAAGTGACCAGGTTCGACGAACCTGCAAGCTATATCTATGCGATGGAGCACAACGCGGTTTTCCTCAGAGGGTGGGCCGGTTTCCACACGCAATATCGGGACCTGCTGTCGGACACGTCGAAGATTGCAGACATGGACATCGCACCTCTGCCGCATTTCGACGGCCACACTACGTCGAGCGTATTCGGCGGCTGGTGTCTTATGATTTCTAAATTTTCGGAACGAAAGGAAGAAGCTCTTAAGTTCGTCGATTTCATGTTTCAAAAGGAGAACCAGGAGATCCTGTATGAAGACGGCGGGTACCTCCCTGTTAACAAGGAGGTTTACAAGGACTCGGCATTTCTCCGGGCTCATCCGAGACTCGGGCAGGTGAGCAGGCTGCAGAAGTGGGGGAGGCATCGGCCGTTCCTGGAAAATTACACGGAACTGTCGGGCATAACTGCCAGGTATCTCCATCAGGCACTTGCCGGCGAGATCTCCGTGAAGGAAGCCCTGACCGCTTCATCGAATCAGATCAACGCGATAGGAGCGGGCGTCAAGTAGTGAAAGGGCGTCGCTGTGAGAGTCATCGAAAAATTTAAACATGTCAGGTTCGGCTGGAAACACCTTCTGATCATCTTCCTGGTTCTGATAGTCTTCCAGGCTTTTGTTTCCCAGCTCGAACAGAATACGCTGCGCAACCTGCTGTCCGAGACGATGAACTGGTACAAGCAAAACTCCGCAGAACAGATCGGAAATCTCACGACTACGTCGCTTGAATTACTGCTCGAATCGAACGGGCTCGAAGAAAGCGGAGACAGAATGAGCAGGGAAAGGTCTCTGCTCCATTCCTTGAACAGCATCCTCAAACAGCCGCTGATGAACAGGAACGTCGAGAAGATTTGCGTCATTTGTCCTTACCAGGGAAGATTTATCGCTCTCGACCTGGGCAGAACGCTCTACTCTTACTTCTATAACCACCAGGTATCGGAGGAGAACATCAATCCGGCCTACCGGGAAGCCGTGGCCAGGTACGTCGGTATTCACAATGATATGATTAAATCCGAACTCATAACGAGCTTTCAGGAGGGACAGAACATCTTTCATGTGTACGTGCCGCTCGTGCCGCACGGGGAATACGCGGGTGCGGTTTACATGAAAATACATCCGGACGTCTCGTCCATAAGTCAGCAGATTCTGGGGAGTTTCAACAACACGGTCCTGGTCTTCTCGGCCTTCATTCTGGTCGGCCTCCTGATAATCTTTTACGTCGCGACTTACACAATCGTGGAGAGGGACGAGGCCTGGGAGCTCGTTTACAACGAGCGCGAGAGACGAATGAGGGAGCACATAACGCAGAAGAGGGAGCACCTCTTCACGAAGCGCATCTACCATGCACATCACAAAGCGGAGAAAGTGGTCGGATTCATCAATGAAGAGCTGGATCACATGGATGAGAACAACCTGAAAGAGACGAAATACAGGATATCCAAGTATGCGAATTTCATAGCGAGGGTCATCTACGACATGAAATGGTATGACCCTCCGCTGCAGACTATTCGCAGCCATGTATTCAATACGAACGTGAATGAGGTCCTTAGATTCATGGTGAAGCACATATTCCAGAGAACCTCCCAGGTTGTCGGGGCGATTCGGTTCGACCTCAATTTGGATGACAATCTCCCCCCGGTGCACGTGAATGAGTTCGTGGTCTGGGAAATCGTCGAGCCGCTTCTGCAGAACGCAATCGATCATTCCGACAGGGATGTAACTACGATTACCATCAGCACCAGATATGATTCTGAAGAAAAGAAGTCGACGCTTACGATCGAGGACAACGGAAAGGGAATACGTACGGACCTCCTGGTGGAGGACGAGTCCGGAGTAAAGAAGATTTTCATGGAGGGTGTGTCCACGAAAGAAGAGGCGGAACATCACGGCTACGGGTGCTACCTGGCAAACGAAATCGCGAAGCGGTGCGGGTGGAGCCTCGATGCTGAGAATGCGGATGCAGGAGGAAGCCGGTTCACTCTTGTAATAAATCACTGAAGCGTGCCTGCATCGTGATCGTAAAAAGACAAATCAGGGAGGCGAGATGAAAGGGAGCGGGATCATTAATCTGCTTGTGATAGAAGACGAATCTTACGATGTGAATAGGATCGAGAGAACCCTGGCTCCGTTCAGCGATTGGATAAAGATCCGGAAAGTGGTGGCGGACGGGCAATCGGCTGTCGACCTTCTGTCCTTGAGTCATGCCGAGTTCGACGTCATTATTATGGATTACCAAATCGTCGGACCGCTGACAGGTGTAAGGCTGATTCATAAGATCAAGTCTGTTGATCCGTTCATACAAATCATTGTCGTTACGAAGATGACTATCAATGTGACCGATCTGGAGTTTGCCAACAGACTCATCGAGGCGGGCGCGATGTGGTTCTGCACGAAATACCCGAGCGATATTAAGGACTATATTTACCAGCCTACCGACCTGTTGTTGTCTATTATGAACGCGTACGAGAAGAAGAGGCTCAAACTCAAGGAATGCAGGTCCGATTCGCGCCTCGAAGAGTCTGTCAATAAGATCCTCGAAGAAAAGAGGATAATCGGCGATTCTCCTCTGGTTAAGAACCTGCGCAAGCAGATCGAAAAGGCCGCGCAGCAGGATGCGACCGTTCTCGTCTCGGGCGCGTCAGGAACCGGGAAAGAGCTAGTCGCTTCGCACATTCATTATCTGAGCAAAAGGAGATTCGAAGACTTCGTAGTCATAAATGCGGGGAGCATTCCCCAGGAGTTGATGGAAAGCGAGCTTTTCGGATTCACAAGGGGGTCTTTTACCGGGGCTGTAGCCGCCAAGAAAGGTCTATTCGAAATCGCAAACAACGGGACGGTGTTTCTGGATGAAATCAGTGAACTGTCGATGCCTTCGCAGGTCAAGCTGCTGCGTGTGCTTCAGGAGGGGGAGCTCGACAAGATAGGACGCACCGACAGGGTGAAGGTCGACGTCCGCGTCGTTGCCGCAACAAATGTAGACCTTGAAAAGGCCGTGCGGGAAAAGAAGTTCAGGGAAGACCTGTTTTACCGGCTGAACGTTATCTATATCTATGTCCCGACTTTGCGCGAGCGTATTGAGGATATCCCCCCGCTCGTGAAATACTCGATCGGGAAATTCGGCAGGCAGATGTCCATCGAGCAAGCGACGATAAGCGACGAGGCGATAGAAGCTCTCCAATCGTATGATTGGCCCGGAAACATAAGGGAACTCCAGAATGTGATCCAGCGTCTCCTGATTTCTTGCGATGGAGAAATACGGAAGGAAAATGTATTGAATGTCCTGGGGCCCCGGAAAGTAAGGAGCGTGAGCGGACCGGAATTCTGGTTCGGAGAGGAAATACTGGAATGGAAAGAGATGGAGGACGTTTTCAGGCGGCGGTATTTCAGCTATGTGAAAGAGAAAACGCGATCCGAGTCGGACGCGGCAAGACGATTGGGCATCGCTCCGTCAAATTTCTATCGGATGTGCAGCAAGCTCGGCATTAAAGAGCGCAGGAGCTGAGCGGGCCCCCTCTCTGAACGGTGCGCCGGTCCGGTTCTTCGTCGAGATCGGAGCTCCATCCAGCCTAAGACCTCTATATCAATTTGATATATCTCCCGGATGCGTGATTTTATCCCGGTGATATATGTCCTTCCGTCCTTTGAGCCTTTCTTATGCTTATCGCCCTTTTCTGGGTATGAGGCTGTGGCACGGTGGTTGACCTATTCAGAGGCGAAGCAGTTGGTATGATTCTCAGGTTTGGCGGCGACTGGTGTGCATTCGAGCAGGTACTCCTCTCTTCCTGTAAAGCTCCTCCCGGTCTTTTGGGATTGTCAGGGAAGACCGGGAGAGAGGGATTTTCCAGAGCTACCAGGGTTGAGCGATGACCTGCCGGCACCTTGTTTAGCCGCATGAAGTCAGAGGCACGGCATAAAAAGCGGGGCTGAGTATTGATTGATCTTTCGGTTACGGGCGTTTCACTGGTTTTCCTTCTCTTCTTCTCGCTCATCTTCTTTACGCTGTTCGTTTCCCGGTTCAAGGAGATCGCCGTGAGCGGTTATTTCTTCGCGAACCGTGATACTCACTGGCTGGTACTGGCGGCGTCCTTCCTGACAACATGGTTGTCCGGGCTCTACGCGTTCGGGCTGTTGGTCCGCG
Organism: Candidatus Kryptoniota bacterium; assembly: GCA_046705025.1. Lineage (GTDB taxonomy): Bacteria > Bacteroidota > Ignavibacteria > Kryptoniales > JAKASW01 > JAKASW01. The sequence goes on along the minus strand of JBJKQU010000014.1, from coordinate 50,737 downwards.
GGCTCAACACGACATGGGTGATTGTCTACGGTGCGCTTTCGATTTTGATGCTCTTTGTCCTCGGGTGGTTCCTGGGGCCTCTATACATGAAAATGGGGATCAATACTCTTCCGGAATATTTCGAAAGGCGATTCGGCCGCAACTGCAGGCTGTTTCTTTCTTCCCTTTACATACTGGGGAATATTTTTGTGAGGCTTATAGTAATTCTTGTTATCGGAAGTGTACTCATCGGAAAGATTGCCGGCGTGGATCCTTTCGCGCCTCTTCTTTTCTTCCTGTTTGTTACCGGTGTGTATGTTATCATCGGAGGTTTGCGGGCTGAGGTGTTTGCGAGCATAATACAGGGGGTGTTTGTCATTCTAATGATGGCGGTGTTCGCCCAATGGGCAGCGGGCCAAAATGTTCTCGACAACTCCGCTTTGCAGCGCCCCACCGGACTTTCGTACTTCAGTGGCGGCGGGGACGGGACGCACCTGGCCAGTGCAGCCCTTGGACTCCCGGTAATCGGATTCTGGTTCTGGTGCGGAGACCAGTTTATTGTTCAGAAGGTCCTTGGTGCCGGGAGCGCCTATCTCCTTCGCAAGGCGACGGTTGCCCACGGTCTTTTGCAGGTGATCCCGGTCGCCGCGGTGGCCGTTATCGGAACCGCCTTTCTCCCGGGCATTCTCCCGGAGGGCGCTCCGGACGCATTGATGGCAGCCGGTCCGATTCCCGACATCATCAGGGTCGGGCTTCTGCTTGCAGTCGCGGCACTTCTGATGGCTCTGTTTGCAAGCGTGTTCAACACCACGTCTCTTCTGATCACCTTCGATTTCTACCGGAGCTTCAAGCCGTCGGCTTCCGACCGAACACTTCTATTCGTCGGCAGAATGACGACGATCATACTCCTGCTGTTCTCGATCCTCATGATACCCATTGCCCAGGCGATGAACTTTGCCATGTGTTTTAAGCTTCTAGAGTTCTTCGTTTACTTCTCGGCGCTCGTGACGGCCGTCTTACTGGCAAGCCTGATCACACGGAAAATCCGATCGCTCAGCGCAATGCTTACCCTCCACGTCGCTTCCGCAATAATCCTGGTCAGGGCGGCAATAGAGATTCTGTATCCCGGAGGGAATTTCCAGAGCGCTCTCCTCAGCGCCTTCGCAGGCACGGGATCACTGGAATTTGCGGTATTCATATTCCTGACCTCGATTGCCCTGCTGTTCGTTTTTAACGAGTTCGGGAGGTTCCAGCATATTCCTTTTCCAACACAAAGGAGCATGAAGTTTCTTGGCAAATAAGAATGCGATAAAGGAGAAAGTCTATGTTGTCGGATAAAAACCGCCTCTTCGTCGTCTTGGCCCTTTTTTCGCTGTTGTCAGCCAATATCGCCCTGGCCGGCACTACTGGAAAAATCGCCGGCAAAGTGACCGACAAGGAAACGGGAGAGCCGTTGATTGGCGCAAGCATAGTTGTCAAAGGAACGACGCTCGGGGCCGCATCGGACATGAACGGCTACTATGTCATACTCAATGTGCCACCGGGCGTCCAGACATTGACGGTTACTATGGTGGGTTATGCGCCTGTTACCGTGACCGATGTTCGCGTCCAAATCGATGAGACGACACCGGTCGACATTCAGATGATTCCCAGGGAAATTCAGGCGGCGGGAGTAGAAGTCGTTGCTCAAAGGAATGTCGTAAAGAAAGATGTCTCGACGAGCGTCGCAGCCATTCGCCCTTCCGATATCAGGGAGCTCCCGATCACTTCTTTCAAAGACGCAATCTCACTGCAGGCCGGAATCGATCAGGGCCTGGTGATCCGAGGCGGCAGTGCCGACCAGATGCTTTTTCAGTTGGACGGCGTGACGCTCCGCGACCCGAGGAACAATAAGCCGATTGCCACGGTCGGGATGAATGATATCCAGGAGCTCTCCATAGAGCGCGGCGGCTTCAATGCGGAATATGGACAGGTGCGGTCAGGAATTATAAACGTCGTCACAAAAGAGGGCGACCGGCAGAAATACACCCTTGCCCTCACCTACAAGTATGCTCCGCCTCAGCCGAAGTTTTTCGGGATGTCTGTTTTCGATCCCAACTCGATGTGGAACCGGGTTTATTTGGATCCGAACGTATGTTGGACCGGCACCGACAATCCCGTGGACCCGGCGGCATGGAATACGTATACCGCCAGGCAATATCCATATTTCCAGGGCTGGAACGCACTTTCGGACCAGCTAATGAAGGGGGGCGGACCGTACCTGACGCCGGCGGCCTTGCAGCGAGTCTGGCAGTACACGCACCGGAGAACTCAATCCGTGAACGCGCCCGATTATAATCTCGATGTGGGTCTGGGCGGGCCCGTTCCGTTGGTCGGCGAAAGCCTCGGCAACATGCGGTTTTTCTCGAGCTTCTGGATCAACAGGGAGATGCTTGTCATTCCTCAGAGCCGTCCCGACTATTTGGAATATAACGGCACGCTGAAGCTGAATTCCGATATCAGCAAAGGTACGAGCCTGATGATAATGGCAACGGCCGGCCGGTCATACAACGTCGCGATCAACCCCGAAGATAATCAGTTCTACAATCCCACCTTCGGAATTACAGGCACTCAGTTCTGGTTCCCGACGGATTACGCTCGAACTCCGCTCGAGATCGCGATGATTACAAACGAACAGCGTCCGTCGAGGATTTACAACGATACGTGGTACAGCCAGGCGATGGTCACGAACTACTCCGTTGCGGCGAGGTTCACAAAGTTCTTGAGTGCTGCAACGTATTACGAACTGAGCGTACAGAATCTTCGCACGAGTTACCTGACGGGGCCCACTTATAACCGGGATATCACTACCAAATACGAGGTCGTGCCGGGGTTCTTTGAGGATGAAGCGCCGTACGGATTCACGATGGACCCGACCGACGGCTACGATCCCTCAGGCATGTTCCTCGGGAGTCATAACGCCGCCGCAAGAGACTCCAGCGAGCTCAGTGCGCTGCAAGCGAAAGCCGACTTCACCAGCCAGCTGAACGAGATGCACCTTGTCAGGGCCGGGGTCGACTTCACGTATTACAATCTGGGTCTCAACTATGCCATGTACGATCATTATTACGGCATTGACAATATCGTGAACCAGAGCTGGAGTCCTTACAGATTGTCGGTATATGCGCAGGACAAAATTGAGACTCACGGCTTTATTGCAAATCTCGGACTGCGGGTTGATTTGAGCAATCCGAACTCCGACTGGGTGACTGTCGATCCTTTCGATCCCTCTTTCTTTTCGATAGCGTACAGCGATACGGCCAACTATCCCAGGAAGCGGGCAAAGATAGATGCGGCTCTCAGCCCGCGCCTCGGCATCTCACACCCGATCACGGAGTCTTCGAAGCTCTATTTCAACTACGGTCAGTTCAAGGAATTTCCGGCTTACGAGGAAATCTTCCGCATCGGTCAAGGAGTCAGCGGCAACATCCTCAACTACGGCAACCCGAATCTGCAGCAGGCAAAAACAGTGGCGTACGAACTTGGCTTCGACCAGGCGCTTTTCAATACATACCTCATCCAGATCGCCGCCTTTTATAACGACATCACAAATGAACAAGCATTCACTCAGTACTTGAGCTCCCAGAACGGAATCGGCTACTATCTGGCGAACAATAACGGGTACGAGGACACGAGAGGTCTCGAGGTCACTCTGAGAAAGAACTACGGCGACTGGATCCGCGGCTTCCTCACCTACACTTACCAGGTAACGACCCAGGGCTACTTCGGCAGGCAGACCGTCAACCAGGATCCCAGCCAGCAAATCATCATCGACCAGACTACAACCAACTTCTACCAGTCCAGACCCGTTCCTCAGCCGCGCGCTACGGCCTATCTGACGTTTATCACTCCGGCCAATCTTGGAACGAGAATATTGGGATCCCGGATGCTCGACCACTGGATAGGGAATTGGAACCTCAGTGTGATCGGCACGTGGAGAGCCGGAGCGTGGATTACATATAATCCACAGGGCAAAACAAATGTGGTGAACAACGTCCAGACGACCGACTTCCTCAGCTGCGATTTGAGCCTCAACAAAACGTTCGACTTCGATGCGCTCGCGCTGACTTTCATGGTGGATGTGAGAAATGTTTTCAATATAAAGCAGCTGTCAGGGAAGAGCTTCTACGACATATACGATTACAACGACTACATGCAGTCGCTTCACCTGTCACGGAGTTCGGCATACACGAACATCCCCGGCAACGACCGGTTGGGAGACTTCCGGAAGAACGGTGCGGCGTTCCGGCCGATCGGGCAGACGAGAAGTGTCTCCGGCATGACTCCTTCACAGATCGACCCGGCTGTGATTTATTACGACCAGTCGACAGGACAGTATATGAACTATGTCAACGGCAGCTGGTCGCAGGTACCGGCCACTAGTATGCAGAAGATAATGGATGACAAAGCATACATCGACATGCCGAACAACAGCTCCTTTGATTTCCTGAATCCGAGACAGGTGTTTTTCGGAATCAATCTCTCAGTCAGAATATGAATCAGGAATCACAACAATGCGAAGGCATAAGGTTATGACAAAGAAATTCATTGCGCCGCTTCTCTTAACCGCCTGTTTCTTTTCTCTGATCGCGCCCGGCGGTACCCGTGTCCTGTACGCACAGGTTACCGGCCCACAGGTAATAAAATGGATGAGGGTAAGCGAACTGGGCCACTGGTTTTCAAACGGGGGCGCTGAGATCGAGTACGGCAGGCAGAGCCGTTCATTTCTGACGACCGACCAGCTTGACGGGATGAATTGGCCGGCCGAGTATACGCTGAATAAGGGCGTAAACGTCGGCCAGTCGATGTGGATCGGGACGACGAACTTCAACGATCCGGTTGCGGGCAAGACTTTTCCCTACAAGGTCGTTTGCGCGGGCAGGCTTTATTTGAATCTAAACACGGAAATCTTTCCCGCCGAATTTTCTCTGGTGGGGCGTTTCGCACGTCCGGGAGTTTATGTCGACAACGAGTCGGCGTCCGCCATCGCGCCGTACGACAACCCGGACAAGATCGATCCTTCGATCCCGTGCGACCGCATGATCACAAATACAGTAAACACTACTATCGGACTCACCATGAAGAGGAGGGTGCTTGCGTTTACGCAGCAATACCACAACAACTATTTCATATACGAATATACCTTCGTCAATACCGGCATTATCGACAATGCCGGGACAACGTTGAGCCCTCCAAGGAACCTGACCGGGGTCGTTATTCATTTTCAATATCGTCTTGCATTTCCTGGTGAATCCTACCTTGCGGGCTGGTCGCCGACAGGGTCGAGCTGGGGACGCAACACAATCAACGATTGCTTCAGTCCGCTGAATCCCGGTCCGAGCTCCTACAATCTTCGGGCATGCTGGGAATACTATGGTCCGGTTTATACGCCGCTCGAAGAGGACATGGGGCTACCGAATATTTCTGACGGGTCGGTATTGGCCGGGACTAATTTTGCGGGTGCCATTGTGCTTCATGCCGACAGGTCCGCACAGGATCATTCGGATGACCCCGCCCAGCCCTTCGATACATATTTCATGGGCCAGGATCAGGATGCGCAAGGCAACGACCAGTATGATGCCACCTTGATGACCCAGAAGTACAATTTCATGACAAGAGGTCATGCCGCAAAGACTCATGCCCAGCAGGTGGGCGCCGACTCGCACGGCTGGCCGACAGTCAACTCCGCAAACACATGGGGGAACGATAACGGAGGTTATGCTTCCGCTCAAGGATTCGGACCGTATACTCTGAGTCCCGGGGACAGCGTCAGGATAGTCATCGCGCAGGGAGTTGCCGGTATCATGAGCGACCGTGATTTTGTCAGAACAGTCGCCAGAAACTGGTACACCAACAATACCGCTGCTTTCAGGCTTCCAGACGGGGGCACGACCACGAACAGGAACGAGTACAAGAACAGCTGGGTATGGACGGGGAAAGATTCGCTGATGCAGACATTTCTCAGGGCGGTCGACAATTACAGCAGCAACTATGGCATCCCGCAGCCTCCGGCACCTCCCGCGAACTTCTCGGTAAATTCCGGAGGCAGCCAGATCTCCCTCAGCTGGGACCCGAGTCCCGGCGAATCATCGCCGCACTTCAAGGGCTACCTCATCTGGAGAGCCGAGGGGAGGACGGACTCGACTTACACGATGATTAAAGAGGTCGACAAGAATACACATTACTACGGCGACAAGACTCCGAGACGCGGATTCAATTATTACTACTACATCCAATCTGAAGACGACGGCTCGACGAACAACGTACAGCCGGGGGTGCCGCTGGTCAGCAGCAAGTTCTATACGATGACCGCTTTGAGCAATCCGGCATTCCTCACGCGCCTTCCCGGGAACAGCCTCTCCGACATCAGAATCGTCCCGAACCCTTACAACGTGAGGGCGAGATCGCTGCAGTTCGGCACGGGCCTCGGGGCGGACAGGATCGCATTCTACGGCCTGCCTCCATTCTGTGCGATAAGGATCTACACCGAGAGCGGCGACCTCATCAAAACAATCAACCACACCAACCAGAGCGGCAGCGAGCTGTGGCATTCACTTACGTCTTCAAATCAGATAATCGTCAGCGGCTTGTATATCGCCTATTTCGAAGCGACCGAAGACTATACCGATCCGCAGACCGGAAAACTTCTCATAAAGAAGGGCGACCACACTATCCGAAAATTCATCGTCATTAGATAGATAATTCATGGAGATCGAAATGAATCATAAGATAACGGAGTCTATGCGGTACCTACTGTTACTGATTCTTGGCATCTTCGTGTACTTTGCCGCGGGCTGCAGCGACCTTGTGCCGAGCAAATACAAACAGCAGCATTATACCGCGGAGAGCACCGATTTGAATGCGTCGGATCTGCTTTCTAGAAATGTGGTCGATTCCGTGGGCAGGATTATTCCATCGGCGAGTTATCTGGTGAATACCCGGACTCTCGCGAGCGTCGTAGACACAGTTCTGCAGGATTCCCTGGAAGCGATCGGCCTGAGGATCGGCGACCAGGTTGCGGCCGAGGACGAGGTATTGCCGCTCGTGTTCAACACTGTTGTGGACAGCCTGTCCGACTTACCGCTCATGCGCGATTCGCTGATGACGATCCGCTACGCGTCGGGTGAAAGAGTCTCGTATGCCCTGCTGAACGTTTCCGGTTCCGATGGGAAAGTTATTTACATGTATGAAAGCCTGCAGTACAACCAGGACACGACCAGCCAGCATCTGTACAACCAGAACAATCTGAACGAGTACGTGGCGATCCAGGTCCTCAGAAGCGACGGATCGAAGGTGAATTCATCCCAGGAAATGGCCGGCTCTGTCGTCACATCTTCTTCGGATCTGGTACCCATGCCCGGCGTGGAATTGGTCATGCCTACTATAAGGGCCCGGTACACTCTGCACCTCGGCGAGGGAGAATATCTGGTGCGGTTCATTGTCAGCAGCCCGGAGACGATGAACCTGTTCAAGGTCCTGATCCTGTCGATTTAGAAATGCGACCGCAAAGGAGAATGAAAGTGAAACTATCGAGAGTATTCCTCGCAATATTGGCGGCGGAGCTTCTGGGTTCCCAGTCATACTGCCAGACGAAGTGGGCTCAGACCGGGTTCGATTTCATGATGGTAACTCAGGATGCGAGATCTGCCGCCATGGGAGACGCGGTAAATTCTCTCGCCGGGGGAGCGTATTCACTGTTTCACAACCCGGCCACGATGGCGGAAATGCCGACCGTATTCGACGTTGCAGCCGGCGTCAATTCCTGGATTGCAGACATAAAGCAGTTTTCACTCTGCGCCTCGGTCTCTCCGTTTTCCGGAAGGTACGGCGTGGCCGGCGTGAGCCTGCAGTCGGTGGACTACGGGGATGTCCAGGGAACAATGGTGTGGAACAACAGCGACGGTTACATAGATACGGGGAACCTGACCCCGTCGGCTTTGGCTGTCGGCGTAGGCTATGCGTATATGATATCGACGCAATTCGGCGTCGGCGCGCAGGTGCGGCTAGCTTACCAGTCGTTGGGAAGCAGTGCGGTTCCTGAAGGAAATGCGCTCGTCACCAAGCAAAACGCCGCAAGCGCCGTGGCGTATGACTTCGGAACAATTTTCAATACCGGCATAAAGAGCCTGGCTTTCGGAATGTCCATCAGGAATTTCTCCCAGAACATAACTTACGAGCAGGAGAGTTTTCAGCTTCCCCTCCTTTTCACGATTGGCGTATCTGCCAATCTCTTCGACTTCATTGGGGCAAGGGGACCGGATCAGTCTCTCATCGTCTCCTGCGATGCAACCCATCCGCGTTCTCACCCGGAGCAGGTGAAGGTAGGGTTCGAATACCAGTTCATGAAACTGATCGCTCTGAGAGGGGGATATATCGCGGGCAACAGTGAAGACAGCTACACGCTCGGCGTCGGCCTCTCCTCGGCAGCACTCGGAATTTCAACGATGAATTTCAGCATCGACTATTCGTACACGCCATTCGGCGTCTTCAATAACGTCCAGCGGTTTACCGCCCGCTTTGCCATGTGAAAGCTAATACGGTGATGATATGAAAACCGAAAGAATTGTTCTCCTCGTCCGCTCGTGTCTGCTGGCGATCGTCGTACTCTCTCTTTATTCCTGCACGAAGTGGGAATCCTGGTCGTCGATCTACGATACGAACGCCAGTTATGATACGACGGGACCGGTGATAACCGGGCTCTCGCCGCAAGACGGCATGTCGGGTTACAGAGAGATAACAATATCGGGCCTGAATTTCCCGGCAAGTAAAGACTCTGTTCTAATATTCTTCCAGAGCAAAACTCCCACCATTAAGAGCCTCTCGCACAACCGGATAGTTGTGTACAGGCCTGTGATGGACGCAAGTGAATACGGCACATCGATTAACGTGATCGTCGAAAACCCGTATGTCGTTCAGACTGTCGACACGATCCATTATCAGTTGGAGGCGCCCGTGGCGCAGTTTTGCGATCTTCATACAGAGCCGTATCCTCTCGGGGTTATGGAATTCGACAAGGACGGCTATCTCTACGCTGCAGCGGCAGGAAACAGGCTGCTTTTTCAGATTACTCCCGACGGTGCCGTTTGGAACAGGATAATGGGACAGGCTCAGATTCCGATCGATCTGGCCTGGATCACCGACATGAAATTCGGACCGGGCGGCTATCTGTACTGCGAGGTCGGAACCGGTGATATGTACAGGATCGACGTGGTCAGCAGGGCCAGGATAACTTCTCCGTTTGTGAGCTTCCCATACTCTGCGGGAAACCTAACGAAATTCGATTTTGATCCGAGCGGGCGTTTCTACACCAGCGGCGACAACGGTGTGTTCCTCGCCGATACAAATGGGAATGCGATAGCTACCGGACGCTATGGCGGCGGTATTACCGTTAGAGAGCTTCGCGTGATAGAGGGCTTCCTTTACGTGGCGCATGGGAGTGTCCTGTCCAAGAACGCCATTAATGCCGACGGCTCGCTGGGGCCTGACCAGCTTGTTGCAGACGTCAGCACTGTCCCAGGCCTGAGCGGCTGCACCATAAGTTCATTCAATCTTGACGAAACAGGAACGGTGTACCTTGCGGTTTATTACAGCACTCAGAGCCACCCGGGATATTCGATCTTCGTTGTCGAGAGTCCCACATCCGTGGTCCCGTTTTATTATGACGAGGGGATGCTTCCGACGCCGGTCGATCAGATACTCTGGAGCAACGACAGCCGGTATCTCTATCTGAACAGGTCGTTCAGCCTGCTTCAGGACAGCACCGACACCGGAAATTACAGGCTCTACAGGATGGGGACGCTTCACAACGGTGCACCGTATAACGGAAGAGGTCTCTGATGATCAGTAGTGAAATCACTTCAATAGAATATCTCGTGTTTATGAAATGGTCAGCCAGAAGGAAAACAACAAACAAACAAGGGAGGTATGAATGAAAAATGTGATTAGGGCATTTTGTCTTGTGGCGAGTCTTCTTTTTTTCTCTTCTTCTTCGTTTGCAGGAGACGATTCACAGAAATCCACCCAGACAGTGTCCAAGGGCATTCTCCAGATACTGAAGGCGCACAGGCCCCCGAAGATTGACGGCGTGCTGGATGACATCTGGAAGTCGGCCAGTGCCACTCCGATGTTGAGGCTGGAAGGGCATTCCACCGATTCAATCCTAGCCACCATGCACGAGCATTATTCGTCGTTCCGCACGATGTGGGATGCGAATAATTTCTACGTGTTCGTGAGCGTCGTCGATTCATCGCTGGAAGGCATCGTGGACAGGGGCAGCCCCTGGAATAACGACTGCGTGGAGATTTTCATCAACGGGGCCGACACGACTCTGGCCACTTCGTACGATACAACCTGTGCGCAATGGAGGTATGACTACCCCGAGAGCCCGGGTGATACCGGCGTAGTGGGGAACCTGCTTCTTCACACGAGTCAGCTTGCTCATGTGGCGACACTTACAGGCTTCGATCTTGAATTCGCCATCCCCAGGGATTCTCTTCCGGGCGGATACAACTTCCTGACTGCCGGCAGCCAGATAGGACTCGAGTTGTCGTGCGGCAACCGCAAAGGAGATGTTCCTCAGAGCACTGTCACCCATTGGTGGACAAATAACGGCCTGACCTGGCAGAATCCCCAGTTGTTCGGCCAGGCAACTCTGGTCGCAAAGGAAGCCAATGCAGTGGTAAATGTCTACAAAGCCGACTCGAAGCATCCTGTAACTGTCGACGGAATCATGTCTGCGGGTGAATGGGAAAACGCCGACGAGATGAGCATGAACATGGTCGAAGGCGGCAGGCCGCTTGACAGTGTGGCGGTGCAATGGAAAGATCACATGGCGTTCTTCCGGCTCATGTGGGACGATGACAATTTCTACGTCTTCGCCACTGTTATAGACTCTTTGTTGGAAGGTATTGCCGACAGGGGCAGCCCGTGGAATAACGATTGCGTGGAGCTATTCATCAACGGTGCGGATACCACGTTGGCGACGTCATACGACACAACCTGTGCACAGTGGCGGTATGACTACCCGGAGGCTCCCGGCGATACGGGGGTGGTCGGCGACCTGCTCCATCACACATCGCAGGTTGCCTACAAGACATTCAGCGGTGCACCCGGTACAAATCAGGCGCTTGCGAGTGTCGGCTGGACGGGATCTGTGAACGGCTACACTCTTGAAATCGCTATCCCTAAAGATTCGCTGCCCGGGGGATACAATTTCCTGAAAGCGGGGAGCCAGGTTGGCTTCGAGATCTCGTGCGGCAACCGCGGCAACACCGTTCCACAGAAGTCTGTCTTGCACTGGTGGACTTCCAATGGTCTCACCTGGCAGAATCCGCAGCTTTTCGGCCAGATCATGATAGTGAACAGTCCGGGAACTGCCGTACATGAAACCCCGGTTCTGCCGGTGTACTTCAGTCTCGAACAGAACTACCCGAACCCGTTCAACCCGGCGACCAAGATTACGTACTCTCTTGCGCGCACCGAAAAGGTGGCGCTGTCTGTGTATAACGTACTCGGTCAGCGAGTCGCCGTGCTCGTGAACGGGCAAAGGAGTGCGGGTATCCACACGGTCGATTTCGACGGAGCGAGGTTCTCCAGCGGAGTCTATTTCTACAAGCTTGAAGCCGGGAGCCGGATGATCGTTAAGAAGATGCTATTGTTAAAGTAATTGCACGACTCACACGTTCTCCCCGACGTCCCGATTCATCCCAAGTGAGTCGGGACGTTCCTTTGCTCGCGGGTGGGAAGTACGGCCGGGCGCCGGCGGCGCAAACGAAGAAGATGGTCCTTGTGCGATGATTGTAACGGGTGGCACGTGACATTGTCCGTGCAATGGCTTATTTTCTATTTCGGTATGAGGCGCGGATTGAGCGCGGGAGGGCTGTAGTTGAAGCAAAAGAAGAATAAGAGAAAGTCGGCAAACCGGCAGTCTGAGAAGCCGTTGTCGCCTGCAAAGAAGAGAATCTTTGCAGGTTTCATGCTGGCCTTCCCGCTGCTCGTATTGATCGTTATGGAAATTGCGCTCCGGGTCTTCAATTACGGTGGAGATCTGCGGCTCTTCATCCCGGCCCCCGAAGGAAAGACCGCTTATCTCACGTGCAATCCGAATGTCGCCAGACGCTACTTCACAGTCCAGTCAATCATCCCCACTCCGCCGAAGCAGCTCTTTCTCAAGCAGAAGCCGCAGAACGGTTACCGGATATTCGTATTAGGCGGGTCCGCGGCGGCGGGCTTCCCGTACGAGACTAACGCATCATTCCCAAATATTCTGGGGCGCGAGCTTTCAAACACTTTCCCGGACAGGAGAATAGAGGTAATCAACGTCTCGATGTCCGCCGTCAACAGCTACACCCTTCTCGATCTCACCGACGAAATTCTCGAACAGTCTCCCGACGCACTCCTCATATACGCCGGGCATAACGAATTCTACGGCGCGCTCGGTGTAGGCTCGGTACAATCCCTCGGGACGGCAAGGTGGCTAGTGCGCGCTTATCTTGATCTCGAGTCGTTCAGAACGTTTCTCCTCCTGCGCGACTTCATCGGATGGCTGAGAACGGGGATGAATAGCCTCTTGTACAAGGAGAGCCAAACTGCCCCGTCCGCAACCCTGATGGAGAGTATCGTCGCGGAGCAGACTATCCCTTACGGGAGCGAGCTTTATCAGGATGGGAAGCAGCAATTCGAAGAGAATATGGATGCCATACTCCATAAGGCGGCGGAGAAGAACGTACCCGCCGTCATAAGCGAGCTTGTAAGCAACGTCCATGACCAGCCGCCGTTCATATCCGTGAAAGACCGTGAAGGCCGGACCGCGAAGGATTACTTCGACAGGGCGCAGAAGGAGGAACAGAGCGGCCACTACGCGACCGCACGCACGGACTATTTCAGGGCCAAGGACTATGACGCATTGCGCTTCAGGGCGCCGGAAGAGTTCAATGAAGTGCTTCATTCGTTGGCGAAGGAATACTCAATCCCCATCGTCGCTGCGGTCAGCTACTTCGGGGATGCCTCTCCGCACGGGCTCATCGGAAATGGTCTCATGCTGGAACATCTCCATCCGAATTCCGGAGGATACTTCCTTCTCGCAAAGGCTTTCTATGAGACGATGAAAGCGAACAAGATGATCAGTCCGGACTGGCCCGCATACGATATCGGCTCGGACAAAGGAGAAGGACTGACCGAACTCGACAGCGTCTATGCCGCGCTTGTGGTGAAACATCTGAAATCGGGCTGGCCCTTCCAGCCGAAGGCTGCTCCAAATCGATTCGTCGATAATTTTCATCCCGGTAATCTGACTGACAGCGTTGCATTCAGGGTCCTTCAAAGCACCGATTTCAGCTTGGAAGCAGGACATATGCAGCTGGGCGAGTGTTACGAACAGCAGGGAGACTTCAAAAGGGCTTTGGGCGAGTACAATGCTCTCATCGCGTCCATACCGGAGGAGGTGGAGTTCTACCGAAAAGCTGCCGTGGTCATGCTTGAGCAGAAGAACTACGATGGAGCTGCCGAAGTCCTGAGGAAATCTCTGACCTATGGAAAAGATCCGTTCGCATACAAATGGATCGGACAGGTAGCGTTGATGAAACAGGACTATAAGGATGCGATAGCATACCTGGCTAAGGCGGATCCCCTCGACGCGCAGGTTGCCTTCAATCTCAGCCGTGCCTGCTATTTCGACGGTCAGTTTGGCAAAGGCGATGAATACTTCGTCAGGATGCGGAGTCTCTCCCCGCCGCGCGATTACGTCGCTTATCTCAGCCAGCTCAGGTCGATAACGCTCCAGAAGGCAAAGGCAAACGGCGGCGTGCAGGACAAGAAGAACCGATAACACAGTCAACGAGCAGGATCATATAGCGTGTACATTCTCGGCATCTCGGCGTTATATCACGATAGCGCGGCCTGCCTGACAAGCGACGGGGAGATAATATCGGCTGCACAGGAGGAGAGATTCACCCGGAAGAAGCACGACAGTAGCTTCCCGTTTAAGGCAATAGACTTCTGCCTTAGACATTCGGGCATCGACATTTCGAGCGTCGGGATGGTCGCGTTCTATGACAAGCCGTTTCTCAAGTTCGAGAGACTCCTCGAGTCGTATTTTGCATATGCACCTGTCGGAATAAGGTCCTTCATGAAGGCCATGCCTGTCTGGATGGGACAGAAGCTGTCCATGCGCGACTATATCAGGAGGGAGCTCAACTACGAAGGGACGATAATCTTTCCGGAACACCACGAGTCGCACGCGGCATCGGCATTCTATCCGTCACCTTTCAAGGAAGCCGGTATAATTACCATGGACGGCGTCGGAGAATGGACGACGACGAGCTACGGTTACGGGAAGGGGAACGATTTCGAGCTACTCGAGGAGATGAAGTTCCCACATTCGCTGGGGCTGCTTTATTCGGCGTTTACGTACTACACCGGCTTCAAGGTCAACTCCGGGGAGTACAAGGTAATGGGACTCGCCCCGTACGGGGAGCCGAAATACAAGGACCTGATACTGAAGGAGCTGATAGACGTTAAGGATGACGGTTCCTTCAGGTTGAACATGAAGTACTTCGACTACTGCGCAGGGCTTACCATGACCAACGGGAAATTCAACGAGCTCTTCGGCGGAGAGCCGCGGAAGCCTGAGACTAAGCTCACACAGAAAGAGATGGACCTCGCCAGGTCTCTCCAGGACGTAACAGAGGAAATCGTACTGAAGATAGGGAAATACGCACATAAACAGACAGGTATGAAGAACCTCGCTATGGCAGGAGGAGTGGCACTCAACTGCGTGGCGAACGGCAGACTTCTTAGGGAAGGGCCGTTCGAGAACATCTGGATACAGCCTGCGGCAGGAGACGCGGGGGGAGCGATAGGAGCGGCTCTTATCGGCTGGTACAGGTATTACAACCAGGCCAGAAGCACGGACGGGAAAAGAGACTTCCAGCGCGGCTCTTACCTCGGACCCGAGTATGCGCGAGAGGAGATAATGGAGTTCCTGAACCGTCACGGCATCGTGTACCACGAGATGCAGCCTGAGGAGGTCGCGGAGGTGACGTCTGAGCTGATAGCCGATGAGAAGGTAGTCGGATGGTTCCAGGGGAGGATGGAGTTCGGTCCGAGGGCGCTCGGAGCAAGATCCATACTCGGGGATGCGAGGTCTCCTAAGATGCAGGCTCTCATGAACATAAAGGTGAAGTTCAGGGAAGGGTTCCGCCCATTCGCGCCGGCTGTTTTGGCGGAGAAAGTGTCGGAATACTTCGAACTGGACAGGGAGAGCCCTTACATGCTCCTCGTTGCGGGGGTGAAGGAGGAACGCCGGAAGAAGATGACAGGGGCAGAGGAGAAGCTCTTCGGGATAGAGAAGCTGAACGTAGTCAGGTCCGACATACCGGCAGTGACACATATAGACTTTTCCGCGAGGATACAGACGGTGCATGAAGAGACGAACCCGCTTTTCCACGAGCTGATATCGGCGTTCGACAGGAAGGAAGAGTGTGCGGTAATAATAAACACGTCGTTCAACGTGAGAGGAGAGCCGATTGTTTGTACGCCCGAAGATGCATACAGGTGCTTCATGCGGACGAACATCGATCACCTAGTGATAGGGAACTTCCTTTTGAACAAGGAAGAGCAGAAGGGTTGGAAGGAAGAGAAGGACTGGAGGAAGGAGTTCCAGCCGGACTGAATAATGAAGCTTATAGAAGAAATAGGACAGATAAAGGAATCGGAGAAAGACCTGAGAAAGTTCGGTCTGACTGTAGGAATAGTTCTCCTTGCCGTCGCTATCTTCCTCGTAGTCAGAGGAAGCCACAACTGGACGATCTGGGCCGCGATAGGTCTGATACTTGTCTTGCTGGCGCTTTCGGCTCCGTCGGTGCTCAAGCCGTTAAACAAAGTCTGGATGACCCTCTCTGTACTCCTCGGCTGGGTGATGACGAGAGTGATATTGGTATTACTGTTTTACGTCGCACTCACACCGACGGCGCTTATGGCAAAGTTGTTCAGGAAAGATGTCCTGGAAAGGAAGATAGACAGGTCGGCAAAATCATACTGGCAGAAGAGGGAACCGAGAAATGCCGACCGGCAGAGTTACGAGAGGCAGTTCTGAATCGCCGTTCGGAGCAGAGACTACGATCGTCAACTACCGAAAGCATACGGCAGGTTAATCATGGGTAGATTCTCTATCGCATATGAGTTTTGGCAGTTCATGAAGGTGAGGAAGAAATGGTGGCTTGCCCCCATTCTCGTCCTGTTGGTGCTGTTGAGCGCACTGATCATCGCCACACAAGGGTCCGCGCTCGCGCCGTTCATCTACTCGCTGTTTTGAATGTCCGGGGATATCCCATCCCACTTTGATATCGCCAAGGCTGCTCACCCCAGCATCAGTGTGTATCATTTTGATATAAGCCCCTTCTTCGACTTTGTGTTTTAATGATATAGCTCACCGTTTCCAGCCCTCTTCTCTTGACAAAGCGCGGCGTTTTTGACCGTTTCGGCCGCGGTACGGTCATTGCAGAACTTGGAATGTCAATGCGGGATGTGTTCTCTCAATTCCGGTCCGGCGAGATCGTCGTGTAGTCGTTCGGCATGTTTAATAGTTCATGATGACCGGCACTCCGGTACAAAAGAAGGATGAGATTTGATTGATATACTGATTCCGGGTGTTATCACGTCCTATCCGTTTGTTCTCTTCCTCACCTTTTTCGGGTTGCCGCAAGTCTCAAATTGTCGGGGTGAATTATGAGAAGCGTCAGGACGGCAATGAGGGGAATTCTGTTCATGCTCGCCATAATCATGCAGGCTAATGGACAATACGTGTTCATAAATCAGGCCGGCTACCTGCCCGATCAGAAGAAACTCGTCTACGCTTGTGACGATGCCGACAGCTTTTGCGTGGTCGACGCCGTAAATGGTGCGATAAGATTCCGCGGGAGGCTGGTACAATCCTCGACGAAAGATGCGGCGACAGGCTTGTTCATATGTACAGGAGACTTCTCGCCGCTCAATCAGGACGGTACCTATAAGGTCACGACAAGCAGCTCCGACACGTCGTTTACTTTTCGCATCGCTTACGACGTGTTCGACGACGTCTTCAGGAAGTCTCTGAAAGGATTCTACTTCCAGAGGTGCGGGACCGCGCTTTTATCTCGATATGCCGGTCAATATGCGAGGGGCACCTGTCACACTAACGACGCTCTCTATCATTCGTCAACCGGTCGGAGCGGTTCGAAGCTCGTCACCGGAGGATGGCACGACGCGGGCGATTACGGGAAGTATGTCGTGAGCGCTGGGATAACTGCAGGGACATTAATGATGGCTTACGAAATGTTTCCGGCCAGGGTAGGCGCCGACGACCTTAACATACCGGAGAGCGGCAACTCCGTTCCCGACATTCTCGACGAAGTAAGGTACGAACTCGACTGGCTCCTCGAGATGCAGGACCCGGCAGACGGCGGAGTCTATTTCAAGGTGACGCCGACGACATTTGAAGGGTTTGTCATGCCCGAGCAGGCGCTTCTGCCGAGATACATCTATCGTAAATCCACCGCGGCGGCAGGCGACTTCGCGGCGGTTATGGCGATGGCGGCCCGTACTTACCGTCCATTCGACACCTCTTTCTCCAGTAAGTGTTTGAATGCCTCGAAGCTGGCATGGCAATATCTCGAAGCCAATTCTTCTATCGTGCCTGCAGGCGGCTTTACTAATCCGTCTGGCACCAACACGGGTGAGTACGGCGACTCTAACGACGCAGACGAGCGCCTCTGGGCAGCAGCTGAGCTTTTCGCTTCGACCGGAAGCGATGTGTATAAGACATACTTCTCCATTAACTACAATGCTCATGGCCTCATCGGCTACGCGATGGACTGGAGGAGCATCAAGGAGATGGCGCAGACCGAATATCTCCGGAAGGGCGGGGCGGCGGCAGATTCCACCGTCAAATCCCAAATCATGCATTCACTGCAGGACTACTGCAACAAGCTTGTTTCAATCGCTTCGGCGGACGGATTCAAATCAACCCTGGCTCTCTCCGACTATTACTGGGGAAGCAACAGCGTCGCGCTCAACAACGCCGCCCTCCTTATAGTCGGTTATACGCTGACTGGAAACCCAGCCTTTTACAACACGGCACTTGCGCAGCTGAACTACGTGCTCGGCTGCAACATGCACGACATGAGCTTTGTCACCGGCGTCGGCGCGAAGTCGCCGAGGCACATCCATCACAGGCCGTCGGCGTCCGACGGAATTGCCGATCCTGTGCCAGGCCTCATTGCCGGCGGACCTGACGCGAATATCACAAACGATCCCGTTCTCGCCGCGGCATTCACGAAGACTACTCCTCCGGCCGCTTGTTACGTCGACGACCAGGGAAGCTATGCCTCCAACGAGATCGCGATAAACTGGAACGCCCCGCTCGTGTTCGTCGCCGGCTTCTTCAACGAATCGCCCGGCACTTCCGTGAACTTCCGCCCGTCAAGGACGCCGTCGGAATATTTACTGGGCCAGAACTTTCCAAACCCCTTCAACCCGTCGACCGTCGTACCGTACAATCTGCCTCTCCGGGCAAATGTGAAACTGTGTGTGTACGACATCCTGGGAAGGAAGGTCAGGGAGCTGAATCAGGGAATCCAGGGTGCGGGTTCGCACAGCGTGATTTTCGACGCCGCCGGCCTGCCGAGCGGAGTTTACATATGCAGTTTGAACATCAGCAACGGCTCGGACGGCCGGGTCGCCGGCATAAGCAAGATGGTACTCGTCAGGTGAGCCGCACAGCCATAGGCGTAAACCCGACAAGAGTATGACTATCGAAGAGAAAGGATAAAGGACGAGTATGCATCTGGGCATGGTAGATATGAGCATCATCATAGTTTACCTGATCGGGGTGGTCCTCCTGGGTATGCTTGTGACGAAGAAGGCCTCCAAAAACATTCAGCATTATTTCCTCGGCGGCAACAAGCTTCCATGGTGGATGCTCGGCGTATCGAACGCCTCGGGAATGTTTGACGTGGCAGGCACGATGCTCCTTGTATACTGGCTGACCGTCTACGGCATGAAGAGCATGTGGCTGCCATGGCTTTGGCCTGTCTTCAACCAGATATTCCTGATGGTGTACATGTCCGCCTGGCTGAGACGCTCGAACGTCATGACCGGTGCTGAATGGATAAAGACACGCTTCGGGACCGGGACAGGCGCAAACCTGTCGCACATAATAGTTGTGATCTTCGCGTTGATAGGGGTTATCGGGTTCCTGTCCTACGGTTTCAAAGGAATCGGCGAATTCGCAGTTGCCTTCCTTCCGCCGCTCGTGACGAATCCCGCGACCCTCCAGGCACATCCGAATATCAATGCCAACCTCTATGGGCTCATTCTTATGGCGATAACGAGTGTTTATGTGATCAAAGGGGGAATGTTCAGCGTCGTCATAACCGAGGTCCTTCAGTACACGATTCTGACGGTCTCCTCGATTGCGATAGGAATCATAGCGATGGCTTACGTCTCGCCTGAAATGATACAGAGCGTACTTCCGGCAGGTTGGTCGGACCTGTTCTTCGGCTGGCATCTGCAGCTCGACTGGGCCTCCATACAGTCGGCGGCCTCGTCCAAAGTGGCGGGCTTCGGCAAGTGGATAGCGACCGACGGATATTCGATGTTCGGACTATTCTTCATAATGATACTCTTCAAAGGGATATTCGTCTCCGCCGCGGGCCCTGCTCCGAACTACGATATGCAGCGAGTCCTTTCGACAAAAAACCCGGTCGAGGCGGCGAGGATGAGCTCGGCCGTCAACATAGTCCTCAATCCTGCCCGTTACCTGATGGTCGCAGGGCTGACGGTCCTCGCGCTGACAAACTTCAACGCGCTGTACAGCGGCTCTATCTCCACGCCGAATTTCGAGACGATACTGCCCGAAGTGCTTGCGCATTACATACCCGTCGGGCTCCTCGGTTTCCTGATGGCCGGGCTCATAGCGGCGTTCATGAGCAACTTCGCCGCCACCGTCAACGCGGCTCCGGCATACATAGTCAACGATATCTACAAGCGCTATATCAATCCGAACGCGAATCCGAAAGTCTACGTTAATTGGAGCTACTTGACGACCTTCGCAGTTATAGTGGTCGGGGTCGGAATCGGCTTCATGGTCAGCTCGATCAACCAGGTCGTACTCTGGATCGTTTCGGCTCTGTGGGGTGGCTACACCGCTGCCAACGTGCTCAAATGGTACTGGTGGCGCTTCAACGGCTACGGATATTTCTGGGGAATGCTCGCCGGAATCGGCTCGATGCTCCTCCTGCTTGTGCTCGACAACCTCAACCTCATCCCGTTCCTCCGCACGTGGCCGCTCGCAAACAACACAAGCATGAATTCATTCCCGATCATTTTTATTGTGTCTATAATCGGATGCTACGTCGCCACATACATGACCCCTCCTGAAAGCGACGAGACGCTAATGGCCTTCTACAGGAACGTCCGTCCATGGGGATTCTGGAAACCGGTCAGAGAAAAGGTGATGAAATCCGACCCGTCGTTCCTGCCGAACGAGGACTTCAAACGCGACATGACGAACGTAGTCGTCGGAATGGTATGGCAGATCACGCTCATGGCCGCGCCGGTCTATCTTGTGATTCGCGAATGGACAGGTCTCTCGATCTCGCTCGCCATAATGATAGTCACTACCGTCTTTTTGAAAATAAACTGGTGGGACAAGCTCGAGGCGACATTTGGGGAGCGGGCACGGGAAGCGGTCGCACCAGGTTCCGGAGAAAGCGCAGTCGAGCGGAAGGAGCTAGCAGGGGTTTGAATTGTATTGCCTGACTGACCGGGAAGCGCGGTCGGAGGACTTCGCCTGGTTTCTGATTGAACATGAAGAGGAATGCCATGACCTACGGACACTTTGACGACGAGCAGAAGGAATATGTCATAACGAGGCCGGACACACCGCTTCCCTGGATCAATTACCTGGGGACTGAAGATTTCTATGGAATTATCTCAAACACCGCCGGGGGGTACTGCTTTTACCAGGACGCGCGGATGCGGAGGCTGACGCGCTACCGCTATAACAATATCCCGATGGACAGCAACGGCCGGTACCTCTACATTGATGACGGGGATACCGTGTGGAACCCGATGTGGAAGCCGACGCGCGCCCCGCTCGACAGGTATGAATGCCGCCACGGTCTGGGGTACACTAAAATAACGGGCGAGAAAAACGGTGTGGAAGTCTCCGCGCTTTTCTTCATCCCGATCCGTTCGCGCCACGAGGTCTGGCATGTAGTCATAACAAACAAATCCAACTCAGCGAAGAGCCTCCGCATGTGGAGCTTTGTCGAGTGGTGTTTATGGGAAGCATACGACGACATGACGAATTTCCAGCGGAATTACTCGACCGGTGAAGTGGAGCTAGGAGCCGGCGTGATCTTTCACAAGACAGAATACCGCGAACGGAGAAACCATTACGCTTACTTCGCCACCAGCGCTCAGGTGAGCGGTTTCGACAGCAGCAGGGATGCTTTTATCGGGCTCCACCACGGCCTGGAAGCGCCGCTGGCAATAAAGGAGGGTGACTGCAGAAACAGCACGGCGCACGGCTGGGCGCCGGTCGGCGTCCACCAGATCGACCTGGAGCTCCGACCGGGCGAATCGAAGGAGGTGAACTTCATACTCGGATATGCCGAGAACCCTGACGACATGAAATTCATGGAGGACGGCTCGATCAGGAAAGACGAATTTGAATCTATACGTTCGGTGTATCTTGACACCCGGAATATCCTCGCAGCGTTCAACGTGCACAGGGAATACTGGAACAACCTTCTCAGTACGTTCAAGGCGGACACCCCGGATTCAGGCGTCAACCGCATGGCGAATATATGGAACCAGTATCAGTGCATGGTGACGTTCAACATGTCCCGCTCCGCTTCGCTGTTCGAATCCGGCATCGGGAGGGGAATGGGATACCGCGATAGCAACCAGGACATTCTCGGGTTCGTACACATCATTCCTTCGAGAGCCAGGCAGAGGATTCTGGATCTGGCTTCGACCCAGCTTTCGGACGGAACGTGCTTTCACCAGTACCAGCCGCTCACGAAGAAGGGAAACGCGGACATCGGAGGCGGATTCAACGACGACCCGCTCTGGCTCATACTATCTACGGCGGCGTACATCAAAGAAACCGGAGATTCGGGTATCCTGAACGAGAGGGCCGGCTATGCCGATATCAACTCTTCGGATGCGATATTGTTGGACCATTTGAATGTTTCGATGCGATACGCGCTCAACCATCTCGGGCCGCACGGCCTTCCGCTGATCGGCCACGCGGACTGGAACGACTGCCTGAACCTCAACTGCTTCTCGAGGACTCCCGGCGAAAGCTTCCAGCTGGCGGGCCATATAGAGAACGACAAGACCGCCGAGTCTTTGATGATTGCCGGGTTATTCTGTAAGGCGTGCGACGAGATCGCGGGGATTCTCAATTTCGCAGGGAACAAAAAGAAGGCGGAGGAGTACATTTCTCACGGAAAGCTGATGCGCAAGACCATCATCGAACACGGGTGGGACGGCGAATGGTTTCTCAGGGCTTACGATGCGAACGGAGACAAGATTGGATCCAAAGAAAACGAAGAGGGAAAGATATTCATTGAGAGCCAGGGATGGTGCGTGATCGGGGGAGCAGGGTGCGACAACGGTTACGCCAGGAAAGCTCTGGACAGCGTGAAGAAATATCTGGCGACCCCGAACGGAATCGTACTTCAGCAGCCGCCGTTCCGTGAATATCACGTCCACCTCGGAGAGGTGAGCTCCTACCCGCCGGGTTACAAGGAGAACGCCGGCATCTTCACGCACAACAATACATGGATACAGATTGCGGAGGCCATACTCGGCCGTGGAGACGAGGCGATGGAGTATTACAAGAACATCTGTCCGGCCGGGAAGGAAACACAAATCGAGATATACAGGGCAGAGCCTTATGTCTACAGCCAGATGACGGCGGGGAAAGACGCGCCGACTCCCGGTGAAGCTAAGAACTCGTGGTTGACCGGGACAGCGGCATGGTCGTTCGTGGCGCTGTCACAATACATACTCGGCATACGTCCCGATTACGACGGGCTCATCATCGACCCGTGCATACCGAAAGCTTGGAAGGAGTTTACGGCAACGCGCAGATTCAGAGGTGCCGTGTATCATATCACCGTCCGCAATCCGAGCGGCATCAGCAAAGGCGTGCGATGCGTATCGGTAGACGGCATGCCTGTGCATGGAAACAAGGTCCCTGTAGACGGCGAATGCAAGGAGCATAGTGTGCTCGTCGAACTCGGATAGGCTCATCGGGACAATTCTGGAGTCGATAGCGTCTTCGGTCTAATAACGGACAAGAGGAGCGCGTTCAAACGGGAATCCGCTCATCGATCTTTGCGGCACCAAACGTAGATTCTCTTTTCAAAAACATCCCGAACAAAGGAGGAAAAGGTGATCCGAAGAGTACAAGTTGCGATATCAGCTACGCTAACGGTTACCCTTTTTTGGTTACTGCCGGAGCCCGGGAGCAGTGTGTCGATCCGATCCCACCATGATCGAAAATGTACAAACCGAACAGGGTATCCAGCCGTTTAACGGTGCTGGGGCAGCCGTCGCAGCTCCGGGTTTTTGAAATTGTCATCGCACGTGAGGACAAAATCGCCCTGCACGCCGGAGGAGGTGACAAACTGTTTCAGCAGCGACGCGGGAAATTGCACGGTGCCTCCACGGGCACAGTGTGCGACTACCTGCCGGGCCCTGCCGCGATAGTAATCCAGGAGACTGTCTGGTGAGATGTTCAAGTGAAACTCAAAGTGCTTCAAAGTCAATCCTTACCTGTAAGATACTAATACAAACGTAATATATGTCGTCGCATACAAGGCTTAAATATGTTGTTGTAGTTACCCAAAACACGATGGGTGCTTCTGCCAAAGGTCCGAATGGCTCCTCGGAGCATCACTTCGTGAGACTCGGCACAACAAGGAAGTCCTGAGCGACCCCGACCAAGGTCGGGGGAGTCTCCCAACGGGATGCCTTTGGCAGAAGGACGACCCCCTGTGTCTATGTCGTGCCTCGCTCAGCAGGACTGCATGGTTAAATTTGGCGATTTGTTTATTTGTCGATTCGTCGGGATTCTCTTATGAACCACCTTTGCCATCTCTTGTCCGACTCAGCAGGCCTTGGCATTAATTTGGATCTGTGCGGATCACGGGGTGGTACAAATTACACACCTTTCCGTCAGCACAAACTTTGCGCTAGATGTTCCGATGACATTCGGAAATCGCTCCTTGTTTGCGATTGTTCTGGAACGTTATCAAATAATGCCGCGTTACCTTTTTATCCACGGAGCCCGGGCTGCATGTTGGTCGACGTGGGGAAGGTACTTTTGAGTACACTAGGAGGGTGCAATGCACGAGAATGGTGAGAGATCCGCAGGATGATGACGCCAGATGTTGCTGGTGCCCGTGTCGAGAAGCTGGAGGAAGAAAATGGTCGGTTGCGACGGGCAGTAGAAGAACTGTCAGTGCTTAATGAACTCGCAGCAGCGATAGGGGCTCTCATCAGTTCAGAGGAAGTAATCCGGAAAATCATAAGCCGGTCTCTGAGAGCTGTCGGAGCAGAGCAGGGTGTGATCACTTTGATCGACGACCAGCCGGACCTGCCCATGAAGACATTGGTGAGGTCTCAAGTCAGCTCTTCGGACCACGGCCAGTTTCATTTCAACCAGGCACTTCTCGGGTGGATTATTTTAAACAGGAAGCCGTTGATAGTTAACCATCCCGGCAGCGACGAGAGATTCAGGGGGGTAACCTGGGACAGCTCAATACACTCCGTTCTTTGCGTGCCCATGCTGACGCGTTCGGCACTCAAGGGCGTTCTCACCGTGTATAACAAGAAGGGGGAAAACGGCTTTACAGACGACGACCAGAGACTTCTGGCAATTATAGCTCAACAGTCCGCACAAGTGGTGGAGAATGCCAGACTCTATGAAGAGGAGCGGGCCCTCCTCAGAGTGCAAGAAGAATACAGGGTTGCCTCGCAAATTCAGTTGGACCTTCTGCCGAAAGGACCTCCGAAGTTACAGGGATATGATGTCGCTGGGGCGACTTTTCCCGCCAGGACCATAGGTGGTGACTACTACGACTTTATTCAGCTAGATAACGGGAATTGTGCGGTATGCCTCGGAGATGTCTCGGGTAAAGGGCTCCCCGCAGCGCTTCTCATGGCGAATCTTCAGGCGTCGCTACGAAGCCATTCTAACGTTGGCACTTCGGTCAGCGAATGCATCGTCAAATCCAACAAGCATCTTTTCCAGAGTACCGGAGCCGAGAAGTTTGCTACTCTTTTTTATGGCGTTCTTGACGTCAACAATCACACACTCAGTTATTGCAATGCCGGTCATGAACCTCCGTTTCTGATTTCTGCGGACCGCGAACCCGTCCGACTGAAAGAAGGTGGAACCATGATTGGCATTATGGAGAATTTTCTGTTTCAGGAAGCCTCGGTTGAATTCAAGCCGGGAGACACGCTTGTCGCATACTCGGACGGTGTCTCCGAGGCAATGAGCAACGACAAGGAGCAGTTTGGGGAAGACAGGCTCACTGAGTTGCTTGTCAATAATTTCAGTGCAAATGCTCACGACCTTATAGATACTATGATCAAAGCTGTCCGCGCACATGCTGGGAAAGCTCCGCAGTTCGACGATATCACAATGTTAATCATCAGGCGATTGCCTGTTTAGTCAGCTTCAATGATAAAAAACACCTGCTACGGCTGGTAGATCGTCATACAACTGACATAGGCCGGGCACTTATCACGGGAATATCGTCCTTGGAGTTGCTGACGCAAATATACGTGTGGAATCGATCACAATTTCCGATTCCGCTAATTCGTTTTATCATGCTTCAAAAGAGAAGGAGGCTGAAATGGCGTTGAAAGTATCAAAGCTTGCCGACGGTGAGATTGCCGTCATTGAGCCGAGGGGAGAATTGATTGGTGGAAGCGAGACTGATGCGCTTCGTTCTGAGATAGCCGGGGTATCCGCTGAAGGAAATAAGAAACTTCTTATTGATTTGAGCAAGACCACATATCTGAACAGCACTGCTATTGGGGTCCTGATCTGGGCGCACGCCCATTACGCGAAGAGCGGCGGAGAAGTGAAGCTTGCCGGTCTGCACAAAGGCATTAAGAACATTTTCGTCATTACAAAACTAACTCTGGTTTTCGATGTCCACGGGACCCAGCTTGATGCCGTCGCGAGCTTTTCCAAGAAGAAAACGACATAAATCGGAACGGCCAGCGGACTTCTCTGAAGTCTTGTTGGACGTGTCTATCCGCCGGCTTATCCTCCGTAGCTTCGGCGAAGGAGGAAGCCCAGTCGTTCAAGATCGGAGTCGAATATGATTAGTGGTACTATCCTTCATTATGAAATTCTTGAAAAGCTAGGCGAAGGCGGAATGGGCGTAGTGTACAAAGCGATGGACACAAAACTTGGGAGAGCCGTCGCACTGAAATTCCTGCCGAGACAGCATGGGGCGTCGGCCCAGGACGAGGCGAGGTTCATGCAGGAAGCACGGCTGGCAGCGACGCTCAATCACCCCAACGTCTGTGTAATTCATGCCATCGAAGAACATGAGGGGCAGCTGTTTATCGCAATGGAATATGTTAGCGGGAGGGACCTTAAAACCAGAATCAAGGCAGGGTCGATGGAGTTGGAGGAAATCATAAATATCATGGTCCCTGTCGCTGACGGGCTGACCGCGGCTCACGAAAAAGGGATAATCCATCGCGACATCAAATCCGACAACATCATGGTGACCAACGATGGCATCGTGAAGATCATGGACTTCGGCCTGGCAAAACGTCGCGGCTCATCGGGTCTTACGAAGAGCGGTGCGACGGTTGGTACGATCAGTTATATGGCGCCGGAACAGTTCCGAGGGGGCGAAATATCTCCCCAGACAGACCTGTGGTCGTTCGGTGTGATCCTTTATGAAGCACTTGCCGGAACACTCCCCTTCAGCGGTGAACATGAAGCGGCAATCATGTACGAAGTCCTCAACGTAGAGCCGAAAGCCATGCAACTGTACCGGACCGACATCCCGGAAGAGATTCAGATCATAGTCTCCCAACTACTTCAAAAAGAACCGTCGAAGAGGCTTTCGTCGGCCAGAGAGCTGGCCGATCGGCTCCGGAAGGTTTCGAAGGAGCCTCAAGCCCCGTTGTCCGAGAAATCTATTGCAGTACTCTACTTCGACAACATGAGCTCAGAGAAAGAGAGCGATTACTTCTGTGCGGGGATTACCGAGGACATTATCACCGACCTTTCCAAAATCAGCGGCCTTCAGGTGGTTTCCAGAAAGGACGTTCTGCCCTTCAGAAACAAGGAGGTGAACACTCGCCAGGTCGGCGAAGCGTTGAGAGTGAACTACGTGCTCGAAGGAAGCGTAAGAAAGGCAGGAAACAAGATAAGGATTTCGGCGCAGCTGATAGATGTACGCAGCGGCTTTCACGTCTGGGCAGAACGATTCGACCGACTCGTAGAGGATATCTTTGACCTGCAGGATGAAGTATCCCTCAAGATTGCCGATGCCCTCAAGCTCTCTTTCAACGGCGGCGAAAAACAGACGGCCGCTCCGAGACCGACAGTGGACATGAGGGCGTACGATTTCTTCATGCGCGGGAGGGACTTGCTGAATATCCGGGGCAAGAAAAGCAATGAGAGAGCCATTCAGATGCTGGAGAACGCGCTGTCCATCGATGCCAATTTTGCACCTGCATATGCGGCACTCGCGGAGGCTTTTTCGAACATGTACCTCTGGTACGACGGCGATCCGCAGTGGCTGGGAAAGACGATTCAGATGAACCAAAAGGCTCTCAATCTGGATCCCGATTCGACCGAAGCCCAATTCGGCATCGCGATGGTCTACCTCTATCAGAAGAGATTTACCGAGGCAAGAAGGACGCTCGTTAATATTATCCAGAGAAACCCGGATTCTTATGATGCGGTCAGGTGGCTCGGCATAATTGCGGACATAACAGGAGACTATGAAGCGGCCGTGAAGCAATACATCCGTGCGGCAGAATTGAAGCCCTACAGCGAGGAGCCATGGATGCATCTCGACATGACGTACAGAAGGATGGGTGACGAGCGGGCGTCGGATGAAGCTGCAAGAAAAATAATCGAAATCGGGGAGCGTAAATTCGAAGTGAACCCGGATGACATCCTGACGCTCAGCAGAATGGCGATTCCTTATGCGCGCTTCGGACAGAAGGAGAAAGCTTTATCGGCAATAAGGACGGTAGTGGAAAGAGCGCCTAACGACGGACTTGCATTGTATAATTGCGCCTGCACTTTCAACGGTCTTGGACAGAAGGAAGAGACTCTTACTTATCTCAGAAAATCTCTGGAGATCGGCGGCAACGTGGTACGCGAATGGGCAAAGACCGATCCGTACTTCGATTCTCTTCGCGGCGACCCGGACTTCGAGACGGTGATAGCGGAGTTTGCATGAAGTGGAATATTTACACCGATACACCTGCATTAGCGTCAACAAACGAGGCAGCATCTTGAGGTCTTTGCGGTCACTCATGAAGGGCGAGAAGACTCTTCACTACGAAATTTCTGAAGCTGAACGGGAAAAGATGATCGTCGGTTTGTCACTTGACTGGATGATCCGGTCTGCGGACTCTTTACGCGAGGTGAATCGAAGTGACCTTTGTACGGGTGATTGGATCTTCGTCAGGACGGTCAATTCCATTTACTCCATCAGGACTGAACAGGATGGCCTTTTCACGATTCGCGGAGGGTGGTTCGACAGGAGAGGCAGGTCTCCGGTCGTCGAGGCGATCCGGGGGTGCACATGGGGCGGGAGCGCGATCAAGATCGATATCGTTGCTGCCTGCGGACTCCGTATAGAATTCGGGAATAAGGTTATCACGACTCCGGTTCAGGAGTGGTTTCTATTCCCACGGGACATGACTAATTGAAATCGCGCTATGGTGGATAAGGAAATACTTCATAATAAGATACTCGAAGAGCCGGGTCGTGGTGGACCGGACTACGTTGAAGCTTTTCAACTGACGAAGCCGATCAAGCGAAGTCGGTCGTCCGGCAGGTCTGTCCACCGACTCGTCCGCCCTAGCTTTAGCGAAGGAGGAAGCGCAACCCTAAAAATCGGAGTGGGACGTGATTAGTGGTACTATTCTTCATTACGAAATTCTTGAAAAGTTGGGTGAAGGCGGAATGGGGGAGGTGTACAGGGCCCATGACACCAAGCTCGACCGCTTTGTAGCACTGAAATTCCTACCCGAGGCAGTTTCTAATTCAAGTGACGAAACAGCTCGTTTCATCCACGAGGCTCAAGCTGCAGCGGCTCTGAATCATCCCAACATTTGCACTGTATATGGAATCGAGGAATCCGACGGGAAGTATTTCATCGCTATGGAATTTGTCGATGGGCAAACCCTGAGAGCGCGGATGGGGAACCTGAGTCTGAAGCAGGCCGTCGATATCGGGATCCAGATCGCGGAAGGGTTGGGTGCGGCGCACGAGAAGGGAATAGTGCACCGAGACGTGAAGCCTGAGAACATTATGATCCGTAAAGACGGGATCGCACAAGTAATGGATTTCGGACTGGCAAAACTCAGAGGCACATCGCGGCTCACGAAGGAGGGGAGCACGGTCGGCACGGCCGGTTACATGTCGCCGGAACAGGTGCAGGGACAGGACACCGACCACAGGTCAGATATATTTTCGCTCGGTGTTCTCTTGTTCGAGATGTTTGCGGGCGAGCTTCCTTTCAAAGGGATGCACGAAACCGCTGTGGCCTACGAGATCGTTAACGTCGACTCGCCGCCGATGTCATCCATCAAACCGGAAATACCCCCCGACCTCGACGCCATAGTTCTTGAATGTCTCGAGAAAGATCCGCGGGAGCGAACTCAGTCGGCCGGACAGGTCGCTCTTGATCTCAAAAAGTATCGCAGAGAGTCGACGAGACTAAGAGCAAGCAAGATTACCGCAGCGAGACCCGCAGCACGGTCAGGCGACAGAGGAATAAATATGGAATCTGGCGGAAGCGCGGTCGCCGAACATCGAAAAGGAAATCCATGGGTATGGTTGGCGGGAATCGGACTGTTTACGTTGGTTCTGGGAGTTGCGATCGGAATGCTCATCTTCGGACGGCATAAGTCTCTGCCGGTTGTGAGCGCTTCTATAACCATGCCTCCCGGTATTGAGTATGACGCGGCGACCGGCGGAAATTCCGCGATCTCGCCAGATGGCAGCAAAATTGTTTTCGCCGGGTCAGATTCTATTTTAAAAGTGGACTTGTGGGTCAGGGATGTCAGCTCAGGGAAGGCGACCAGGCTTGCTGGTACAGCGGGTGCATCTTACCCGTTTTGGTCAGGAGTTGGCCGGTCGATTGCCTTCTTTGCCGATGGAAAGTTGAAAAAGGTCGCAGCAGACGGGGGGCCGGTCATTACATTGGCCGATGCCCCTCTCGGCCGGGGCGGTGCGTGGAACAAGGCCGGTATGATCATCTTTTCTCCGAGCGTAAACGACCCGAACCTGTATGAGGTGACTGACAATGGCGGTACGCCGGTGGCGGTGACTGGGTTCGAGTCCACCTCGGACTTCGCCCCACGGTTTCCATCCTTCCTGCCGGACGGGACGCACTTCCTCTTCACATCTGTGAAACTCACTTCCGTAACCTCGCAGACAACTGCGTTCATCGGATCTATCGAGACGCACAAGTCTGTGGAGTTCGATCATGGGATTTCGAACAGCTTATACGCCTCGGGTTACCTGTTTTTCCTTCAACAGGGAATCCTCATGGCACAGAAATTCAATCCGACCTCTTTTAAACTCGGTGGAGCTCCGGTTTCTATCGAGCAGAAAGTCAATAACTGGATAGCCCGTGCGAAAGGAGATTTTTCCGTATCTGAAAACGGTATTCTATTGTTCGCGGAGGAGGATCGCTCGGCGAGCGAGCAACTTACGTGGCTCGGCAGAAATGGGGATGAGCAGCACATAACTGATGCTGTTCCATGGAGCTATCCCGCGCTCTCTCCAGATGGTTCCAGAATTGCGTATGACCAGGTCGATGAATCGGGTCTGATAGATCTTTGGGTTTACGACATAGCGCGCAGGGTAAAAACTCGGCTCTCTTTTGGCGGCTCGGAGTCAGATGCAGCCCCCGTGTGGTCGCGGGACGGTACAAAGATATTCTTTAGCCGCCAGCTTGGCGGTAACCCGACCGACATCTTTATGAAGATGGCAGACGGCTCGGGGGCAGAACAGCCGGTAATTAGAGACACAATTCCGGGTTCGCTGGGATACGCGCCGACTGATGTTTCTCCGGACGGCCGTTATCTTCTTGAGTTCTTTATTAATTCGAAATCCGCCTCCGAACTTGGATTCGTTGATCTCGGTGCGAAGCCATACAAAGTGACCTCGCTTGGCATACAAGGGTCCTGGGCGCGTTTTTCTCCTGACGGGAGGTGGTTCGCGTACCAGTCCTCGGAATCGGGAAGACCAGAAGTCTACGTACGCGCGTTCGGGTCGCAGAACGGGAGGTGGCAGCTGTCCCAGGGAGGCGGCTCGAACCCCGTCTGGGTCGGGAGCGAAATAATATATCTATCAAGCTCGGGCGAAGCGTTCATGAGAGTCGAAGTGACTTTATCGTCACACGGGCCACAATTCAGTACACCGACCCCGTTGCTGAAGGAAGGGCTAGCCGGCAGAACCCGCATAATGTCTATCGACGGGGTTGAGAAGAGGACTCAGAAATACCTCGTTCTTGAATCTGCGGCCGGCGGCGGTGTGAATAATCTTTCAATGTTCATCAATTGGCCGCAATTAATCAAGAACGGCCGGAGCAACTGAAATCACAGGAACCATACAGGGAAAGAGACAAAGTTTAATAGAAGGCTACGCCATGTCTACGCACTTCATCACCCCCTTTCAAACCCGACGGAGAAGTTGAGCTTGGCTGACAAAATTTTACACTACGAAATCCTCGAGAAACTCGGCGAAGGCGGGATGGGAGTGGTGTATAAGGCCAAGGACACGAAGCTCGACCGCATCGTGGCACTCAAGTTTCTGCCGGCTTCAGCTGCGGTCGGCGAAGACGAAAAGAACAGATTCGTCCGCGAGGCGAAGTCGGCTGCCGCGCTCAACCATGCCAACATCGCACATATTTATGAAATCGGTGAAGCCGACGGACGAATGTTCATCGCGATGGAGTATGTAGAGGGTAAGACGCTCCAGGAAATTCTCAGCGTCAACGGTGGAACGCCTATTCCACTCAAGAAGGTGATAAGTTACTCGACCCAGATTGCCGACGGGCTGCAATCCGCGCACGAGAAAGGAATCGTTCACCGCGACATAAAAAGCGCGAACATAATGGTGACGGCCAAGGACCAGGTCAAGATCATGGACTTCGGCCTCGCAAAGGTCGGCGGAGGTAAGACGGTAACGAAGGCCGGTACTACCGTCGGAACTGCCGCATACATGTCGCCGGAGCAGGCCCGCGGCGAAAGTGTGGATCATCGCACCGATATCTGGTCGTTCGGAGTGGTAATGTACGAGATGATTAGCGGACGACTCCCGTTCAAGAGCGACTACGAGCAAGCTCTGGTTTATTCGATACTCAATGAAGATCCGGAGCCGTTGACGGCGATTCGTACCGGAATACCTGTGGCGCTCGAAGCCGTCGTGGCGAAGGCGATGGCAAGAGATCCCTCGATGAGGTACCAGCATGTGGACGAGATTCCGGCTGACTTCAAATCCATCGAATTGAAGACGAGCCCGACGACGAGGACTCCGGGTATGAGCGGGATTGCGGTCGCGGGCAAAGCACACAGGCGGCCGGTCATATATCCTTTGGTCATAGCCGGCCTCGCAATCATAGCCGCCGCTTTGCTGGCATGGCATTACATTGCGGTCAATTCTCATAGCTACCGTTCAGTCTTCCGGCTTGCGATATCGATTCCTTCTTCCCAACAGCTGGAACAGATCGATGAGTGCAATCCGGCTATTTCGCCGGACGGGAAAACGCTTGTCTATTCCGCCCAAGCCAACGGTTCCGTAATGCTTTATTATCGTCAAATGGATAGCTTCAACGCCACACCTATTCAGGGAACGACAGGAGCCACAGGTCCATTTTTTTCGCCCGACGGCCAGTCGATAGGATTTTTTGCGGGTGGGAAATTGAAAACGGTACCCGTTTCCGGAGGATCGCCTCAGACTCTTTGCGAAGCTCCGGTTCCACGTGGCGGCAGCTGGAGCGACAACGGGGATATTGTGTATTCGCCAAACTTCACGACGGGGCTTTACACTATCCCGACGGACGGGGGGCAGCCGAAAGTACTTGCCGAACCGGACACCGCACTAGGTGAAAGATCCTTCCGCTGGCCACAGGTCCTGCCCGGAGGGAAATGGGTGCTGTTCACTGTCGGGGATATAAATGCGCCTGACTTCTACGACAACGCCAGGCTTGCTGTGGTCTCTCTAGTGAACGGAGATCGCCATATGCTCGGAGTGCGCGGAGATATGGCCGTGTATGTGAAGGGCGGCTACCTCGTGGTCTGGCGGGGGGGAGAGCTTTACGCGGCGAAGTTCGATCTCAACACGGCAACGATTACCTCACAACCGGTGGCTGTCCTGAGTGCAGTAGGAGGCGACCCCACAAGCGGCGCTAGTTACTTCGCCGTTTCGAACATGGGCACGCTGGCATTTCTGGCTGGGGTTGAAACAGACAAACTGAGACTTGTAAAGGTAGACTTGAACGGAAACATCGATCCGATCCCCATACCGCCCGGGCCATACGCTTTTCCACACGTGTCGCCTGACGGCAGGAAGATCTCTGTAACTGTCGGCGCTATCACCGGCGTCAGGGACGATATCTGGATCTATGATATTGCCTCAGGAGCATTCAGCAGATTTACCTTCGACAATCGTTCTGGAATCGGAATTTGGACACATGACGGTAAGCAATTAGTCTATGGTTCCGGAGTTGGTCCTTCGGCAAACTTCTACATGAAACCCGCCAATGGCAGCTCGTCTGGCAAACTCATTCTCGACGGGACCGGGCAAAGTCTCGTGGCTCCTATTTCGTTGAGCCCTGACGATAGAGAGCTCACTTATGTGTCCGTCGTATCGGGGGACGGAAACGACGGCGTTTGCCTTGTCAAATTGGGTAAGCAGGGCAAATCCATGCCGCTCGCTGGAATGCAGGGGAGTGTGTATGACGCTGTAATCTCGCCCGACGGGAAGTGGCTTGCGTACACTTCTAATCAATCGGGACAAAACGAAGTGTACGTTACCTCATTTCCCGCACAAATGGGGAAGTGGCAGGTCTCGGCAGGAGGCGGGTACGGTGCCGTCTGGTCTCCGGACGAACGAGGGATTTACTATGAATCGACCAGCAACACCGAAATATTTTATGTTCCCATCAGAACCGCGCCGGATTTCTCAACCGGAAGGCCGCGCGTACAATTCAAAACCGACGAGATTTACTTCCCTAACGAGCCAATCGGGACTTATGACATTTATCCGGACGGGAAGCACTTTATCATGATCGGGAAATCGGATACTACCGGTACGGCGCCGGCGGTAAACATAATTCTCAACTGGACAAGGGAAATGAAACAGAAACTGGATGAGCAGAAATGAGATCCGTGCACGGATCAAAGCAAGCAGATTTTCACTCGCATATCCTGGAGCTCAAGTGAGCAACCTGGTCGGGAAGACCATTCTTCATTTTGAGGTCATCGAGAAACTCGGCGAAGGCCGTCTCGTTCCGCGAAGCGGGAGAGGCGAGACCCGTCCCAACTTAATCCCGTTAATGGATGTGAATCATGGTAGGTGAGACTGTTTTGCATTATCAGATACTTGAAGAGTTGGGACGGGGCGGAATGGGGGTAGTCTATAAGTCCCATGATACAAAACTCGACCGGATAGTCGCCCTGAAGTTTCTTCCCCAGCATCTCACGGGTGATTCGGACGAGAAAGAAAGGTTTTACCACGAGGCCCGTGCGGCCGCCGCTCTCACCAACCCGAATGTCGCGGTCATCTACGAGATCGGCGAGCATGAAGGTCAGGTCTTCATCGCGATGGAGTATGTCGAGGGCAAAACCTTGAAGCATCTCGTCGAAGAGGAGAGCGATTCGCTGTCAGTCAAGAGCGTACTTGACATTGCGATTCAAGTGTGCGACGGCCTGGCTGCGGCACATGAGAGAGGGATAGTACACCGGGACATTAAATCCGACAACATTATGCTGATGCCGAAGGGTCAGGTGAAGATAATGGACTTCGGGCTTGCGAAGCTTAAAGGAGCAAGCAAGCTCACGAAGGAAGGTTCGACATTAGGTACGGCTGCATACATGTCGCCGGAACAGGCCCAGGGACAGGACGTCGACCACCGCTCGGACATATTCTCTTTCGGTGTCGTCCTTTACGAACTTCTGACGGCACACCTCCCATTTCGGGGCGAGCACCAGGCGGCGCTTCTATACTCGGTCGTAAATGAGAATCCACAGCCGATTGCCCGCTTCAACGACAAAGTGTCTCCGGATCTCGAACGGAACGTTCTCAAAGCGTTGGCGAAGGAAAGGGAAGAGCGCTACCAGCACATAGACGATCTCCTTGCAGACCTGAGGCGGGAGCGGAAGAACATTGAGTATGGACCGACAGGGAGTCTTGAGAGCCCGACTGTAGTCCATCCGGCCCCTGCCGAGAGAGAGGCCGGATTCGATGAACGCAAGAAAAGTAAGTCTTTGGTAGTAAGTGCATCAGGTGTACTCGTTATTGCTTTACTAGTACTCGGCTACTTCTTGCTGTTTAATAAATCGGCCGGTTCCAGGGTTCCTTTAGTGAATAACAAATCTATTGCAGTCTTGCCTTTTGAAAATCTGAGTCCGGATAAGAACAACGCTTACTTTGCGGACGGCATACAGGACATGATCCTGACCAAGCTGGCAGACATCGGGGATCTTAAAGTCATTTCCCGGACTTCTACCGAGAAATACGCGAGTCATCCCGATAATTTGAAGACCATTGCCAGCCAGCTCGGTGTAGCCACCATCCTCGAAGGCAGCATTCAGAAAGCCGGCAACCAGGTACTTATAAATGTTCAGTTAATAGATGCACGTAACGATAACCACATCTGGGCAAACAGCTACACCCGCACACTGGATAACATTTTCGGCGTCGAGGGTGAGGTGGCACAGGAAGTAGCAAGCACGTTGAATGCTAAACTGACGGCGGCGCAGACAACAGCGGTTACGAACATACCTACCAGGAATCACGAAGCTTATGATTCCTACCTGCGCGGCGAGTACTTCTACGCGAAAGTACCTGCAGGCAATTGGAAGATGCTCCCGAAGGCAGTAAAAGCGTATAGGGAGGCGACCGGAAGCGATCCCTCCTTTGCCCTGGCTTGGGCCAAGCTCGCCTATTGCCAGAGTCTATTGATGTATGCCAGCATCGACCGTTCAGATTCAACGGCACAGAGTGCTCTGGCCAACGCACAGCATGCGCTTGAACTCGATCCGAGCTTGTCTTACGCACATCTCGCCCTCGGGTACGTGTACCGCATGGATTTCGCTGAGTACGGCAAAGCGCTGAGCGAGTTTGAAATTGCGCGTGAAGGTCTTCCTAATAATTCGGATGTGTTGGCGGCCATCGCGTACGTGCATGAAGAGCATGGTCAACTGCAGGCGGCAGCGGATGATCTGCAGCAGGCTATGAACCTCAATCCCAATGACCCCAATCTTGCTTTGGGTCTGGCTGTGACGTCGGTTTATATGCGGCGATACGATCGCGCCCGGACAGACTTAAAGCGCGCCCTCGCCATTGCTCCCGATGACCCCGAAGGATATGCTTACCTGGCCGAGAATGAGGTTTTGGAATCGGGTGATGTGGATTCTGCCGTGGCCGTGCTGAATACAGCACCTCAAGGAATCCAGTCGGCGTCTGTAATTATGAGTGAACGTGTGGAGTTGGCGCTGTTGAAGAGAAATTACCCGCGGGCGAAAACATATGCGGATGCGCTTCAGCCGGGTGGGCGGTTCATTACCAGTGTTGATGTCCTGCTTCTTCGTGCTGAAATCGCCAGGCTTGACGGTGATGAGAAAACCGCCGAGCAGAATTACCGTAAGGCGCTTGAGCAGGCAAATCCTCATTCTGAAGGCCGTGTCACCGAGAAGACATTCAGGATACTAATGGGACTTACGATCGCGCAGGCGGGGCTTGGGCAGGTGAAGCCAGCAATTAAGACTATGAATGAACTTTTCGCGTTGTGCAAAGGTAAAGGATTGCAGCTATTTTACCAGCAGATAGAAAGCTTACGCGCGCGCGTTGACCTGCTAAATGGAGATACAACCGATGCTGTTATGAATCTGGACAGGGCTTTCTCTTCCCCATCCAGCGGCGAGATTTCCATCAATTTGATCCGGCTTGATCCTTTTTGGGATCCGCTGCGCAAAGATCCGGCGTTTCAGTCGATGCTGAAGAAATATCAGGAGAACAATTGATGGTCAGTGGACAGATTCTGCATTACGAAATACTGGAGAAACTTGGCGAAGGCGGAATGGGTGAAGTCTATAAAGCCCATGATACAAAGTTAGACCGCTTTGTCGCACTGAAATTTCTGCCTTCACAGCTGACCGCTAAGGAATCTGAGAAAGCCCGGTTCATTCAGGAAGCCAAAGCGGCATCCGCCCTCAATCATCCTAATATCTGTACGATTCACGACATAGAGGAGCACGAAGGCCAACTGTTCATCGTGATGGAGTGCGTGGATGGAGAGACTCTGAGAGGAAAACACAATCTCTCTGTCAAGCAGGTAATAGAGGCGGCAGCCCAGGCGGCAGAAGGACTCGCGGCAGCACATGAGAAGGGAATAGTTCACAGGGACATTAAGCCTGAAAACATCATGCTGATGAAGAATGGTGTTGTCAAGGTGATGGACTTCGGGCTTGCGAAGCTTAACAAGGCGGAGGAGGTGTCGAGACTGACAAAGGCAGGAACGACACTCGGGACAGTGGGTTATATGTCTCCTGAGCAGGTACAGGGCCAGGATGTGGACCACAGGAGCGACATATTTTCGCTCGGTGTGGTGCTTTACGAGTTGCTAGCGGGAGAGTCGCCATTCAAAGGTGTACACGAGACTGCAATAATGTACGAGATAGTTAACGTCGATCCGCCGCCGATATCGACGATAAAGGAAGGAATCGACCCGGAGCTCGATAAGCTGATTTCCGATTGTCTCGAAAAAGACAGGGACGAACGTCTGCAGTCGGCGAAAGAGCTCGCAAAAAATCTGAGAAGAATACGGCGCGGCTCGACAGGCGTCAGAGTAAGCAAAGCTTTCCAGACCGGACAATTCTCTTCAAAAGAAACCGAAGTATTAACAGTAGAGCCCGAAAATATACTTACAAGAATAGCAAGCCACGTTTCAAAGAATAGAATCTCAACTTCAATTACTGCTCTGTCTATCACGGTTGTCGTGCTATTAATATTTCTTAAAATATGGCAGCCCTCGTCCTCTTTTACCCAGGCCATACATTTTTCATTCGATATTCCCGGACAGTCCGGCCAGTTGCTACACTGGCAAAAAATACTTCAGGTTTCACCTGACGGCAGAACGATTGCGTACACGGATTATTCAGGTTTAAAGAGCATCATCTACGCAAGGGACATAAACCATGTCATGCCCAGTCCAATTGCAGGAACTGAAGGCGGCGAAGCACCGGTTTTCATAAATAACAATTGGCTCTCTTTTATAATAGATGGAGCTATGCTGAGAAAAGTACAGGTAACAGGAGGCGTCCCGGATATTTCTAATGTACATACCGCGCAAGGATTTAGCTGGGGATCTGCCGGTGAACTCATCTATGATGAGGCATGGTCAAGCGGCCTCACATACAAAAACGGATGGAATGGAAAAGAAGAAGATTTGACTAAAGTTGATCCGTCGAAAGGTGAAGGAGCTCATCTTTGGCCGTATGTATTGCCCGGCAATAAAGCTGCATTGTTTACCATTTGGTCCAACGAAGGAACATTCGATGATTCGAAGATCGGAGTCGTTGATCTTAAAACCAAAGAAAGAAAAGATCTAAGCTACAACGGTTCCGATCTTCAAGGCACTTCTCCCGGTTTTATTCAGACGTCGTGGGGAGATTATCTGTTATGGAGCAGAGGAGGAGATTTATATGCGGCACCGTTCGATCTGTCCGGATTGAAAGTCATCGGAACCGCAGTGAAAATATTAAATGGAATCTCCGTGGATGCTGAAAGCGGCGTCGCGGATTATTCAGTTACCAATGCGAACAATGGAACTATCGTATATGTACCGGGTAAACTCGATATCGACAAGGACTCTTTGGTTTGGGTAGATAAAAACGGAAACGAACAAAAAGCCCTGCCCGAAAGCGGTCCGTATTTAATGCCTGTAATTTCAAAGGAAGGCAGTGCTTTAATTATCATAAAAGGCCCGGTCTATTCCATAGGGGAGATAAACTTCAAAAAGAATGAAGTTAGTTCTCTCTTCACAAGCGGTGATAACAATGATCCGAAAATAACTCCCGACGGTTCAAGCTTTGTTTTTGTCTCTAATTTTGAAGATGGGAAATATAATATTTATTTAAGTAGACTTGACGGAATAGGTGGTGTGAAAAAGATAGTGGCAACAGAAGGCGGCTACCCGGAGATCTCAAACCTGTCGCCGGATGGCAAGTACATTCTCTTTGACCAGACAACTGATACGCCTAAAATTATGATAAAGGATATAACAAATGATGATCCGCCGAAATTACTGATTAAGACGGATGCCAATACCACGAGCCCGGAATTTTCACCTGACGGTAAGTTCATAGCATACAGGTCTGATGAAATTGGAGGCAAGTATAAATTATTTCTCAGGCCCTTTCCGATAAATAATGAAAAGATACAAGTCTCCATTAATGATGGCATATTCCCTCAGTGGTCGTTTGACGGTTCCCGGCTTTATTACAGAGAAGGTGATAAAATTATGGCAGCCCGGATTCAAACGAAGCCGGAGTTAAAAGTGGCTTCCAGAGATGTTATCTGCACCTCATTAAACCTCTTCGGGAATGGGAATGCTGTGCAGCAGGATTTTGCAGTTGCGCCTGGCGGTCGGATTCTTTTGCTTAAAGATGCGGAAGATGTTTCGAAGCCGGTAACAGTTAATGTCATCGTGAACTGGTTTACTGAATTGAAGAATGAACTCGTAAATCAAAATTGAAAATGTAAGGCTAAGGAATTCTTATGATCGGTGAGACCATCCTGCACTATGAAATAATCGAGAAACTCGGCGAAGGCGGAATGGGCGAAGTCTACAAAGCCCACGATACGAAGCTCGACCGCTTCGTCGCACTGAAATTCCTACCTTCACGGCTGACAGAAAAGGAATCTGAGAAAGTTCGTTTCATACAGGAAGCCAAAGCGGCGTCTGCTCTCAATCATCCAAATGTATGCACAATATACGACATACAGGAGAATGACGGCCGACTCTTCATTGTGATGGAATATGTGGATGGCGAGACATTGAGAGGTAAGCATAATCTCTCTGTGAAGCAGGTAATAGATATCGGGGCACAGGCGTCAGAAGGACTTGCCGCGGCACATGAGAAGGGAATAGTCCACAGGGATATCAAGCCCGAAAACATCATGATGACGAAGAGCGGTGTGGTGAAAGTGATGGACTTCGGGCTGGCGAAGCTGAATAAGGCGGAGGAAGCATCGAGGCTAACCAAAGCTGGAACAACGCTGGGTACCGTGGGTTATATGTCACCCGAGCAGGTCCAGGGACAGGATGTGGATCACCGGAGCGACATATTCTCGCT
Source organism: Candidatus Kryptoniota bacterium (assembly GCA_046705025.1). GTDB lineage: Bacteria > Bacteroidota > Ignavibacteria > Kryptoniales > JAKASW01 > JAKASW01. Next base: position 9,853 of record JBJKQU010000014.1, on the reverse strand, counting down.
TGGAGTTGTGTTGTATGAGTTGTTGTCGGGAGAATCGCCCTTCAAGGGGGTACACGAAACTGCGATAATGTACGAAATAGTTAACGTCGATCCGCCACCTATCTCGTCCGTGAAGGAAGGAATAGACCCGGGGCTCGACAAGGTAATACTCGACTGCCTGGAAAAAGACAAGAACGAACGATGCCAGTCTGCGAAAGAACTCGCGAAGGACTTGAGGAAAATAAGGAAATCATCCGGAAATAGACCCTCTCGAGCTTATAACGTAAGTTCGACGGCCATCATACCGCAGAAACCGAGAACTTCAAAGTCCCCGTCATCAGAAATGCTTGGTCGCGACTTTAATTTGTTGAGAAGCTCAAGGTTTTTTCCCTGGACATTGGCATTCGTGTTCCTGGCGATTTCCGTTTTTTTGTGGGCTAGCGTACAAAATCAATCAGCACCGCCAATGAAATTTGCGATAGACTTGGGGAAGAATGATCTTCTTGACATTCAGGGCTATCCCGCCATCGCGATTTCTCCAGACGGCTCCAAAATAGTGTACAAAGAAAACAGCCGACTGTATTTAAGAAAGATCGATGAAGTGAGTGCAGCCGCAATTCAAGGCACTGACAACGCATCATCACCATTCTTCTCACCTGATGGGAATTGGCTCGGGTTCTTCAGCGGCGGAAGACTTGAGAAAATTTCAACGCGTGGCGGCGGAGCCCCTTCAATAGCTCTCGCCTCCGATGCGGTCGATAATCGCGGTGCAACTTGGGGATCAGATGGATCTATAGTATATGTGCCTTTTGCCACAAGTGCCCTATATTCAATCTCCCAAAATGGCGGTGCCGCTCGAGCTATTGCTAGTCCCGATTCTTCAGAGAATGAACGAACATATCGGTGGCCACAGTTTCTGCCAGGGGATAAATATGTGATCTTCACCGTGGGAACCCTTGCAAGTCCTGATTATTATGAGAACGCGACCATCGAAGCGATCAATGTTGAAACGAAAAAGAAGACTGTCCTAATACGAGGAGCAAGCTCGGCAAAGTATATTTCACCGGGCTTCCTGGTCTATTATCGCTCCGGGATCCTTTATGCGGTCCATTTCAATCCTAAGAGCCTGACGGTGGGCGGTGATCCAGTGCCGGTAGTCGAAGGCGTTTCTTCCGATCCCGCGACGGGTGCAGGGGATTATGACTTCTCAGACAATGGAACGCTTGTATACGCACCAGGAGAATCGGAGCTCGACTCGAGACAGCTAGCTTTAATAGACAAGGCGGGGATACCGACAATACTTGACTCTACGCAACATCCTTATCTGGAGCCAAGTATATCACCCGATGGAAAGGAAATTGCGCTCGTTAACCGGTCCGGATCTGATTATGATGTCTGGGTATATGACATCAGACGCAACACTCTCAGCAGGCTCACGTTTGGTGGAACAAATAGGACGCCTACCTGGTTGCCGGATGGGAAGGATATCGCATATGTCCATGGGTATTTCACTGTTCTGGTGAGAGCATCTAACGGCAATGATAATGCAAAGCAGATATATTCGAGTCGCCAGGGAAGATTGTATCTTGACTGCTGGACGAAGGACGGTTCGTACTTACTCATGGACGCTATTTCAACCGATTCTTCTGTAACCGGAGCAGGCACTGATATTCTGGTTCTGCCTCTCAAAGGCAACGGAAAGCCGTGGAAGTTGCCAACAACATCATCATATCAAGGCGGAGCTAAAGTATCCGGTGATGGGAAGTGGATAGTATACAGGTCCAGAGAGACCGGGGCATATCAGATTTGTGTACAAACTTTTCCGAACTCAACAGGCAAATGGCAGATTTCTAACGATCGCTTCACTGTCAGGGACCCCCGTTGGTCGCCGGATGGCAAGACAATCTTTTATCTTTCGAATGCGAGGATGATGAGCGTGAGTGTCTCGACCTCACCGTCGTTTTCCGCCGGCATGCCGACAGAATTATTTGACGGATTCCCAATATATTCTGTCGAAAGCGATGCTATTTATGACGTGACTCATGACGGCAAATACTTTTTGTCCACAATTCCCGCGGCAGCGGATTCTCGTAGGGGATTGTTGGTGGATTTGAATTGGTTTGGAGATTTGAAGGAAATCGTTTCCGAAAGCAAATAATGCGCGTTACTGAAAGGGTTGCAGAGAGGATTACGCGGAGCTTTAAATGATCAGCGGTACTATTTTACAGTACGAGATTTTGGATAAACTCGGCGCGGGCGGAGGCGAGATATGATTGGAGAGACTATATCTCATTACGAAATACCTGAGAAACTTGGCGAAGCCCGCCTACACTATCGTTTCGGCTGGCAGGGCGGACCAGTCCGCCGAAGCTCTCATAATTTGGAAATGAGCATGAAATGATCAGCGGAAGCATACTGCACTACGAAATTCTGGAGAAACTTGGCGAAGGCGGAATGGGGGAGGTCTATAAAGCCCGCGATACCAAGCTTGATCGGTTCGTTGCTCTGAAATTCCTTCCTTCAAATCTCACATCTGCTGAATCGGAGAAAGAGAGATTCATTCAGGAAGCTAAAGCAGCCTCGGCCCTAAATCATCCCAATGTCTGTACAATATATGATATTCAAGAACACGAGGGGCAGCTCTTCATAGTGATGGAATATGTTGACGGCGAGACGCTCAGAAGTAAGCATAACTTGTCAGTGAAGCAGGTGATAGATATCGGGGCGCAGGCGGCAGAAGGACTTGCAGCAGCACACGAGAAGGGGATAGTGCACAGAGACATCAAGCCCGAGAACATTATGCTGACTAAGAGCGGCGTGGTGAAGGTGATGGACTTTGGACTTGCCAAGCTGAACAAAGCGGAGGAGGCGTCGAGACTCACCAAAGCTGGAACAACGCTTGGCACCGTGGGGTATATGTCACCGGAACAAGTGCAGGGCCAGGAAGTCGACCACCGTAGCGACATATTTTCGCTCGGAGTGGTGTTGTATGAGCTATTGTCGGGAGAATCGCCATTCAAGGGGGTACACGAGACTGCGATAATGTACGAGATAGTGAACGTCGACCCGCCGCCGATTTCAAATTTGAAGGAAGGGATCGATCCTGAAGTCGACAGAGTCGTGCTGGAGTGTCTCGAAAAGGATAAGAATGACAGATGTCAGTCGGCGAAAGAGCTGGCAAAAAATCTAAGGAAGATAAAGAAGTCTACAGGAATAAGAACAAGCAAGGTTTACGAGAGCCGGACGTTTCTTTCGAGCCAGACAGGCGCTCGACCGCAAAGGAAATCAAGCTCCTTTTCGATAGAAATATTCAGTCACAGGATGGATCTTACTCGTCCTTTCAGGATGAGGTACCTGCCGTGGCTCATCGCAGTCGCTTCGGTCGTAGTTGTCATCATCGTCTTGTCACAGAAACGAAAAGTACAACCTTCGGGCTTTGTGCATTTCCAGCAGTTGACGGAACAGTCGGGCGAAGAATTGTTCCCCGATATTTCTCACGATGGCAACTACATCATCTATTCGAAATCCGCAGGCGGGGTGATGCACATCTTCCTGCAGAGAGTCGGCGGAACGAAAGCCATCGACCTGACAGCGGATTCTAAATATGATAATTACCAGGCTTCATACTCCCCGAACGGAGAGATGATCGCTTTCCGTTCAGAACGAGACGGCGGAGGGATTTTCGTGATGGGGTCAACCGGTGAATCCGTGCACAGGCTGACGGACTTCGGTTATAATCCGGTTTGGTCTCCCGACGGCAGGGAGGTTCTGTTCGCAACTGAATCCGTCCTGAATCCATTCAACAGATCGAGCGTCAGCCAATTATGGACTGTGGATATCGCGACAGGCAAAACGCAAAAAATCTACGACGGAGATGCTGTCCAGCCAAGCTGGTCGCCTAATGGAAGGTGGATCGCCTACTGGGGATTACCTCACGGCTCGGGTAAGAGAGTCATTTACATTATTCCATCCACAGGCGGCAAACCGACGACGGTCACAAGCGGCCGTTCTGTCGATTGGTGCCCCACCTGGTCTCCAGATGACAAGTATCTCTATTTCTCGAGCAGCCGTGGGGGAAGTATGAATATGTGGAGAGTCCGGATAGATGAAGCCTCCGGGAAGAACCTTTCGGGTTTCGAGCCCGTCACGACCCCGTTTCCTTTCTGTGAGATGGCTAAGTTCTCTGATGACGGTTCGAACATAGTTTACGTCTCTGCAGAAGCGAGGGAAAATATTTACAAGCTGAACTTCGATCCGGTCTCGGAGAAGGTCTTGGGTTCCCCCGTAGCGGTAACTGAGGGTACGAAACAGTTTGGTTGGCTGCACGTTTCGCCGGACAACAAATGGATCGCCACTGCAAGCGTAGGTCAGCAGGAAGCAATATACATCATGCGTACCGATGGCTCGGGAATCGTGAAACTGACCAACGATAGTCATAAAAACAGAGGTCCTGTGTGGTCGCCCGACGGGAAGAGTCTGGCTTTCTATTCGGATAGATCGGGCAAATACGAAATCTGGGAGATCGGCATTGATGGGAGCAATCTCAGAGAATTGTCCATTACTGATGGGCAGGCTAATGTCCCGATGTGGTTCCCGGGCGGGCACAAGATTGCGTTTGATTACCAGAATGGTCAGGAAGATCTGGTGGGGATATTTGATATAGATTCTGCTACGACAGATAAAATAGAATATTCCCCTCGGTTAGAAGAGAATGGAGTAGGGTTCTATGCGAACTCGATTTCTGCTGATGGGAAATATCTCGCAGGAATGGGTGAGTATATTGTAAGCGGTGCAAATACAGGGATGTATATCTATTCTTTAGCTGACAAGAGTTACAGAAAGCTTTCGGCTGCAGGTATAAACCCGGTGTGGGTTAATGACTCGAAGAGGATATTGTATTTCGACAACGGTGAGCTTTATGTGATGGACATAAAAAGCGATAGGAGCCGCCTCGTTTACAATCTCAACGAACAATTGATTCCGGGAGATAACATGTATGCACTTTCGCCGGATAACAAATCGATTTATTACATCAAGGTAGAAAAGGACGCCAACATCTGGATGGGGGACTTGAAGTGAGAATCCTAACCGCCGGAAGCTTCACAAACACAGGACGAAAGTGACATGGTAAGCGGAACAATACTTCACTACGACATCGTTGAGAAGCTTGGCGAAGTCCGTCTCGTTCCGCGAAGCGGAAGAGACAAGACCTCGTCCCAATTCAATATTACAGATGGATGTGAACCATGGTAGGGAAGACATTACTACATTTTAACATACTCGAAGAGTTGGGGCATGGTGGAATGGGTGTGGTGTATAAAGCAATGGACACGAAGTTGAAGCGGGAGGTAGCTATAAAGTTTCTACCTCGATTCATATCCGGGAACCAGGAAGAGCGTCAGAGGTTTGAAATCGAAGCACAGGCGGCAGCGGCTTTGAGTCATCCAAACATAGCCACGATCTATTCGATCGAAGAAACATCAGAAGAAGTGTTTATAGTGATGGAGTATATAGAAGGGAAAGAACTGAAGCAGGTAATAGAGGCGCATCGCGAATCAATGATGCCGCTGGAGGAAGTAGTAAACTACGCCAGGCAGATCGCGGATGGGTTAAAGGCTGCACATGGGAAGGGGATTACTCACCGGGATATCAAGAGCAGCAACATCATGGTGACTGCAGCGGGGCAAATAAAGATCATGGATTTTGGACTGGCGAAAATAAACGGGAGAGCGGAGCTGACGAAATACGGCTCGGTAATCGGAACCACTCCTTATATGTCTCCCGAACAGGCAAGAGGTGAGAGACTCGATCAAAGGTCCGATGTCTGGTCGTTTGGCGTAGTTCTTTACGAGATGCTGACCGGCAATCTGCCTTTCAGGGGCAACTACGAGCAAGCCGTGATTTACTCCATTGTTCATGAAAAACATCTTCCGGCCTCAGAGTTTCGTCCGGATATTCCCGAATCTCTCTGCAGCACGATCGACAGATGCCTGGAGAAGGATCCTTCTCAACGGTTCCAGGAACCCGAGAGCCTCATTGCCGGACTGGAATCCTCGGATGCGAAACCGATGAAGACGAATGCTTTTGAGCCCGGTGTACCATCGATCGCTGTCCTGCCCTTTGCAGATATCAGCACGGAGCAAGACAACAAGTATTTCAGCGATGGGCTTACAGAGGAAATCATAACGAAGCTGTCGAAGATAAGAAAAGCCAGGGTAATATCCCGCGTCTCAGTGATGAATTATAATCACGCCGGAAAGGCCATGAAGCAGATTGCTGCTGAACTCGGTGTCCGGTATGTCATAGAAGGTAGCGTTAGGAAAAACGGAGTCTATCTCCGAATCGCCGCCCAGCTTATAGATGCATCAAGGGATGAATACCTGTGGGCGGATAAATTAGATGGAACAATGGCACAGGTATTCGACCTGCAGGAAGCTGTGGCTGCAAGGATAGTGAAGGCCCTGAAAATCAGACTGACTCCTGAAGAAAAAAGAAGCATTGAAAGGAAGACGACTGAAAACACTGAGGCGTATCAGTACTATCTCAAAGGGAGATTCTTTTGGGCAAAGAGGACCATGGATGGATTGGAAAAAGCAATCAATTATTTTGAAAAAGCAATCCAAGCAGATGACAAATATGCCCTGCCATGGTCCGGTATAGCTGATTCTTACAATCTCATGGGGGATTACGGGACAAAATCGAGGAGAGAGATCTATCGTAAAGCGGCAGCAGCTGCTCGCAGAGCGGTCGAGCTGGACGCCCACTTGTCAGAAGGTCATGCTTCCCTGGCCTTCCTCCTTATGCTGGTTGATTGGGATTGGAAAAACTCCCTGAAGGAGTTCAAGCTGGCTCTAAAATATGATCCGAATTATGCGACTGCACACCACTGGTACGGAGAGTGGCTTCTCTGTCAGGGGTTAATTGAGGATGCGAATAATCAGATATCGACTGCAGTCGATCTCGAACCGCTCTCTGCAGCCATTTTGAAGGACAAAGGGTTGTTTTTGTATTACTCCCGCGATTATGACGGCGCGGTAGAACTTGGTCTGAAGTCATTGGAGCTGGATCCGAATCTTGACACATCACATAGGCTTCTGTCGCTTGCGTATCTTGGCAAAGGTAGGTACCCCGAAGCGGTAGCGGAAAACAAAATGTGGATCGACAAGAGAGGGGACCCTGTAGGATCCATGCTCGGGTTAGCTTACTGTTACGCGGCTGCCGGAGAAAAGGAATCAGCTATGCGCATCGTTGAAGACGTGACAGCAAAGGATGAAATGGAAGGCAATACCGCTCGTGGGATTGCGCTCGTTCACGCGGCACTTGGAGAGACCGATGCGGCATTCTCCTGGCTAGAGAAGGCGCTCGAAAGTAAAGCTGACTCGATGACTCTGATTAAAGTGGATCCTAAGCTCGATCCGCTTCGCGACGATCCACGATTTGACACACTTGTAGAAAAAGTGGGCTTGAGAAAGTAGGCATCGGAACGACCCATGATAAGTGGAACAATACTTCATTATGAGATCCTTGAGAAGCTCGGAGAAGGCGGACTTGTCCGCCGTAGCCACTCGATTCACTTACGGAGCTGGGAATGATCAACGGAACTATATTGCACTACGAAATGTCGGAAAAGCTTGGCGAAGGCGGGATGGGCGAGGTCTACAAGGCTCAGGATACAAAGCTAAGACGGAGCGTCGCCCTCAAGTTCCTGCCTGAACATATAGAGATTTCCGAGCAGGACCGGGAACGATTCATGCAGGAAGCCCGGTCAGCGGCACGTCTTAACCACCCGAATATCTGCGTTATTTATTCCATCGAGGAAGAAGCTGAGTCCGCTGGCTCGGGCGCTGCGGCTGATAAACGTCAATTTATCGTCATGGAGTACGTGGATGGCGTGACTCTCAGACAGAAGATTGTCTCGGGCCCCCTCCCTATCAATCAAGCTATAGAATACGCGATCCAAATAGGAGAGGCTCTTCATGAGGCTCATAATAAGGGGATAGTTCATAGGGACATAAAGGCCGAAAATATAATGGTCAACCCGGCCAACCAAATCAAAGTAATGGACTTCGGGCTGGCAAAACTTAAAGGATCGGTGACCGACGTCCAGGCGGACGCCGGTGCCGGGACGCTTGCGTACATGTCTCCTGAGCAGGCGAGGGGCGAAAACGTGGACGTCACGACGGACATATGGTCACTCGGAGTGCTGCTGTACGAGCTCCTGACAGGCAGGCTTCCGTTTTACCATGAGTACGAAGCCGCAATAGTCTACTCGCTGCTGAACGAGTCTCCCGCTCCACCGCGTGAACTGCGCGAGGATATCGGCGAAGATGTCGAGCGGATCGTGCTGAAGTGCCTCCGGAAGGAGCCGACGGAGCGCTACCAATCCACTGCCGTACTGGTACGCGACCTCAAAAAAGCAATTTTGATGCAGGAGGAGAGCGCGACGCCAGCCGCCGGGGTGAAGAAGAAGACAGAGACGCGAAAGGAAACCGAGCGCAAGCCGGCCACCGTCATGTCGGTACTCATTCCCGGCTATGAGGAAATGGCTGCCACTCTGGAACCTGAGGAAATATATTCCCAGATGGAACAGGTACGAGCGACGGTCGAGAGTGCTGCCAGGAAGCTTGAAGGCACAGTCAGCAAAGTCACCGGCGGGCAAATGGTCGTTCTCTTCGGCCTTCCTAACGCAATCGAGCACCCCGCCGAGAAAGCAGTCCGGGCGGCGATTGAAGTGCGAGCGGGGCTGCAGGCACTCGGGAATCGTGGAAATTTGCTGAGACATCTCAATCCTGCTATCGCGATTGACACGGGACTCGTGATCGCCGGCAGTCTCGGGCGGGACGGCTCCAACGACTACGCGGTAATCGGGGATCCGATGGATCTTACAGGAAAAATGGTGACATTGCTGGGAAAGGGCCAAATTGGTGTCGGACCCCTGACTCACAAGCAAACCAAAGAGTTCTTCGACTACGGGAAGGGCCCTTCGATAGCTCTAAGATCGAATAAACGGGAGGTGCCATGCTTCGCGTTGCTGGGCCCGAAGCAGAGACGCGGGCCGGGCATGACCACAGCTGAACGAATGATCTCGTCCGTCCTCGTCGCCCGCGACCGGGAGATGAACCTCCTGGAACTAGCTGTTCTCAAGGCGATCAACGGCGAGGGATCGATCATAAATGTTATAGGTGAGCCTGGACTCGGAAAGTCGAGGCTGGTTGCCGAGCTGAAGCAGCGCGGAGCCATTAAGCGTGTACTGCTCCTGGAGGGACGGGCAGTGTCGTATGGCCGCAATCTTAGTTTTCATCCTATTATTGAAATCATGAGACAGTGGGCGGGGATTGAGGAGGATGATTCCGAACAAAAGGCCATGGAGAAGCTCGAACGGGCCATAGCGGTGCTGATTCCCGACGGGGTCGATGAGATTCTTCCGTTCGTGGCTTCGATCATGGGCATGCAGCTTTCCGGAAAACAAGCGGAGCGCGTCGCGGGGATAGCAGGCGATGCATTGATGAAAGTAACGCAAAAGAACATACGCGAGCTCCTGCTGAAAGGATCCCAACGGAATCCGATTGTTTTCATACTGGAAGACCTTCACTGGGCAGACCAATCCTCCCTGGAACTCCTCCAATCTCTGTTTCGTCTGGCTCAGAACAATCATATCATGTTTCTCAATGTGATGCGACCGAGTTATCCTGAGACGAGCGGTCGCCTGCTGACTGCCGCGCATGATAAGTATCCCGATCTTGTGACCGATATTGTGCTTGAGCCGTTGACTTCGCAGAATTGTGAAGAGCTGATAAACAACCTTGTCAACGCCGGCAATCTCCCGCCGCAGACCAAAGAGACGATTCTCAAAAGGGCAGACGGAAATCCGTTC
>JBJKQU010000013.1:0-7082 GCA_046705025.1 Candidatus Kryptoniota bacterium | reverse complement strand
TAAAAACATTCAACGCAGAGGACGCAAAGGAGGCGCAAAGCACGCAGAACAACTATATTCTTTCGCGGTCTCTGCGATTATTTGTCTTTGCGAACTTTGCGTTAAATCAAACTGAGCCAGTACCCGCTTGATATTGGGCTTGATGGGGAATAAATTGGCCAAAGCTTGAGGTGTCACCCCCGAATAGCGCCCTTGATGCTATGAGGTGATTCGCGCTAGGGATGAACGAACGCTCCAAATTTCAATGAGTGGGCCGATGTGTGGGACGAGGTCTCGCGGGCCTGGCGCGATAGTCGTGAGCGCAGCGCAAACGTACCTGCGAGCAGACGGGAAAAAGGGGCGTGATGCTGGCATCTGCACGAATGAAACAAGAAGGGAGCTGCAAATTTATGAACGACACCGATGGGAATCCCAATTCCGAATCCAACCTTGCCCGCCTGCGGCGGCTGCATTACTGGCTGTCATATAACCGTTACACAATCTTGATCTACGGGGGCGGCTTCTACCTCTCCGCAGGAATACTTATGGCGCTGCTGATACCGCTCGCAATCATTTTTGCACCTTATGTGCTATACGTTCTCTTTCGAAACCATAAGTACGGATGGCTGGTATTCTTTGCAGTCCTCGTCGGCATTCCTACCGGGCTGGCATTTCTGTCCACCGGCAACTTCGTCCTCGATACCGGCCTCCATTTCCTGCCGCTGCTGACCTTCTACCTGTATTGCTTCCTGCTCCGGCTGGCTGTGGACGATTGGATCAGTGACGTCAGTGTGGTAGATCAGCTGTGGACTGACGAGAAGAACAAACAGGATAACTTCGATCAGTAGTTAGATGCCGTAAGGTTCGGCCGATGGGGGCTATAGCGGCTGTTGAAAAATGGCAAACATCAGCCTGCGAAACACGCAAAACACGCGAGAATGCTTTTTCTTCGTGTCAGTTCGCGTATTTCGATGGCGGGAACTATTTGGCACATATTCGGACTATAAAAGCATAAAGAAACATCACTGCGAATCGGTTGTTTCCAGACGACGGATAAGTAGAGTATGCCAATTTGGGTCTGTTAAATCAGGCTCTACGGATGAGAGCAAGCAACGATTGGGTGCAGCCGTCCTGCCCGGGGATTAAGCGCTCACGCTACGATAGTCCAGCTCATGCAGAGTTTTGGATTAGTCCGAAAGGATTGAATGAAAATGAGACTGGCCAGAGTTTACAAAGGGGTAATCGTACACGTGCACGATATATTCCTCACGAGATGGGTTTCAGGGCAACCTCGATGATGTTCTCGTCCTTCTCCATCTCACTCAGGACTTCGCTGGACGGCGCATTGTCCAAAAGGAGGGTACAGCAAGCCGCTTTTGAAGCATCGAATATGATGTTTGTCATTTCCTCCACGTTTATGCCGCTGCTTCGGAGCTTCCCGAGAATGCCTGCCAGAACTCCCACTCGGTTGAAGTGTCGGACGACCAACGACTGCGTGGCGGACGACCGGGCCCGGATATTCACCGCATTCAACGGCACGCCCGTCTCCTGGAACGCCTTGACAATTTTCACCACTTCGTCGGCAATTGCCTCGGAAGCCTGATCGGTCGATGCGCCGATATGCGGCGTTCCGGTTACCATGCCGGCAAGCTCTTTATCCGTGAATTCTGCTTCGCTTCCTGAAGGCTCGTTCTCAAACACGTCGAGGCCTACACGGAGCTTCTTCGACTTCACGGCATCTTTGAGAGCGGTCGTATCAACCACCTCTCCCCTGGAGGTGTTTATCAGGATTGCACCGTCCTTCATGTTCTCCAGAATTGATTTGTTTATGATGTGATGCGTTTCCGGCTTGTAAGCCAGGTGGACACTCATAGCGTCACATTCCCTCGCGAGGGAGGGAAGGTCGGACGCGTACCCGATGCCATGCTCGTCGGCAGCTTCCTGGGTGAGACTTCTCGACCACACGACCACTTTCATTCCCAGGCTTTGAGCCCGTTTCGTCACGGCCTTTCCTATCGCTCCGAACCCGGCTATCCCGAGGGTGCGCCCCTTCAGTCCGCGTGCCTTGCCGTATTCCTTTTTCTTCCATGCTCCGCCCCGCAAGTCGGAGGTTGCATTTACAATTTGCCTGTCTGCTGCGATGAGGAGTCCGACCGCAAGTTCGGCAACGGCTTCAGTGTTCTTGCCCGGACAGTTGGAGACATAAATGCCGCGTGTGTTAGCCGCCGCAAGGTCGATTGTGTTTACCCCGGCACCTGCGCGGATGATTAGTGAGAGGTTCTTTGCTCCTGAAATAGTTTTCTCGGTCACCTTCGTAGAGCGGACCACGAGTACATCGGTATCATCTATTGCCTCAGGTAAGTTGTCTGCCGTTAGGTCAGTGTTGACCGCGACCTCCGTTCCGAGCGCTTTCAGCGCCGAGACGGTTTTGTCCGACAGCTTGTCTGCAATAAGCACTTTCATGTTGCTTTCCTTTCGTGTTAGGACTTTTCAAGAACTTCGGCAGTTCATCATGTTAGCAATTCGCACTATTTTGAGCCTAAATTCGAAGGAAATTTAGCGGGCCACGAAATCAATAACAATGAGATGGTTGACGATGACTCATATCTTTGCCAGGGGGTTTGAGTTTCCGCGGAAATTTGGTAACCTAGTTGCAGCCAGAAAAGATAATGGAGGACGGGAAGAAGTGAGAGTTCATTCGATTGCGGCCATGATGATTATCCTTGGCGGGATTTCGCCTTTGATTATTTTGCTCCTGTTCCTTGTTCTGGTGGTACCCTTTGTGCTTCCGCCTGTAAAGAGCTGGAGGTCTGCCACACCTGCAGAAAAGGTCTCTGTCGTTTTGTACGGCTTGGCTGTGATTGTTCTTGTGCTCTATTTCATGGTGTACTTCGGAGGCGGCTAACCGTGCGAGAGTCCGCGCGGGAAGGGGGAATAGTGCCTGTGCGTAAAAGAGAAGGGTCAGACCGATTTCAAAATTCGATCCCCTTTCATCAACAGGGAGCGAATTCGCATCGACCGCTGCTTTTACTCATATCTGAGAGACTCGACCGGGTCGACGGCTGCAGCCCTGCGGGCAGGGAAGACACCGGCAAATAATCCTATCATTGTCAATCCGGTTACCGTAAATACCATGATGCCGATCGAGAGTATCGGCCTGCCGAGGAACTGCATGGCCCCATGGCTTGTGTCGATAAGGCCTGTAGCGGCGACGATGCCCCACGACAGCAGCAGACCCAGCGATCCGCCGAGAAGTGAGATGAAGAGGGCTTCGAAAACGAATTGAGAAAGTATGTAGGACCTGCGCGCGCCGACCGCCATCTTGATCCCGATCTCGCGGGTCCTCTCCTTGACCACAACATACATCACGTTTGCTACCCCGACGCCCGCTATCATCAAGGTGAAGAAACCGACTACCCCGAGGAATATGTTTATTCCGAGGCTGATCTTCTTTATCATCTCGTCGATCATCATTGTGTCGAATATCCCGACTGCCCGCTCATCACTCGGGTCAAACCTGTATTTCTTGCCGAGCACCTGACGGATCTCTTTGATCATGCTTGCCTGGGCGGCGGGACTGGTGCCTTTGACCAGCATCGTGTTTATGTGCCTGTAGCCGTAAGTCATTCTGAAAGTGGAATACGGAATTACAGCTCGCCGGGAGTCGGGACCGTTGTTCATCGACGTCTGGAGCTTTTTCTCCATAATGCCGACCACTGTGAAAGGGACGTTGTCGAGCATAACCGTCTTGCCGATTGGATTTTCTCCTTTGAACAGATCGCCTGCGATCTCATACCCCAGGAACAAGGTTCGTTTTTGGTACTTAATGTCGTTGGCATCGATGAACCGTCCCTCAGGCTCCGGGTACATCGCGCGCATCACTTCGAAATCCGGCCCAGCTCCTTCACATTCGGTCGTTAGTCTCGTCTTGCCGTAAAAAAGTTCGACATTCTTCCTGTACTGCGGGCTGGCCATCACTATGTTGGGCACGGTAGCCTTGAGAAGCGCGACGTCGCTTTCTTCGAGGTTGATTCCGCGGCCCTTGGGCAAACCCTGATAAACCTTCCCGGTTTCTCCACCATAGACGATCAGAACTCTATTCCACGCGTTAACCATGCCATTTCTAAATGCAGTGCCGAACCCGGCCCCGAATGCCAGAAGTAGCACAACTGACATTGTGCCCCATGTGATCGCTATGAGGGTCAGTATGCTCCTCATCCTGTGGTTGTTGATGTCGCGGAAAAACTCTCTTATCAGCTCGATTCCCATAGCGTTAGCCTCCCGATGAGTTCATTAGTCTTTCAGGCATTCGACTACGTCAAGATTAGCGGCCCGGCGGGCAGGCATCATCCCGGCCGAAAGTCCGATCACGGCAAGTATCGAGACGGTTGACAAAACAACCGGTAGCGAAATCTCCGGCGTCCCTACGTATTCCTTGACGGGTATCAGCTGCATTGCCGTTACGATTCCCCACCCGATCAGAAAGCCGATCGCCGCCCCCAGCCCGATTATCATGAATGTCTCGGCGAAGAACTGGAGTACGATTGTGGACCTCCTGGCCCCGACCGCTCTTTTGACTCCGATCTCCTTGGTGCGCTCTCGGACCACAATGAACATTATATTGGCGACTCCAAGCCCCGCCACGCCTAGTGTGAAGCTGCCTATGATCCCCAGGAAAAGGGTGAAACCTATCGTTATGTACTGGAGTATCTTCTCGAAGTCGGCCGTGTTCCAGATGAATATCGCATCTTTGTCGGTAGGATCGAACCGGTACTTTTCTCCCAGGGCCTCCCTGACCCCTTCTTCTACCGCCGCAGTTCTCGACGGGTCGCTTGCCTTGTAGATGATATCGGTTATGTACGGCGTTCCGAATATGGCGGTGAACGTCGGTGCCGGGATAAAGACTCTGTTTTCGTCTTGCGTGTAATATGACGAACTCTGTGTTTTCGGCTGCATCACTCCGATGACCGTAAAGGGTGTCTCGCCGATATATACCGTTTGGCCGAGAGCTTCTTTGCCGTCGAAAAGATAGTCCTTCACTTTGTTGCCGAGCACCACAACTCGTTTGCGACCTGCCATGTCGAGAATATCGATGAACCTCCCTCCCGGTTCGGGTATGATGTGTCTCATCCCCTCATAGATGGGATAGATCCCCGTGATACCCGGATTTGTAATGTTCCTGCCAGATCTCACAGGTGTGCCCATGCGTATGTACTCAGGGCTAATCGATTCGATGTCGGTTACCTTCGCCTTGATAACCGCCGCCGCATCTTCCGTGAGACGGATACCCCGTCCGATGCCGAACCCCTGATAGGGCTTCGTCGTCCGGTTGGGAAAGAGTATAGAAATGTTCTCCCCCATACCGTGCATATTGATCATAGACTGCTTCTTGAACCCGAGCCCGAAAGACACCAGCACTATGACAGTGACCGTTCCCCAGATTATCCCAAACATCGTCAGGAAAGCACGCATCTTCTGGGCCCGAAGGTCGGTAAAGAATTCGGAGAAAAAACTTGCAAACCCCCTCATATCAAGCCATTACCGGATTTCTACGACAGGCTTTTCTAGGACCTTGTCGCCTTCTTTCAGCCCGGAAATCACCTCGATGTTAATGGCGTCGCTGAGGCCGGTCTTGATGGCTCGCTCTTCGGATTTGTTGTCGGCAAGGGCAACTTTCACAAACGAGGAATCATTTCTGAATGTAACCATACGCTCAGGTAGATATAGTACGTTCGTCTTCTTCTGTATTATCACATCGGCATTCGCTGAATAACCGGCTCTCAACGTCACCTTTTTGAGGTTTGAAATTGAGATCTCTATAGGAAAAACGGAAGCGTTTTCTTTCTTTTCGGCTTCAAGCCAAATCTTGGAGAGTCTCCCCGTTATAGTATCGCCCGGCAGGGCGCCAATTCTAATTTCGGCAGGCATCCCGTCGTGAAGCTTGCCCACGTCGATTTCGTCCACCGTGCCTTTGAAAACAAGGTGCGACATATTCGCCATCTTCATCAGCACCGTGCCTTCCTGATAAGAAGTGAGCGGCGTTACGGGATCTCCGACTTCAGCTGCACGTGTCAGAACATAACCGTCTATCGGCGCATAGATTATGGACTCTATTTTGGTGCTGTCTATCGTCACTTTTCCGCTTTGCATAAGCTCTAGTTTCTCGCCTGCCATCTTGACTCTGAGCTCGGATTCCATGTATTGTTTCTGCGTGTTATCGAAATCCTGGTCTGAGATCAGGGAGCGCGTATGCAGGAGAGCCTGGCGTTCTCTCTCTTTCTTCATGTTATTGAAGTCGACCTCTGCCAGTTCCAGTTGTCTTTTTGCATCCGCGAGCTCGACGGGAGTCGGATCGGGTTTCACTTCCAGGAGAGGGTCGCCGGCTTGGACGTATGATCCCACATCGACGAAGAGCCGTTTCACGACTCCGCTGACTCTGGACTTGATCGATATTTCATTTTTCGGCTCAATTGTCCCGACCGCCAGCGCTTCTTCCTGAATTGTCCCCCTCGCTACCTTTACACTGGGCGGCCCCTCTGCCGAACTATGACTATTTGATTTTGTCACTACGAAAGCAACGAGTCCCAGCAGGACAACAACACCCGCTATGACTATCCATTTTCTTCTCTTGCGTTTGTGTTTGTTTGCCATCTTGACGCCCTTTGCCTTTTGAAGTCTTTTCAGATTACGGAGAGACCCTCGGTTGGTTTCGTGTTCCAAACGAACTTTCGGTGTTATCCGATAGGCATTTGTTCAGGCGCAAAAAGGAAGGACGGCGTACTTTGGGATGACGGAGTCGGGATCCGGCCACCGGAAAACAGGGGAGACATAGCGCATTTGCGGGACAGATCCAGATGGAACTGTCCTACCGCGAGTTTTCATCGGCCTTGTGTCTAGGAGAAGTCCGACCCGGAGGCGCATGAGCCTATGGCTCAGAACCCCCAATAGCAACTGGTGAAGCAGTAGGAACACCCTGGTGCGCCTGGAGGGACTTTGCGCCGGAGGCGCATGAGCCTATGGCTCAGAACCCCCAACAGCAACTGGTGAAGCAGGAGTAACACCCTAGTGCGCCTGGAGGGACTTTGCGCCGGAGGCGCATGAGC
>JBJKQU010000012.1:0-6090 GCA_046705025.1 Candidatus Kryptoniota bacterium | reverse complement strand
GTCACCTTCCTGGTCGTGAGATCTTCCTTGTAGATGTTCGAGATCCCGTTCGTGCTGTCGCAGACGTAGTACATGTCGTTTCCTATCCACATCGGGTAGGAGTTGACGCCGACGTACGTGGTGATCGGCGTGAATTTATTCGTCTTGAAATTGTACATCCAGATATCAGGGTACCATCCTCCCTTGTACCTTTTCCAGTAATACGCTTCGAGCCCCTTCCTTACATACACCATCTCGCTGCCGTCCGCGTTGAAGCTGCAGTCCCTGCCGCGGTCGATCGGAAAGCGTTCCGGCGCGGAGCCGTTTTTGTCCGCGAAGTACAGGTTGGGGTCCCTGTAAATGTAGTTCTCCCAGTACGAACTGAAGACCACCCGCTTACCGTCGGGCGTCCATGTAACCGTCTCGGCGCCTCCGGGGTTGTAGGTGATTCTTGTTGGAGCGCCGCCGGCGGCGGGCATCAGGTAGACGGCCTGCGGACCGTCATAACTTGCCGTGAACGCGAGCCACTTCCCGTCGGGCGAGAACCGTGCTCCGGACTCGTCTCCGGGAAAAGTAGTTAGCCGCGTGGCGTTGCCTCCGCTTGAGCTGACGAGCCAGAGGTCGCCTTCATAAGTGAAGACGATCTTGTCGCCGTGAATGGTTGGGTCGGTCATGAACCTCCCCTGCTCCTGTGCGTACGCGAAACCGGCAATCAAAATCAGGCAAAGTGAAAGACTGACAAGGATTTTCTTCATGGATACCTCCGGATAAGATTTGATTCAAAAGGTGAACTACGGAAACACTGTCTTTGTATAGGCGCGGCGCCGATGTGAGGCGGGCATCGCTCACGGGCTGCCGCAGACTCAAGGGCTCGTCAGGAAAACCGGCCGGGCCAAACGATACTCCTGGCGGAAATCCCCGCCGACCTAGCTGCTTTGATGATTTTTCTCGTGCACGACTATCTCTGGATAAGTTGGTTAATGGATGTTGACCTTACGCCTCTACGCGAATCCAAAATGCCGCCGTCAATTCAGCTTTTTGATGAAGTCCTCCGCACCACGCAAAGCCGCGTTCACAACCTCTTTGCTGTGCAGAAAGCCCCGATAATACCCTGCAATGTGTAGCTCATCGTATATATCGCTGAATGCTTTCAGCAGCTTCCCGTTGCGGGCCGACGCGTACTTTTTGAGCGCCTTTTCATACTCCTCGACCTTCTTGGGAAGGGCCTTCCTGGCGACGCCTCTCTGCACCAAGTACAGGTCGATCGCCTTTAGAACGCCCAAATAAGCGACACCGCAAGCCGACTTTACATACTTGTCATCGGCATAACTCCCGTCTTCAACTGCCGACTTCGAGAGTATTTCCTTTGCGTTGTCGATGTATCTAAGTGCGTCTTTCATCGGTTGCTGCCGCAGGTTGCTGATAAGATTTCATCATTAATCTACCGACCGTGGGCAAGAATATCCAGCCGGCGCGGGCACTCCCGCGTGGCCATATTGCGACGACGGCGAACGCTGGCGTTCATTCAGCCTTTCTTTTTCCATAGGTCAAACCTCCCCTCTCCTAGTCCGAAGCGTGCTTCGGACGGCAAGGAGAGGGCTAGGGTGAGGTCGCCCCACCTCACCCTCGACCGATGTCGCAAGTTTCGGAGCATGACCCTGTTTCAGATCTCTATTTCCCTCCCGCCTCTTCCGGCGGATTCCACACCGTGAATTTCACCCACGGTTCGGACGGACGGTCCTTCATGAGTCCCGTCATCCAGCGGTATTGCGGATGTTCTGAGAGAAACTTCGCCGCGTAAAATGGGGTACCGCAGGCCGAGCCCCATCTCGCGTAGAAGGACATATTCTTCGCCATCTTTGCGTCGACAACCTTGCCGTCCAGCGTCCCCCACGGTGAGAATGGCCTGCCGGGGCCGCCGTCCATCCTCGAATCGAGCTCGGAGTGTCCGCAAAGCGTCCTCTGGTCCGGATGAATCTTCTTCAGGTAGGTGTCGTAATGGTCCGCCTCGAACTTTTCGGCAAGGGCGACATTTATCTTCCCCGCATATTCCTTCATCAGTTGATGCCAGCGAACGTCGCGGGCTACCGAAGAATATTTGATGTTCGTCTCCTGCTCGGTCGTCTCGAACCGGAGTATCTTGAGATTCTTCGCAACATTGGACCCGACGAAGTAGCCGTCTTTCTTCTTCTCCAGTGACACATACTTCAGTCCGAGCTCGAGCCTCGCAATCTCGTTTGTCTTGATATCGCCGATCAGCCACGCGTTCGCGTAACCGCCGTTGTTTCCCTTCTCCATCATTTTGCACCACTCGTCGATGGAGTTGGCATACTGAGTCGCGTGCCTCATCCGTGAAAACTCCGGCACGCTGTCGGGGGCAAAGCCGGAAAACGATCCGATGGTCGTCTCGGAACCGACAAGCCCCGCGTCCGTTATGAAGAAGTCCGTTCCGCTATGAATGAATCCGGGGAACGTCTGCATCAGGATCCGGTGTCCCTTGTCGGGCTTGATGTCGATTATCACATCGCAGAGCGGCTCGTCATAGCCTCCCATCGTGTTATGCCCCAATACTATCTTTCCGTCGGCCGTCATGCTGCCCGTGGCGATGAACGAGCTGCACGACTCCTGCCTTGGCTTGGGCGAGCTGATCCGCAGCGAGTCCGCGATCGGCGGCCACCAGTAGTCTATCAGCTCCATGTACCCGTTGAGTCCCACGATTTCATTTTGGGTTACCGTGTCTCCTGCCGCGTCCATGCCTTCGACTATGCCGTCGATTTCAGCGAGGTTTTCCGAATCAACTTTCGGCGTGAGAATCCTTCCGGCCGCCCTGACGAAGTAGGCCCAATTCATCCCGCTCAGGTAGTCCCATCTCTTTCTCAAGACGCGGAGTGATTCTTTGATTTCCGGCGCGAGGAGATAGCCGTGCTGAAAGCCGCGCTCCTCCGGAGTGCCTTCGATATGAAGATATATCCAGCCCGCCTTCTCATGCCGGTTGGCCTTCGCCAGCCAGGATTCCTGTTCCTGGGTGAGGTGTGACTTCGGCAGTGCAAGAACCTGGCATGCAAACAGCAATAGGAACAATGGGTAGAGAGTGAATCGCTTTCTCATTTTTACCTCCTGAAGTAATTGTTGGAATTTCAGCAGAATTCAATCACTATTCTATCGGTCGCGTGCCGCCGGAACCGGCTTCATCAGGATAAGCCCTTGAACTGCCGGATGTCCCGACGGCTTAAGCGGGTGGCGAAAGCCGCATCGAGGCACGCAACACGCATCACTTATTTCCAGCTGACCAGAGCGCGGCAAAGCTCCGCACCGTCCTCTTCACGCCTGACGTCGCAGTAGTAACGATCTCCTGCCGCGCCCGAGGAAACGATAACCCTGTCTCCGAGCATGGCTTCCGTCAGGAAATTTATCTCGAACCTGTCGAGACTCCTCTTCTCGGAGAACTCAACCGGAAAGCTATCGAGTATCCACTGCATATATTTGGATGAGTTTACATGCCTGTTTACATCCAGGTCCGAATACCGGACGACGTACTCCAGCCCGGTCCGCGGCACTGACTGCCCTTCTATCTTCCCGAGCTTCACATCGAGCTCGCTCCTGTCGGATTGCGCGGGAAAATTCCTCTTCAGGGAATCTATCCTCTGCACGCGCAATGTCTTCCGGTCGATTATAAGCCAGGCGGAAGTCGCCGATAGCAGCTTCTCACGGGATTTCGAATAGACGACGAAATCCCTCAGACCGAAGAGCCTGTCGGTTCCCTTACCCCAGGTCTCGACGGTAATCTCGTCTTCCCATTGGGGCATCTTGTGAAACACGGCAAGGAATCTCGACAGCACCCACAGGTGCCCCTCTTCGTTGAGCTCGCTGTAGCTGAACTGTGTGTCCTTGGTATGCCCCCACGCACTGTCGAACATGTAGCACAGCAATATATCCGGTCTTGCCGTCCCGGTCTGGTCTACTTCGTATGAATGGAGGTGAAAGGTTTGAATGTATAGCGGGTTTACCTTTTCACTCATTTCACTCTCCAATTTGTTCTTAACCACTTTCGGCTGCATTCCGGACAGGTCGAAACGCGCCTACTCGAACGGGATACTCCGGCGCTCAGTAATCCATGCGGCTTGCTCGGGGAGCACGGCCCTATTTTCGTTTCCCCCGCTTTTTCCCGGTTTCATAGCTCACTCCCGTTTCGCTGACCCTGTATCCCATAGGATTCTTTGTTCTTTCGGGAAGCTGGATGAATGGTCGGATTGCATCAAAGACGGCCTTGAACTGCCTCTCATGTTTCTCTTCAAGTGCGTCCAGGCGTCTGGCAAGCTTCGGGTTCAAAGCCATAAACTCGCCGAGTCGGGCAAATGTGCGCACGACATGCAAGCTGACCCGTATGGCCCGACCGCTGTCCAGCACGCAGGCAAGCATAAGAGCCCCCTGCTCGGTAAACGCGAAAGGCAGATAAGAATAAGATCTTAGACCCTGCAGACGTTCGCAACTCGCCTCCACTTCGGACTTTTCCTCGGCTGTCAACTCGAACATGAGGTCTGAAGGGAATCTGTTGCTGTTCCTCCTGACTTCATTCCTCAACCGCCTGGTTGTAACCCCGAATATGAACGCCAGATCAGCATCAAGCATCACCCTTTTCCCTCTGATGTGAAGAATGCTCTTCTCAATTCTTTCGAAGGGAATCAATGACTTGCGTGCCATGTCCGTCCCGCTTACGCCCTCCACCTTTCACGTTTGAAGTGTTTTGCCGCTGTCTTCGTTCGTGAATTTAGCCAACGTTTCTGGGAAGAGCAAGCAGAGTTACCTTGCGAAGGTGCCAATATGATGCCTTGGCTACCTTCGTCACTAAGTGACCCCATCGGGGCAAGGTCTCTACGAAGGTTTCTGCAGTTACTTCGGTGCGGGTCCCTCGGTAATCTGGACAAGATCACTGGGACGGATCCACTTCTTGTACGCGTTCTGCACGTCCTTCGCAGTCAGCTTTAAATATATTCGGGCGGCCCGTATCGGCTCGTTCAACGGCAGGCCCTGTAGCGCCCGCCCCAGCAGACCGTCAGCGATGCTGTTTTCACTCGACTCGGCCAGTGGAATCTCACGCATCAAAAGTGCCTTCGCCTGCTTCAGCTCCTCGGGCGAGACCTCGGAATCCCGCATCTGCTTCAGGTCCCGCACCACTATCGCCCGCGCTTTGGAGACGTTGTCCGGATCACAACTATATTCAACCTCGTATGTGCCTCTGGTCTTCGATATGTGAAATTGTGAGCCGACATAGTAGACTAGTCCATTGTTCTCACGCAAATCTCTGTAGAACCTTGTTGCGTAGAACGCTCCTCCGAGGACATGGTCACCCAGCTCCAGCGGATAATAGTCGGGATTCGAGCGGGTAAGACCCAGTGTCTCGGCCAGATAGACACGATCCTGCACCCTGCTCTTGTCGGGCACAGCAGAAACCGACGGCTTGTTCAACGGCACGCTGGGTAGCTCTGTGTTCGGCTTCGGACCGGACGCTTTCCACCCGCCGAAGTACTTCTCAATGACTTTCGCAGCCTTCTCCTGGGTTACATCCCCGATAACGACGATGGTCGTCATATCGGGCCGATATATTTGGTCATAGTAGTCCTTCACTTGCTGAAGGGTGACCGCCCTCACCGACTGCGGAGTCGGATGTCTGAGAACGGGGTCGTTCCCGGGCAGGAGTGCGACCTGAAGAGCACGGGTTGTCAGGTAGTCGGGGCTCTGAAGCTCACCTGCGACGGTCGCCGCCGTCCGCTGCTGAATTATGGCAAACGCTTGTTGCGGAAGGGCCGGGTGAAGCTCATTGTCAGCGAGAAGCTGGACGCCTCTGTCAAAGTCACTTGCGAGGACCCTGACTGAAAAATTAATTCCTGCCGACTCACTCGCTCCTATGTCATCGAGAGCCTTCTGAAACGCTATGCGGTTCAGCGTCGTCGAACCGAATTCAAACAGCTGATTCAGCAGTGAGCTGACGCCATCCTGGCCTTTCGGCGTTTGAAGCAGGGAATTGCTCTTTATGCTCCCGATTACGGATATGGTGTTGCTGATGGCTTCCGGCTGGACGATTAGCCTTATCCCGTTGGGAAGCATTTTCAC
>JBJKQU010000011.1:0-14717 GCA_046705025.1 Candidatus Kryptoniota bacterium | reverse complement strand
AATATGCCCCAGGCTTATTGGGCATTGCGGCCGACAACTATATCAAACGAGTTCGCCGCGATGAGAAACGATTTTGAATCGTCGGAGCAGAGGTGGATAAACGAGGGATACTTAAGTGCGATAAAGCCTATAGTACCTATCGGCTGTGAGAACAGCCAGGGCGAGACGAACTACCAGATGAACTATGGCGACCTTCAACAATTCGCCACTCTATGTCAAAATGCCGGCTACGTAGGCATAAGTCTTTGGGACTACATCGGTATGACCCCGATGAACTGGAGCGACTACGCGGCAAGCTGGACCAATGTTCCGCCAAAGGTACCGCAGGTTACGGTTTTGATGCCGACAGCGGCCGGCGGTGTGCCAACTTACGACAGCATCAAGGTCGACTTGAACGCCCCGATGGATCTGGCGAGCATGCAGAAGGCGTTCAGCTTCACCCCGCCGGTGAGTGGGAAATTCTTCATGAACCCGGACCTTAACGAGTGGACGTTTGCCCCCGACACCTTCCTTACATGGTCGACGCAATACACGATCAGTGTAGACACGTCCGCCGTTTCCGTGGTAGGGGAGCATCTAAGGGCTCCGTATTCCTTTGAGTTTACGACAGTTGCGAGGGACACATCTCCGCCGCTCCCCCTCGCGATCTCGCCTGGGAATGGTGGCAAGTCTGTTACGCATGCCTACTTCGAGTTCATAATGAATAAGCCGGTCAATTACAACTCTTTCGTGTCGCATCTCTCTCTCGTTGACTCAACGGGTAAGAAGGTCTCACTTGCGAGGGACGTGTTCCAGCTGACGCCAAGAGGTCGGACGCTGGCGGCGTTCCGCTCAGCCTTAGCTCTGACACCCGGTATGAAATATACCGCTTCGATCGGTCCGGGTGTCGCCGACTATTACGGAAACCAGACGAAGACGACGTACTCGACAACTTTCACGATCGACACATCGGAAGCTTCCGGCGGTACTGTAGTAGAGAGCTTCGAATCGCCTTCGACCGCATGGACGGTCGCTCCCGTTGGACAAGGTACGAGCGGAGTAGACACTTCGCTGACTGGTTTTTCTATCGAATCGATCAAGAAGTACGATGGGAACTATGCGGGAGAGCTGCAATATGCATTCGATACCACGAAAGCAAATGCTATCTGTGAGGTCGAGGTCGCATCGGGAGTCGACATAAGCGGTTCCTCCTCGGTCGGGATGTGGGTTTTCGGAGACAACAGCGGGAACGAGCTTGATTTCGTCTTCGGAACCTCCGGAGAGAAGGTCGTGCCGGTGGACACCATCAACTGGTACGGATGGGAGTTCGTCGGAATGTGGCGCGCCGGAGCCGATACATCGACGGCAACATTCAAAGGATTTGCAGTAAGAAGATTGCCGTCGGCAATACTGACCTCGAGCTCGGTTTATGTGGACGACATTCAGGTCGACGGAGAAGTGACCGGCGTTCAAAGCAGGTCGGCTGAACCGGTATCTTATGAATTGATGCAGAACTATCCCAATCCGTTCAACCCCACGACATCGATCACCTACCGGCTTTCCGCTGCCCGCCATGTGACTCTGAAAGTCTATGATGTGCTTGGCAGGGAGGTAGCGGCCCTGGTCGATGCACACCAGAACCCCGGGAGTTACACGGTGACCTTTGACGCGAGCAAGCTATCGAGCGGCGTCTATTTCTACAGGCTAAGTGCCGGTACTTACACAGCAACCAGGAAGATGGTCCTGGTTAAGTAGGGAGCTTGCGTATCCGGATACCGGGCAGGCGGCCCATTGAAAACCAATCTCAATGAGACGAACCCGGATGGGGCCTCATAATAGATGAAGCAGGGACAAAATGAGAAAATTACTTCTGATTGCTTTGGCTTTATTGTCCACTCGAGTTTTTGCGCAGACACCGCAAGAGTACGAGAACTATTTCCAGTCGGCGTCGAAGGAATTCAACGTCCCCGCCCCGATTCTCGAGGCACTGGGGTATATCGAAACGCACTGGCAGCCTATTCCGAATATCGCCGGCCGAAGCCCCATGGGACTTCGTAATGACAGCCGGTTCAACTATAACCTCGACAGCGCAGCTACACTTATCGGCAAACCTCTCGATACCCTCGAAGACTCTCCATATCAAAACATCAGGGGGGCCGCTGCGTTTCTCTCGCATCTGAGGGACGAGGTCAATAAGGATTCGACGATAGTGACAGACAGTCTGCCGACGTGGTGGGTTGTAATCGCGAACTACAGCGGGATTCCTCAACCGGGGATCGCAATGGATTTCGCGTACCACACGCTTGAAGAACTTCAGCTTGGAGTGAATGACAACGGCATCGTGATCCCCAAAGAGAATATCGACCTTAGCGGTTTCCCAAATTCAGTCAAAGCGACAGGATTCAGGCAGCCTGCCGACTCGCTTATGACCCCGGTCTGGGTCGGGAGCCCGAGCTACGGCTCCCGAAACGGGGCCCCTATCGTGTTCGTGATCATCCACGATACCGAGGAACAGTTCGACTATGCTTACTCTTTGTTTGAGGATCGCAGCGACCAGGCAAGCGCGCAGTATCTGATTCGCAGCCAGGATGGCTATATCGATCAGTTCGTCCACGACAAGGACGAAGCCTGGGCCGTCCGCTGCTGGAACCCTATCACGCTGAACATCGAGCATGAAGGCTTCGTGGCGACCCCTTCTTTCTATACGGAGACCGAGTATGAGTCGTCGGCCCGGTTGACGGCTCGGCTCTGCGAGGAGTACAATATCCCCGAAGACTCGCTCCACGTCTTTGGACACAATGCCTGGACTTACTCCTGGTTCAATCTCATCCCTTTTTATGATTATGCCCAGTATGTAGGGGCGAGCTATGCGACATGCAACGACCATACGGATCCCGGCAAGTACTGGCAATGGGATCATTATTTTGATTTGATCCATTCTTACGACACTACCCGCGCCGCCGTCGTGAATTCGAGGCCTGCCGGGAGTGATACGGCAGTCGCCGGTTATTCGGATATAACGATCAATTTCAGCAAACCGATGGCGACGGTGTCTACCGGAGACGCCTTCAGCATCACGCCGGATGTCCTCGGCCGTATCTCCTTCAGCCCGAACGACATGCAGTTGGTGTTCCACCCTGATACGCTTCTCTCATGGTCCACGACTTATACAGTGAAACTGGATACCTCCGCAAAAGGAACAAACCTCAAACCCATCGCGGCGCCTTACACGTTTCACTTCACAACAGCTCAGGCGGATACGACGGGGCCCCTGGTGATCGAGGTGTCGCCCGATTCCGCAACCCCATGTGTATCCAAGGCATACATGGAATTCATTTTGAATCAGGCGGTGCAGTTGAACACCGTCCCCTCACGGCTCACCTTCGTCGACTCGACCGGTCAAAGAGTTCCGCTCACGAGGGACAACTTCCGCGTGACATCAAACAACTTGACAGTCATTGCGCTCCGGTCTCTGGTCAATCTTACGCCCGGGATGAAATACACCCTGACTCTCGCTCCGGGTGTGGTAGATGATTACGGAGTGCCCAGCACCGCTGCATACTCAACTTCGTTTATCTGTGATACTTCTCAGTCTTCGGGCGGCACTGTCATAGAAGGGTTCGAATCGTCGCCGGGTAAATGGCTAGAACCTTCGGCAAGTGGTGAAACAGCGGGTGTGGACTCGATTACGACGAATTTTGCCATTTCACTCCGGGCTTTTGACGGGTTCTGGTCAGGTGTCCTGAACTATCAATTCGATTCGAACAATGGTCTCTGCGCCGAAGAAAACTCTCAGGGATTCGATGTTTCAAAGGCGTCTTCCGTAGGAATGTGGGTGTTCGGAGACGGAAGCGGGAACCAACTCGACTTTGTCTTCGGTTCTCCTTCCGGCGGACCTGATAAACTCGTCCCCGTCGATACACTAGATTGGTACGGTTACAAGTACGTGGGGATGTGGCGCGGTGCCTCCGATGTTTCGACTGACATCCTCAAGGGTTTCGCCGTGAGACAGTTGAAGTCGGCACTGCTTGACAGCAGCACTATCTATGTTGACGACATACAGGTAAACGGGAGTGTAACCGGTGTGCAGGGAGGAAATTCTGGTGTTCCGGCGGCCTTCGAACTTATGCAGAACTATCCGAATCCGTTCAATCCAACGACAACTATAGTGTTCAATGTTCAGGGTCCAGGGTTCGTGAGCTTGAAGGTTTATGATGTACTTGGCAGGGAAGTAGCGACACTAGTAAACCGGCAGGAGAGCGCAGGAGGACACACGGTCACCTTTGATGCAAGCAAGCTGCCGAGCGGGGTGTACTTCTACAGATTGAATGCGGGGAATTATACTGCAACAAAGAAGATGGTTCTGGCAAAGTAAAGTCTCTATTTAATTCGGCGAATCCAATTACGACCTAAAGGTTAATGAGGCAAGGACAAAATGAAAAGATCATTAGTGGTTGCTTTGGTTTTGCTGTCGACGCAAGCGCTTGCGCAGACACCGCAGCAATGTGAGAGTTACTTCCAATCGGCGTCGAAGGAATTCAACGTCCCCGCTCCGATCCTGGAAGCGCTCAGCTATATACTTACGCACTGGTCACAGGATGTCGCCGGCGGAACACGCGGAGTAATGGGACTCCGAAACGACTGGCGATTCAACTACAATCTGGACAGTGCGGCGGCATTGATACATCTGCCCGTAGATTCGTTGCTGAAAGATCCTTACCAGAACATAAGGGGTGCGGCCGCCTATCTCTCGGATCTCAGGGATCAGGCGAACAGGGATTCCACAGTTGTGATAAACGACAGCCTGCCGTCATGGTGGATTGTGATCGCGCGGTACAGCGGAATTCCGCAACCGGGGATAGCGATGGAATTCGCCTACCACACGCTCGAGGAGCTGCAGCTTGGGGTCGATCAGGACGGCATCGTGATCCCGCGTTATGGCCTCGATTTGAACAATTTCCCGGATTCCGTTAAGGCGACGGGCTTCAGGAAGCCGGCTGATTCGCTGATGACCCCTGTATGGGTTGGAAGTCCGAATTACGGCCGCCGCCGTGGCGCGCCGGTTGTCTTCGTAATCATTCACGATACCGAAGAGCAGTTTGACTACGCCCACTCGCTGTTCGAAAACCCGAGGGTTGAAGCCGCCGCGCAGTATATCATAAGAAGCCAGGATGGATACATCGTGCAATGTGTCCACGACAGTGACAAGGCGTGGGCCGTCCGCTGCTGGAACCCGATCACGGTCAGCATAGAGCACGAAGGGTACGAGGCAAATCCGACGTTCTTTACGGAGACCGAATACGAATCGTCTGCACGACTGACCGCGCACCTCTGCGAAAAGTACGATATTCCCGAAGACTCACTCCATATTTTCGGCCACGGTGCATGGTTATATCCCTGGTTCAACCGGATACCCTTCTGGCGCTACACGGAATATGTCGGAACTGACTACGCCACATGCAATACACACACGGATCCCGGCAAATACTGGAAGTGGCACCACTATTTCAACCTGGTTCATGAGTACGACACTACGCGTGCAGCTGTCGTGAGCTCAACGCCGGCCGAAAACGATCAGAATGTACAGGTTTCATCTAGCATCGTTATCGATTTCAGCGAGCCGATGGAGCCGGTGTCTACTGAATCCGCCTTCAGTATCACGCCGGCTGTGAAGGGAAAGCTCTCGTTTAGCGCCAGGCAGATGAAGCTGACATTCCAACCCGATGCGCCGTTGTCGCCCTCCACGACCTATACAATAAAAGTGGGCGCTACGGCTGAGGGATCGAACCTGAGACCGGTCATCGCGCAGTATGTGGCTCAATTTACGACCGGGAAATAACCTATAGATGTAAACTGCGTCTCACTTTCTGAAGTGAG
This sequence comes from Candidatus Kryptoniota bacterium, assembly GCA_046705025.1. GTDB lineage: Bacteria > Bacteroidota > Ignavibacteria > Kryptoniales > JAKASW01 > JAKASW01. Next base: position 8,861 of record JBJKQU010000011.1, on the reverse strand, counting down.
TCGCAGTTAATCGGAGCCTTTTCTTTCTTTCACTGAGAAGTCACAGGATTCGCAGATGAAGTTCTTCGCCGGCGCTTTGGTTTGTTCCTTCATTTTTTCCGTCGGTGTTTCGTCGGCCCAGCTTTCGGATCCGCCCAAGCGTGAGATGCGCGGCGCGTGGATAGCCACAGTCGGGAATATCGACTGGCCCTCAAAACCCGGCCTGCCGGTGGCACAACAGAAGGCGGAGCTCGTCTCTATTTTCGACAGCCTCGAGGCTATTGGCATCAATGCCGTGTTCTTCCAGGTCAGACCCGCGTGCGATGCATTCTATAAGTCGAGTATCGAACCGTGGTCCTACAGGCTGACCGGAAAGCAGGGGGAGGCACCGTCGCCCTTCTACGATCCGCTGAAGTTCGCGATCAGGCTGGCACACGAGCGTGGAATGGAGCTGCATGCCTGGCTGAACCCGTTTCGCGCCGTAGTGAAAGTCGGTAGCTTTCCCCTTGATTCGATGCAAGTGAGCGTCACGCACCCCGGCTGGATTCTCACCTTCGGAACTCTCAAGATACTCAATCCGGGCATACCTGCCGTCAGGAACTATATCACATCTGTGATAATGGATATCGTCAGAAGGTATGATGTGGACGGGATTCATTTCGACGATTACTTCTACCCGTATTCGGGAATCACAAACCAGGACGACTCGACTTTTGAGAAATATAACCGGGGATATACGAACATTGCCGACTGGCGTCGCGGCAATATTAATCTTTTTGTCAGGGAGGTCCATGACAGCGTCGAAGCTGTAAGGCCTTGGGTGAAATTCGGGATCTCTCCGTTCGGAATCTGGAAGAGCGGAATTCCTGCGGGCACTCACGGCTTCAATGCGTATGACATTCTCTATGCGGACGCGATAACGTGGCTGCAGCATGGGCTTATCGATTATGTCGCACCGCAATTATACTGGCCCAACGGAGGCGGGACGGATTATGCAAGGCTGATGCAGTGGTGGGCAGACTCCACGACCGCGACCGACAGGGATCTTTATGTCGGACAAGGCGCTTACCGCATTCCGAGGTGGGCAAGCGGTGAGATAGAGAGACATATTCGGCAGGATCGGGCAAACGGAAAGGTGGCCGGGAGCATCTATTTCAGCGCCAGGAGCCTCACGGACAACCTCGGCAATTTTGCCGATTCTCTTGAGCAAAACTATTACCGGCACCCAGCCTTAGTCCCCTCGATGGCATGGAAAGGGTCTATGCCGCCGGCGGCTCCGAGACACCTGCGATATGCAGAAACCGATTCCGGCATTCCGGAGTTTTCATGGAATCCGCCCGCAGTTGTAATGAACGGCAATACTGCGACCCGCTACGTGATCTACAGAGTCGACCGCTCCGGAATTTCACCGGCTGATCTGGACAACGCACGCAACATCGTCTCGGTGTATGGAAGCACAAGCAGTGTTCCACCCGTACCTTCCGGCAGAGGGCCCTATTCCTACAGCGTGACCGCACTCGACAGAAACTGGAACGAGAGTCGGATGGGGAACATCGTGACTGTCTATCACCCGTCGCCCCCTCTGCTCGCTTATCCTTCGAACAAGTTTTTGTATGGAAGAGATACGACAGTGCTCGGTTGGAGAGCGTCGCCGCTGGCATCGTCCTACCGCTTGCAAGTCGCCACGGATTCGACATTTACAAAGGGCCTCCTGATAAATCTGGCGGGGGTAGCGCATCCGTCCTTTGCCGCAACCGGGATGAGCGGAGAGACAGAGTATTACTGGAGGGTGGCGGCCTCCAATGCGGGCGGCACCAGTCCTCTTTCGGACGTGCGGTCGTTCACCACAGCCTTTCCTGTCGCACCATTGCTTGCCGGTCCCGACAGTTTACGGACAAATGTGTCGTTGCTCCCGAGGCTCTTGTGGCACCCGACCGCGAACACGACGGAATACAGGCTGCAGGTTGCAAGGGAAGGCGACTTCTCCGCCCCTGTCCTGGACGCGACAGTGTCTTCCGGCTCAATCGAACTTCCGGACACTTCGTTCACCCCTGCGAGTTCACTTGCCGGCAATACGATCTACCGCTGGAGGGTCGGATCAGGCAACCGTTACGGTTTCAGCCACTGGTCGAACTCATGGAAGTTCACGACGATGGCGCCCGTCTGGGTGGCATTGAGTTACGAGACTCCGACCGCGCTTAGTCCGGGGCAGAATTATGCGGCTCAGTTTAGGTCGACGATAGCCGTCAGCTATCAGCTGTCGGCAGCAGCTCATGTTACCGTGAGGATGTACGATGTGCTCGGGAGGGAAGTAGCGGAGCTGTTTGACGCGCGTGAGAATCCGGGAACCCACAGGGTCACGTTTGATGCAAGCAAGCTCGCAGACGGCGTATATTTCTATCGTATTGTCGCGGGAGGGTATTCAACGGGCGGCAGCATAATTTATATGAAATAGGCCAACTGCGTGCGACTCATTTCCAAAAGTGAGCCGCACGTAGGCCTATGGCATATGATCGGCAAATTTTCGTAACTTAACTATTATTCGGGTGAGCATCCTGTCGGTGATGCCCGTTTGTTTATCGAACATTCCGTAGCACCGTTTCTTTGATATAGCCACGAAAAAGTCAGAGGGTTAGTATATGAAGTCATTTGCTACTCTTTTCGTATATCTGTTCATTCTTAGCGTCGGGGTTTCTTCAGCGCAGATTTCTAATCCGCCGAAGCGCGAATTCCGCGGCGCATGGATAGCGACCGTTGCCAACCTTGACTGGCCTACCCCGGGTTCTACCCCGGCGGCCCAGCGGACCCAACTCCTCGCCATCCTCGACAGCCTTAAGGCGATCGGGATCAACGCCGTTTTCTTTCAAATCAGACCGGAATGTGACGCACTTTACGAGTCAACAATCGAACCGTGGTCTTACTGGCTGACCGGGAGGCAGGGACAGGCTCCCGCCCCATTCTACGATCCGCTCGAGTTTGCGATCGAGCAGGCGCATAAGCGCGGCATGGAGCTGCACGCGTGGTTTAACCCTTACCGTGCGGTGAAGACCGTTTCGAACGGAGTGCCGAGCTATCCTCTCGCTCCGAACCACGTTGCGGTACAGCATCCGGATTGGCTTCTGAAATTCAGCAACGAATGGCTACTCGATCCAGGACTACCCGAAGTGCGCACTTATGTAACTAAGGTGGTTATGGACGTCGTGCGGCGGTATGATATAGATGGTGTTCATTGGGATGACTATTTCTATTCATACAATGGTATAACGACTCAGGATTCAGCAAGCTGGAGACTGTATGGTGGAAGTTTTACGAATAAGGGTGATTGGCGAAGAAACAACGTCAATATTCTGATAGAAGCGATTCACGACAGCATCAACGCTTTAAAGCCGTGGGTGAAATGGGGAGTAAGCCCTTTTGGAATCTGGAAGACAGGCGTGCCTGCGGGTATTTTAGGGCTGAGTTCGTATAACGATTTGTACTGCGATCCCGTTACCTGGCTCCAAAAGGGATGGGTCGACTACATCGGGCCCGAATTGTACTGGCCTTTTGGCGGTAGCCAGGATTATGGTAAACTTGCCGCGTGGTGGTCTTCTGTGAAAAACGGTAGGCACCTTTATATCGGGAAAGCTCCTTATCATATAACGGATTCTAAGAATTGGGCAGCCTCGGAAGTGCCGAACCAAATCCGGCTCGATCGGACGGGGATTGCGGAGGGGAGCATCTTTTTCAGGGCCAGGAACGGACTGATGGACAATCCCAAAGGCTTTGCCGACTCGCTTAAGAATTCCTTTTACAAATATCCGGCGTTGATTCCGGTTATGGCTTGGAAAGATTCGATTCCGCCAAATCCTGTCAGGAACCTTCAATATGCAAGCACGAACCAGAACGGGGCGCAACTATCATGGGATCTCCCGAACACTGCAGCCGACGGAGATACCGCATCGCGTTATGTTTTCTACAGATTCGATCATCCAGGGATCTCCGGTGCGAACATCGATAGCGCTCAGAATATTCTGGGAGTTACCGGCATGAGTAGTGTCGTTCCCCCCACACCCCCGGGAGACGGCCCTTATTATTATGCGGTAACGGCCCTCGACAGAAACTGGAATGAAAGCCAGACGGGGAACGTAATTGCGGTTTATCATCCCTCTGCGCCCTTGTTGGCTTATCCGTCGAACAGCTTCATGTACGCAAGAGACACAACGATCCTTCAGTGGCAGGCTCCACCTCTTACGGCATCATACACGTTACAGGTCTCGCCCGACTCGACTTTTTCGAGCGGCCTTCTGGTGAATCAGGCGGGCGTTACCGAGACTGTCTATGCTGTAACAGGGATGAGCGGCGAGCAGAAGTACTTCTGGAGACTGACAGCCGCGAATGCCGGAGGGACGAGCGATTATTCGGATACGCGGTCGTTTACAACCGCTTTTCCTGTCGCTCCACTCCTGGCCGGCCCGGCCGACGTTACGTCGAACGTCTCCTTCCTCCCGACGTTTGCGTGGCACCCGACAGCTAACAGTACAGAATACCGGCTGCAGATCGCCAGGGGAGTGGTCTTCTCGTCGGTTGTACTGGATACGACGGTTTCTTCGGATACTTCTCTTACTGTTGTCGATTCCCTCTTGGCGAACACGATCTACAGCTGGAGAGTTAGTTCCGGTAACGATTACGGCTTCAGCCTGTGGTCGGAAGCCTGGAAGTTCAGGACAGAGGCGCCGACGTGGGTCGCATCGAGCCCCGAGACTCCAAGGGAGTTCAGCCTGTCGCAGAATTATCCGAATCCGTTCAATCCGACGACGCAGATCAGATATCAGCTGACAGAAACAGAGTTTGTCACACTCAAAGTGTACGATGTCCTTGGAAGAGAGGTGGCGACCCTCGTGAACGGATACAGGAGTGCGGGCAGCTATACGGTCACATTTGACGCTAGCAGGCTGCCGAGCGGCGTGTATTTCTACAGGTTGATTGCAGGATCTTACAGTGCAACGAAGAAGATGTTGATGATAAGATAGTCCTCGAAGCTAACTCGTTGATCCCGGCCCGGAATCCTTCTCCGCCCGGGATCCTGAGGGGACGTGTATTGGGATCCCGATGCCGGAGCAGATTTTTCCGCTTCGCCACCGATGGCAGCCCAAAATAAATGACATAAGTACCAGACCAATTTCCTTCGCCTTCCTTGCCGGCGTCGGCCGAAGTGACAGGCAAAGGGATTCAACGAACAAGACAAAAGGGAGATTCGTTAAAGTGAAAACCAAGATAGCTGCGGCAATCGTTTTTCTATTCACGCTGCAAGGAATAAGTCTTGCCCAATTCGCATATGATACCCTCTACAGTGCTCCGGCAGGCCCGGGTGTGACTTATACCCGTCTTTACGCACCCTCGGTCCCATATAACGTCAGCGTTCTCGAGATCGATTTGAAGAATCCGTACGTGAGGATCGAAACTGTGAAGGGTGGAGATGTCCTGACCAGGCTTGAAACGGTGAGCTCGATGGCAAGCAGGAACAGCTACAGCGGTCATACGGTGGTCGGCGCCGTGAACGGGGACCTGTACGGGACCGTGCCTATAAATGTTCAGGTCGAGAAAGGCGAGATGCTCCTTCGGCCTTCCAAAGCATCGACTATCGGTTTCGACAGCACGAACGATGTTTCCATGAGCATCGTTGCGTATTCTGGAACGCTCCTCGCCGGAGACTCGTCTTACTCGATCGACGGCATCAACGAGGTGCGGAAAACAACCGAGCTGGTTCTCTACAACAGCTATATGGGAGCATCCACGGGGACCAATCAATACGGCACAGAAGCCGCCGTACATCCGCTCAAGGGATGGCTTGTCAATGATTCTGTCGAATGCGTCGTTGACAGCGTCGTGCAGGGGGTCGGAAACATGACTATTGCGAAGGGAGGCGCCGTTCTCTCAGGCCACGGAACTGCAAGCACATTCCTGATCAACAACGTGCATGTCGGCGACACCGTGAAAGTGGCCATAAGCCTGCTGCCGAGCCTCAGTAAATTGACCGAGATGATGGGTGGGTATCCGAGAATCGTTTACAACGGAACGAACTATGCTGCAACAGGCGCTGCGCAGGAAGGCGCGCCGGATCCGCTAAACCCCAACCCGAGAACCGGAATCGGATTCTCTGCCGACAGCTCGAAGCTCTTTCTCGTGACTCTCGATGGGAGGAACGCACCGTTGACTTTAGGCATGACACTGGACCAGTTTGCCGACCTCATGATCCAGCTGGGCGTCTACAACGGCATGAACCTCGACGGCGGAGGGTCCACCACGATGATCGTCCAGAATTCGGTGGCCAATTACATCCCGGGAGAGCGCACCGTGTCGAACGGGATACTCGTGGTCTCCGATGCTCCGAGCGACGGGGTAGTGCACTCTATCCGGGTTCTTCCGACCAACCCGACAAAGAATTTCACTCCTTATAAGATGATAAGGGTCTTCGAGGGGGATAGCGTAGCATTGCAGACCTCCGGCTTCGACAAGTACTACGCTCCTCTCCAGATCGATCAGTCAAAGGTAGGGCTCACTGTTGATCCGAGGCTGGGCAGGGTCAATTCCGAAGGCTACTTTGTCGCCGGAACGCAGCATGACAGCGGATACGTCTATTCGACTTATGATTCGCTCGTGGATTCGGAGTTCGTTGTGGTTAAGACACTCAGAAGAATTTCGGTTTCGCCCGCGAACGCTACAACCGACACCGAGAGACCTGTCCTGTTCAGTGCGAAAGGGTTTGACTCGGACGGAATGGAGCAGTCTCTCGTCGCCCAGTCGCTTGAATGGACGGTTTCTGATACGACAATTGGAACTGTCGACTCGAGCGGAACCTTCAAAGGAAGGCTTCAGGGTACCACGTATGTGATTGCCTCATACGAAGGACTGAAGGACTCTGCAGAGGTAACGGTACAGTTGGGGAGAGGTTTTGAGGGGATCGATTCGCTCCAATCCTTGAGCGGGTGGAGCGTCAGCATGTCGAACGTGGACACTTTAAATACAAGGGTGACTGTCTCCGACAGCATTTCGTCTGTGGGCGGGAAATCTCTGAGGATAGATTACAAGTTTAAGTTCAATGGAAATCCTGCCTACGTTTACCTTAACAGGGACATTACATTGCCTGGGGTGCCCGATTCTCTTTGGATCGACCTGAGATCTGATTATATGGGCGAGATTGTGGCGTACAATATCACGGATGGGATTGGACATCAGTATACGCTGTCGAGCAAAGTGGCCAAGGATTCGACCGGGTTCACGGCGCTGTCGGCGCGAGTGTCGTCGCTATCTTCGGCTATGGTGTTTCCCATAACATTGAATCAGATAGGTGTGGTTCTTGCCGGCGGTTCAAGGAGGTACACCGATAGTACATACGCCGGCACCATCTATATCGACAATCTCAGGCTGAGTTACCCTGAAGAGCCGACCGGTGTCCGACAGATTGAAGGAACGCCGGGTAATTTCAAGCTGCTGCAGAATTATCCCAATCCATTCAATCCGACGACAACTATAGTGTTCAATGTTCAGGGTTCAGGGTTCGTGAGCTTGAAGGTTTATGATGTACTTGGCAGGGAAGTGGCGACGCTGGTCAAGGGGCGGGAGAGCGCCGGTGAACATACGGTGATATTCGACGCGAGCAAGCTCTCCAGCGGCGTCTACTTCTACAGACTGAACGCAGGTACCTACACCGCAACCAGGAAGATGTTGATGATTAAGTAAGAACCAGGAATGCGAAAGGGTCCCGACCCGGAGTTGCCACTCCAGGTCGGGATCAGTCGAGGCCTCGCTCATCAGGCTTCGTTATCGGCGAGCGGGCTTTTGTGGAAAGCTCCTTCTGTTGAGGGAGCTGTGATGAAATAAACCATCTGTCATGTCAGGGCTCTTGACCGGTCGTGCTAACCGGGCTACTGTATGTCGGACCCAGACGGACAAATCCGTGCGGACAGATTCGCTTGTCCGCTTTCTGACAATTAACGGCTATTTGCGGAGGATCTAATCATGAGAATTCTATTTTCTCTGTTCATTGCTTTGGTTTTTGTGACCCCGATCTTTGGCCAGATGCACGCAGTCTCTGTCGAGAAACTGCCGCTCGGCGCGGGACGGCAGTGGAGTCAACCCCGGTTTTCTGCGGACGGGGCGCGGGTATATTTCACCGCCGATGGATTTAACGGCATCTGGGAGTACACAATCTCTACCGCGTCGATGCGTCAGATTACCGATGCACCGCGGTCAGGCTTCGGCTTCGCTCTTTCTCCCGACGGAAAGACAATCTCGTACCGCCGAACATACGAAGAGACAGGGGCGTACCGCACGCAGGAACTTGTGACGCAGGACCTTTCCTCCGGTGCGGCGAAGGTCCTCGAGAGGGCAGAAAGCGTCTCGCTTCCGAGGTTTTCCCATTCATCTCTGATCTACATGAAGAACGGAAAGGTTGCGAATTCCGTATCGTCCATATCCGCAACGGCTACGACTCTGCTCGGCATCGAGAATACTAAGATCGTGCTGTTGAAGGGCGGTAAGGAAATTACACTCGACCCGCTGGGAAACGGCAGCTACATATGGCCCTCGCTCTCCCCTGACGGAACGAAACTTGTCGCCTACGAAATGGATCGCGGTGCATTCATTTGCGATCTGGATGGGAATGTCCTCACAATGCTCGGTAAGAAAGACAACCCCGTCTGGACCCGCGACGGGAAGTGGATAGTATACATGGACGACCGGGACGACGGCTATAACATTCTGAGCTCCGACATCTACTGTGTCTCACCGGACGGCCAGGAGACCGTCCGGCTTACCAATACGAACAAAGTTATCGAGCTTTATCCGTCCTGCTCCCCGGTCGCTGACGAGATAGTGTGCAGCTCGCTGAGCGGCGACGT
>JBJKQU010000010.1:0-37874 GCA_046705025.1 Candidatus Kryptoniota bacterium | reverse complement strand
TCGACGCCATCTTCTCGTCGGCAGTCCCGTGTCCGCCCGAGATAATTGCTCCGGCGTGTCCCATCCTTCTTCCTGGAGGAGCAGTCCGGCCGGCAATGAATCCGACGACGGGTTTATCGAAATTCTTCTTAATGTAAGCGGCAGCCTCTTCTTCCGCGGTGCCGCCGATCTCGCCGATCATTACAACCGCCTCGGTCTGCTCGTCGTCCTTGAACAGCCCAAGCGCGTCGACAAACTTTGTGCCGATTATCGGGTCGCCTCCGATTCCGACGCATGTCGACTGGCCGTAACCCTGCGCCGTCACCTGGGCTACCGCCTCGTATGTCAGCGTTCCGCTTCTGGAAATGAGCCCCACCGTTCCTTTTCGGTGGATGAAGCCGGGCATTATTCCTACCTTGGCCTTTCCCGGAGAAATGACGCCCGGGCAGTTAGGCCCGACCATACGTACATTCTTTTTTTTCAGGTAATCGTAGACTTTGACCATATCACGGACGGGAATGCCTTCCGTTATGCAGACCACAAGTCTCACTCCGGCATCTGCCGCTTCGACGATCGCATCGGGCGCGAAGGCCGCAGGGACAAAGATAACGGACGTATTGGCCCCTTCCTTTTCCACCGCTTCGGCTACCGTGTTGAACACGGGAAGCCCGAGATGGCTTGTCCCACCCTTTCCGGGAGTCACTCCGGCAACGACCTTTGTGCCGTATTCGATCATTTGTTCGGTGTGGAAGGATCCTTCCCCACCTGTGATTCCTTGAACCACAAGGCGCGTAGATTTGTCAACAAGAATGCTCATTAGTTCTCTCTTTTAGCTCTTTGATGTTTTTTCAATGAAATTTGCCAAAGTCAAAATCGTCTCCTCCTCGAACTGCCTCCCCAGCAGCTGAACGCCTATCGGAAGGCATTGTGAATCTTTTCCGGCGGGCACAGATATGCCCGGTATCCCTGCCAGATTGGCCGAAACAGTAAATATATCTGAAACGTACATTTGAAGCGGGTCTGAAGTCTTCTCGCCAAGCCTGAACGCGGTCGTCGGCGCCGTCGGCGAGATGATCGCGTCGACTTTTCCGAAGACTTCGTCGTAATCTTCTTTGATCAGCCGGCGGACACGCTGGGCCTTCCGGTAGTAAGCGTCGTAGTACCCGGCTGAGAGGACGAACGTGCCGAGCATAATCCGCCTCTTTACCTCAGGTCCGAATCCCTCGGTTCGTGAGCGGACATACATTTCGTCGAGCTCATCAACTTCCGCAGCCCTGTGGCCGTAACGCGCTCCATCGTACCTCTCGAGGTTTGAAGAGGCCTCGGCGGTCGCCAGTACGTAGTACGTCGGGATCGTGTAATCCAGGTGCGGCAACGATATTTCGACTATCCCGGCCCCGGCCGAACGGAGACCATCTATTTGCCCGGCGATTGTCTGTCTGACTTCGTCAGCAATTCCGGCACCGAGAGTCTCCTTCGCGATCCCTACCTTCAGGCCTTTGACATCCCTCTCGAGGAACGACGTGTAGGACGGTACAGTCTTGGCGGACGACGTAGAATCTCTTTCGTCATGGCCCGCAAGGACTTCGAGTACGAGAGCCACGTCATAAACGGAATTCGCAAAAGGCCCGATCACATCGAAGGACGACGCGAAGGCAACGAGGCCGTATCTCGACACCCGGCCGTACGTCGGCTTCAATCCGACTGCTCCGCAAAACGATGCCGGCTGCCTTATCGACCCGCCGGTATCGGTGCCCAGCGCAACGTGGCACAGCTCTGCAGCAACCGCGGCGGCGCTTCCGCCGCTCGACCCCCCGGGGACCCGGGACGTGCCGGCAGGATTCAGGACCGGCCCGAAAGCGCTGTACTCGGTCGAAGATCCCATGGCAAACTCGTCCATGTTCGTCTTTCCGATAATAACCACGTCCTCACGCTTCAATCGCTCTATAACTGTTGCATCGTACGGAGAGATAAACCTCTCAAGAATCTTCGAGCCGCACGTAAGCCGCTTGTCTTTTATCCCGATGATGTCTTTGACCCCCAGGACAAGCCCGGCAAGCTTCCCTGCCGTGCCCGACTTTACTTTGGCATCTACCTTCTCGGCGGCTTCAACCGATTCGTCAAAAAGCTCCAGGAAAGCATTGAGATCACCCCTTGACTTCGCCTTACTGAGAAAGGATTCGACAACACCTTTGCATGTGGCCTCCCCGTCGAGAAGCCGCTTCCTAAATTTCTGATATGTGTCCGGCAATCTTTCTAAGACTTGATTTCGGTTTCTGACTTGGACTCGGTCTTCAAAGTCTGTACGCTTGGAGACCCGATGGCTTCGGGCAGAACAGATTGAGGTTTCGGCTCTTCTTTGACAGCAGTTTGAACCTCATCTGTAATGTCGCGCATCGCTTTTCTGAATTCTCTTATTCCCTTGCCGAGTGATTGTGCAAGGTCAGGTATCTTCTTGGGGCCGAACAGAAGCACGAGCACCAGGATGATAATTAGAATGTGGCCAAAGCTAAAATCGTCAAACATCTTGTCTTCTCCAGAGCAACCGCTCTAAAAGATTCGTTGAATTGAGACATACTTCAAAGCAGATGAAACACTTCAATTAACTCGATAGCCTCATTGTGTTTAATTTATGATTTAGAGGATTATCTTCAAAATCATCCGGATCCCCCCATGATGCGCTGAAGTCCGCAGCCGCAGCACTCCAGCCGCCTCAAATCCAGGCCGGCGGGGAAAACCATGATCCAAGGCAGACAACTGCATACCGCTGCATCCGGAAAGTCATGGTCACGTTTGATCCTCTGATGGTCGGGGGAGAAGCGACTCTATGGGCCGATCAGGAAAAAGTAAAAACCATTAGACCTTTTCTTCGGTCTTTTCCCGAGAGTCTGAGGGGATTTCTTGTGGCGGAGCGGGCTCTGTAATTTGCTGCCGCTCTGTCTTCTTGGGCTCTGGCTTTTCTTCCATCACCTTATTGACTTCATCCTGAACATCCCTCATCGCTCTTTTGAATTCCCTGATTCCCTTGCCAACGGACTGCATTATGTCCGGTATGCGCTTGGGGCCGAAGAACACAATGATAACTATGACGATAAGGAAGATCTCGCCGAAGCCAAAATTATCGAACATTCTATTTTATCACTGCTTGTTGGTCTTGGTTTCTTCTGTCTTCTCTTCTGAGTCGTCCTGAATGTCCTTCACGGACTTCTTGAACTCCTTTATACCTTTGCCTATCCCTTGAGCAAGCTCCGGGATCTTCTTTCCCCCGAATAGGAGGACCAGCACTACTATGATAAGTAGTATCTCGGTAGGTCCAAATGAATCAAACATTGTAACCTCCACTTTTTCTCAATTTAGATTCTCTATTATTGATTTCAAAACCATCACTCCGTTCCCACTACCGAGCAGCTCTTCGCTTGCACGTTCAGGGTGCGGCATCATTCCCAAAACGTTCCTGTTCTTGTTGACAATACCGGCAATATTCATTATCGAGCCGTTCGGGTTCGAATCCGGCGTAATAACGCCGTCGTGCGTGGAATAACGAAACACAATCTGATCGTTATCCTGAAGACTCTTCAGTGTAATCTCATCCGTATAGTAGTTACCGTCGCCGTGCGCTATCGGGACCTTAAGGACCTGCCCCTGTTCCAGACCTGACGTGAAGGGTGTTTTGACAGTCTCTGTTCTCAAATAGACCTGTCTGCAAATGAATTTCAAATTGGCATTTCTCAGCAGCGCCCCAGGCAGAAGGCCCGACTCGACAAGGATCTGGAACCCGTTGCAGATCCCCAAAACAAGGCCCCCCTTACGGGCAAACCTGACAACTTCGGTCATTATCGGAGAAAACCTGGCGATTGCGCCGGACCGCAGGTAGTCACCATACGAAAAACCGCCCGGCAGGATAACGGCTTCTATACCGTCAAGATTCTTCTCTTTGTGCCAGAGGTATTGGACATTCTGGTTCAAAACCCGTCCAAACGCATTATAGGCATCCCTGTCACAATTTGACCCGGGGAAAACGACGACTCCCACTTTGTGTGCCATATTCAACCTAACTGGCCTGAGACGTTCCCAACCCTCTGTCTGCTGGAAAACTGCGATACCGTAATGCCGACATCGTCGAAAATCTGAAACTCGTATTCCTCCGTGACCGGATTTGCGAGGAGCTTCGCGCAAGCAGAATGGACGAGCTCCTTTGCTGCTTCCAGATCGTCCTCACCTATCGACATTTCAATGGTTTTTCCGGTTCTCACCCCGCCAAGCCCTGTAAAGCCGAGATTGTGCAGGCTGCTTTCTATAGCCTTTCCCTGCGGATCCAAAATCTTCTCTTTGAGCGTTACCTTAACTATTGCCTTAAACAAATTTCCTCCTCTGCTGGAGAGCCAGCCAGCAGTGTGGCCCTTCCCAGCTAAATATCGAAGCTGCTCAACTCAACATCTTCTTCCTCTTCCCTCTTCCGTGGAGAGAGGATTGCCTTGATGTGCTCAATAAGCCATCGGACCAGACCGCCTACTATATAGATCAGGAAAAGCCAGAAGAGTGCTTTTCCGAAGGTAACGATTGCTACCAGGAGACCGATCGTGAACACAGTGAATTTTAAAGGGTGGGTGCGAACCCCTCGCTTACTGAACTTCGGCATCGTGTCGTACCTTACATTACTGACCATCAAGAGCGACAGGGCAACCGCCAGAATCGGCAAAAACGGAACCGCGTTCTGATTCAGCATCCCCAGTGTCTCGTCATAGAACAGCAACACAAAAGAGCTGATCGTGATTGCACTTGACGGTATCGGAAGGCCCTTGAAGTAAGACTTGTCGAAGCCTACCAGCTGCACATTGAACCGGGCGAGGCGCAGCCCTCCGAAGACCATTATCATTGCACTCGAGAGGGTACCTATCGGGCCCAGACTTCTGAGTCCGAGCTGATAGACCATGAATGAAGGTGCGACACCGAAGGAGACGAGGTCGGACAGAGAATCGAGCTCGACGCCGAACTCGCTCGAGCTCTTCGTAAGACGGGCCATCATGCCGTCAAGACTGTCGAAAATCGCCGCCAGAATCACAAGCCACGCCGCCGACACGTAGTCTTTGTTGGCGGACGCCAAGATGGACATGAACCCCGAGAACATATTGAGAATCGTAAAGAAACTCGGGATGACGGCCCTTGATATATGTAGATTTCTTTTTCTACTCATTCTGCAATACTCCCAAAACCGTGCTACCTCCTAAGGTCCTATCATTCAGCCCGACCTTCACTTCACAATTCAAAGGGAGCAACACGTCTACGCGAGAACCGAACTTTATCATTCCGAACCTCTCACCTGCTATGACGTCCTGACCCTCGGAGAGTTCACACACAATTCTTCGCGCGATAAAACCGGCAATTTGTTTGAACAACACCCGATGCCCCCTGTTTTCAATTCCAATCAGCATTCTCTCGTTCCGCTCGCTGGATTTCTCTTCGAAGGCCACGAGATACTCGCCCTTGATATACTTGAGGAATTTCACCTTCCCATTTATCGGGATTCTGTTTACATGAACATTTGTCAGCGACATAAATATGCTGACCATCTTTGCCCGGTTCTTTAGAAACTCTTTTTCTTCCACCTCTCCTACAAAAATCACCTTGCCGTCCGCGGGCGAAATGACCGCCTCATCGCCGGACATTTGCGGAATCCGATCGGGGTCACGAAAAAAATAGACGGCGAAACCGCCGACAAGAAGTGCTATCAAGTCGAGAATCAGCCTGATGGGTATAATGGGAACCACAAAGGAAAGGAGGACGACAGCCACGCATACGATCAGGACGACTGCCAACACTCCGGCGCCATAGTTAGCTAACCTGGGCAACATATTTATCGCTAAGCCTTACGCCTCGCGGAGGGAAGGATGCGGTCGTAGATCAGTTGATAGTTCTTCGCTGCTTCGCGGGAATCGCGGGCAGACGCGATAGAAATCTCGTCACCCGTTGTATTGTCTATAGCGGTTATGTTTTCGGGAGAAATCTCATCCCCCAACATTATCACGCCTTTATACTTTCCAAATTTCAACGTTATGTCCATGAGCGTGAACCCGCGCCTTTCAAGGAAACTCTTCATGACGGCGTCGATCTTGCTCGCCAGACGGTTTATCGTTCTGAACTCTTCCGGCGTTAGCAGCTGCAATGCATATAGATGAGTATCATTGACGTAGAACCCACCGAATTCATCTCTCAAGTAGTACTCAAATATTGGAAAGTCGAGTTGTTGCTTCTGCTTGTAATGCTTGAACCGCTTTGCAAACGCCACGGAGACTATGTTTCTGACCGTGACCTCGACAGGGATGATGTTCAGCCGCTTAACCACCAATTCGCTGCCGGATTGACTGAAGAAATGAGTAGGGATCTGATAGGTCTCAAGATAAGCGAATATGAACGCCTGCAACTCTGCGGCAATTTTTGGCCTGTCCTTTATTCTTAAAACCTTTTTGCTGTCTACCGCTATCTCCGGACGGAATTCAGCCAACAGTATATCGTCTTGCGGGAGAGAGTATAAAACCTTAGAACTCCCTTTGAAAAGGACAGCTCTTTTCTCTTTTCTTGCCAATAAACCTCCGCTGAAATTCCTAAAATAATAACAAAAAGAGGGAGAAAAGTCAAGGCGCTAACTTATTGATTTTGCGAAAGTTATAAAACTTCCATTGAAGAGCGTCACCCCAATGGCCCAAACGTCGAAAGTCACCCCCGGGGCGATGGCAGGCATCATTTCTAACAAGGCGCAGCTTATGGCCGCACAAGCGCCGAACGTATGGTAGGTTAGACGGATCGATAATTTGAAAGGGTGGAATCTATCCACCAAATCAGCTTCCCACCGGAGGGATCGAGAGCTTTAGCGGGACAGTCGTGAGGATCAGTAGCAGTATCAAACACTTTTCCGAGCGCATCGGCCTTTTCGCGGCCCGATACAAGGAAGTACACAGCCGAAGCGCGATTCAAAACCGGAAGGGTGAGCGTGATCCGTGTGGATGGCCTGGCAGGTGCCTCCACGGCAGTCACCCAGCGCTTCTGCTCGTCGAGCGCGGGCGACTTTGGGAACAGGGATGCAGTATGCCCTTCTTTGCCCATCCCGAGGAGGACCAGATCGAACGTGCTCCCAGTGTCGTCGAAAAACTTGCGAAGGTCCTCCTCGTACAGCCGTGCGGCCTGCTCAGGACCGGAATAGGATGTGGGAATCGGATGTACATTTCCCCTGGGGATTGGTGCGAGGTCGAGAAGGGTCTCCTTCGCCATCCGAAAATTGCTCTCGCTATCGTCGCGCGGTACATACCTTTCATCGCCCCAGAAGAAGTGAACCGCCTCCCAGGGAATTGAGTCGCGGTAACTGGTCGCCAGTATGTGATATAGTGTACGCGGCGTGCTGCCGCCTGAAAGTGCGAGAGTGAACTTTCCCTTTGCTCCGGCAGCAACGCGGACAAGATCACCGATATTTTCCGCAACCGAGGCGCTCAACTCGTTTAGGTCTCCGAACTTCCTAATCTCGCAACTCATATCGTGCACCATTTGTCGCCGTCAAGAAGCCTTTCAGCAACTTCCGGCCCCCAGGTTCCCGACGCATATTTGTGTATCTCGAATTTCTGCGAGAGGAGAGGAGTATACAGCTCCCATGACGATTCCACCTCGTCAGCCCGTACGAACAGCGTTTGGTCTCCCCTCAACACATCGAGGAGAAGTGTCTCGTACGCATCCGGTATTCTTCCGAAGATTTCCGAGTATTGGAAATGCAGTTTCTGAGTGGAGAGCCTATATGAATCGCCCGGTTCTTTGACTTTGAAGAAGAGGTCGAAACCTTCGCTGGGCTGAAGGGTCATAATGAGTTTGTTAGGCTGGATATCCATTATCGAGAACTGTCTGAAGATAGAAACCGGGGGACGGCGGAACGTTATCGCTACTTCCGTTATCCCTTTGAACATTCTCTTGCCGGTTCGAAGGACAAAAGGGACACCTTGCCATCGCCAATTGGATATGTTAAGCTTCAATGCAACAAATGTCTCCGTAGCCGACTGGTTGCCGATTCCTTCTTCTTCATAGTACGCGACGGCTTCCTTGCCCTCGACGGCTCCCCGAGTATACTGCCCGAAGACGACATCGCCGGGCGAGATTGGAGAAATTGCCCGCAGGACCTTTACCTTTTCGTGCCTTACCGCATCGGCTTCCAACGCCGTCGGGACCTCCATAGCTATAAGGGTAAGTATCTGTGTCAAATGGTTCTGAATCATGTCCCTGAGGGCACCGACCCTGTCATAATATCCTGCCCTGTGTTCGACTCCCACTGTCTCCGCGACTGTTATCTCGACCCGTTCAACCCTGTCCCGGTTCCACAGTGATTCGAACATCGCATTACTGAAACGAAACGCGAGGAGGTTCTGTACGGTTTCCTTCCCAAGGTAGTGATCGATCCTGTAGATCTGCTCCTCATCGAAATACTTGTGTACGAGGGCATTGAGTTCTCGGGCCGATTTCAGATCCTGCCCGAACGGTTTCTCGACGACAAGCTTCACGCTCCCGCCGCTCTTGTTAAGGCCCGACTCGCCGAGGTTCTTTATCGCGTTCGGGAAAACTGATGGCGGCACTGCCAGATAGAAAATGCGGTTGCCGGTGAGGTTCCGTTCCTTCTCCAGCTGCTGTACGCGCTCCCCAAGTTGCCTGTATTCATCCAGCGACCCGCCGCCAACCGACTGGTAGTACATCCAGTCCATAGTGTCGCTCGCTTCACCCATGTCCACGCCATCCTCCTGAAGCGACCTGGCGATAAAATCGCGATACGTCTCGTCGTTATGCTTCTTCCCGGTTCCGGCGGCTATGAGGTAGAATTCCGATAGGTTCTTTTCCCTGAGCCTGTAGATCGCAGGCAGGAGCTTCCTTCGGGCAAGGTCACCCGTTCCGCCGACAATCACCAGCAAATACGGAGGTATTCTCTTTCCATTCATTCTATTTCCCTTCCTTAACAGCATGACCGCCAAACTCGTGTCGCATCATAGCAAGGAGGCGCCCGCCGAATTCTTCCGTATCCTGACTGGTGAAGCGTTCGTAAAGCGATTGGGTTATTACAGGCAGAGAAACGCCGAGATCAATTGCCTCGAGCGCAGTCCAGCGTCCCTCCCCCGAATCAGATACATAAGGTGCAATGCCGCTCAACTCCGGGTTGTCTCTCAGAGCATCGGCAGTCAGATCGAGGAGCCAGCTTCTCACGACACTGCCGTACCGCCAGATTTCTGCGACTTTGTGAAGGTCCAGCTTGAACTCACTCTTCTTCCTCATCAGCTCAAAACCTTCGGCGTAGGCCTCCATCAAGCCATATTCGATGCCGTTATGAACCATTTTTACGAAATGACCGGCACCGCTCGGTCCGACATATCCCCATCCCTTATCCTTGCTGGGAGCCAGGGTCTCAAAAACAGGTGTTACGTATTCGACAGCCATTTGTTCGCCCCCGACCATAATGCTGTAGCCCTGTTTTAATCCCCAGATACCGCCGCTAACCCCTGCATCTAACATCTTAATCCCGTGAGCGTACAGCTTCTCGGCCCTTCTGATTGAGTCCTTGTAGTAGGAGTTGCCTCCGTCCACCAGGATGTCCCCCCTTTTCATCTGTGGAACAAGCAATTCTATCGTTTCATCGACCGGTTTGCCGGCCGGGACCATGATCCACACGACTCGCGGAGATTGGAGCTTTGACACCAGCTCTACGACTGAATTTGCGCCCTCACCACCGTGCTCTATAAGGGACCGGACCGCCATCGCATTTCGGTCATAACCAATCACCCTGTGACCTCCTTTTCGCAGCCTTTCTGCCATGTTGGCCCCCATCTTTCCGAGACCTATTATTCCAATTTCCATTCCTCTTCTCCTTATTCTATTGTAACTGAGAAGTCCGTCCCTTCCCAGCTTCCCGAATCGTTCCAGTAAAAAGTAAACAAGACGTTATCGCCGCTCTTCAATCGGGAGACATCCAGGTCGGCATAATATAACCCGATCCCCGTGTCCAGAGTGGCCGCGTCCTCGACATCGTTCCAGTTGTTTACGGACCAGTGTATTGTTGCAGGTGCGAGCAGCTCAACTCTCAGGTCGAGGCCTTGTGTTATGACTCTAATCTTATGATTGAAGCGCCATGATGCAAATTTCGCCGGGTGCTTCTCCTCGATGTAACGTGCCACGGTCTGAGGCGGAGTATCGAAAAGCCTGTTTTCCGCGAGCGACCTGACAAGTTTGACATATTCAGCGTGCGCCCAAACCAGGGGCATTGCCGAGCCCGAGGGTTTCCCGAAGAATAACTCCCGTTCGGGTATGTCCGGTGAATCCCAGACTTGTTCCGGCAACAGGCCGCCGTCACCCGCGAACGACTCCATGGCCTTCAGCAGCGTCCTGGCTGCGGTAACTCTCCCGCAGGCCAGTTCATAGTGCGCCCTCTCACCGTTCAGAAGGGGCCACGCCCTGCCGACTCCGGTGCCGTCAAAGGGACTCCCGTCTTCATGCTCACCGTAACCGTCGTCGTTATACCTGTGCCAGGAAGGCCCTGACGGCGTTTCCACTTTCAACATCTCGTCGATCGCCTTCACTGTGTTAACGATCCGCGGGTCCTTTCCGCTGCGCAGGCCGAGGCGCACAAGAGCCAAAGCGTCGGGGCTGATGATGTGAGTGGCTTTCATGTTCGTGTCTGATGGCGGACGGTTCTTGATCGGGACGTAGCCATCCTTCGGCGAGCCGGCTTCGGAAACATCAATGGGAGAAATCCTGACATAGTAGCCTTCAATGCCAAGCTTCTCTGCGAGGGTTGTGCCCGACACGTATATCCATCTCTCGATGCTCGAATTCCAATTATCCGCAGTTTCCAGCAGGTAATCCGCAAGAGCATCTCCTTCAAACCTCCGGGCATAATCCGCTGCAACCACAAGGCAGGCGATCTCAGCCGCAAGCGTGAACGGAGTGTATCCCGGGTCCTCTTCCCATCGGTCCTGCTGACTGACGGGGCCGTTTCTCACGACGAAAGCTGCCGCAGATTTCATCATGGGCCAGAACCTTTTCAGGCTGTCGTCAGAGATCGCGGCCCGCCTGTAGGCCAGATCGACCAGCAGTATCGGGAGCGCGGTTTCATCCATCTGTATCCCGTCCCAGTATTTTCGTCCGTCCATCCACATGTTTTGCGGCCAATGTCCGTCTATTTCCTGAGTCGCTTCGAGGTATGTCAGCGCCTGTCTCACCTCATCATTTGCGCCCATTGCAAGAAACCCTCCGGCTGCCTCAACCATGTCACGAGGCCAAACCAGATGGTAACCGCCCAGATCATCGTCACCCTTGGAAAACCCCCATGGAATCGAGAGGCTCGCGATGATTCCGCCCGGCATATAGACGCCGAGGTGGGTTTTCAGTACTACTTTGCTTGTGTGATAGAGACCCGCGTCCCGCTTTGGCGACCACAAGCCGCCGTTCCATCCTTTCCAGAACTTCAGATAGCGCTCGAGCGAAGAGTCAAACCCGTCATAAAGTGACGCAAGCGCATGGTGTGCAGCTTCCTCAGCTGTGCGGCCGAAGCCAAGAGTCAATACAAAATCACCGCCCGCTGATTCGGAGTCGAGCTCGGCCGCCAGTGTGACATTGCCGTTCTCTGCCCGTTCGTATAAGCCGGTGAGCCTTTTGTTGACTCTGAGGTCCTGCCAGGCATCTGAAGCGCCGACAAATCCTGCAGTGGCATACTTCAAAGGGACAGAAGAAATCATGGCAAGGGAAAATCCGTCGCGCGAAGCCATCAGCGCGTCGTGACCCTTGTAATTGCCAACCCAGGCTGTATTGCCGGCCCCCCGGTTTGCAATGTGAGGGGTAAGGAGGATGTTGACTGAATAGTCGGAGATGGCTCCGACCAAAGGGGAAAATTTTATCTTTTGCAGGACAACTGGCCTCCGCGGATCTGTTATAATTTGTTTTTCAATTATGAAGCGGTTGAATAGGCATTTGTTCTTCAGTGTGTAGGCGGGACATCCATCTTCTATAATATCCACCGTGTGACTCGTATCTCTCTTTTCTTCCGAAAAGAAATCGTCCCCGCTTGTGACGAGCAATCCCATATCGCGTGTCATTGCCTGGTCCATCCGCGGGTAATAGACCTCATCCAGTATTCCATGGGAAATAGTGAACCATGTCGGGCTTACTCCTGCATAGGCAACCCCTATTCCATCTTTGGCACTTGAAGTCCATCTGGCAGGGATGCCCGGCCAGCCCGGCGCATATTTAGAGTGAGACATGAATTGCTCCTATGGTGTTTTTCCTCCTTAATTAACACCAGATGAGTGAAGTGAGTTCAAAACCCCTACTTTCGCGAGTAACGATGCCGCTTGGTCACCGGATTCACGCTTCTCGTTTCGTATCAGGAGTATGGATTGGATATGCTGTTGCGGGATCATCATACAGCCGCATTCTGTCGCACATATCTGTGCGGGAGACGGCGATGACCGGATCACACAGGCATTCCGCTGCCTTGCCTGATTGGGATGACCGATACCGTACTGCACGAATTGCCGGGAAGGTGACAGCTCGTCATCGTCAGAAAAGACGGGCAGCCGCCGTTATATAGAAGGTTTGTCGATCGTCGTTCTGACCTTCTCGGCAAAGTCAAATGCTGTAAACGGCTTTTGCAGGAAATCGACACGGGAGTCGAGCAAGAATCTATGATTGATCGCGTGTCCGGGGTAACCGCTGATCAGGATGAACTTCATATCGGGATGGTTGGCGAGGATCTTCTCTCTAAGCTCCCTGCCGTTCATTTTGGGCATTACCACATCTGTTACCACCAGCGATATCTGCCCGGAATGGTTTTCAAAAACCGCCCGACCTTCCTCGCCATCGACGGCAGTGAGCACCGTATAGCCGTGGTCGACCAGAAGCCTTCTCATAAATTCCCTTAACTCGTCATTATCTTCGACCACAAGCACAGTCTCCGTTCCACTCATCAAACGTCTGGAACCCCTCGACTGAGTATCGAGCTTCTCCGCTACCCCGGCGATTGCGGGGAAATAGAGCTTGAAGGTTGTCCCTCTCCCGGTCTCGCTGTAGACATTTATCGAACCGCCGTGCTGTTGTATAATTCCGTGCACTACGGCGAGGCCGAGCCCTGTTCCTTTGCCCACCGCTTTTGTCGTAAAGAACGGTTCGAAGATATGCTGCAGCGTGGACTGGTCGATACCAGATCCGGTATCGCTAACTGAAATCGACACATATTCACCCGGATGCACATTTGCATGTGAAGCGCAATAAGACTCATCGAGAAAAGCGTTGTTAGTCTCAATGACCAGTTTTCCCCCATCCGGCATTGCATCGCTGGCGTTTACGGCAAGATTCAACAAGACTTGCTCGAGCTGTGAAGGATCGGCTCGAACGGTCTTCAGATCTCCCCCGGGGATGAACCTTGTCTCCACGTGCTCTCCGAGCAGTCGGGGAAGGAGCTCAAACAGGTCTCCGATCAATTCGTTCAGATTTATGTCCTTCGGCATCAAGATCTGACGGCGCGCAAAAGCAAGAAGTTGCCTGGTAATCCTTGCGGCCCGTTCCGCAAGACTGTAAATTCTGGTCAGATAGTCATGAACTGTCTTATCCTCTTCCGTCTTTTCGATAGCCAACTCGGTGAATCCCATTATTCCACCGAGGACATTGTTAAAATCATGCGCGATCCCGCTCGTAAGCTGTCCGAGGCTCTCTAGTTTCTGCGATTGGAACAGTTGTTCCTCCAGCCTTCTTTTCTCCGTAAGGTCTCTCAGAATGCCGTGGTAGCCGGCAACCTCGCCTTTTTCGTTCAGCACAACGCTCGCGGTGTCAAGCACTGCAAGATTCTGACCATCTTGCCTTCTTATTTTTACCTCGAAGTCACGCACCATCCCCTTTGCTTCCAGAGTCCGCCTGAACACATCTCTGTCCTCTCTGTTCTCGTAAAACTCGGAGATGTCGTCGAGATTCATCATTTCTTCCTTCGAGGAAAATCCAAAGAGCCTTATGCCGGCGGGGTTTATGTCCAGCATCCTTCCGTCCGGAGTTGAGAGATAGATTGCATCGACAGAATTTTCAAAAAGATCCCTGTATCTTGCTTCTGACTCCCGAAGTTTCTCCTCAGCTTTTCTTGTTTCGGTCACATCCTCGAGCGTGCCGATTATTGCCGGCCTCCCTTCGTACATAGTCCTTGAGCCTAAAGTCTCGACCTGGATGATCTGGTCGTCCTTTCGGATGACTCGAAAAGAGTACTTTACGGATACTGTATTGCTCTCGAGCCGCAGTTTCATTCTTTCAATGACTCTCTCCCGATCTTCGGTCACAATGCCGAAGGCTATAGACGGCATCGCAACCAGCTCATCCTGTGTGTATCCGAAGATTCTTGACAGCGCGGGATTGGCGTAGGCAAATTTACCATCCTGGATTATGTAAACGCCGACAAGAGACGACTCGACGAGATTCTTGAACTTTTCTTCACTCTCACGGATCGCAGCCTCAGCCTTCTTTCGATCCGTCAAATCACGGGCCGCCAGCAATATCGTCTTTTTTTCGTCGATCACAATAGAGCGACCGTGCACCTCGACAGGGATGATGCTTCCGTCCTTCCTTTGGTGCAGCGATTCGTACGTCGCCTCTCCCGAATCGAGAATCTGAGCGGCACGGGCCCTTTCCTCTCCGCGGATCGCCTCCGGCAAAATCTTATTGGTCTTCTGTCCGAGAATCTCTTCCCGGCTATATCCCAGCTTCTCAGTAGCCGCTCTGTTGACCTGTAGAAAAGTACGGTCCTCACCCACGATAAAAAGCTCATCGGCGGAATTTTCAAAAAGGAGTCTATACCGGTTCTCGCTTGCTTTGACCGCTTCCTGGATAGTGTTAACCTCAGTCATATCTAACAGCACTATCCTCATCCCTATCGTTTCCGACCCACGGGCTATCTGCGACGCGGATACGATAACCGGCCGGGTGGTTCCGTCCTTCCTGACGATGGTGTATTGCCTCGGCTCGATCTTCTCTCCCCTGAGTATTCTTCCGAAACTTTCGATCGCACGCTCATAATCAGACGGCGAAACAAAATCGAAGAGATACGATCCTTTGTCAAAGTCGTCTTGATTCGCTCCCATGAACTCGAACGCGATCCGGTTGGCAAATGTCACTTTTCCGAAAATATCCACTTCTAAGAGGGGTTGCGGAAGAGAATCGGCCACTTCCATCAGCCGTGACTCGGCACGATGCAGCTCACTCTCGGCGGTCTTCTGCTCTGTCAAATCCTGTGATGCACCGTAGATCTTGACAACCCGGTTTTGCAGCGGGTCCCAAACCGGTTCCGCGTAGTCGCGAAGCCAAATAGAATCACCCGAACGCGTTGTAAACCTGAATTCCGCACGATCGTACTTACCCTCGAGTATCTTATTGACATGATCCGCCACAACGGAGATATCCTCTTCGCAAGCCAGAGTCTGGAATCCACCCCTGGCTTCAATCTCCGATTGTGTATAGCCGAACTTTCTTTCGAATGATTCGGAATACCACTCCCCGATCAGTTTGCCTTCCGCATTAACGTCAAACACATAAGCATAGTGCGAGATTAGCCCCGATATAATGCGATACCTTTCTTCGCTCTTTATCAGCCTCGTCTGTTCGCACGCGATCTCGGAATGGAAGAAAGCGTTTTCTATGACGCCCGGCAGGCGGTGGAGCAACGCAGCGGACTTTACAACGTAGTCGTCGGCCCCAAGCTTTATCGCCTGAGCCGCGTCTTCTTCGTTTGCCGGACTGGCAACTATTACGATGGGAACTCTGTGCCCCGGTCTTTCCCGTATTGTTTTGACCAGCTTGAATATCCCCGGCCCAAACAAGTCGTAATCCAGAAGCAGGATGTCCGGACACTCTTCCCCGTGAGTTCCGTCGGAGAAATGGTCGATCGACTCCACGACCTCCAGGGATATATGGGATGCAAAGTCGGTGATATATTGTTCAACGAAATCCGGCTTATCGTTTTTGCGCGTTGCATACAATACCCGTATCGTTTCGGTCTCTTCGCGGATTCCTTCAATCACATCATTCGCGAAAGCTGAATTCTTCCACCCCTGACTCACACAATTAAGCAGCTCTTTTTGATAGCCGTTCACTTTGACAACGTAATAGTCCGCGCCCGCCTTCAACGCCGTGACAACATGCACATCTTCGTCACTACTTGTAAGAGCCACGACCTTGGTTCGAAGCGACTTATCCCTGACGAATGATATGAATCGCAGTGCTTCCCCGTCGGGAGAGCCGACATCTACAAATATCGAGTCATAGAACGTCCCATTTTCGATTTTGCGGCGCGCCTCACCGAAGGACGTCGACACATCGACCAAATACTGATTATCCTTCGGCTCGAACTCTTTACGTACCGGTTCGATATCTAGTCCGTCATTTCCGACGAGGAGTATCCGCGAATTGTTCTTGGGTGCTTGAGCCATTTTACCGGTTTGCTCCCAGCCTTTCAGCTGAGCCGAATTTGTTTAGGTCCTGCAAGAACCTCTCAACATGGAAAGGCAAAGCAAATCGATGTTTAAATCACCGATGCTCGCCTCTCAAACTTTCTGCCTTCCATTTCTGCAGAACACCATCTCGGCGAAAATCATATCGGCTTGACACACATAATCGATTTCCTGCGAACCCGAGAACGCCGACCGAAAACACTCTATATGGCACACGAGATAGCGATAACTAACGAATCCCGCTTTTCCTAATGCATTATTATTCACTATTATAATCGGATTTCTTCAATTTTTCATTAGTTTGTGGCAATTCTTGGGAAAAAATCGGGTCAGTGTTCCATAGTTGTGACAAAGCGCACACGTATCTCTTTGTCTCCCCGCCCCGTCTTGTCTTACCTGATCTCACAAAGTCAGGTATCTCCTGCACTCTCTGAGGAGTCCGGACTATATCCGTTCAGGTCGCATATCGCTTTCTGAATATCGGAACCATCAATATGCCAGCCAGAAACCCGCCGACGTGCGCCCACCAGGCGATGCCTCCCGATGACTCGAGTCCTGCCGATTGGAGCCCGCTGAAGAACTGCATCAAGAACCAAAACCCAATGAATACCATCGCGGATATGTCGATGATATCGATGATGAAGAATACCGGTATGAGCGTCACGACCTTTGCTCTTGGAAACATAATCAGGTAGGCGCCGAGTACACCCGAGATTGCTCCGCTGGCGCCTATCGTAGGGACCGGGGAACTTGCAGACAGGAACGTTTGCAGCACGGCGGCGGCAAGTCCGCTTAGTATAAAGAAAAGGAAATACCTGACATGGCCGAATCTGTCCTCAACATTGTCTCCGAAAATAAAAAGGAACCACATGTTGCCGATTATGTGGAGCCATCCGCCGTGAATAAACATGGAGGTGAAAAAAGGAATATATCTCGTGATGGGGTGCGCACCGCTCGCTACCGCTTCGAAATATCTGCTCGGGATCAGACCGTACTGGGAAAAGAATGCGTCCAGGTGCGGCCCGAGCGATAACTCGTAGAAGAATACTGCTAAGTTTGCGGCGATCAACCCGTAGTTGACTATCGGAAATGAATGCGAAGGGTTCTTATCCTTTAGCGGTATCACGATATCAGCCTGCCTTCACGGCTCCCTTGAATCCATATACGGGCGCGTTCCAAAATACCGTTCCGAAGTCTTCCTACTCCTGACAAAAGATTCTTCAAGCCCCCCTGCGGCCCACTTTTCCAATTCAAGTCAAAACAGGACTATACTTTTCCGGACTTATAAAGCCTGTTGAGAACTGTTGCAGGATGCAAAGCCTCGATGTTCAAGCCATCGTTCTTTATGCCTGCACCTATTTGAGCCAGACATCCTGGGTTCCCGGTTACTACAACCTCTGCGTTACTCTCTCTGATGTTTTTCAGCTTGCGATCGAGCAGCTTCGAGGCGTCTTCGTATCGAGTGACGTTATAAATGCCCGCACTGCCGCAACACCACGTTGCCTCATTGAGCTCACGAAAGTTTTCTCCCGACAGCTGCTTTACTATCGCCTTCGGCTGCTCGCTGACCTTTTGCGCATGCACGAGATGGCAGGCTTCATGATAGACGGTCGGTCTATCGATACCGGTAGAAGGCTTCCTGTATCCGGTCTCGTATAGAAATTCCGAGAAGTCCTTGACCTTTTCACTGAATTTCTTTGCCCTTTCTGCGAATACTTTGTCGTCAGCCAGAATCTCCCCGTACTGTTTCATGAACGCACCGCAGCCGGCAGAGTTGATTACATAGTAATCTGCCCCCGATTTTTCGAAAGCTTCGATGTTCTTCCTTGCAAGGATGGGCGGCGTCTTTCCGTCACCGTTGTGGCCGTTTAAAGAACCGCAGCAGACCTGACCTTGTGGTATAACCACGCGCCAGCCGTTTTCAACGAGTACGTCTACCGTATCTTTGTTGACGTCGGCGTAAAAAACATCCATGACGCAGCCCGTCAGGATTGCCACCGTTCCCCGCACCTCTCCCTTCGGATCGGTGACCGCAGGAAGGACATCGAAGGCAAATTGATTGGATATCCTCGGAAGCAGTTTCGCGCGGTTATACAGTCTCCTCGAGAAAGGCTTCAAAATTCCCAGGGCTACTTTCTCAACGCCGCTCTTTTCATAGAATCTCATTACGTTTGCAGCGAGACGGAGACTTCTCTTTCTTACGACTATTTTCGTAAGGACGAACTGTTTGAGGCTGAACCCTTTCCTTCTCTCCTCGACGAAGACGCGGGCAGACTCTACGAGCTCGCCGTATTTCACACCGGCGGGACAAGCTGTCTCGCACGCCTGGCAATCCAGGCAGAACTCCATCTCTTCGACAAACGCATCGGAAACCGGTATCTTCCCTTCCATCACGTTTTTCATCAGCCGAATCCGACCGCGCGGAGAACTTCTCTCCAAACCGGTCAACTCATAAGTAGGACAAACTGAGAGGCACAGGCCACAATGCATACATTGAGTCAGCAGGTCGTCGGAAATTGCTTTCATCAGATGTAAGCCTCCGAGGGATTGTCCATTTTCTGCATGATTCTCTCGATTTGTTCGCGGCTTCTCGGCAGCGCTCCTTCGCATCTGGGAGTCAAGGAAACCACTTTGCCCGGGTTCAGGACACCGTTGGGGTCAATCATTTGTTTAGTCGTCTTCATCATCTGCACGAACGGAGAATTGTATAACTCCTCGAGAAATTTCCTTTTCGTCAGACCCACTCCGTGTTCCCCTGTAATAGTTCCACCGAGTTCGACAGCTTTTCGGAAGATTTCTTCGAATGCCCTCTCCGTTCTCTCGATTTCTGCGTGGTCGCGCTCGTCTGTAAGCCCGGTGGGATGAAGGTTCCCATCGCCGGCATGACCGAACGTCCCCATTTGAATGTCGTGTTTCTTCGCCGTCTTGTTTATAAAGTCGACCATTGTCGCCAACTCGCTTCGCGGGACGGTTGCGTCCTCCAGAATAGTTGTCGGCCGTATTCTCGCAAGCGCTGCAAGCGCAGACTTGCGGGCTGCTTTCAGCTTCATCGCTTCGGCCTCGTCTTTCGCGACCCTCACTTCGTTGGCACCAGAAGTCCTGCAAATCTTTTCTACCGCCGCGGCATCCTCTTCGACGGCAGACCGCGGACCGTCAACTTCCACGAGCAGAAGCGCACCCGTGTTTACATCCAGTCCAAGACGGGAAAAGCTCTCCACCGCCCGGATCGTCGGATTGTCGAGAAACTCCATCATGGCCGGCAAAATCCTGGCAGCCGTTATGGCTGACACGGTTTCGGCGGCACTTCCGATCGAATCGTAGAATGCGAGCATGGTTTTGCTCGATGCAGGCATCGGTATAAGCTTGAGGAGAATCTTCGTGAAAATTCCGAGGGTCCCTTCCGAACCGATGAGTACATCTTTAAGATTGTATCCCGCTACGTCTTTCATGTTTTTGCCGCCGATCCTCATCACCTCGCCGCTCGGTAAAACCACTTCAAATCCCAGCACATAGTTCTTCGTGACACCATATTTGAGCCCTCTCAGCCCCCCGGCGTTTTCCGCAACGTTTCCCCCGAGAGTGCATATTTGAGCGCTCCCTGGGTCAGGCGGATAGAAGAGCCCGATAGCTTCGACCTTCGATTGAAACTTCGCGGTAATTACTCCCGGTTCGACCCACGCCGTCAGGTTATTCTCGTCCAGCTCTATCACTTTGTCCCACTGGTTCATCAGAAGCACAACGGAGTTCTCTGACGGGATGGAGCCGCCGCTCAACCCGCTTCCTGAGCCGCGAGGGACGACAGCGAACTTCTCTTCGTTCGCGAGGTGCATTAGCCCGCTTATTTGGTTTACAGACGCCGGAATTACTATTGAATCCGGCATTGAAGTGATAACCGGCGTCCCGTCGTAAGAGTACGCAATTCTGTGCTCAGTTGAATCGAGAAAATTCTTCGCACCAAAAATGTCTTTGAGTTTTTTCTTGACGTTATCGCCAATCATTTAAGATTCCTTTCTCAAATGGATGCTATTGCGAATAGTAAAACAGCGCCCTCTTGATAGCCTCAACATTATAAAGAATTTAACAATTAAATCACCTAAATAACTATAGGTGGGGGATATGCGAAAGACACTGCCCCTGGAAGGAGCCGAAATACATTCTTAGTCTTCGAGTTTAATTTTTTCAATCAGGCATCCGGATCCGGTGAGGCAGAACGATAAAGTCCAACCGTGTTCATGTATCGGTTTTTAATTAACCGCACCGTACATAAATTTAGCCTGATGGAAAGGGACTTCACTGATAAGATGAGCGTGGACGAGATTCGAAAGAAGTTCGAGTCGCCGTCTGTCGTCATGCGATTCTCTGACGCGCGGACGGGACAAGTGGCGACTGTAGATGCTGTCATCAATCTGGAGCTGCTTACCGAGACGGCCGCGAGAATTGCTCCACACGCCAAAGAGGTGCTGGACATCGGCTGCGGCGCCGGAAATTACACTCTGAAACTCCTGGCCAAGCTGCCCGGCCTCAACTGCACGCTTGTCGACTTGAGCAGCGGCATGCTGGAAAAAGCAACAGAACGATTGGCTCCTGTTGCGAGCGGAAAGATCACTATTCGGCAAGGAGACGTGCGGGAGCTGGAATTTCACGACGATTATTTCGACATCGTAATGGCCGGAGCTGTGCTGCATCATTTGAGAGAAGAAGCGGAATGGAAAGGCGTATTCCGGAAGCTATATAAGGCGATCCGGCCGGGAGGCTGTCTCTTCATCTCTGATTTGATCGTCCATTCCAACCCCGTAGTGGAGAAGTACATGTGGGAAAGATATGAAGAGTACCTGAAAGGGCAAGAAAGCCCGGAGACATTCGAAAGTATTCGGAACACCATCGACAAGGAAGACTCACCGAGGCCGCTCGGGTTCCAACTTGCACTCCTGGCAGAAGTCGGTTTCAAACATATAGATATACTGCACAAGAATACGCTGTTTGCAAGCTTTGGGGGAATTAAGTGAACAGATCAGTCACAAGAGCCAAAAATTGCCGCGGCTCTTATAACCGTTACAAATTCGTTGAGTTGAATATTGTGGGATAGAGATCCCCTAACGGGACCCCTATCCTATGCACGGCTCAGGCTTGCATGTACTTGCCGTTTGGAAGCAGCTCCGCCGGCACTTCTTTGCCTTGCGCCTTGAGTTTCTTCCTTTCGCACTCGCACTGCTTGTCTCCCAGACAATACACCTTTACCCATAGAAGTTTAAGGTCAGTTTTGAATTTTTGCCAAACCGGGCAACTGTCTAGATTAGGGCATTCGGCCATCTTACAAACCTCCCATTTTCTTTGCCACTATTGAGCACGATCTCACTATCTATATCGGAAAATATAGATATAACATTAGAATGCGGGGACGGTGCCACTATAAAAAACCCTCCAATCCGCTGCGTAATCGGACATAGTCAGGAAGTTTCCCTATCCAAGGGACCGGCACATTCCTGAGCAAAGTCTTCGACGGACCATACAATGCCATTCCGAAATGGATGAAAGAGATGGACAAATTTGTGGCCTCGCAGGGGAAGATGACGAAGGAGTACTATTTCTATTGCACCATTCGCAAGACATAGAAAGGGGCTGTGGTCCGAAAACATGCCGACAAGGACATTCTCGGGTGGCAGCTAAGTCTGTGAAATATTTCCTATAGGGTTGGCAGCGGAGGAGGGATTCTCCATAGGGGATCCCTCGCGAACCGCAACGGTTCGTGAGGGAGAACCCCCGACACGAATCCGTCGTTTCGCGTGCAAGCGATTTGTCTTATGGCACTGGGAATCATCGTAAAGGCTTGGTAGCGGAGGAGGGATTCGAACCCCCGACACGTGGATTATGATTCCACTGCTCTAACCACCTGAGCTACTCCGCCTCAATAAAATAATTTAGCTCATTGCGGTAATGTTTCCAACATCGGGTAGTGGCTCAATTTAAAAACATTCAACGCAGAGGGCGCAAAGCACGCAGAACAACTATATTCTGTCGCGGTCTCTGCGATTATTTGTCTTTGCGAACTTTGCGTTAAATCAAACTGAGCCAGTACCCAACATCGAGTCAGCAGGTTTCTTGCCACACTTACTTTGAAGGATTTGGATAGCGCTCAACTGAGGAAGGGATGCAAAAAGGGCCCGGCCACCATGGCACCTGCCGCAGCGCCGGGCGAATTTCAGGAAGAAGTCTAATCTTCGAGGTATTCCTTGCTCTTGATTTTTTCTCCGTCAAACTCGTAAACAAGGGGAACACCGGTTGGGATGTTCAGTTCGAGTACCTGCTCCTCGGTCATGTTGTCCAGAAACATAACGAGAGAACGAAGGCTGTTCCCGTGTGCAACGACTAGGACTTCCTTACCTGATTTAACGTCCGGATAAATCTTGAACCGCCAGTACGGCAGGACCCTCGCGGCAGTGTCTTTCAGGCTCTCACCGTTCGGGGGCGGGACATCGTAGCTTCGTCTCCAGATATGCACCTGTTCATCGCCAAACTTCTTTGCTGTCTCAGCCTTGTTCAGCCCCTGCAGGTCACCGTAGTGCCTTTCGTTGAGGGCAGTATCGTATTCGACCGGCAGATCGGTCTGTCCGTTCTTCTCAAGGACAATCTTCAGAGTGTCAATTGCGCGCTTCAGTTTCGAGCAGTAGCCAAGATCGAATCTGTAGTCTTTCAGTTTCTCGCCGGCCGACTCGGCCTCTTTGATCCCTCGCTCCGAAAGCGGTACGTCTACCCAGCCGGTGAAGCGGTTCTCCAAATTCCACTGTGATTCGCCATGTCGTATTAGCACTAGTTTGGACATTTCAACTCCATTTCAATTCAAAATTGCGTTTTGTTACTGAGATATAACCGATTTTCTTAGGTCTCTTTTCGCTGTCTATTACCTCTGAGAGCCCCATCCAGGACCTGGTAAAGGGCCATCACTACTCCATTAATTTGTACAATCATCCTTTTGGACACAAGTCAGGGAATCCATTGAGCCGACCATCTTCCCGTTCCGCATTCAAGTGGCGTCTTCACGGCAAGTGAGGACATCTGCCCGGGCATGAGAGCGCGGGGGGGCCACAGACCCTTCCCGACGCAGCCTCACGAGTTCCGCACCCTGCAAGATACATGTCTCGAAGTGGCGGCTGGCGGACGGCATAGGGATCTAGAGCTTGTAGGCTACTGCGACTCCGTCTCGAATCGGAACTATCGACGCTGCAAATTCCCTGCTCGAAAACAGACGCCGGTTGAACTCCTTAATCCCTTCCGTAGAGGGATCTCCTTTATCGTTAACCACCCTGCCCGACCAGAGTACATTGTCGGCAACCAACAGCCCGCCCCGCCTCACTCTCGGCGCCGCCTTCTCAAGCGCATCCGGATAACTCTTCTTGTCGATGTCGACGAAAACGATGTCGAACTCTCCGGAAGTCCTGTCGATGATTTCCAGGGCATTTCCCACATGATACTCCACGTGATTGAGCAGCCCGGCACGTTTCAAGAAGTCCTCGCCCTGCCTCCTATTGGACTCGTCGCTTTCCGTCAGCAGTATCTCTCCGTCTGCCGGATCCGCTTGACTCCCATCGGCTGAAGTACTGTTCCCATTCATTGCAAGTGCCCACCAGAAAGCCGAGTAGCCGTAACCCGAGCCCATTTCAAATACACGTTTGGCACTCACCATTTTCGCAAGCTGAAACAGTAATTTGCCGACAAGAGGACCGACTATCGGGAAGCTTCGCTTGCTCGCTTCCGACTCCATTTCCTCAAGTATTTGATGGCGTTCCCCGTAAAGATCCCCGAGGTAGTGTTCTATCTGCGCATTGACAATTTCCATTTGATTTTCCTCCGGCTGTGTTTACCCCTCGTATAACACGCGGACCGGCAAATCAGTTTACAACGAACTCCAGTTTCTTCAGGCTTACAATTCGTACCGATTTAGTCAGGATTGCGATTGCACCGAATACCACGGCGAAGACTACCCCTTCAACGGCAAACCGCAGGTAGACATTCTCAAAGTATCCCCGCACCAGAAGCAGCGGCAAGACTCCGATGACCGCAATGAAGAAAACCTTGAAAAGCTTTGCCCATGGAAAGAACTCACGGACGTTTGCTTTCATAGACACCATCAATATCGCAGCCAGAATGATGACCTCCGCGTAACTTATTGCAACCTTGCCTATGGCGGCTCCTTCCAGTCCGTAAATCTGCAGCAGATAATACGACGCGAGGCCGCTCAACACCATTTCTAATATCGACGTGTACATGTAAAGCTTTTGCCTGCCGAGCGAAAACAGCGCCTGGCTGTAAAAGGCAAGCCTCAACGGAAGAAGAAGGAGAAAGATGCGAAAGATGCCCGCGCTGATCACATACTTCTCCCCAAAGAAGAAGCCCATGAAGTCTTTTGCGGCAAACAAGAGAAAAACCATCATCGGCAGAAGGAAGAAGCCGGTCTTGGAAATGGAATTTTTCCAAAGGCCGATGAACTTGTCCCGCGTCCCGGGAGTACCCAACTCACTGAACACCGGAAAGAGGACTGCAGCAGCGGATCCGGTTATCACCGTTATCATGGGAATCTCCTTGGAGCCTATCGAGTAAATCGCGAATTGTCCCGGCGAGAAGAAGAGCGTTACGAGGTACCTGTCAACCTGCTTGCTGATTGTGCCTGCCATGCTGCTCA
The DNA here is from genome assembly GCA_046705025.1 of Candidatus Kryptoniota bacterium. GTDB lineage: Bacteria > Bacteroidota > Ignavibacteria > Kryptoniales > JAKASW01 > JAKASW01. The sequence continues at coordinate 12,725 of JBJKQU010000010.1, read as the reverse complement.
CAAGTATGGGGAGCGCGTAGAGAAGCTGCGCTTTCATTACAGGAGACAACCCGCTGGATGTGAGTCTCTTCTTCCTGACCAGAAATAGAAAAAGAAACAACGACTTGACGACCCCCACACCCGTGACGGAGATGAACACGACCGTGAGGCTATGGTATATGACTGCCGCACAGAATACCGAACCTGCAAACAATACGGCGAGCAGCACGTTAGCAATCAGAAGAAGGCCGACTTTCTTCTCCGTTACGAATACCGACTCGAACATGAGAGAAGGCGAAGAGACAACGGCGTATACGGCAAAGATCCTGATGTACTCGGTCAACGCGGCAGCATTGAACCAACCCGCGATCAGGGGTGCGAATATGGCAAGGATGACCCCCGCGACGACGCCGACAAGCACGGTCCAAATCGTAGCGGCCGTGTAAACCGCCCGCCGGTCCTCTTTTGCGGAAAAGAAATATATGGCGCTGCTCATCCCGTATCCGATAAGCGGCAGAAAGGAATTGTAGACCAGCCAGACCTGCTCGTAGTTGCCGTACTCCGACCTGCTCAAAAGGCGCGTAAGCACCATGGATGCGGCAAGCAGTCCGAGGATGTTCACGAACTTGGACATGCCGACGAATCCTGTTCTTCGAGTCAGCGAGGATTCTTCAGCCGGCAGTTCGCTGCTATCGATTCCGTCCATCAGATCTTCTTGAAGAGTGATGCCATCCGGGTGATGAAACGATTTGCGCGCCACACGCGAAAATTAGTTTCGAGACGCGGCCCGAAGGATGACTTGAAGAGGTTTATGGAAGGCGTGTTTGCCCCGCAGAAATCAACAAACGACGTTCCGGAATCGGCCTCGGACTTCAGGATTTCATGATACAGTAAGTGAGAGGCGCCCTTTTCGCCCTCCGCATCCGTTCCGCTTACATAGAAATATGATCCGTTCCCGAACTCGAGACGTGCCATTCCGGCCAGGATTTCTCCCTGCGGGTTCTTCACGCACGTAATCTTCAGCAGGCCCGCTTCATCAAATGCATGCAGCAGGCGGCCGAGCTTTTCGGCAGGCACGGGAGCCCTTCTCCCGTGACGCTTGTAGCTTAGCTGTTGCAGTGCGGTAAGTTCTTCTACGCTGCACGTTGCGCCGCACAAACCCGACCGTTCCGCCGCGCGAAGCACCTCCTTCAGAGACTTCGTATAATTGTCCTCAGAATAGTCGGCCATGTCGACGATGTAAGTGTATTGAGGAATCACGGTCGCGCCGGCCCACTGGAATGACCGTATATCGGCAAAACCTGGAGGAAAGACCATCTGATAAAAGCTGAAATTCTTCGCCAGGTATGACTCCAGAGCCTGTAGCGCAAGTAGTTTTTCATACTCTTGCTTCTGCGCCTTAGATCCTTCCAGCTTTCGGAAGTTCACACCGTCATACGTTCTGATCGGCAGCAGCCTGACAATCGGCCGCGAGAATCGCTTCCCTGCGAAGACCGCGCACGTCGCGATCGGGGTTTCGCTCCTGGAAATGAGCAACAGCTCAACGTCACAAGAGAAAACCTCTTTATAGGTTTCCAGAAAAAGCGGTATGGAAAATGGGTTAGTCGGAGGGTTTTCTGAAAGGAATCGCTCGTAGCCCTCCCAATCTATCCTTTCTACCCCGAGGTCGCTCATTTCACCGTCCCAACGATATATGCAGGGAATCGCTGACCGGTAATGACAGCCTCAATTTGAGGTAACCTGGGACTGAACCTGTTCCGAACTCTTGCGGCATTTGAATTCCAGTGTTGTTCAGATTTCAATGTTTCGAATTCGGGACTTGACCTATACCCGGCGCCCGGAGTCTGACTTTCGCCTCCCGTTTCCACAGCAGACCTGCGGACAGGCAGCTAGAGGATATATTTACTGAGATCCCGATTCTTGACGATCTTGTTCAGCTTCTCGTGTACCATTTCGCGCGTAATCTTTATTTCCTTCGAGTCGACCTTGTCCGGGACATCAAACAGTGTATCCTCAAGTAGCGTCATCATGATCGTATGAAGGCGTCTGGCACCTATGTTTTCGACCTGCTCGTTTACCTCGGTCGCAACGCTTGCCACTTCATGAATAGCGTCATCGGTAAAACTTATCTGCACGTTCTCGCTGGCCAGAAGAGCCGTATATTGCTTTATCAAGGCATTCTCCGGCAAAGTGAGAATCTTGTAGAAGTCTTCTTCGTTCAGGCTGTTCAACTCGACCCGTATCGGAAATCTTCCCTGAAGTTCCGGGATCAGGTCCGACGGTTTCGCCGTGTGGAATGCCCCGCTGGCAATGAACAGTATATGGTCCGTCTTCACCATCCCGTACTTCGTCATCACCGTGCACCCTTCGACGATCGGCAGCAGGTCTTTCTGCACGCCTTCGCGCGACACATCGGGGCCGTGGGCCTCGCCGCCCGTGCTCGCGATCTTGTCTATCTCGTCGACAAACACTATTCCGCTGTTCTCGATCCTATGGACGGCTTCCTTGATGACCCCGTCCATATCGACAAGCTTCTGTGCTTCTTCCTGCTCGAAAATCTTGATCGCCTCGGAAATCGGGACTCGGCGCGTCTTCGTCTTCTTCGGCATGATATTGCTGAGCATATCCTGGAAATTCGCACCCAGATCCTCGGCACCGAATGGTCCGAATACTTGCATCATCGGCAGCGCATCGGCGCTCACCTGAACCTCGATTGTCCTCGTGTCCAGTTCCCCGTTCTGCAGCATCTTCCTCAGCTTCTCCCTCGTTTCCGCACGCTGCTCTGGCTCCTCGATGGTATCGGGGCCGTCGGGATTGACTTTTCTCGGGGTCTTCAAAGGGATGAGTTCATCCAATACCCGTTCTTCCGCAAGGGTCTTGGCTCGATCCCTCACCTCCGCAGTCCTCTCGGCTTTGACGTTGGCAACGGCAATCTCCGCAAGGTCGCGGATCATCGATTCGACGTCCCTCCCAACGTAGCCTACCTCGGTGAACTTGGACGCTTCGACTTTTACGAACGGAGCATTTGACAGTCTCGCAAGCCTTCGCGCGATTTCTGTCTTACCGACCCCTGTCGGCCCTATGAGGATTATGTTGTTCGGCATTATCTCTTCGCGCAGGTCTTCGGCGACCTGCTGCCTGCGCCACCGGTTACGAAGCGCGATGGCGACCGATTTTTTCGCAGCGTCCTGCCCGATGACGTACTTATCGAGCTCTCGAACCACTTCCCTGGGTGTCAGTTCAGTTTTCAGTACCGCGTTCTTAATCTTTTTCAAGAGTTTAGCCATATCAGATTTCTTCGACCGAAAAATTCTTGTTGGTGTAAATGCAAATGTCAGAGGCCGCGTTTAGGGATTCAAGGACAATCTCCTTCGCGGAAAGGTTCGTATGTTTTATGAGAACCCTTGCAGCGGCAAGCGCGTAGTTCCCTCCGGAACCTATGGCCACGATATTATCGTCGGGTTCGACCACGTCTCCATTACCGGAGACAAGGAGAGCCGTGTCTTTGTTCATGACGGCGAGAAGTGCCTCGAGATGACGGAGATACTTGTCGGTCCGCCAGTCTTTAGCGAGCTCGACAGCCGCCCGGCTCAGGTTCCCATGATACTGCTGAAGCTTGTCCTCGAAACGCTCAAACAGCGTGAAGGCGTCCGCCGAAGCGCCTGCAAACCCGGCTAGAATTGTGTCGTTGTAGAGTTTTCTTACCTTCTTGGAATTGTGCTTCATCACCGATTGCCCGATGGTGACCTGACCGTCGCCGCCTATCGCGCATTTGTCGTCCCTGATAATGCCGATTACTGTGGTTGCGTGAATTTCCATATCGCTCCTCGGAACAGGGGAATTTGATTTAGATCTCGAGCTGTGCCGGCAGGCTGCAAGACTGTTCAGCCGGCCCCCGGCAACTCGCCCAGCATCCGTTCGTATATGCTCAACATCAGAATAGCCTCCTTCCAATCGAGAAGGTCATCCTCCAGCTCGGATGTGAGTTCTGTTTTTGAAATGGCCGTCGAAAATGACTCGTACGAACCCGAATATTTATTTTCATAATTGGAAACGATAGACTGGTAGTGCTTGACCTTGCTCTCGACAGTTTCTCGATCCAGCGTATCGATCGTCTTCATCTCTCCTATGCCTCCCGTCGCATTCTGGCCGGCGGGATACGAAGTTGCTCTCGGTATTTGGTAACCGTTCTTCGCGCCACCTTATAGCCGTACTGATTAAGGAGCTCAGTGATCTTCTCATCGTTCAGCGGAGAATTCTTTTCCTCCGTCTCTATCATACTCTTTATCTTGTTCTTTATTTCCCGCGTAGCGACTTCTTCGCCGTCGGACGTCTTCAGACCTTCGCTGAAAAGCTCGCGCAGCTTGAAGACTCCGAAGTCGGTCTGGACATACTTCGCACTCACAACCCTGCTGATTGTGGATATATCGAAACCGGTCCTGTCGGCTATATCCCTGTAGATCAGAGGATGGATATGGTCGGGGCCTTCCGTGAAGAATTCCCGCTGGGTCTCGATAAGCGCCTGCATAACCTGCATCATCGTGTGACGCCGCTGCTGCAAGGCATTGACGAACCATTTCGCCGATTCAAGCTTCCTCTTTAGAAAGTCCTTAGTCTGTGCGTCGGTCTTGTGGCTGCGTGCCCGCTTCATCATGTCGAGATACCGCGGACTGATTCTTACCTGCGGCATGTCACGTTCGTTAAGCGTAATCACGAGCTCACCCTTCTCGTCCTCCTGCACGACGAAATCCGGGACGACAATCGTGGTCTCAAGCGGAAGCAGGAAGCCCTCGCCCGGCTTCGGGTTGAGCTTCTTTATCACAACGTCGGCGATCTTTATGTCGTCCGGAGTTATGTTCAGCTTTCTTGCAAGCTGGTCATAACGGTGGTTGGAATAGTCCTCGAATCCTTCCTCGATTATCCTCAGTGCAATCGCCCGGTCGTTCCCGTCGATGTCCGTGCGCGCTCTCAGCTGTACCAGGAGACACTCGCGGAGATTTCTCGATCCTACCCCGACAGGGTCCAGCGTCTGTATCCCCGCCAGGACTTTCTCACCGTCCTGGACCGTCAAATCCAGCTGGAAAGCAAGATTCGCATCCTCGACGATCTTGGCCAGATCCTCACGCAGGTACCCGTCATCGTCTATGTTTCCGATTATCTCCTCCCCGAGACGCTTCTCCTTATCATTAAGGTCCAGAAGCTGTAACTGCTGGAGAAGGTGGTCATACATGTTCTCGATTGCAGGCGGGGCGAATTCAAACTCCTCATCGTCCTCCGAGCGCCGCCTCAGCCTGATTTCAGTATCGTCGTTCCTGAATTCATCGAGATCCACATCGCTGAACTCCGGCTCATCTATGGGATCTTCGTCCTTCTCGTCCGTCTCCTTCAGCTCCGTCTCGGCCTCTTCCACCACCTCTTCCGCTTCCTCCAGCTCGAGCACCGGATTCTCGTCGAGCTCCGTCCTCAATCTCTGCTGCAGCGCAAAAATCGGCTGCTGCAATAAGTCGTAATAAAGTATTTGCTGCGGCTGAAGTCGCAGTTCCTGGCTAAGGCGCTGTGTTTGACCGAACTTCAGCATATCAACACACTATCCCAGTCATAACTTATCAACCACGGCTGCGTGGACCTGAACATCCAGCTTGTTATACCACTCTTCTCCATAACGGCGGGTCAGCGCATCCTTAAGAAACTCGATGACACCGGTCTTCTCGGAATCGCCCTTCATAGCGGCGGGCCTGCACTCGGCAATTTCATGGTATCGGAGAACGTCTCCGCCAAAACTCCTCACTCTTATCGGATAGAGATGGCACGAAATAGGCTTCCTGAAGCTCACTTTCCCTTCGTTGTAAGCACGCTCGATAGCGCATTTAGCAATCCCGTTATCGTGATAAACGAAAACACAATCTGCATCGTCGACACAGGTGGTCGCGTAGTCGCCGCTCTCCCCCTCATAAAAACCAACGGGTCCGCTTCCGTTCCTGCGCGATTCAACTAGTGCCCTCTTTCTATCATCCAAAATCGGCAGTACTGCGGGAAGCGTTTTTTGAATCTCCTCTATTTCCGAGTCGAGAAGAGGGGCGCCTCTTCCTCCCGGAAGGCTGCAGCATGCGCCTTTGCATTTTAGAAGATCGCAGGCGAAGTTGCGCCTGAGCAGACTTCCTTCGATTGTCACACCATCTATTACTAACAGCTCTCTCATCGCTCAATAAGTTAACAACTCGACGACTAAGTTGAAACAAACATGGAACAGAAACCGGGGTGGAAGGGTCAGGCGGCGGTCAAAAACTCGAGTTAGAGAGTCGTATCAAGGCCGAAGGAGTCGATTGTGAGATCCGCATTCCTTATTAGCATGAGAATCGAGGATTGACTGACGATGAAATACTTCTCACCTTCAAACTCGATCTCAGCTGCTTGATCGCGGTAAAACAGGGCATAATCGCCCTCTTCTGCCTGCAGCGGGATGTATTTCACCGGTTCCTTAGCTGAGGTAGACCAAGGTTCCTGATCGATATAATTGGGATTTGCAATGGCGTAGCCCGGACCGACCCGCACAACTGTGCCGCCCATGACCTTCTCCTTGTCCTTCACGCCGGGCGGCAGGTACAGTCCGTGCTCTGTCTTCTCCTGGTTCTTGTCGGGAAGTATAAGGACCCTGTCCCCGACCAGTATAGTCTTCTTACGTGTTTTGATGTCCATCTGATCGAAAGTAATATAAGAATTCTGCCCAAAAAGAAAACCGCAAGGCTCCTTTTGACTATTGTCTCGGGGTTATCAGAGAAAGCCGTTGTTCACAGCAGGTCTTGTATAGTTCCGAATCCAAACAGCCTTCAAGCCCTTCGCTGCGGACGGAGACGACTTCATGTCCTGCCTGTAGAAGAACCCGATGAACCCGAGTACCGAGGTTCTCGTCGAGTTTGAACTTCATTTACTCGCCTGCGATGGGATATCAACGTAACGTTCCCTCGCCATCTCCCTCCGTACGCAATAGCAGCCCGTGTATCTTCCTCTACCAATTTGGGGTATTCAGAGATAATCAGCTCAACCGTTGCTCCACCCGCCAGGAGATCAAGCACCAGCGACACCCTAATATGATATTAGGAGAAACATCCATTCTATATCTGACGTCGAGACGAATTATCTGCTTTTAAGCCCCTTGCCTCTTCGGCCTAATCTCCCGCCTTGTGATACAGTGCCTCCAGGTACTTCTCCGCGTCGATAGCCGCCATGCATCCTGTACCCGCGGCAGTAACCGCCTGTCTGTATTTCTTGTCCGCAACATCGCCTGCGGCGAACACGCCCTGGACGCTCGTTTCGGTCGAGCCATTCCTCGTGACTATGTAACCGACGTTGTCCATTTCCAGCTGCCCTTTGAAAATCGAGACGTTCGGCTGATGCCCGATCGCGACAAACATCCCGTCGCACTTAAGCTCGGTCTTTTCTCCGGTCTTCACGTTCTTCAGCATGACGCCGTGGACCCGTTTTTCCTTCACGCCGAGCACTTCATCGACAACCGAGTTCCAGACGAACTTGACCTTGGGATTGCTGAACGCGCGCTCCTGCATGATCTTCGAGGCACGGAGCGAATCGCGCCGGTGCACGACTGTGACCTTGCTCGCAAACTTCGTAAGAAAGGTTGCCTCTTCCATCGCCGTGTCGCCGCCGCCGACAACCACTACCTCCTGATCCTTGAAGAAGAACCCGTCGCAGGTCGCGCAGGCAGAAACGCCGTATCCCATCAGCGCCTTTTCCGACTCTAAACCGATGAGTTTGGCCGATGCGCCCGTTGAAATGATAATAGAGTCGGCCGTATATGTCTCGTTGCCGCTATTGACGACAAATGGCTTCTTTGAGAGATCCACCTCGGAAACGTCTTTGAATACCATCTTGGCGCCGAATTTCTCGGCCTGCTTCTTCATTATGTCCATCAATTCCGGGCCCATCACTCCGTCGGGAAAACCCGGATAATTCTCGACTTCCGTAGTGATCGTCAGTTGCCCCCCGGGTTGACTTCCCTCAAAAACGAGCGGCTCAAGATTGGCCCGCGCGGTGTAAATAGCCGCTGTAAGGCCGGCCGGACCGGAACCGATTACCAAGACTTTCCTGTGACTCATACTCTCTCCGTAGTTTTAAGCGGGATTATTTTCTTCAATTCCTCATCCGCGAAGTCCTTAATAAAGTAATCAGCATCGTCCAGAACTTCACGTGTTGTAGTAGTCAGAAGCGCCACGCAGGTTGCACCGGATGCTTTTGCGGCAGCCACACCGAACAACGAATCTTCAAAAACCACGCAATCTGCCGCAACCTCTCCAAGCCGGGATGCGGCTTTCAAGAACACTTCGGGATCGGGCTTCCCATGCGAGACATCGTCGGCGCAAACCTCAGCGTCGAATACCCCTCGCAACGAGAAGGCATCCAGGAAAGCATCAACATTCTGCCGGGGGGCCGACGTCGCAAGCGCCACCTTCCGTCCGAAATCCTTAAGGGCCTGGACGAACCCCAAAGCCCCTCTTACCGGAACCCCCATCTCGGCCACCTTGGAAACAAAGTTGGAATCAATCTCGTCTGAGATCTTCCTGGCTTCCGCGGTCGAGAACTTCCCTTTTCCGAAAACCTGATCGAGCGTATCCTGACCTCTCTTTCCGAAATAGTTTTTCAGAAAGGTCTGATAGTCGAAGTCTCTGTCGCGGCTGTTCAGGAACTTTCTCCAGCCGGCATAATGGATCTTCGAGCTGTCTACGAGGACTCCGTCAAGATCAAAAATGAATCCCTTGTATTTCAAAGAAATATCCTTTCTTCTATGCGTTAAATATGTCCATCATAAAGAATGGGTCAGCGCTCTTGCGTTTCTTTGGAAACCCTCAAACTTGGCTCGTTTGACCGGGCTCTGCCGGAATCTTGCCGAGAAGTCCTCTCTTGTCATTAGATGAATGTCAATGGCTTTCAGATTCAGGTTTTCCTCGCGCGGAGCGAAAGCGGACTCATGAGATTCTTTTTGAAACTTCTCGTTCCATGGACAGACATCCTGACAGATGTCGCAACCGAATACCCAATTGTCCAGCTTCGCAGCCAGTTCGCCGGAAATTTCGCTGTCCCTGTTCTCTATCGTCAGGAATGAGATGCACTTGTTGGAATCGAGAACGTACGGTTCTACTATCGCATCCGTCGGGCACGCGTCGATGCAAGCGCGGCAGCTGCCACAGTGATCCACCGCAGGCTCGTCGTACGAACACTCCAGATCGGTTACGACCTCAGCCAGGAAGATCCATGATCCGATTTCACGAGTTATAACATTCGTGTGTTTGGCAATCCAGCCGATCCCCGCCCGCTGCGCCCAAACCTTGTCCATCACCGGACCGGTATCGCAGTAATACATAAACTTCTTTCCCGCAAACTTTTCCGAGAGTCTCTTCGTGTACTTCTTCAGCATATCCCCGATCACGATGTGATAGTCGTTTCCCCACGCGTACCTGGAAATCTTCGCTGTACCGGCCGGATGGTCAACGGGCACATAGTAATTCTTGCCAAGGGAAATGACGGACCGGGCTCCCGGGAGCAGCCTTAACGGGTCCGCTCTCTTGTCGACATCACGCGACATCCAATTCATGGTCGCTTGATAACCTCGGTCCAGCCAGCGGTTAAGCCTTTCGGATTCGCTTTCCAGACGCTGCGCCGCGGCTATTCCAACCAGGTCGAATCCTTCTTCGAGTGCAGCAGACTCTACAAATTCCGATGTCCCTTTTTCTACCACGCCGGGCCCCTGAGGGTCTTCCTTACAAAGACCACCCCGTTCTCTATCCGGACTTCGAGCATTCGAAGCTTCCCGCTCTGGTTGACACACTTGCCGGTTCTGAGTTCATAAGTCCAGCCGTGCATAGGGCATGTCAGATTCTCACCCGCAATCTGGCCGCCGTACTTGTCTACAAGCCGGGTGTGCTGATGCGGGCACACATTGACAAACGCAAAAACGCGGTTTTCAAGCCTTACAAGGGCAATTTCGTCGTCTCCCAGCCGGTGGACGCTCCCCTTTCCTTCTTGCAGCTCCGACAGCGGTGCTATTTCTGCGAATTCGTCCGACATTTCCTCTTTCAGCTCTTCCAACTTTTCCTATTCAATTTTTCCCACGAAGTGGTCCTGCGGACATCATTCCATTATTCCCCCGAAGGGATTCCTTCGGTGGCGTGGTTATTCCGCAGCGATGTCCACCGGTTTTCCCGCCTTATACCCTCTTTCCTTTTTCTCCACATGAGTGGCCGCCTGCTTAGGGTCGTGCTCGAAAAAGAGCATCCACCCCTCATCGACTGCCTTTCTCAAGACGCTCTTCTTCTCCTCCAGCGTAATGAGTGGGTAATTGTCGTATCCCATTATGAACGGAAGGGGCACGTGAGAAGATGTCGGGATCATGTCGCCCGGGTGGTAAAGCGTCGTCTTCCCGTCGGTAACCAGCACGTTCTGCTGGGCTATCGTATGTCCGTCGGAAAGCCTGATATAAATACCCGGCAGGAATTCAACCTCGCCGTCCAGCAGCTTCAACCTTCCCTGTTCGTGGAGCGGCACAAATCTCTCCTTCACGAAGCTAGCCTGGTCCTTTTCGGACGGGTCTACAGCCCACTCGTAGTGTTTCTTCTGAATGTAGTAGGTGGCGTTTGGAAAGGCGGGGACCGTCTCTCCTTTCCCGTTGCTATACGTTGCACCGCCGGCATGGTCGAAATGGAGGTGAGTAATTATCACATCAGTGATATCGTCAGGCGACAGACCGACTTCTTGAAGAGATTTCTCAAGCGAATACCTGGAATGGTCCACCCCATAAATATCGGAAAACCTGGGGTCCCAGTTCTCACCGATTCCGGTGTCCACCATTATGCAGCGTTTTTCGTCCCGGATGATCAGCGTCCTGAGAGCCAGCTCGATCCGGTTTCTACCGTCTGAGGGATTAGATCTGTTCCACAGGACTTTCGGGACTACGCCGAACATCGCTCCTCCGTCAAGATAGAACCGCCCGGTCTCAAGAGCGGTCAGTTTGTAGTTACCTATTCGCATCGAGTCTCCAATCCAATTTATGTTTCGCCGACTCAATTACAACACGAAAATGCGGGTCAGAAGTTTTCCGGAAAATTGTGAGAACCTCATTATAAAAAAAGGCCGGGGGATAACCCGACCTTTTCTAAGTCCGCCCTTTTCGACAGACTAGCCAAACTCATTCCAGCCCGACCGAATGTCGGTTCAGCCGGGGCCCTGCGGACTTACTTTTGGAATTTCGAATTGGCCACAGTCAGCTCAAGCCCTGCTAGTTCGGGATTCAACTGCACTGCCCTTGCAAAAAGCACTTCTTCAGGCTCAACATGATTCGGATCAGGAATGCAGCAGTCGACCGGGCATACCGCAGCACACTGTTCCTGTTCGTGGTGTCCCACGCACTCAGTGCACTTTTCGGGCACAATGTAATAGAAATCATCCGAGACCGGGGGATGCTTTTCGCCGAAGAGTTCCCACTCAACGCCGCCAGCGTAGATTGCCGTGTTCGGGCACTCCGGCTCGCATGCGCCACAGTTAATGCACTCCTCAGTGATCATCGTAGCCATTTAATATTCTCCTTGCCCCTCTGGGGCTTTTTATTTTTCGGTACCAGAGCGATTCTAACGAGGGGAAGGCTAGCCGGCGGTCCCCGACGTATCGGGAGGCCGCAAGTCCTCGCTGTCCAGCTAAAACTTCAACCTTAGCTGAAACCCCGTCGCAGACGGGCTGGTATCGGTTCTGCTCATCTCAGTTACACTGCCTATCTTGCGAAAGATCTATCGAGGGTATCGACAATTTTCCGGACTTCCACCGTCTCCTATCTTGTCGGAAGTCTTCACGACTTCTGAAACGGAACCGCTGATCTGTTTGGGACTTAACTCCCCTCTACCGCCCGTCGCAAATGCGACACACGCCAGACGACGCTCCCGTCAGACCCTTTGAAAGTCCTTACGTAGTCTTACCTTAATCATCATTTCAAAGACCGTCACAGGGAGGAGCCCCTGAACTGGCCGTTAAACCGCCATCTTGAACAAACTGTCCAAGGCTGTCTTGAGGGAAACCACCAGGCTTCATCCGGCAGTCCCCATCACAAATTACATCTGAAATATATTTTAAACTGAAAACAAATTCAACGCACTCGCGAATAAACATTTAAAACTGCACGGATTATCCCGTGTCTTACCCTGGTCTGAGTACGGACTTTCCAGCGTTCTCTGTCTTATCAAATCTGATCTGTAATCTATTGCCGCGGCATTTAAGCCGTGGATTTGTTCCCGGCTCTCGGCAGGACTTCAGGCCATTACCTGAGCTTAACCTTGTCAGAGTCCCGGGAAGCGCCGATGCAGAAACCTACCTTAGAAGCAGCATCTTCTTCGTCTGCACGAAGCCGCCCGCTTCCATCCTGCAGAAATAGACTCCGGCGCCGACCTGCCGCCCCTCGTCGTTCAACCCGTTCCAAACGGCACCGTAACGCCCGGCCTCCATGGCTCGGCTGACGAGCGTCCTGACCCTCCGTCCCAGTACATCATAAACCATGATTTCGACACTGACCCTCCTCGGGAGGTCGAAGGCGATCTCAGTCGTCGGGTTAAATGGATTCGGATAATTCTGATCCAGACCGAACTTTGTCGGAATCGCAGCAACTTCCATTGAGCCCAACGCCTGCGACGCGTTCTCGTTGATAGTCGCTGTTCCTGTTACGGTTGACTCTCCCGACTGGTTGGAAACCTTGA
>JBJKQU010000009.1:0-6073 GCA_046705025.1 Candidatus Kryptoniota bacterium | reverse complement strand
GCTTCGGGAAGAATCGTAGGAATATTCGAAGAGTATTTTGGAAATGTCTCAGGTTCGGGGGGCGATTGATAACGTGACGACGGACGGCAAATACTCCCTCATTCTATTTGACCTTGATGGAACTCTGGCGGACACTCATGGACTCATCTTCGACAGCTTCAATTACGTCCTCGAGAAGTACAAGTCTGTGCGGATGTCCCCGCGTGAGATACTTACCTACTTTGGTCCGCCAGAAGAGGTCTGCATAGTCAACATGATCGGTTCGGACAATTTTGATTCCGTCTGGAAGGATTTTCTCGGTTATTATTCCTCCCATCTCGATGAGACGGTGGTATTTCCTGGGATAAGGGAACTCCTGGCAGATTTGAAATCGTCCGGGAAATTAATTGGCGTATTCACGGCAAAAGGTACAAGGACGGCGGAGTTGACTTTGGACTACCACGGATTGAAATCCTATTTCGATGTGATCGTGACGGGTTCCGAGGTGAAGAATCACAAACCCGATCCGGAAGGGATCGAAATCGCGCTCGGCCGTCTTCGCATGGAAGCATCCGATACGTTGGTCATAGGCGACTCGCCTTCAGATTACAAAGCCGCCTCCGCCGCGGGGACCGGCTTCATAGCTGTCACGTATGACAGCATATCCAGAAACAGATTCGACAACATTGAATGCCTGAAGGCCGCAACGGTGCGGGAACTGTCAGGGATGGTTGCAAAGAATGGCAACGGGGTCGACCGGCAATGAAGTTCTCGCATTTCGACAGGTATGCGTGGTATCTGAAGGGCGCCGCTCTGCTTATTGCTTTTCTTACATATTGGAGATATCGGGAGCTCGATTTGTCGGCCGTGTATGCCTACGTGGCTCAGGGAGACGTGATACACTCGGTCCTTCTTGAGAGCATTACCGCGTCGAGATCGATAGTATGGGATTTCTTCGGGCTGCTTGACAGGTTCATCACACCCCATTCGATCATCCTTCTGAAATATGCCGGACTGATTCTGGTTGTCCTCGACCTTTATCTGATTTCGGTAGTCATAGAGCTAATACTTGGAGGGAAGTTCTGGGGATTCCTCGGCATATTCCTCGCCGCGCTTTCTCCTTTCGCCGTTGTGGCGGCTGTATCGGGCGGTCCTGCCGCCTCTGCAGCCGCACTGACATTGCTTTTCCTCATAGCCCTTTATCGGAACCAGTATGTCTATGCGGGCGTCATCGCAGGCGTCTGTTTTGCCGCCAACCTTCCGGGACTTATCTTTTTTCTGATAACAATTCTTGACATGCTGCAGAACCTCGAGGATAAGAAACAAATGACCTCAAGGCTGCTCACATCAGCCGCGGCGTTCCTCGCGGTGGCTGCGCTTGCGTACCTTTACTCCATCTATTCCGGCACTTCGAGGGTATTTTCGATTCCGATCAGTGCGCGCGATTTATCGTGGACCTTTGCCGGGACAGTCCCGCTAATTGTCGCCAATGTCCTGAACGTTGCCGGGATTGTCTACCTCGTGACGCGAAAGCGATGGGACGTGTACCGTACTCATTTTCACACCTTGATGGTCTGGATCACTTCGGCGGCCATGTGCGTGGCGCAGCCGACGACGACAAATCTTTTCGTCGGGCTGGTGGTGTCCACAATACTCGCGATGTTTTTCCTGCAGGGATTCAATTCTCTCTGGGAAATCAATCTCTTCTCGGCGGATACTTTTGTATTTGTTTTCGTCGCTATGTTCCTGCTCGCGAACCTTTATTCGAACAACATATTCCTTCAAAATGTGGCACTCGAGGATTCTTTTCAGAAGAATGAGACTGTGAGCGATGTGATAACTGCTATCGCCACGAAAGGGGATGGAGCCAGCATCGTCAGTAACTTTGCCCCGGCGGAACTTTCGGTTAAACTCGGAAGGCAGGTCTACCAGGTCGGACACGGTGTACTGCCGGTGGGGAGTTTCATGCAGTCCTCTTCTCCTGTCGTCTATGTTGCGAGACGCGATTCCAGGCTCGACAGCTTGATGTCGGGATGCAAGGTCCTTCTTGACACGCCGCTGGATGAGAACAACAAGACCTCATATGTTCAGGTCGTACAATACAGGAAAAGCAAATGAATGAGAAAGTGAAAATCGGAGTGATCGGGGTTGGGCATCTGGGGCAAACCCACGCGCGGCTGCTGAAACAGGTCGCTGCCGCAGATCTCGTGGGTGTGTATGACGTGGATAGCGCAAGGGCTGCCTCGCTGGCGGGTGAACTTGGCGTGAAAGCCTTCTCCTCCATGGATGAACTCGGGGGCGTGGTCGATTGCGTATCTATAGTCGCCCCCACTAGCCGTCATTTCGAGATCGCTAGCAGCTTCATGAAGGCAGGTAAGCACTGTTTCATAGAGAAGCCGGTCACGACAACTGTTTCCGAAGCCGAGAAGATATGTTCGCTGGCCGAAGAGAAGAAAGTCAAGGTTCAGGTCGGGCATGTCGAACGGTTCAACCCGGCGGTGCTGGCGCTGTCACACCTGAAGTTGGAGCCGATGTTCGTGGAGTGCCACAGGCTGGCGCAATTCAAACCGCGGGGGATAGACGTGGCAGTCGTCCTCGACCTTATGGTGCACGACATAGACCTGATACTGAACTTTGTGAAGAGTCCTGTCACGGATATAGACGCGAGCGGCGTCGGAGTCATTTCTGATACGGTGGACATAGCAAACGCAAGGATCAAGTTTGCCAACGGCGCCGTGGCAAATCTGACCTCCAGCAGGATATCGCAGCACCCTATGAGGAAGATGAGGATGTTCCAGCGGGATGGATATATCTCGATCGATTTCGCCGAAGGGATTGCAGAAGTCTACCGGGCCACCAGGGTGGATGGAGTTGTCCCGCAGGGACTAAACCTCGGTACTATCGGAATTGGCGACTCGGCCCGGGTGGTCACCTACGAGCAGCCGGAGGCGCCTCAGGTTAACTCACTCAAGATGGAACTCGAGTTGTTTATTAAAAGCATAATGGAGAACACCCCGACTGCAGTCACTCCGGAAGACGCGTTGAAGGTAATGGTTGTGGCCGACTCTATCGTGAAACAAATCGAAGAATCAAAGAGGCTTTTGAAATTGTAGTATGTCGAAAAAGAAAACATTTCAGGTAAATGAACCCATACTCATTAAGATCGGTAGTCTTGCTGACGAGCTCGGCATAGCCGCGTTTGTGGTTGGTGGGTACGTCAGGGACCTGATACTCGGAAAAGAGGGCAAGGACATAGATGTAATGGTAATCGGCGACCCGCTTCCATTCGCCAGGAAGGTTGCGTCAGATCTTGATGCCACCGGTGTGGTCGTGTTTGAGAAATTCCGTACTGCGCAAATGGTAGTCGGTGACAGAAAGCTGGAAATAGTCGGTGCCCGGAAGGAGGCATACGAAGCGAGTTCCAGGAGGCCTAGAGTCGAGGCAGCCACGATGGAGGAGGACCTTTCGAGGCGCGATTTCACAATAAACGCGATGGCCATTCCTCTCAACAAAGCAGCCCCGAATCGAAAGCCGTCATCGGAAGGGCGATCCGCCGACTCCGCGCCATCTTTTGGAGGGCTCATAGATATTTTCTCCGGAGAGGAGGCCCTTGAGAAGGGTGTGATCGACACACCGCTGGAGCCGGCGGAAACATTCAGCGAAGATCCTCTCCGAATGCTCAGGGCGCTGCGTTTCGCTTGTCGGTTCGAGTTTTCTCTCGCGCCGCGTCTCGAGGAGGCCATTATTTCCATGAAGGACCGATTATCCATCGTTTCACAGGAGCGAATCACCGACGAGTTCATGAAATTGCTTTCGGCATCGCGTCCGTCGACCGGCCTTAGACTCATGCAGAATACCGGTGTGATGAGGATCGTCTTTCCTGAGATCAGCGCGATGCCGGGTGTCGAACAAATCAACGACCACCATCATAAGGACGTATTTCTTCATACGCTGAGCGTGGTGGATCACCTTGCGGAAGTTTCCGAGAACGTATGGCTTCGATTCGCGGGATTGGTTCACGACATAGCCAAGCCTGATACCAAGAGGTTTATTGACGGGATCGGCTGGACTTTTCACGGGCATGATGAGATCGGAGCGAGACGCATGAAAAGACTTTTCCAGCGCATGCGCCTTCCGCTGGACAAGCTGCCATATGTTGAGAAACTCGTGAGACTGCACCTTCGTCCGATGGCGCTAGCCGTGGAGGGGGTCACCGACTCGGCTGTGCGCCGTCTCCTGTTTGAAGCCGGGGACGACTTCGAAGACCTAATGAAGCTTTGCAGGGCAGACATTACCAGCAGGAACAAGAGACTGGTTGAAGAGTACACCAGAAACTACGATTTGGTGGAGGAAAGGGCCAAGATCGTTGAAGAAAAGGATAAGGTACGGAATTGGCGACCTCCCATCGATGGCGAGGAGATTATGGCGGTATTCGGGCTCGGGCCGAGCAAGGCGGTCGGACTGTTGAAGAAGGCGGTGGAAAGCGCCGTTCTTGACGGCACGATACCCAACGAGCATGACGCCGCGTTAACGTTCTTAAGAGAGAATGGGGAAAAAATTCTCTCAAATTCATGAAACAGTCGGATATCTAATCCGTCTAAGATAAAGAGGTATTTTAAAGTTTGAATCAATTCATATTTCTGAGGAGTTATTACATGGTCAAGAAACTGATGACTCTGGGTGTTATCTTTATGTTCGCACCGATGGCATTTGGGCAACAGGGGAATACTGAGAAGCAACTGACGCTTCAGGACTGCATAGACATCGCGTTGCATCGGAACACCAGCGTGTTGCAGTCGGACTATCAGTCGCAGAGTCAGGGCGCAAAACTGCTCAGCGCATACGGCGCTCTTCTTCCCAGCGTGAGCGCTAACGGTTCTTTCTCATATCAATACAATGAGATACAAAGCGGCGTTACTGTAGGCGGCGTGCTCATACCTTTGACCGCTACATCTATATCAAGGCGGTATTCGGCGGGTGTGGGAGCCAGCTACACGCTGTTTGACGGCATGGCTAATCTTGCCGGGCTTAACATGGTGAAGTCTCAGAGCAGCTCTGCAAGCCTCGATTTCGACAGGGCGAAGCAGACTGCTATATATCAAACCATACAGAACTATCTAGCGGTCTTCAATGCGAGGGATCAACTCAGGATTGGTGAAGAGAATTTGAAACGAGATCAGAGACAGTTGGAGCAGATTAAGGAATCCAACAGCGTAGGGTCCGCTTCATTGGCTGATGTATATCAGCAGCAGGCCACCGTAAGTGGTGACCAGTATACCCTCGTCCAATATAAGAACGCGTATGATCAGGCCAGGGCGAATCTCAAATTTTTTCTGGGAATTCCGGTTACAGACGATGTGGCGTTTGTTGACGCTGGCGTAAACAGTAATGTGGATACCACAGAATTCGCGCAGCTGAATTCCAGGTACAGCGACACGTCCATCCTTGTCGACAAGGCACTCAAAGACAGGCCTGATTACAAGGCGGCAAGGGAAAACGTGAACGCCAGCAAGTCTTCGGTTGCGATCGCAAACGCGGCATACTCACCGACCATCAGTGCATTCGCACCTTACGGTATCAACGGACCTGCCACGAGTTCCATTAATCAAAACAAGAGTTTCTACGGCGGCCTCCAAATATCTCTTCCGATCTTCAACGGTTTTCAAACGCAAACCAATATTCAGGTTGCTGACATTAACCTGAAATCTGCGGAGCAAACACTCGATGCGACGAAGCGTCAGGTGCAATTGGACGTTTACAAGGCCCTCCTGAACCTTTATGCTGCCGAGAAGGGGTATGAATCCGCGGTGAATGCGCTGGATTACGCGAAGATAAACCTTGAGACCGCGCAGGAAAAATATAAGGTCGGCAGCGGCACGCTTCTGGATGTTCTCACCGCAAATGCGATCTATACCCAGGACCAGTCAAATCAGGTTGTTGCAGCGTATACATTCATACAGGCCAAGATGCAGGTGGAATATGCTGCCGGAACAATCAAATACTGAGGAAAAATAATGGCGACTAACAAGAAGAAAAAAAAGATATTCATACTTTCGGGGGCGGGACTGCTTGTGGTCATTCTCGTCGCAGCGAT
>JBJKQU010000008.1:0-17528 GCA_046705025.1 Candidatus Kryptoniota bacterium | reverse complement strand
AAGCTGACCTTCGGATTGACGGCCTATTGGATGGAGTTCTACAACGAACTTGTCTCAAACGGCTTACTCGACCAGTACGGGCAGCCGATTACCGGGAATGCCAGGAGAACGCGACACATCGGACTCGAGTTGGAAGCCAACGCGATCGTCACGAATCGCTTCGCTCTTTACGGCAATGTTTCCGTAAGCAGGAACAAACTCATCGACTACACGAGTTATATCGACATCGCCGGCAATACGATAACCAGCGGCATCTCACTCGACGGGAACACTCTGGGCGGCTTCCCTGAGCTGCTGGGCAACATAAGGGCGACTTACGCAACCGATAATTTTTCGGTAGTGCTTCTCGGCCAATATGTGGGTTCTCAATACACCGACAACTTTGATCTGGCTTCCCACGAGATTAGCCCTTATTTCATCGTCAACGGATGGATCTCTTACCGGCTGCGCGATTTTCTGTCCCTGTCGTCTGTCAATTTCAAGTTGTACGTTAACAACCTGTTGAACAAACTCTACATCGCACATGGCGAGGGGATATACTTCTACCCTGCTGCGACAAGAAACTTCTTCATCAACTGTTCAGTGGATTTGTGACAAAATGAATCTTGAACATTCAGTGCTGATCGTGTGCAACGGTATTCCCCCGTCGGGAGACAGGATTAGGAAGCTTGTCCGGCATCCTGCAAAAATCGTATGCGCGGACGGAGGAGCCCAGAAAGCCAGATCAATCGGTCTGGAGCCGGATCTGATAGTCGGTGATCTGGATTCGCTCGACCGGTCTGACGGCGCATTCGGAAAGGCGGAAATCGTTAGAATACCGTCACAGGAAAACACCGACTTCGAGAAGACCCTAGACCTCCTCCTCGAAAGAGGAATGGATAACTTCCTCATAACTTCCTTTTCAGGAGGACGGCTCGATCAGACACTTGCAAACATGCAGATAGCCTATGAATATTCGAAAAGCTGTCATCTGGTGCTCGCCGACGATGACTACCTGATTATTCCCGTCGTGGACAAGCTTATCGACGATGTCCGGCCGGATTCACTCATATCACTGCTGTCAATGGAGGATTATACCGTCGTGAGCACAAAAGGGTTGGCATACGAGCTGAACCGCAGCAGGATTCCGAAAGGCGGCCACGGAATCAGCAATCGTGCTCTCGACTCGCGGATTGAGATCTCCGTTCAAGGAGGCGGCATGCTGGTTTTCATAAAGGACACATGACAGTAAAGTTTTCCATCGCCGACTGGCTTGTCCTGATCGTCTACTTTGCCTCGGTCGTCTTTGTAGGGTTTCGCGCGGCAAGGAAGTCACACGGGCATATAGACGAGTATCTCGTTGCGGGGCGGAGTCTCACACTCCCCATTTTCGTGGCGACCCTCGTATCGACCTGGTACGGGGGGATCCTCGGCGTCGGCGAATTTTCGTACCGGTACGGCATATCGAACTGGTTCATATTCGGCGTGCCGTACTATTTCTTCGCCATACTCTTCGCCATTTTTCTGGCACCCCGTGTTCACAAGGCCAAGCTGCACACCATACCGGATAAGCTAAGGGAGACATACGGAAGCGCCACCGGCAACATGGGTTCTTTTCTGACGCTCTTCATCGTCACCCCGGCTCCCTATATTCTGATGATCGGTATCATCGTAGAGATGCTATTCGGCTGGACGCTTGCGGCTTCGGTCATATTCGCTACCATCGTTTCGATTGCGTACCTATATTCCGGCGGGCTCCATTCGGATATCAGGACCAATGCCGTTGAATTTATCCTGATGTACATCGGTTTCGGAGTTATCCTCCCTTACTGCTACCTGCACTACGGAGGATTCTCCTTCATAAAATCGCATGTCCCGCCAGGTCACCTGACGCTGACGGGTGGCAATTCGTGGCAGTATATTATCGCGTGGTTCTTCATAGCAAGCTGGACTCTGATCGACCCTGCATTCCACCAGAGGTGCTACGCCGCAAAATCCGGATCCGTAGCCAGATACGGAATATTGACATCCATTCTATTCTGGCTCTTCTTCGATTTCATGACTTCGACAACCGGCCTCTACGCGCGAGCCATCGTTCCCCACCTCAGCCAGCCGGCAATGTCATACCCGGCACTTGCCGAGGTAGTACTCCCTACATTCGTGAAGGGCCTGTTCTACGTGGGCCTGTTGGCGACCATTATGTCGAGCCTCGAAAGCCTTACTTTCCTGTCGGCTGTGACAATCGGCAAAGATATACTATACCGGCTCCGACAAAACAAGATCAGTGAGAAGGACGCCGGCAAGAAAATACTGAAGTATTCACAACTGGGTATTTTGGTAACCGCGCTAATCTCCGTCGGCCTGTCGCTCCTGATCCCCTCCGTAATCCAGATTTGGTACGATCTCGGGACCATATTCATCCCGGGCCTGCTGATACCGCTTGTGACGAGCTACTTCCCCAGGCTTCACGTCCCAAAGAAGTATATTTTTGCCTCGATGACTTTCGGTTGGGTAACTTCGCTCCTTTGGCTTCTGACGGGCATCGTAGGGCATACCGTGATGACCCCCAGCTATCTCTTCGACATCCAGCCCATGTATCCGGGACTCTTCCTCTCTTTGGTTTTCTACGCGGTCGGGTTTGCCAGGAGGCCGAAAGAAGTGTCTGAGGTGAGCGCACCGACGCCGCGAGTTGCGGAGGAAAAGTGATTTTTAGATGGAAAGCGCGGACGCAGCCGGCTAGAATTTCAGCCGGAAGGCGACCGCGACTGTCGTGCCTGAAGGCGTCGAGCTAAGGTCTGGAGAGACTTCGAAACCTGACAGTTCCGCGTCCACGTAAGCATCGACCATCGACAGGAGGTACACACCTGCCATATACCAGGCAAACGAATCACGCTGGTCCCTGTATGCATCCCGGAGGCCCTGAAGGTTTGTGTTACCAAGAGGTGGGTAGACGCTTATGGATTGCGCATATTGCGTGCGGTAGTACTCGTAGCTCTTGTTGTTCGACAGCCATTGCGAGACAAAGTACGCCTGAGCTCCGATGATGATCGGCACCTTCCAGTAACTGCCGTTATATACCTGGCCGCCTCCCGGGATCGCAGCCGACAGGAGAACTGCTACAAGCGGCGACCTTAACTTAGACTTAACCATAACGGTATCCGATGGTTCCACACGGCCACTTTCAGTGGAATCTAAGCTTAAGCTAAGATCCTGCAACCCCAGGCTCTGCCGCAGATCCAGAGAGAGATTGGCCGTTCCTTCGCCCGTCGCCGCCTGCGCATGGAGCTCCGGTGCGATGGCAAGGAGACACAAAAGAAGAGTAACTAGAAGATTAGTGGCTTTCCCGGAGCACCCGCACTTACTTGTGGGCGATAACTTCAATTTCTATCAATGCGTTACGTGGCAAAGAGGATACTTCCACCGTCGTACGGGCAGGAGGATGGGTCTTAAAATGTTCCGAATATGCCTTATTGAATTCGGGAAAATCGCTCATGCTCTTCAGGTAAACGGTGGATTTAATAACATTCGAGAGTGTGCATCCGGCAGATTCCAGCACGGCAGCAATATTGTCCAAAACCTGGTGAGTCTGGGCAACCAATCCCTCGGCGAGCTCCGCATCACCTGGCTTTAGACCGATCTGCCCGGAAAGAAACAGCAATCCATCTATCTCTATGCCTTGAGAATATGGCCCGATCGGCTGTGGTGCGCCCTTTGTCTCCAGAATTCCCATTTTCCTTTCACCTCATTTGTTTCGATCACCGAGAATAAGATCAATTATCCGCTCCAAGTCGTCATCAGCGTAAAACTCAATTCTTATCTCGCCCGTATGTTTATTACTATAATCTATCTTGATCTTAGTAGCTAAGTGCCTTCGCAATTTGTCGATTAAATCAAGTAGCGCTGGATCCTGTGAAGAGGCACCCCCCGCCCCGTCCTTTGGAGCTTCCGTTTCAACTGCCTTGTCTCCCCTCCCGAGAATTCTCCTGACCTCTTTTTCAACCTGCCGAACGCTCAGGCTGTTCTTGATTGTCTTCTTGAACAACTTGAACAGCTCTGCTTTGTCATTCAGAGCCAATAAAGCCCTGGCGTGCCCTGCTGAGAGTCTACCCGATACGAGACTCATCTGTACCTCCGCAGGCAACCTGAGAAGCCGTAGAAAGTTAGCGACTGTAGCCCTGTCCTTGCCGACTCTGGCAGCCACCTGTTCCTGCGTTAGGGAACATTCATCAATGAGGCGCTGATAACCGGTGGCGATGTCAATTGGATTCAGATCTTCACGTTGCAGGTTTTCCGTCAGCGCCAATTCCAGCATCTTGGTATCTGAATTCACCTCAAGCACATAGGAGGGGATCTCAGGCATCTCAAGTTCTCTCACGGCACGCAGGCGGCGCTCTCCCGAAATCAATTCAAACATGCCGTTCTCTATCCGCCGGACGGTAATCGGCTGAATCACGCCGTTTTCTCTAATTGAATTCTTCAGCTCCTCCAGGCCGTCCGCGGAAAACTCCTTTCTCGGTTGAAACCTATTAACCTTTATCCTGCCAACGGCTATCTTCGATATTGCACCGGGTTCCGGCTGAGAAGAACCGTCAGGAGAGTTCCCTACAGACATTGGTTCCCTCTTGATCAGCGCATCCAATCCCCTGCCAAGACGTATGTTAGACTTCATGACTTCGGGTCTTCCTTGTCGTCTGCCGGCTCAGGGCTGCCCGCCTGAGATTCGCCTTCCAGTGGCGTTTTCTGGACGGGAACTGAGGCATTACGTTCAAGGAATTCCTTTGTCAGTTCCATATAGTGCCTCGCGCCCAACGATCCGGCATCGTACAATATGATCGGCTTGCCGAAACTCTGGGCTTCGCTCAAGCGAACGTTCCGTGCGATGACCGTACGAAACACTCTGTCCTCGAAGTAACGTCTGACTTCCCCAACTACCTGGTTGGAGAGCTTCAAACGAGAGTCAAACATCGTGAGCAAAACCCCCTCAAGTTCAAGCCCCAGGTTGAGATTGCGCTTCACAATTGAGATCGTATTTAGGAGCTGACCCAAGCCCTCAAGTGCAAAATACTCAGTCTGCACGGGGACCAGAACGCTGTCCGCTGCTACAAGCGCGTTCACCGTAAGTAAACCGAGCGACGGCGGGCAATCTATGAAAATATACTCATAGTCATCTTTGATCTGGGAAAGTGCGTTCCTCAGGAGCGATTCCCTGTTGTCAACGTCAACCAACTCAACCTCTGCCCCAACCAGATTGATGTCCGACGGTATTAGCTTCAGGAACGAGAGAGAAGTCTCCTTTATTGCCTCCTGTGAGCCGGAAGAACCGATCAGGATGTCGTAAGTACTCATGTGAGGCTGCTCTTTGTCGAATCCGAGAGCACTAGTGGCGTTGGATTGCGGATCCACATCAACGAGGAGCACCTTATGTTCCAGAGCCGCTATGCAGGCAGAGATATTGACGGTTGTGGTTGTTTTTCCCACTCCGCCCTTCTGGTTAGCTACGGCAATAATCTTACCCATCCTGCCGCTCTTCTGCAATCACAGGGTTTATCGACCGAGAGATATCCAGGCCATCAGACCCGATGAGATCAGAGTAGAAATACCTCCCACCTCCACTATCTTCTTTTATCTGGAGGCACTTCGCAACGGTCACTAGCTTCATTTGCAATGAATATAAATTCAACTCTCCAGAATTTCAATTATCGGAGGCCTCCTTTTGAGCGCCATGTTTGCCTTGGGAGCGGCGGGGTTTACCGGACCTGGATCCGAGTCCCGGTCACTAGTTTCGACTCGTCCGATCCCAGGAAAACGAAGGGATCTGTGATATCGACCGGACGCTTATAGGTTGAAGGTTCGATATCAGGAAAGGCTTCACGTATCATGTCCGTATTCGTCCTCCCCGGATCGATCATATTTACCCTTACGCCTGTATTCTTCAGCTCCTCGGAAAGCATCAGAGTCAGTCCTTCTACCGCGAACTTCGAAGGAAGATAGGCGCCCCATTTCGGATAGGGCCGGCGCACGACACCTGAGGTGAGATTGATAATAGAGCCTGATTTCTGTTTCATCATTTCGGCTGCTGCTAACCGGCAGAGCGTGAAAACCGCGTCGACGTTTATCTCGAACACCCTCTTCCAGTCGGTCATGTCGAGAGAGGTTATCTCGACGCGTTTCCCGAGCATTCCTGCGTTATTGACAAGAATGTCTATCCTTCCCTGCAGTTGCAGTGCCTTGTCGACAACCTTTCTGCAATGAGCCTCGGATGAAATATCTGCAACAAGCGTTGTGCACTTTAGGTCCTTACTATCGAGTTCCTCCACAAGGTCGTCGAGAAACTCCTGGTTACGTGCCACGGCAAGCAGATTCGCCCCCTCTGCAGCGTATTTAAGCGCGACCGCCTTGCCGATACCGCGAGAAGCGCCAGTAACGATAGCCATCTTTCCTTTTAATCTCATCATGGATCCAAGTTAAGGCCATTCACGAAACTCTTCAATTGATTGTAAGGATGCATAGCGATATATTTTTAAAAATCAGGTGGTATTAATGAGAACCGTTGTCTTCGTTCTAATAGTGGTTGCGACAATCCTGTTTTTTTCGTTCAATGTGAGGCGCCTCACCAGCTACCTGAAAGCCGGCAAACCGGAGACCAGATCCGGCAACCCGGGCAGGCGAATAAAGAACGTCCTTTCCATCGCGTTCGGCCAGAGAAAGCTGTTGCGTGAATTTGTCGCCGGCTGGATGCACTTTTTCATATTCTGGGGATTTGTGATACTGCTAGCCGCGATCCTGGAAACTTTTCTGCAGGGGTTCGGCAGAAATCTGTCCTTCTCCTTTCTTGGAGTGCTCTACGGCCCGCTGGTATTCCTCGAAGACACATTTGGCATTCTGGTGATCTTGTCGGTGCTGTTCGCTCTCTACAGAAGAAACGTAGCGCATGTCAAGAGGCTCCAATTTTCCAAACACTCGAGTTGGGACGCCAACCTGATACTCGTTTTGATACTGTTCATAATGATCACCATGTTTCTTCAGAATGCTGCTCATATCGCAATAGAAGCTTCTACCCCGGGAAGACCGGATACTCTGGATGCAGGCGCGCGGTACTTCTCTTCGACACTCGCATCGTTATTCATTCCCCTTCATTCGAAAGACTTTATTTTCAACCTTTTCTGGTGGACGCATGTTGTCCTTGTCCTGGGTTTTCTGAATTACCTGCCATACTCAAAGCACCTTCACATAGGCTCCTCGTTCTTCAACGTCTATTTTTCCAATATCGGACCGAAGGCCGAACTTAAGCCTCTCGACCTCGAAGCCGAGGACATAACAAGATTTGGCGCCGGCGATATCGAGGACCTGACATGGAAGCAACTGCTCGATGGGTACACATGCACGGAGTGCGGAAGGTGTGACTCGGTTTGTCCGGCGAATCTGACGGGCAAGCCTCTCTCTCCACGCAAAATAATGACCGATATTCGGCACCGTACGATGGAAAGAGCGCCTCTGCTGGCAAACAAGCAGACATCAGATGAAAAGACTCTCGTCGACAGTTACATCACTGAGGATGAACTGTGGGCCTGCACTACGTGCGGGGCGTGCATGGAAGAATGTCCGGTGACTATAGAGCACGTGAGCTCAATCGTCGATATGAGGCGCTATCTTGTCCTGAACGAATCCCGCTTCCCTGCCGAACTCGCGGCCGCGTACAAGAACCTCGAGAACAATTACACAGTTTGGGCATTCAACTGGAGAGACAGGGCGAAATGGGCAGAAGGATACAACGTTCCCGTAGCGGCCAACGTGAACGATGATTTCGAGGTGTTATACTGGGTTGGCTGTGCCGGCAGTTTCGATGTACGTTATCAGAAAGTTGCTCGTGCCTTTGCGCAGCTGATGAACACTGCGGGTGTGAAGTTTGCTATCCTCGGCAACGAAGAGAAGTGCACCGGCGACCCCGCCCGCAGAAGCGGAAATGAATATCTGTCACAGACACTCATAAAAGAGAATATCGATACACTTAACAAGCACAAAGTAAAAAAGATCGTTACAACCTGTCCCCATTGTTTCAACTCCCTGAAAAACGAGTATCCGGATTTCGGCGGACATTACGAAGTGCTTCATCACACCGAGTTTCTGAACGGCCTGATAGAATCCGGAAAGCTCAGGTTGACGGCTGGCCAAAAGTCCCGCATAACTTACCACGACTCCTGCTACATAGGAAGATATAACGGAATTTATGATGCCCCGCGAAAGGCGCTTACCGGCATAAAGGGAGTCGAGCTGGCGGAGATGAGACGATCTAAGGACAAGGGCTTCTGCTGCGGTGCAGGCGGCGCGAGGATTTGGATGGAGGAGAGGACTGGAAAACGAGTGAACATCGAAAGGACAGAAGAGGCACTCGCCACAAATCCGAACGTCATAGCATCCGCCTGTCCGTTTTGCATGACGATGTTGACTGATGGTGTGAAGGCGAAGGAGGCCGGAGAAGTACAAGTCAAGGATGTGGCCGAGCTTATTCTGGAAGCCTCAGAAGACGAGGTAGTCCACGAATCCCAGTCCTGAGCCGGGGTGACTGCGCAAGTGGAGAGCCCGAAGAGCAAGTTCTTATAACAAAAATAATGGAGGTAAATTGAAATCACTTTATGCTGCAGTAGTTGCGGTGCTGTTGATGAATGTGAGCGGATTCTGCCAGTACAAGCTCGAGTACAAGGCCTCGGGGCCTACCCCTCTTCATTACAGGTCACACACAGCTTTTGAGACCACCCGATCTATGATGGGGCAGTCAAGTAAAATAAGTGTCGTTTCCGACCAGGCAATCTCAATGACGAGCAAAGATTTCGCGCGAGATATCGCCTACACAATCAGGATCGATTCCAGTCGGAATATAGCGGTCATGCCGAACGGCGATACCGCGAAGTCTGCTTCGCCTGCGCTCGGAAAGCTGAGAGAGACGCTTATCCGCCCCGATGGAGAAGAGATTTCTTCAAGGTGGCTCGATACGACATTTGCCGGTACCCATGCCGGGGAGACTAAGGATTACGGGAGTTTCTTCTTCAGATTGCCAAATAAGAAGGTCGGCGAAGGCTCGACATGGAACCAGGCGAAGGTAGATACTGTCGGTACACCTGGTGCGGAAGGTTCGATCATTGTCAATACCAACACAGGTTACAAATTTATCGACAGAGAAAAGTTCAACGGTACACCCTGCGTACGAATAGACTTCACTGGAAAAGTCAACATGAACGGCCAGACCACGGCGCAAGGTATGATGGTGGGCATCAAAGGCAGCGGCACCATCTCAGGATCCGCCCTGTTCGACTATGCGAACGGGAGAGTATTGAAACTCAGCGGCAGTTCGAGTCAGGATATCACAATGTCTTCGACGGGAGACCGTCCGATGACCATCCCGGTGAATCAACAGTCACACTACGATCTTTATTTGGTCAGATAATCGCTGTGGATGGCCCTGAGGGTCTGTTCCAGGGTGGCCGGAAGCTCCGAGCTGACGATATAGACTTGATGATTGGCTGAGTTTGAAAGGCAGGTTTGCTTGAATGAACCTTTCGGCTCAGCCAGAGTGAAAATCTTGCCCGTCATGTGCTCCCTGTTCGAAAGAGTAATCCCATAGTCCAGAATATCCATGGACTGATTCACAGTACTATCGATGAACCCGAGCGCGGTGGTTCCAACCAGGCTTTCCACAAGGTCATGGGCCCTCATCTCCGGCACGTCTGCACCGTTCACGCGCCACAGAGTGTCGCGATGGAAGAAATGATAGAGTGTGTCTCCCAGGGCAAAATCCATCGCCTCTATATCGGACTCATGGAAATTGAATATCTTCTTGTCCCGCCAATTCGAAAGCGACTGTCCGACGAGCGTCCTGATGTTTGTAGATAATTCCAGGACTTGCTTCTCGTTGCCCAACCGGACATAGCAACCGTTGAAGTCAGGACTGACGTCTCCGATTCTAAGAGAGATATTTTTCCCGTTTCCCTCGGCAAACTCAAGAAAAGGTGACGTCGAACGGAGCCCGTAAGCCGAACTGTCCGACAGATTGTCTGCAACTACGGTGGCCGATGGATTGGACGCCACACGGGAAAGCAGGAGGCTTACCTCTCCGTTAGAAGCAGGAAAATGAACCGGAGAAGTAATAGTCCACCGGTCCCCTTCCCTGGCAATGACTATCCGCTTGCCGAAATCCACGGAAATCTTGACAATCTTCGAGGTATCTATTCCGGCAAAGGGTCGCGAATTCTGAGTCGTGGACGTAGTAGAAGTGACTTGCTGGACGGCGTATATGATTCCCAAAACGACAAGAACGCCTATCAGGATCTTAGTCGACTTGCTCATTCTCTGCTTCACCTTCTCTGTTTAAGCTTTCGCGATAAGCTTTCCGACGCCTCCCGGTTCTTCGCCAGTACAGGAGACCGAACGCAAGCACTATTAACGGTGGAAGCACGACAATCATATCTTTGGTAGTAGCACGGGTACCTGCGGAGACAGGTTTCAACGGAGGCGGGAGGAACGACTTCGAGCGGATGGAAATGAGGCCCAGATTGTCTGTCAGGTAATCGACAGTGTTTAAGAAAACGGACAGGTTATCGGGGTTGCTTAGAAACGCATCGCGGACAAAATTGCCGTCACCCATCACGACAATTCGCTCGTTCCCCTCGGTCTTCCTCGAAGGGTCGGCTTTCGCATACGTGCTCGTGTCGGGGATCGCGGAATGTATGACTCCGCTTATCGCAACGCCGAGGAGAAGGTGACGCTTTTCAAACATCTCCCGCGTGAAGTGAGCAGTAGGGTTGAGATTATATGCTCCAACCCCGTCGTATATCCCGCTTCGGACACTGGAAACTGCAAACGGTACAACCTTCAGGTGCAGACTGTCAGCCGCGGATGTATCGACCTCGCTCGGGAACGGCAGTATTACCTGATGAAGATCCTGCGTTACAACGAACGACTTGTTGAGTCCGCTGACGATCGGTATGTACGGGTTCGGTATCTCGGTCTGCATCGTCAGGCCGCCTTCCTGCTGCATCATGGAGACGGACGCACATACGGCATCGCGGACCAAATTCTTATTGATCTGGAAACCGTAGCTTTTGAACAGGCTTGAAAGATTGAGCGACAGATTTGTTGCGAACTCACTCTGCATAGTCGCACTGACCATGCTCATCAAAAAGGCCGCTCTCCCCTTGTTCAGCATGTATTGGTTCAGGTTATAAAGCTGGGAATCAGCCAATACACTGGTCGGCTGGATCATTATCAGGGCCGAGACTGAATCGGGCACCGGAGTAGACAGGTTCGTCGGATACAGGTTATACCTGTGAGAGAGAGCCTGTTGTGCCTTTTGTATATCCCCGAATGACGGTTCCCCGTTGCCGATTGCGATTGCTATCGTCTTCTTGTTGGGGTTTATCATTCGCTCGATACGGGACGCCATCTCATATTCGAAGTTCGACAGATGCTCTATTACAGGTATCGTCTGCTTTCGGGCCCGGTATTCCATCACAAGTCCCATGAAGGCGCGTTTTACTTCCATCTTGTCGTTATTGATTACCTGAACCTGCACCTGAGGTACACCTTCGGAGATTGCTTTGTTCACTTCCTTGTCGGTGGCCGGGTTCTCAATCCGGTACTCCAGCTTTCCATCCGATAGGCTCCTGAATTCCTGGAGCATGTCTATTATCGCCTCACGGTTGGCATTGTAAGGAGACGGCAGGTCGGAATTGAAATATAATGTCACGATCAGGTGATCCTTGAGCCCCTTCAGCAGCTTCTCCGTTGCCGGAGACAGAGTATTGACCTTGTCTCTCGTCAGGTCGAGTCGAAAAAACCATCCGCTGACGACGACGTTTACCAATACGATCACGACGAAATAGAGGGCGGCCTGCAGGATGGCATCGCGAGTAGGCTTTTTCATTTGAACTTCAGCTCCAGCCATTTTGATGTCAAACTCGAGAAGAACACCGTCACGCCGCAGAAATAGACGACATCACGGAAGTCGATGGCCCCTTTGTAGAAATTCGCGAGATGAAAATCCGAGCTTGCATATTGAAGGATGTAGGCGACGTTCCCGGTTGTAAGCGCCGTCACTTTGTCGAGGATGAAGAAGATGAAGAGGATAAACAGTGCTATTATAAAGGCCGCCACCTGGTTCTGCGTGAGGCTCGAAGAAAATATTCCGGCCGACACGTATCCGGCAGCAAGAAACAAGAGACCGATATAACCGGCCAGAGCCGCGCCCCCGTCAATGTTGCCCAGGCTTGCTACGACTATGTAGTAGAACACCGTGGGAACGAGGGAAGCCACGATAATGATGTAGCTCGACAGCCACTTTGCGAGCACAAGCTTCCCGCGGCTTACCGGATGAGTCACAAGGACCTCCAGCGTGCCGTTTCTGAATTCCTCCGAGAATGAGCGCATTGTCAGCGCCGGGATGAAGAAAAGGAAAAGGATTCCCGTCAAATTAAAAAACGGGCGAAGCGTGGCTACATTTGAAAGAAATAAACCGTCGGCGAACAGGTAGCCGGAGATAAGGAGAAACACGATTATCATTACATACGCGGCAGGGGTCTTTAGGGAAATCAATATCTCCTTCTTCAGGAGAACGGTCAGACTATTGCTGTCCTGTTTCATCAGTTCCTATCGTTAGTTCTCTGAATATTTTTTCCAAATCCGACCCGGAACCGCTTAGCCCTAACATTTTGAACCCGTTGGAAACGCACACGTCAAATATTGTTTCCCTTAGTTCATCGCTGTCTTCCGCCGCCAGCTGCAGCGAAACCGTCCCCGCGTTTTCCTTTATGGAAATCGTCCGGGGCTGGAGGGCGTGTTCGAAGGCACTCCTGACAGTATCTGTGGCGGCGGCTGCTTTGATGAGCACGGCGATGTTCCCTGTACCTTTATGCTGAAGCTCGTCCGACGTCGCATCCAGGACGAGTTTGCCTCTGTTGATGATCAATACTCGATTGCACAAAGCCTGAACCTCAGACAAGATGTGCGTCGACAAGACGACGAATTTCTCGGTGGCCAATTCCGAAATCAATTCTCTGATTCCGATGACCTGGTTCGGATCCAATCCTGAGGAAGGCTCATCCAGGATCAGGATCTCGGGGTCGTGGATAATTGCCTGCGCGAGGCCGACTCGCTGCTTGTAGCCCTTCGACAAGCGGTAGATCGGTTCGTACAGCACTTCTTTCAAGCCGCATCGTTCCACCACGTAGCCGAGCCGCTCTTTCGCCCGGGCCGGGGATAGCCCGGACAGTTCGCCGGTGAACTTCAGATACTCATGCACTTCAAGCTCGGTATAAAGCGGGTTGCTCTCGGGCAAATAGCCGACGCGGGCCCGGAGCCTGAAGCTGTCAGGATCCACGGCCTCGCCGTCGATTGTTACGTTTCCGGCGGTAGCTGCCAGAAAGCCTGTGACTATCCGCATCATTGTCGTCTTCCCTGCTCCATTGGGTCCGAGAAAACCGACGACGCTAGGCCTATCTATCTCAAACGAGACATTATCTACGGCCTTCGTATCACCAAAGGTCTTGGTGATTCCCTCTACTTTAAGACTCATAACGGTTGCAAATTTATCGCTGTTGAACAAAATTATCAACAGAAAAATAATGACAAAGTTACTGAACCGCGAGAAGCCGGTTTCGTCTATTCCTCAGAAGTCGAATGATAGGCGAATCGCAGAAGAAGAACTCATTGATCGAGCGCTCGATAAGGATGAATCGGCCTATTCGGAGATCATCAACCTTTACAAAGGAAAGGTGGCTGCGACAGTTTATTCGATTCTCGGAAGAGACTACGTTGAGGAAATTGCGCACGAGACCTTTATCCGGGCGTTTAACTCGATCAGACAGTATAGGAGAGACTCGTCATTTTATACATACTTGATTCGAATCACCGTCAATCTATGTCGGGACGAGATACGACGAAAGCAGATCAAGCGTATCTTCAACTTCACCGAAGTCTTTAGTAAGAACGAAGAGAATGATGCTCAGGAGCAGATACATACCGGAGCTTCCAGCGACCCGATCAATATCTACGACTCCACTGAGACTGTCGAGATAGTGAGAGAAGAAATGGAAAATCTCCCTCCCATACTCAGGGTCGCGGTTACTCTTCGGGAAATCGACGAGTTGAGTTACAATGAAATTGCGAAACTTCTGAAGATCAGTGTCGGCACGGCCAAGACACGGGTATTTCGTGCGAGACAGATTCTGCGTGACAAACTAGCTGGGAGGCTTAACTATGAAAAATAGTTGCCGTTTTTCAGTCTGCGTCGATGACTTCGTTCATGGTACAATGAAGCAGTCGGAGCTGAGGGTATTTGAAGATCACCTTGCCTCCTGCGACGTGTGCAAGATGGAACTGCAATCCGCTCTCCGGTTTAAGGAATCCATCGCCGCTTCATACTCTGCTAATCTCGATGAGACTTTCAATTACAGAGTAGTCAACACGTTGCGAACCGACAAGCACTTCGAACGGGGAAAGGAAATCCGCGTCGCTCTCGAGGACATCGTCATCAGTCTTGCGACTCTCGTGGCGATTGTGCTTCTGGCAATTCAAGTGTTCAGAACGCCCAACATCACTTCGGTCGACATGGTGGGCAGGCTGACAAACATCGAAAAGAGCTCTCTGGAACAACCGACCCTTTCCAACGATCAGGTGCTCGAACTTGTTGTGAGGAGGTAAAAGGTGATTACAAAGAGAACTCTGTGGGCGGCGATAATTGTGTCAATGATCGTCGGCGGGATTGCCGGTTTCGCAATCAGCAGCTTCGAGACACAGCCAAATTCCTCCCACTTCGGGAAGAACAGGTTCATAAACTACATGACTAAGGAGCTCAGCTTGACAACTACGCAGCAGAGGCAATT
Source organism: Candidatus Kryptoniota bacterium (assembly GCA_046705025.1). Classification (GTDB taxonomy): domain Bacteria; phylum Bacteroidota; class Ignavibacteria; order Kryptoniales; family JAKASW01; genus JAKASW01. The sequence goes on along the minus strand of JBJKQU010000008.1, from coordinate 2,676 downwards.
GGATTCGATAGCCACCTATGCGCATCCGAAGTTCCAGGCGATACGAAAGGACTTCAGATCCCGGTTGGAAGGTGAAATCGATTCCACGCAGGCCATGATCAAATCGATTCTGACTAACGCGCAGAGAAGCAAATTTGAGGCCTTGTCCAAGAAAACAAAAACAGAAAGTGACAACAAATAGGGCAATTTATGAGTAAGAACCGAAAGAGAGCGTATGTCTATATCACGGGTGTAATAGTTCTATTTGCCGTGTTTGTTTACTTAAGGCTAAGAGCTAATGCTGAAGACGCGGTAAAAGTAGTCCGCCCCGTACCTACGGTCGAAGTTGACGCTCCGAAGCGGGGCACGATAGAAAAAACGCTCTCCTTCACGGGAGACATTGATGCCATGCAGGAGGCCATCATATTCCCGAGAGTGAATGGCAACATCGAAGCCGAGTACGTGAACATTGGAAGCTACGTCGTGAAGGGGCAGATACTGGCACTGATCGATACGGCAGTCTATTCCGAGAATGCCCGTCAGGCAAAGGGCGTATATCTCCAGGCCGAGGCGACCATGGAGAACGACAAGCTTACCTACGAAAGGAATAAGAGTCTTCTCAGTCAGAACCTCGTCGCGAAACAAGACCTTGACAATTCAGAGGCTGCATATAAAGTGGCCCTGGCGCAGGAAGAGGCGGCGGCAGCTAGCCTGAAAAACGCGGAGATACAGCTTGGCTATTGCAGTGTAAGAGCACCGTTCAGCGGGTATATCACACGGCGGTTCTTCGATCCTGGTACGTACGTCACTTCATCAACTAACTCTTCAAGCTCGACCCTTTTTTATCTTGCAGACATCAGCAAGGTGAAGGTCTTAGTGGATGTCCTTGAAGAGGAAATTCCCATCCTGCCGAAAATCGAAGACGTCCAGATAACGGTCGATGCTTACCCGAACAAAGTATTTCACGGAAAGCTTACCAGGATCAGTCAGCAGCTGGACTTGTCCACCCGCACCATGCCGGTCGAGATCGACATCAGCAATCCTGAAGGCTTGCTGAAACCGGGGATGTTCACAAACGTCGATCTAGTTTATGACAGGGTGGAAGACGCGCTTCTTCTCCCTACCCAGGTCGTTATGAGCAGCGATTCCGGAAGCTACGTCTACACTCTCGGCTCCGGCAACATCGTGCACCAGAAGTACGTGGAAATTGGTGTTACTCACGACAACGAAGACCAGATCATCTCTGGATTGAACGACAGCGATCAGGTACTCCTGATGGGCTACAATGTGGTGCATAACGGAATGAAAGTCAGGGTGGCGAGATAATTATATGTGGTTAACACGACTAGCGCTTAAATACCCTATCTCAACATTGATGGGGTCCATAGCCATTTTTGTATTGGGCTTGGTCTCTTTTTTGCAGCTTCCGATAGATATGCTGCCGAACATACAGATACCGGTCGTATCGGTGGTTACCTTCTACAACGGAGCAGCACCAACCGACATGGAACAGTCGGTGACCGTTCCGCTCGAACGCGCGGTCAGTAGCACCAACGACATCAGCTATGTCCAGTCACGTACCCGTGAAGGCATGTCACAGATCATGGTGTACTTTAGCTGGGGGACAAACACCGACGTCGGACTGGTAGATATTATCCAGAAAGTAAACAGGGCGCTTGAGCTTCTGCCCCCGGGCGTTTCGCAGCCGGTGGCGCTGCAATTTGACATCAGCAACATTCCGGTCTGCACGGTTGTCCTCAGCAGCAATATGGACCCCCGCGACCTGTACGACCTTGCGTACAATGATATCGAGCCCCAACTTGAGCACCTGCCCGGCGTCGCGCAGGCGGCCGTTACCGGCGGCGAGATCAGAGAAATCCATCTCATTATAGACAGAAGCAAGCTCGAAGCGCTGAACATTCCAATTGAGACAGTTACACAGGCCGTCGCGAATTCCAATCTGATACTTCCGTCCGGCGATTTGAAAACCGGAGTCTACGATTATTCGTTGACTACTGAAAGCCAGTTTAGCCTCGTCAAGCCGATGGAGAACATCGTCGTGGCGGTCATAAACGGCCACCCGATAAGAATTCGCGATATAGGAAAGGTCGAAGACTCATACCAGGAGCAAACCGAAATACTCAGGGTGGACGGTAGGAATGGGGTTGTTCTAAGGATCCAGAAGTCTCCCGATGCCAACACTGTGCAGGTAGTAAAGGAGGTCATGCAAGAATTGCCGAAACTCGAGGGTGTTCCCTCTTCGGTAAAGTCGTCGGTGGCATTTGACCAAAGCACTTCCATTAAGCAGTCAATAAGCGGTCTGGAGCAAGAAGCTGCAATGGGAGCTCTTCTTGCCACCATTGTAATCCTTTTGTTCCTCAGGGATCTCAGAAGCGCCCTTGTGGTGTTCACTGCTATTCCTCTCTCGATACTTGTAGCATTCATTTTCTTCAGGTTCAGCGGAAACTCCTTGAACATTATGACACTTGGAGGGTTGGCGCTGGGTGTCGGTAGAATGGTGGACGACTCTATTGTAGAACTTGAGAATATAACCCGGCATTTCAATCTGATGGGCCAGACGGGAGTCAGCAAGATCCAAGCAACTCTGGACGCTGCTCTCGAAGTGGCAGGCCCAATCTTCATCTCCACCCTGTCGACCGTGATTGTATTCTTACCTGTGATCTTCCTTTCGGGAAT
>JBJKQU010000007.1:0-4484 GCA_046705025.1 Candidatus Kryptoniota bacterium | reverse complement strand
TCATCGCCGATGACACAATAAAAAACCCGGCGCAACTTGTCTTTGCTGCGTCGGGTTCTTACTGTGGTAATAGGAGGTAGATGGTGCTTCAGTTTACCGTAGTGAGCGCCCCCCGAAAAATACTTTTGTCTGCGTCTCTTCCATTCTAATTGCGGACACAGAAGTGCTGAGTCTTCCGGATCTGACTCTTGTCGTTCCCTAAACCTTCCTTCGAATTCAAGACGGTACTATCCCGTATTTCCTGATCTTATTATACAATGTCTGCCTTGAAATATTGAGCAGCCTTGCGGCTTCCTTAACGTCCCAGTTGGTTTGATCGAGTATGTACTGTATGTGTTCCTTCTTCACCTGCTCGAGACTTGTCTCACCCGATCCCGGTACTTGAGGACCGTATCCTCCGTGCTTCAATACAAATGCTTCCGTCTGCAGCACGTCCCCGTCGGCTGCGACAACGGCCCGCGTGAGGATTTCCTCCAGTTCAGCCACGTTGCCCGGCCAGTCAGAATTCTTCAACAGCTCTATTGCTTCGCCGGGAATTCTCTTCACGCATTTGTGAAGTGTCTTGTTGATCCTTCTCAGGAAGTGAAGAACCAGGCCGGGAATATCCTCCTTTCTTTCGCGAAGAGGCGGCATCTTTATCGAGCCTTCCGTCAACCGATAGAAAAGGTCCTCCCTGAATTCGGAGGCCAGCACGAGCGGACGAAGTTCCTTCTCCGTTGTGCCGATGATCCTCGCCTTGATCGGCACCGGCGCACCGGCGCCCACGGGAACAAACTCCTTCATTTGAATTGCGCCGAGGAGTTTCGTCTGTATTCTCATCGGCAGCTCCGATATCCCATTCAGAACGATCGTTCCGGCCCCGGCGGTCTCGAACAAACCTTTTCGCCCCCTTCCCGTTGCGGACTGCGGTTCCCTCACCTCGCCGAACAGGAGCTCTTCGAGATGCTGGTGAGGCAATGCGGGGAGATCGACGCCGACGAACGGGTGTCCTTTAGTCGGACCGGTATCGTGTATCACCCTCGATGCGAGTCGCTTGCCGGTTCCGCTTTCACCATGCAAAAGGACGTGCGCCCTTGCATGCGATATCATGCCTATTCTCTTCCGTACATCGATAATCGCCGCCGATCTTCCTACAATGATGCGCCTTAGGTCGGGCACGTTAACCGCCGCGTGAAGATGGATCCTGAGGGCTTCGGCAATCAGTCGCTCCAGCTCACACATTTCAGCCGGCTTATCGACGGAGGCATAGGACTCGAGGGACATGACCTTCGACATCGGGGACTTATCTTCCATCGCTATCAGGACGATCACCGGCACTTTGGGCCCCTCGGTTTTGATCGACCTAATCAGGTAGAGTCCGTCGAACCCGTGCCGCGACAGATCGGTTATGACAAGATCGGCACGGTGTTCACGGAGCAGATCGATGCCCTTGTAGCCGTCTTCGGAAGTAATGACTTCAAACTCTTTTTCCCTTAGTGCAGACGCGAGCCATTCTCTCGCGGGACCGTCCGCCACGATCAGTATTTTCTCTCTCTTCATTTGCCCGGCTCTGTAATGGTAACTCTCAATTTGCCTTCTTTGGAAGTATGATATCTGCTGGATAGAAGGTTGGGGCTTCTATGGTTCTCCCCTCGCTCAGCCGCGTTCGGCCTAAGGCGGTGTCGTCGCGGCTTCGGGGATCACTGCCGGCTGATGAGAATTACCGTACCGATCGCGGTTACTAGCGAAAAGGCAGGCCCGAGTATCGCCAGGATGAGTCGAAGAGACTGTGAAGTCGAGCCGGGGACAATGATCGTATCTCCCGGTGAAAGAAGCGGCGTCTGGTTTCCTTTTTTCTGGAACTCCTTCAGGTCGACCTTGATAATCTGTGTCTTGTACGTTGAATCCGGCTGCATGTTCTGGCGGATGATCTCGACCTTGTCGAGGTGCGCATATTCGGTGGGGCCGCCCGCCAGTGACATCAGCTGAACGAGGTTTGTGGAGCTCGGAACGACGTACTGACCCGGTCTCTCGACGAATCCCCATAGGTTCACGGTAATCATCAGCCCCTGTTCCCCGCTCAGCGAATAGTAAGTGGGAGCCATAGGTTGGATTGTCTGAGGTTTGGTTGGGAAAAAGGTCTGGCCCAGTGCCGCGTTTGCTGTCACGAAGAAAGCGGCCGCGAATATAAGTTCCAGTTTTCCTGAGTGTTTCATCTATTGCCTCGCTGTTAGATTAAGCTTTTGAAGAGCGGCTCGCCTTAGTTTCAACCGCAAAGCGCGCAAAGGCCCTTTTCAATTATCAAATCGATTCCCCCCGGCCGCAAAGATCGCAAAGACAAATCTACTTCGATCTTTGTCAGTACTATTCTTCTTTGCGCACTTTGCGTTTTCTTTGCGTACTTTGCGGTGAAAAACCCCGGGGAAGAGATTTAACGCCCGAAGGGTCCGATCAGGAGGGACTCCTTTGATCGGACCAAGGACGCAAAGACAAATCTACTTCGACCTTTGTCAGTATTTTTCTGCTTTGCGCACGCGGTTAAATTCACAAAGAAAGATTTCTGAACTGCAGAGCTTATTAGTACGCGTTAGGATCCCCTTTCAAGATTCTCCCTACGGTCAGGAACATGATCTTCACGTCGAGCCACATCGACCAGTTCTCGAGGTACCAGATGTCGTGCTCGACCCTTCTTCGCATCAGTTCGGGATCTTCGGTAGACCCCCGGAATCCATGTATCTGAGCCCAACCCGTAAGCCCCGGTTTACCGAACAACCTGACGTAGTAGTTTCTGATCAGCCGGTTATAAATCTCGTCATGTTCCACCATATGCGGGCGCGGCCCGACCACGCTCATTTCACCTCTCAAAACGTTCCAGAACTGCGGAAGCTCGTCGAGGCTTGTCTTTCTAAGGTACTCGCCCAACTTTGTCTTTCGCGGATCATGAGCACTTGCCTGTTTCACTTCCGACGCCTTATCCTGGACCTTCATCGTCCTGTATTTCAGGCAGTCGAACTCCTCTCCCCTGTACCCCCTGCGCTTCTGACTGAAGAATACGCTCCCCTTGCTTCCGAGCCTGATGAGGGGGCCAATCACGAAAGTCAACGCGGGAAAGACCGTCAGAAGCACGATCGAGGAAAAGACGATATCGAATATTCTCTTCGATAGCTGGTACTTGAGGAGGAGGAGTCTGCTCTGCGGCATCGTGAAAAGGAGCATTCCGTCGAAGTCCTCCGTTTCGACCTTTCGCCAGGTGAGCGCATCCGGATATCTCGGGATCATCTTCACCATGGAGTAATGCCTGTCGGCCGTCTCAGTTATATTCCGGATTTTCCTTTTAGAGCTGGGCGGAATAGAGACCACCACTTCGTCGACCCTGTTGGCGGTCAGGATCGATTCGAGTCCTTCGGTGGAGCCTTTGAACTGGCCGTTGAAATACTTGCCGTTCTTCAGATTGTCGTCTAGGACGGCAACGACGTCGTAATATTGGTTCATCTCCTGCAGTTTGTCGTAGTAAAGCCTCCCGCTTTTGTCAGCACCGACGAGGACCACCTTGATCTTCCGGCCGCTCTTCATGATCATATCCTGGATGATCGGAAACACCAGAATCCTTTGAAGTGGGAATATGATTGCGAATGCAGCGAGGAACACGATATGGAACGCCCTGGAATAGATGTATCCTTGTATGAACACGATCGCGACAAAGTAGGAAAAAGCGAACGCAAGGAGAATAGTGCTTGCTTCCCTGAGGCCGCTGTTCAACGGGTTGCGTTTGCTGAGCGACACCTCCCTGAAACCGATGAAATGGATAAGAAGATAGATTACGTTCGCCAGCAGGAGAAGCGTCCTGTACGCGGTATCGTCCGACAAAGCAAGGATGGCATTTAACCGCGCGAAGTATCCCACCCCGAACGCCACGTTCAGCGAAACGAGGTCGCAGATCAGACCCCACTCGATCAGTATTTTTTCTCTTGCGGTGTACATAAGTGAATCGTTAACCCGGCCAGGTCAAGGAACAGTAATAGTTAATTCTGTGGATTCAGCTTTATTGATATTTCGAGCTCACAATCAAGGTAATGGCAACAACAATGGAGGCAGTCCCTAAGCGAGATCCGACTCTCACGATGGGGATCGATGACGCCTGGCGGCATGACCGACACCAGCCAGCTTAAGGATGGTTTCCCGTATCACAAGCTGAAGGAAGATTGTATTCGTAACGGCATAGCGCTTAAACATTCGGCGCGGCTCCTGAAGCATTCGATAGAACCATTCAAGTCCCATCTTTTGCATAAGCATCGGTGCCCGCTTCGTTCGACCGGTGAATACATCAAAGCTGCCGCCGACACCGTGGATGACATTGACGCGGAGATCCTTTCGCCAGCGTTCCACGAACATCTCCTTCTTCGGAGATCCGAACGCTATGAAGAGTATATTTGCCTTAGACTCATTAATCGCTTCGACTATTCCCTGTTCATCCTCCGGCAGGAAGTACCCGTTACGGAAGCCGG
>JBJKQU010000006.1:0-3256 GCA_046705025.1 Candidatus Kryptoniota bacterium | reverse complement strand
CTCTTTCATTATCCCCCGTGCTGCAGGCAGGTTTAAATTAGATCGCCAGCCTCGGCAACAAATCCTATCTAACGCTTCCCCGATTTTACGCTGTCTGAATTGCCGCCGGCGTATTCATCGCAGATCTTCCGGAGATAATCGAACGCATACAGACCGGTGTTATGTCCGTCTACCCATGTCAGGGCGAGTGCATAATCGCCGACCACTTCGGCACCTTTGAGGTTAAACTTGCCCGGAGTGAGGACCTGGAGCGGAGAGGGTTTGTATTCGCGCCAAAGCACGGATTCGCCTGCGCAGGATGCACAGGGACATTTCTCACGAAGATATTTCAAAGGCAGGACAAAATCCTTCCCGTCGTCCCATCTCAGCAGGACGTTTTCCTCACCGATCTTCTGGAATTGGGATGGATACATGATTTCCCCTGGAGTAAATGGATAGAGCCCCTGGAAAAGCCTCCAGGGGCCCGGTTATATTATTCCTATCTCAGCCTTGCTTGCTCTTCAACGACCTCAGCTCTGCAATGACCTGTTTCGCATGCACCTTCGGATCGACATTAGGATATATCTTGACGATCTTTCCTTTCGGATTTATGATGAAAGTGACTCTGTTCGCCATCTCCCACTTAGCGTTATAGACACCATACATCTTCACGACCTTCTTGTGAGGGTCGGCCAGGAGGAGGAAGTTGAGTCCGTATTTCTTCGTGAACGCCTTGTGAGACTTCACGCCCTGTACGCTAACGCCGATGACCTTCGCGCCTTCCTTGGTGATGGTCGTTATGTCGTCCCTGAAGTTGCAGGCCTCTGTGGTGCAACCGGGCGTTTCATCTTTAGGATAGAAATAGAGAACGACAAACCTACCTCTGAAGCTGCTGAGTTTATGCATTTTACCGTCATTCCCCATAAGGGAAAAGTTCGGAGCTTTCTCACCCGCCTTGAGCATGATCTTGGCACTCGCCAGACCCGAAATCCCAAGCAGGATAATCATGAGTGGCGCCATGAATTTTCTAATCATTACTTCCTCCTTATTTATGTGAAAAACAAATGACATAATTTCCTGTTCAGGTCGAACCCGAGAAAATCGTCGCCGTTGAAATCGAAACTCGCTCTGCTTTCATACCCAAGCCAGTTCCAGTTTTCGAGCACTCTGGCCCGATCGACCGGCATCAGCTCGTTGAATTCATTAACGCGATTCGTGAACTCCGGGTGCCCATCATACTTATCGGGATTCACTACGGAGAACACCCTTCTTGAATTCTTCAGCAGTGCGTACAGATCCGGTGGAGTATCCGACCCCCTCACGGTCGCGTCCCCGCTGGAAATAACGACAGAGTGACTTTTGACAAACTCTCCTTCGTCGTACACGTCGAACGATGCCGTGCGCGCGATCCGGGATGCTTTCAAAAGAAAATCCAGCACAAGAAACGCATTGAACTCGTTGTCTGCAACCCTCGTGAAACCGCTTGCCAGCATGCCATCCTCGTAGCCACCGCGCTTCACTATGATCAACTTGCGGCCCTCAAGCTCTCTTATGATTTCCTCCTCCGAATACCCCGCCGCATCGAGTTGCGCGAACCGCGAACGAATGAGCCTGGTGTCGCTTCCGATCGTGTCGTAATTCGGGAAGACCACGAATCGTTTCAGCCCCAGCTTTCCACCTGTCCAGAAGAATTCTGAGTTGTACCAGTTCTGAAGCGACCTGATCGCATCCCATTCTTCACTCGATATGAAGTTCTCTCCATTGTCGTGGACCCTGTATGATATCTTCCTGGCCATGTCCTACTCCGCGGACGGATGCTCCATTATTGCCCGGACCCGCGGTTCTTTTTTCCGTAGGCGCTGAGAAGGGTATCGACGTACTTCGCCATCATGTCGATCTCTATATTGACGCGGCTTCCCGTTCGAAGGGATTTGAATACGGTGTTCTCAAAAGTGTGCGGGATTATTGCAACTTTGAACGAGTCGGAAAGTTTCTCGGCAACCGTAAGGCTGACCCCGTCAATCGCCACGCTTCCCACTGGAATCAAATATTTCATAAGTGCCTTCGGCAGGTTGAACCGGAACATCCGGCTCATCGGGAGCCGCGATATCGATACTACCTTCCCGGTCGTATCGACATGCCCCTGGACCAGGTGTCCGCCGATACGGCTGTCAATTCTGGCCGCACGCTCGAGATTCACCTGGTCCCCTCTTTTCATCAATCCTAAAGTCGTTTTCCTGATAGTCTCCTCAACAGCTTCCACTTCCACTTCACCTTCGTTCTCTTTAACAATCGTCAGGCAAACTCCGTTCACCGCAAGGCTGTCCCCGATGGACAAATCGTCCAGTATCTTCCGGCAACCGATCCGGAATTTCCTGGCCCCTCTCGATGAGCCTTTGACATCATTAATCGATCCGACTTCCTCAATGATTCCGGTGAACATCATGCTCCTCCCCCGGCCGCCTCTTCACGAGCGGCCTGAAATAGCCGGTGATCAGGTAGTCATCCCCAATCCGGGCAGACTGCACATCCTTCAACTCTATGCGTGATTTAAGACTTTTGATGCCGATTCCGTCCGCGAAGCCCAGACCGGCGCCAATTATCGAGGGGGAGACGAACAACTGGAGTTTGTCCGCAATACCGGACTTTATGAATTCGGTATAGACTTCCCCTCCACCTTCAACCAAAACCGATGCGATCCCAAGCTTTCCAATAGCTTTCAACAATGCACGGATATGTATTTTGCCTTTCGGGTCTCCACGCAATTGGATTACCTCCACCCCGCATTCTTTGAGTTTGGAAAGAATTCGCTTCGCCCTGGCACCCGTTTGTAAAGCATGAAACAGAATCACGCGCGATTCTCCGTCGTGAAAAATCTTCGACCCAAGCGGGGCTCTCAGCTTTCCGTCCAGCACAATCCGGGCTGGGGATCTCCCCTCTACCAGGCGTACGGTCAGCGACGGATTGTCTGCAGCCACCGTGCCGGCACCGACCAGAACCGTATCGTGCTCTGCCCTCATCAAGTGAACTCTTTCAAGCGATTCCTGCGATGTTATGTATTTTGACTTCCCGTTGTTCAGGGCAATCTTGCCGTCCAGGGATTGTGCAATCTTCAGCGTGACCAAAGGAAGACCTGTAGTGATAAACTTCTCGAACGGTTCGTTCAGCCTCCGAGCTTCCTCAGACAGCAAACCAATTTCCACTTCGATGCCGGCACTTTGCAGCCTGCGCACGCCTTCGCCGTTGACCTGCGGATTCGGATCGAGCATTCCCACAT
>JBJKQU010000005.1:0-4849 GCA_046705025.1 Candidatus Kryptoniota bacterium | reverse complement strand
CACCGGAGCTGCTCACCGGATAGACCTGCCTGATGCGGACCGGCCCACTGAGGGCCGTATTGTTATCTTTATCGACTCACCGTCACCGCTAAGCAAATTCATTAAGCGTTTTGCCGCCGAGCTCATGCAACTTCATCAGCTCAAAGCAGTTAACGCGATGAAGGAACCCGAACTCGCCCAGTCCATTCTTGAGGCGCTCTCACATTCTAGTGCGAAACATATTCTCTTCATCGACAACCTTGAAACAGTTTCGCCCTCACACCGGATTTTTCTTGAACGTCTTCTCGATTGAGCAATCATCTGCGGCTCATCGCAGTCAATCAAACAGCAGCCGCCCATGAAGAAGATCTTTGATTCGTTTACCATAGTCCCCGCTCGGCCTCTCGATCCTCGGGACGCGTCGCCGCTTGTCGAGTACTTCATGCAACATTACAGGATAAAAGCATTCGACAAGGATCTTTTCAGGAATCAAATTATCAAGGCAAGCCAGGGCAACCCCTTTCAGCTCAAGACCTTTCTCCACGTCGCCGCCACCAAAGGGTTCATTGCCCCGCGCGACACCCGCGACCTTATCTACTCCTCTAATGATCGCGATTATTTCAACATGGGCCCGCTGTACGCACTCGGCCTTGCTGTCTTTTCGCTGTCGAAGATCCTTTCCATTGGTGCTTCAAACAAGGAGTTCTACATCCTCATGTCTTCGCTTGGTTTCTTAGCTTACTTGGTATTCCGTATTTTCAGGAGCTTCTTCACTCTAAAGCCTCGGAAATCATCCTCATAGGTTGTACAGATTTTCCGAAGAAACGATCGGCTCATGCCCCGGCTACTCACACGGTTTAAGAGGTATTCATCGACAATTCCCAAGCACAATGACACAAAGAATAACCCAGAAGAAAAAGGTGCTGAAATGATTTATATTATGCTAGCTATTTGTCTATCGGCAACATCTTACAGGTTCAGGCTCAGCTCATGTACAAAGTAGTTGACATCTTTGCGGGTCCGGGTGGTCTAAGTGAAGGCTTCTCTTCCGTTACGGATCGTGAAGGTCTTGCAGTTTTTGAGGTTTCGCTCTCGATAGAGATGAACGCGGACGCGTATGAGACACTCCGCCTCCGAACGATGTTCCGTCTGCTTCCGGACAATCTTCGCACGGACTACTATCGATTTCTAAGGCGTCAGATTACTCTAGACTCATTTTACAAAGCTCACCCTGAACAGGCTAAGACTTCCGCTAGCCGATGCTGGCACGCGAGGCTGGGTCCGGGCGGAGAGTCTTCTGGCCGCGTCAGAGAAAAGGTTGATGGTGCACTGCGAAACTCTGACGTATGGGTTTTGATTGGAGGGCCGCCCTGCCAAGCTTACTCCCTTGCTGGGAGGTCCAGAAACCAGGGAAATCCTAATTACGATGCGAAGAAAGATGTCAGGCAACGGCTGTACGTAGAATACCTGCAAATCTTATCTGACCACCACCCTGCTATCTTCATAATGGAAAATGTAAAAGGGTTACTCTCGGCGACGTACGACAACGAGAATATCTTCCAGCGAATCTTGGAGGACCTCAGAAATCCCAGTGAGGCAATTCGCCGTGAGGGGCGCACCGCGCGTCGAGGACCAACAACCAAGTACCGAATCTATTCACTTACCGAGAGAACGATGTTCGATAACGGGGATGTCAAGGGTTCCGTGATCAGGGCCGAGAGATACGGTGTGCCACAACAGCGCCATAGAGTGATTTTAATGGGTGTGAGAGACGATATTGACCACGTAACACCTTTGGTGTTGAGACCAACAGAGTTTGTGCCAGTCTCATCCGTCATAGCGACACTTCCGAAACTGCGAAGTGGGTTGTCCCAAACTCAGGATTCTCCTGAAGCATGGACACAACATTTGCGCTCGCAGATCAATAGCCGTTGGGCTAACGGGGGAACTAATAAAGTTGATGGAGAAAAATTATCAGAAATACTTCGGCATTCGCTGGAAACGGTACAAGCGCCGGAAGCCGATCGAGGGGGGGAGTTTTTGCCGGGCCAAGTTTCTTCAGACTACGCGGATAAATGGTACTGTGATCCTAATATAGGCGGAGTTTGCAACCATAGTGCGCGTGCCCACATGGGGTCCGATCTTTATCGGTATTTCTACGCTGCCTGCTTCGCTCAGTTGCACGCCAAATCGCCTTCACTTCAAGATTTTCCCACCGATTTATTACCTGACCATGAAAACGTGGACAGGGCGCTCAGCGAAGGGAGCAATTTCTCAGACAGGTTTAGAGTCCAGATCGCAAATCGACCGAGTACAACAATTGTCTCACACATCAGTAAGGATGGTCATTATTATATTCATCCCGACCCAATGCAATGCCGAAGTCTGACCGTTCGTGAAGCAGCTCGTTTGCAAACCTTTCCCGACAACTACTTCTTCTGCGGCCCGAGAACATCTCAGTACGTTCAGGTCGGCAATGCTGTCCCCCCGTTACTCGCCAGGCAAATCGCCGAGATAGTATATGACATCCTGGATCAAGCCGGTGCAAACGATTGATGGATAGGCTGTCCAAAGAGAAGCGTAGCTGGAACATGTCGCGCATCCGCAACCGCGATACAAAACCTGAATTAGCAGTCCGGGCTATCTTACTTCAAACGGGCTATCCATTTGAACTGAATCAGCGATTGTTGCCAGGCAAGCCAGACATAGTGCTTCCTACTTCCAAGACCGCGATCTTTGTGCACGGATGCTTCTGGCACCGGCACAAGCGGTGCCGCTTTGCCTATAATCCCAAATCCAGAAAGGCTTTTTGGGAAAGGAAGTTCGAATACAACACTAAGCATGACCGCGCTGTCAAAAGGAGGCTCTGGCGTAGCGGTTGGAGTATCATTACGGTGTGGGAGTGCCAACTTACTGATTCTGAGAAACTGAAACAGCAAATCACCCGCGCCCTGAAGCGCATAGAGCAGCGCCGGGCCTTGACACAATCCTGAGGAATGAAATGCCGAAAAAGAAAACAACCATCGAGGTCATACCATCTGCAAGGAAGTTGATTCAATCACTGCGCGATGTCGGATACGACCTGAACGATGCAGTGGCCGACTTGGTCGATAACAGCATAGCTGCGAACGCTACGTCGGTTGAAATCGAGATGCACTTCGATGGAAAGGACTCATGGATACGCATAGCCGATAACGGTAGCGGCATGTCAGGCCCCGCTATCACCGAAGCCATGCGCTTTGGATCCGAGCGTGAATACGAAAATGATGAGCTTGGGAAATTCGGTTTGGGTCTCAAAACAGCATCTCTCTCCCAGAGTTCACTGCTTACTGTCGCAAGCCGCTCCTCTTCCAAGTCACGCCACGTAGATGCCAGACAATGGGATCTAGGCCACGTCCTCTCTTCGAATCGATGGGAAGTGATAGACTTGACACCCGATAACAGGCCACAAATACTCACCGAGCCCTTAGACGCATCTCAAGGCACTGTCGTTCTGTGGGAGCAACTTGATCGGGTGCTTGGCTACAAGATCCCCTGGGGAGAACACGCGAGGAACAATTTCCTGCGTCTGGCTGGCGAGCTCGACCAACATTTGGGCATGGTGTTCCACAGGTTTCTGTCCGGTCAATCGAAAAGAAAACGCAAACTCTCAATCAGCATAAATGGGACGAGGGTCGAGCCCTGGGATCCTTTTGCAAGCGAAGAGAGACACACTATGGAGCTTCCAAGGGAACAGTTTGAGATCGCAGGTGATAATGGGAAGGGACTTGTGGCCTATTCCCCTTACATCTTGCCACCTAAGGATCGCTTCTCATCCTTACAGGCGTTTAACCGATATGCAGGACCGAGGAAGTGGAACTACCAACAGGGATTCTACATTTACCGAGCCGATCGCATGATCCAGAGTGGAGGATGGTCTTACATGAGAACGTCCGACGAACATACTAAGCTCGCCCGCGTCGCGCTCGATTTCTGGCCTGATTTGGATTCTGCATTCGAGTTGAATGTCGCAAAGGCCCGGGTTAAGCTGTCCACTGACCTTCGAACCAAGCTCGAACCGAAAATAGAACAGCTTGCCAAGAAAGCGAGGGAAGTTTATGCTTCCGCTGGACACACATCGGATGCTGGCGACGGGCACGTTGCTGAAGCTGACAAATCTACTAAATCAATCCACAGGTCGTTACCCTCAAGAAGTCCGTATGAAAGCACTTACATTGAGCCACATATTGGCAAGGCGATCCAGGATGCTGCTGTTAAGGCACACGCTCTCAGAGCGCTTGCGAAGATACAGGAAATACTGAAGAACGAAAACCCCGATGTAGCAACCAAGATTGGATGGTAAACAATGATAGACCGATATCTTCGCGCGGTCAGATCCCTGATCGATTCGCTTGGTGTTTCCATTGGTGACGCGTTGGAGATGGCTAGGGTTCCGCCGGAATTGTGGGATCAGGTTCGGATTAAATACGAAGAAGAGAACGCTCTTCCTATCAGAAGGGCCAACGTATTGTCTGGAACCGGTGGGCCTCGCGCATGGTTTCGCGAGTGGGATCCATCTTCGGGCTATTATTGGCAAAGGCAGCGCTCTTACCTCATCGATCGCCTCGGATGGAATCAACCTGATGTTGGGTCTCTTGACGACACCACTGACAAGATACTTTCCCACTTGGAGGATCCACGCCCACAGGGTCCTGCCGACTTCGACGTCAGAGGACTTGTCATGGGTTATGTACAGAGCGGAAAGACCGCAAATTTCTGCGCCTTGGTAGCAAAGGCTGCCGATGTTGGCTACAAGCTCATTATCGTCTTATCTGGAATTCATAATTCCCTGCGACTTCAGACACAGCGCCGCATCAACCGGGCTTTAGGC
>JBJKQU010000004.1:0-6215 GCA_046705025.1 Candidatus Kryptoniota bacterium | reverse complement strand
GGAGAAGAAGCCTGCACGAATTCGCACAGCTTCTGTTCAAGGACTGAGCCGCTAAGGTTCCATCGAGGGGTCCGACGAGAAGTTCGTTCGATCCAGGGAGCGCTTCATGACGAAGCGCTCTTTTTTTTGAGACTATCGGGCTATTGTCAACTTTGAATCCGGGAGAGAGGCCAATTGATCAATGTGCTGTTCTGGAAGAGGACTTGACAAGCCGGTTCGGGAGGGGCATATTCGATTTAGTTGGGTTTAAGTCGATCTGTCGGTAGGAATGTCGACAGCGTTGACAAGTGACTAGAAGAGTGATTTAGTGTCGGTGCCGGGAGGAGAGGGTACCGATAGGCGTGCGGAGGCCGGTGAGTGATTGAGGAGGACGATGTACGATTTGAAAAGGCTACGGGCTTTAAGAACGTATGCAGAGCTATCCTGCCGGGCAAATCTCAGATTAATCCTTTTCTCGATGGCAGCATTTGTGATCCTGATGGGCTGTCTACCGAACGCAAATGCGGCAGAACCTAAGCGGTCCCAGGGTTATGGCGAGATAAGAGGAAAGGTTACCGACGCGGTGAGCGACTCCTCCCTTGCCGGCGCTGCGGTGAGGATAGAGGGTAGCGGTGTTGTGACCACGACCGATCTTCACGGCGACTATACTCTGAAGGGAGTTCCACCTGGCAAGCGGACTATTCTGGTATCACTCGCAGGTTACCGAAGCACCAAGACTACTTTGAAAGTAGAACCCGACCAATCCGAGAACGAAGAAATAAGTCTCAGTCCTGCGAACAATATCACGAGCACGATGTCCGCACAGGAGATACAGGCCTTCCCCGAGACGAACGCCGCATCGGCAATAGGAAGAATGCCGGGCATCTCCATACAGAGAAACAGCGGCGAAGCGTACCAGGTAACCATAAGAGGGATACAGCCCCAGTACAATGAAGTGGCGATAGACAACGTACCGCTGGCATCCGAAGGGACAAACAGGGCTGTGGACCTGTCGATGATAAACCCGTACATGCTTCAATCGATCGAGGTATATAAGACCCTTACCCCCGACATGAATGCCGACGCGATAGGAGGCTATGTGAACATGGAGCTGAAGGAAGCTCCGAAGGGGTTCCATACAGATCTCATGTGGCAGTCGGGTTACGTACAGAAGAACGATACTTACGGGAACTACAGTGCGCTTGCATCTGCGAGCGACAGGTTCTTCGGCAATAAGCTTGGTGTAAGTGCACTTTTCGATGCGGAGAACTACGGCACGAACTCTGACAACATGACGGCGTCGTACAACACGCCTGGAAACGGCGTCCAGGTGAATACGGTCAGTTTAGACCGCCACATCGAGACGAGACAGAGGTACGGTGCCGATCTTGTCCTGGATTACAGGCTTCCACACGGTTCACTCAGGTCGGTCGACATGTTCAGCAGGCTGAACTCCAATGCTCAGGACTATACGGAATCTCTTGACTACTCGGCGCTTAGTATTGTTCCCGGATATTCGGGCGGGCACACCACTCAGGACCTTGCACTGAACACACTTGATTGGTCTGACAATTTCGGGGGATTCTCAGTCCACATGCAGGCGGCCAATACTTACTCTCTGAAGGCGAGCCCGCATTCGTCTTATGGAACTTTTCTCACGGGCGGCATCAGGGAAGCCGCTCCCGTCAATGTCCCTCCGGAGGATCTGGTTTCGCTGATTGACTACTATCAGACCAGAAACACTTACAAGGACTACGTACTTGGGATGGGTTTGACCTCGGCCTCATACAGAGAGAACGATGAGCAATTGAGGGGGGACATTAAGGTCCCGCTCCGCATCTCGCCGGAGGTGTCGGGATATTTCAAGATCGGAGGGATGGTCAGGTACAATTACCGCATCAATGCACTAGATAGCGCTTTCGCTTCCGGGATTGGCATACTCCCATCGACCAACTCCGGAGTCGAAGAAAACGGAACACCATCTGGAGCGGCTTCGGGGGGAGTGACGACGACCAACTTCATGAGCTCCGATCCGAAACTCTATGCTCCCTTTCTGGACAACAGGTTCGGGGCAATTTACTGGCTCCCGGATGCCGGAGCGGTGACCTCGGATGTGAATTATTTAAATACGCATAATCCGGAAACCCTCCCGATTTTCGGAAGCACGTTTCAAACATTTTGGACGAACGGTCCCGCGGAATGGGATAGCAACCGGTGGAAATACATTGAGAGATACTATGCGGCCTACTTGATGGTAAATTTGAACGTGCTCGGAAACCTGAACTTCGTCGGGGGGCTTCGGTATGAAGACGACCTGTCAAGCTTTGCGGCCTTCGGTGTACCAATTCAGGCTGCGCCGGTGTATCCCGTATCATCCCGGGAGACACATGTCTTCGTGCTTCCTGTGCTACAGGCGAGGTATGTCATCAATCGGTGGTTAGATGTCCGTGGCACCTTTGCTGAGACAGTCCGTCGACCTGCTTACCAGGAGACTTCTCCCGGGTATTTTGTAGCAGCGTATCCATACCAAGTGACGGGCGGCAATCCGAACCTAAGGCCACCCAGATCATACAACGAAGATATCGACCTGGATTTCCACAACAATCGTCTCGGGATCCTCTCAATCGATGGATTCTACAAAACCATTACACACTTCGATTATCCGGTGTCGTACGAGCTCTTGAAGACTCTCCCGCCGGGCCTGATAGCTGAGGGGTTTGATACGCTTGGATCGTTTGTTAATCCTAACGTCTATGCCGGTACGATTTTCAATACGTACATGAACAGTTCCCAGAACGCGTATCTGAGAGGTGTATCTTTCGATTACCAGACGAAGCTGTGGTATCTACCGCGTCCATGGAACGGCCTTCTCTTAGGCATCAACTATACTCTCATGTCTTCAACGGCACAGTATCCTATAATAGCCACTGAAACCATCCCAAATCCACCCAATCCTCGTGCAGCAACAATGACACTTCTCGACAGCAGCCGTACCCTGAGGCTCCTCTACCAGCCGAATGACGTAATGAACGCTTACGTCGGCTACATATTCAAGGGATTTTCCGCGAGGGTATCGTTCCTTCTTCAGGGAAATACACTCTCGTATATAGGCAGCAATCCTGAAGAGGACGGATACACAAGTGACTACTTCAGGATAGACGCCGAAGTGACGCAGGAGCTTCCGTGGAAAGGATTCGAGGTTTACTTCGAAGGAGAAAACCTGACGGGTGCACCCGACATCTCGGCACAGAACTCGATCGGAGCGCTGACGGCGGAGCAGTATTACGGATTCAATACGTACATCGGAATAAGATATTCACTTTGAGCTTCGTAGTTCCAGTAGGACCAACAGAGGTGGAAAGATGACTACATATCTGAAACGCGGCGCGCTCCTGATGTCTTTCCTACTGACGGCCATTGCGGCTTCCGGATGTCACAAGAACAATCCTGTAGTTCCGGTCGTACCGGTTGACTCCACCACGGCGCCTCCGCCCATTATAATTCCGGGGGATTCGCTGAATGCGTATGGGTTCACCGTAAGCGGATTCGGATCGAGCGGCAGCAACCTCGTTGCCGGAGCATACGCTACTGCCACCGCGGCAGTATTCATCTTCCTCTCGAAGGATGACGGGCTGACCTGGAAGCTTGAATTTTCCTTCCCTGTGATTTCATCTTCGCCAGGATTCAATTTCTTTCTTACTCCGAGTGCGGATTTCGCCAACGATGCAACAGTTCTTTTGGCGGGTGCCTACAACGCACTGAGAGGGGCGATCTACCGCTCCACAGATCAAGGTCTAACCTGGTCTGACAGCGGGGTAACGTGGCCTGAGAGTGGCGAATATGACTTAGATGAGAATATCAACTGCCTCTGTCTTTCGGACGGTAAGATCTTCGCGGGAACCAGCCACGGAGTGTTCGTCTCGGGAGACCACGGATTAACCTGGTCGCTCGCAGGTCCGAAAATACCACCCGCCACGAGCATCGTCTCAACAGGTGGAAGCATTTTTGCCTCGACCTCAGCGCAAGGAATCTACCGTTCCACAGATCAAGGCGCAAGCTGGGCCGAGGTCGACACGAGCAGATACTACTTCTTAAGCCTTGCCGTAAACGGCACGGATGTCTTTGTCGGAGCATTTCAGGCAGCTCCAGGGCCGTCGAGCGGAGGCGTTTTTGAGACCACGGACAATGGAAACACCTGGCATCACGTTGATGCAGAGCTGCCGGACCATTATGTGGACGCCGTTTGTACTTACGGTGCCTACCTCTTTGCAGGGACGAATAGCGGAGTGTTTGTATCGAGCGACACGGGGGCCGTGTGGACACAAATTGCGGGACCGAATGTTCGGGTGAGCGAGTTCCTTGTTCACGGGGGGTACTTGTTCGGAAACAGCGGAGGCGGCGTCTGGCGGTATCCGCTTTCCTCGCTGCCTTCGCTAAACGAACATGAAAGCCGCAAGCTTTCGCAGAAATGAAAATGTACTCAGGCTATCTGAAATCCGGACGGTTTGTCTATTCGAAGAATGTGGTCTTGATAAGGTAAGAGGAGGAATCTGATATGAAGCTTGGATTAATCGCTAGTCTTGTCATTGTCAATTGCGCATTTGCTCAGCAATGGCACCTTGCCCCGGAGACCGCAGGCGATCAGGTTGCGGCAATAAGCATCTATAGGAGCGATCCGGATACGGTTTATGCCCTGGGGAACGGTCCCAAGGCGGGACTCTGGGTAAGTACGGATGGCGGTACGAAGTGGGACACTATTCTTGTTAACGGGGAGAGCCCTATCTCATCTCCTTACGGAACCCTGAAGGTCGATCCGTATAACTCAAAGATACTGTACGCTTATTTTCCATTGGTTCAATTTGCCCCTCTTCTTAAGTCGACAGATGGAGGATTGTCGTGGAAAGCGTTGTTCTACGGCGGGGGACCATCACCATCAGGGAACTCAATCCTGCTGGAAATAGATCCATCAGATCATAATATGCTGTATGCCTCGCTAGGCTTGAGTGAGATCGTACGCACAACCGACATGGGTCAAACATGGGACACAATACCTGAGCCGCCGGGTGGGTATACCGGCGAGCTTACCTCCATTGCGATTCCGGCGGTGAACGACAGCGTCATCTATGCCGGATTTACCACGGGCATTTATAAGAGCATCGACAGGGGAAATACATGGCAGAGTTTGAATATAGGATTCAAACTGAATTCACAGACTCTTGTTGTAGTTGATCCCCGTTCAGCAGATACGGTGTATGCCGCGGTATATCCGTCTACAGACACGGGCTATTCGGGAGGCGTTTACAAATCAATCGACGGTAGACGGACCTGGAATGAGTCAGACTCCGGTCTGACCGACCAGGATAGACAAATAAATGCGATAGCGATAAATCCGAAAAATCCCGACCAGCTGTTTATTGGGCTTAACAAGAAAGGCGCCGGGGAGGTGTCTGCTTCGAATCAACCGATGGAGGGGACCGTTGGACGGATTTCAGCACCGGACTGCCGGACTCATGCGCCGTTGAGTGCATGGCGATAGACACCGCGAACGATAAAGTTTTCGCCGGCGTGAGTGGTTATGGATTGTATTCCACGGATATACTCACCGGTATTGAGGCGCCGCCAGTGAGACTTCCCAAAGAGTATCACCTTCTTCAGAACTATCCCAACCCGTTTCCCGAACAGGAAGTTCGGGAAGCCGATCATCACACGATGTGATTTTGGATCGGCTCAACCCAACGACTACGATCGACTATCAGCTTCCAAGAAACGCTCACGTAACGCTGAAAGTCTACAATGTACTCGGCCAGCTTGTAGCGACTCTAGTTGACGGAGAAGTCTCGGCGGGATACCACCAGGCGGTATTCAACGGATCGAGGTTTGCCAGCGGAGTGTACTTCTACCGGCTCACCACGCCGACTTACTCCAGGGTCATGAAGATGTTGATGTTGAAGTAGATGTGCTCCGGCGATCACGTCACCTGAAAAGTGCCGGTTCCTGGCGCAGGCGACGTTTGCCGATAACAGAGATCGGAGGGAGTCCCGCTGAGAAGCGGGATTCCCTCATTTGAAATAACTACGGTGTCGGGGTGGCATCTTGCCGGGACTGATCAGCGGTATCCCGATTGTTTTGGCGGGGCGTTTTGGTTAGATTCCTTTGAACTCAACCACAAATCTTCTGGCCCATGAAAAACATTATCTTCTCTCTCGCCTGCGTCCTTGCCCTTTACCAGATGTCGC
>JBJKQU010000003.1:0-35959 GCA_046705025.1 Candidatus Kryptoniota bacterium | reverse complement strand
GACGTTAGGGCGGCATGCGATCCGCATAAACCATCGATGATCTTCTTCATTCTGCAAATCTTCAGTATATTTTAGCAATGAACGTCATTCGCCTTCACGGAACATATCTGATCTCGGAGTATCATGGCATATCAATCAGTTGACAAACTCCAAAAGTTGCTAGCTAAGAAAGTTTTCGGTCACGCCGTCGATAAGAAGAAAGCGGCTGGAAGGGCGCTCGGGACTCTGGTCGAAATCATCACATTCTACCTTCTTAAGTCATGGGATTTTGAGCACTCCATTTCGATTGAGAGGTCACTCCCAGAGTACGGAAATCCTGATATTACTCATAATGTGGAATTCGCACTTCACCCCTTGCTCCAAGGGCAAACGATAACTTTTGAGTCAGAGAAGTTGCCTTTGACATCAAGCAAAATCTTGCCTCAAATAGCCAAGCCTATTGATGCAAAGCTGTTCAAACAACTCAAGACAACTCTCTTGACGAATAGCGGAGTCCTCAGGAACGCTTGCACTATCGGCGTTGGTGACAGGTCGAGCTTAGTCGCATTTCTAGATTCGATTAAAGAGAAGAAAGTCCAAATTGCTCTTTCGGAACTGCATTCTAAGCCCTATGCTATCTTTGAATGCAAGCGCGTAGGAGTAGAAGAAGGAATAAAGAAGGGACCCCAGACCATCGAAAAGGCGAAACAAGGCGCCCACGTGGCACGGACGGTATCATCGCTGCAAAAAGTTCGTACTGCATCAGGTGACTTAAAGGGACTGATCTTTCGTGGAGGCCAGACTATTTACTCTAAGCCATATGTTGACCTCATTAATGAGATTGTGGACAGTGATGACCCGACTCTCTTGATGGACTTCGTCCTGACTGTTGGTGTCGTCAGCAATCACGGCAATTGGTTTACTTCTAATAACCACAACAAGGAACTCAAGGTCTTGGCGCAATCTTACGACTGGTTGCTCTTTCTTTCAGATGAGGGAC
Organism: Candidatus Kryptoniota bacterium; assembly: GCA_046705025.1. Lineage (GTDB taxonomy): Bacteria > Bacteroidota > Ignavibacteria > Kryptoniales > JAKASW01 > JAKASW01. The sequence goes on along the minus strand of JBJKQU010000003.1, from coordinate 34,980 downwards.
TTGCTGAGTTCATCACAGAGTTACTTCTAAATCCAGTCCCGCTGTTGAAGCCAGCAAAGGACGCGTTCCTTGCCAGCTACAAGGCAGGCAAGCGGAAGAACAGATTCACAAAGGTTCAAATGGACTACAAGGCTGATCATGTTCTGCTATCTTATTTTTCCACAAATATTTCACGGATTGAAAAGTGGTTTAACGTCATCACTCCAAAGCATGGCGACATCACCCAACTTAAGACGGAACTCTCTGAATTGCGGAGCAAAGACTGGAGGAAGGTGCATTCAATATGACAGCAGGTCGGAAAGTGTTCACTGAAAATAAAGACTGGTGTACGCCGCCCAAATATGTCAACGCAATCAAAGATTTCTTCCAAGGGGAGATTGCTCTTGACCCTTGCTCGAACCGTTACTCAATCGTAGAAGCGTCGACTGAATATTCTCTCCCGAAGCATGATGGACTTAGGGAGTCTTGGAATTTTCCGACTATATACGTCAATCCCCCTTACGGACTTGATCGCAAACATGGAACCTCCATAAAGCACTGGCTCCGAAGATGCGAAGAAGCAAACAGACTGAACGCCTCAGAGGTTATAGCGCTTGTTCCTGTCGCGACCAATACTGGACATTGGAAGAAGTACGTTTATGGTAGAGCCACTGCGATTTGCTTCTTATATGATACCAGACTTAGGTTCCTTGTGAATGGAAAGGATGGAGGCAAGGGCGCGCCTATGTCATGCGCATTGATCTACTGGGGGAACAACTATCAGCGGTTCTTTGAATCGTTCATCAAATTTGGCGCTGTCGTCAACATTGAAAATCTCATGGGGCAAACCATAGGAGATTATGGGCGTCAGCAATTGGAACTTGACTTGCGGGAATAAGCGCGGCGGATCGCACGAACGCCTAACAACCGCAAGAAAGACGCTTAATATGGAACATGTTTCGAGTTCGCTTGATCCCGATTGCCGCTGTACCATGGAGCTACCCACATTTGTAAGCGGCAAGCGGGACGAACTTTTTTGCGCGGGACGCCATACGCCACACCGCTTCAATATTATGAATGCGCTCCTCACAAAGACTATATTATCAGCATTTTGGCTCTTATACATTCCACTTTCCTTTGCTCAGCAAGAACCGGGGCCATTTGATCTACCATACGATCGCGGTCGCGTAGTGGTACGACTCTCGACACGAGCATCTTCAATTCTTTCAGTTCAGGCCGAATATCTTCAACTCTTCTATTACAATCGCTCGCTCGACCGATTACTCCCCGAAGGCTATCCGACAAATGTCTATGCTGGTTACTACAGCGGGCATGGCCAGCTGCATGTCATTCAGTTGTACGACGATGGTTCACACCTTGACAGGGCAAAAGGTGACGGAATTTTCGCTAATTATGTCACCGGCCCTCTTGACAGCCTTGTGCAGTCCTCCAGGCTCGACGAGTTTTTTGTGGATACCGGACTCGACACAATTGCGGTAAAGGTCCGGTACGTAACACCGCCATACAAGTCTGTTGCAATTCCAAAGATACTCGTCCCTCTGCAAGGTAGTTTCGACATCCGCCAGTCAGATGCCTCGATCCTCATGGGCTCGAATGCAAGTGCGGCGGTTCTGTTTGTAGATCCATACTATGAACAGCTTTCGTCCTTTGCCAACCCACCCCTGTGGCGCTCCACCGTAAGCACTGGAACTCCTGGATATTCCGTCACTGTTCCTTTCTCACCTCCTATGAAAACCGGTAAACGCTACCTGGTCGCAGTCTGGGCACTCACGGTACCGACCAGCTTCTCACCGATGTACTCCATGGACATAGTTTCCGTGGTCGCTGATTCCGCCGTCCGTTACGCTTCCCCCCTTCAACTTGTCCAGAACTATCCTAATCCATTCGACGCCACAACCGTAGTTACGTGGAAACAGCGAAAGGCGGGTCCAATCTCACTAGAGGTCTTTGATGTTGTAGGCAGGCGAGTCGCCAAGCTCGTATCCGATGAGACCTTTTTCGGCTCGGGGACGCATAGCTTAACCTGGAATGGATGCAATCGATCAGGATACCCCATGCCTACCGGAACTTATATTGTCGTCGCAAGATCGCTGAATTCTCAGGAGGCTATGAATATCGTTCTCATACGATGACGCATATAAAACGTCCTGCAATATCGGCGGCGCGGTGTATACGAATCGCAAAAAAGACGCTTAGATTTTATTTACAATCGAGTTCGCTTTCATCACGCGCCGAAGGCGTCCGTCGGGCTGTGCATCCAGCGGTTTGATTCCTTCTCCACATCGTCTCCTATCGGACCGGCTCCTCAGAGGTTCCCGGTCAGATGTCGAACGTCAGGGGAGATTGACTTTTCAATTCCGGATTTCGCCCCCAACACAACAACATGATTGTCTGCAACCGGTCATCGGTTGCAATTCCATTGGTTCATTGTTAGATTTCTCCGTGAGCAAGGAAGAGAAGCTTATCGAGCGCTTCTTGTCGAGACCCAATGATTTCACGTTTGGGGAGCTAGAGACGCTCCTAGCTCATCTTGGATATAAACTGATACCGACGGGAAAAACTGGAGGAAGTAGGGTGATGTTCTATAACGAGGCATTGCACCACCCGATCCGTCTTCACAAACCTCATCCCATAAAAGTGTTGAGACCTTACCAGATCAACCAGCTGATTGACGAATTGAGAACAAAAGGAATAATCAAATGAAGAACGTCATGACATACAAGGGATTTCTCGGCTCCGTAGAGTACACCGATGAAGACAAGGTCTTCCACGGAAAGGTAGAGGGAATTGACGGACTCCTGAGCTTTGAGGGAAACACGGTTGATTCGCTCCGTAAGGACTTTGAGCGGACAGTGGAAGATTACCTGGATCTCTGTCGAAAAGTTGGGAAGTCGCCTGAAAGGAGCTACAAAGGCAGTTTCAACATACGCATTCCACCTGAACTCCATCGAAGTGCGGATCGCAAGGCCGCCGAAATGAAAATGACTCTAAACCAATTCGTTCGAAAAGCAATCGAGGATGAAATCCAGAATGGCGGTGGACACGGTTCGCGCAAATGACAGCATCCTGTTTAACACCCTTCACCTGAACATCTGCAGGAAGCTCTTCGCTATTATCTCGAGATCGAGGGCGATAGACTGGTTCCTCGCGTAGTAGATGTAGAGCTTCTCCACTTCTTCCGCCGACAGCGACTGTCCCCTGTTCAGCTGGACCACGCCCGTCACCCCCATCTTTCCGAATACCTCGTCGGTTCCCTGCCGGTAGCCCTCCGACCGCCCGACAACCGACCACTCTCCCATCAGCACCTTCGGCAGCTTCACGAAAACCCTCCGTGCCGCGGTGTCTCTCTTCGAAAGTGAAACGGGGGACAGCAGGACGATGCCGGCAAGAGAGAACAGGATGTCGAAAATCCTCTTCGCCACCCTGCTCCGGGTCCGGTTGATATTGTAGTCGATGTCGACAAACGGCACGTCGGCGAGTCCGTCCACGTATGTCTTGCCGATTATCACATCCATAGTATCGGGAACAAGCTTGAAGCTGACGGCCGGAGTATCGACGCTCGCCACCGCCTGCAGAACTTGAGAATAGGACACCCTGCCTGAAGCAAAAACGATGTCGTCTATTTTCAATTCACGCACAACTCTCGGAAGGTCGGCAATTGCTCCTACGACCCGGATTCCCAGAAGCCGGCTCTCATCGCTCACATCCTCTGAAACTATGCCTACGATGTCATAGCCCATCGAAATCTTCCCGCGGATCTTCTTGATCAGCTCCACTGCCCTGTCGTCCATCCCCACAACGAGAGTCCTCCGGCCAAAGACAGGATGCCGCCGCGAGCCGACCGAGCTCCTGAGCTGGTAGACCAGCCGCCAGCCGGGAATGACGAACATCATGATGAGGCCGGCGATGAGGACGATGAACCGCGAAAAAGCGAAAGCCTTGAAGAAGTAAGTAAGAGATGAAAACAGGAGGAAAGTCAGCACGGTGCTGAGCAGTGAGAACCTGAAAGAATACTTATTCTCGCCGTAAATGCCGAAACCGGCCCCGAACATTACAAGGACTATGGCAGGTGCGATGTAGAAGTAAGGCCGGCCGTAGCTCGGGATACCGTACAGCTTGTCGGTACGAAGGAACTCACCGATAAACATCACGCACACGCTGACGGCGAAATCGACAATAAGGGGCAATGCATTCCTTAGAACCGCCAGAGCCGACTGAGTTTGCCGGTTGATCAGTATGGCAACCCTGAGGAGCATAGAAAGAAGCGAGCGCTGCCCGTACCTCTTGCCGACGAAGATGCTCATCGCGCGGTAGAACTCGTAAGTCCGGTTGATGTTACTCTTTCTGGTGCTTTCACCCTTGAAATGTATTACGCTGGTCGCCGGAGTGTAGTAGACCTTGTAGCCTGCCTGCTTGATCTTGAAGCAGAGGTCGATGTCTTCACCGTACATGAAGTAATCCTCGTCGAAGCCGCCGACCTGCTCGAAGACCTTTCTTCTCATGAACATGAAGCTCCCGCTGATTGCGTCAACCTCATGTTCCTCCTTCGGGTCCAGATATGTCAGATTGTAGCGGCCGCACAGCCGGGACTTCGGAAAAATGGCGCTAAGTCCGAAAATCTTGGATAAAGCAACCCATGGCGTCGGAAAACTGCGGCGGCATGCTTTCTGGAGCGACCCGTCGGCATTCAGAATTTTGCAGCCCGCAGCTCCGGCGTCGCTATGACTCTCGACGAAGCCGATCATCTCCTGCACCGTGTTTTCCTCGACAATCGAGTCAGGATTGATTAGCAGGAGGTATTCGCCGGAAGAGGCTTTCACTCCCTGGTTGTTTGCCCTCCCGAAACCTACGTTTACCCGGTTCTCGATCAGCTCTACCTCGGGATGGCTCTTCTTTAGGGAGTCAACAGTATCATCATCCGAAAAATTATCGACGACAATTATTTCCGACTCAATCTTGTCGAGGGCGTGTCGCAACGAGGCAAGCAGGTTTTCGAGGAACCCGCGAACGTTGTAGCTCACTATTATGACGGAAACCCGCACCATCAGCGCTTTTTCAGCCTTAAGAACCTCAATATTCTTCCAATTCCCAGGATTAATACAATTTTGACCCCCTCGAGCACGATCTTCCTCGACATCTTACTGTCGCCAACCCGCCGCTCCGTGAAGACTATCGGCACCTCGGCAATCTTGAAACCTCTCCTGTGAGCCCTGACGTTCATCTCGACCTGGAATGCGTAGCCGTTGGAGCGAATCGAGCTCAGATCGATGGATTTCAATACATCTATCTTGAACGCTTTAAACCCGCTTGTCATGTCGTTAACCGGCACCCCGGTCACGACGCGGGCAAAGACATTCCCTCCGTAACTCAACAGAAGCCGTTTCATCGGCCAGTTAAGAACCGAAACACCACACGCATACCTGGAGCCCACGGCAACGTCGGCGTTCTTGAGAGCCGCGCGAAATCTGGGTATTTCACCGGGATCATGCGACAGATCCGCATCCATCTCCATGACAACATCGTATCCGCTATCGATGGCATACTTGAACCCCGCAACATAGGCAGTTCCGAGCCCTGCTTTTTTCTCCCTCTTCAGGAGGTGAACACGATTGTCGCCATTGCTCATTTCAGAAACCACGTCGGCGGTTCCGTCAGGCGAGCTGTCGTCTACTATCAGGATTTCGGTGTCCATGTTTGAGTCCAGGACCTTCGGTATCACTGCCCGGATATTTTCTGCCTCATTGTATGTCGGCATTATTACGAGTAAGCGTCTGGAGTTGTCTGTCGGCATTCTATTTCCTAATGTATTTCGTTATGATATCGGTTATGAATTCGACCTCCTCCTCAAATAAACTCGGATGCATCGGCAGCGACAGGACTTCCTTAGCCAGCCTCTCGGAAACCGGGAAATCGCCTTTCTTGTAACCCGCGTATTCGTAAGCCTTCTGCAGGTGCAACGGGACGGGATAATAAACTGCCGACGGTATATCGTTTACCTTGAGGTGCTCGAGAAGTCCATCGCGTCTTCCCGTCCTGATTGTGTATTGGTGGAAGATATGCTTCCTGCCGGGGAAAACACGCGGTGTAACCACCGTTTCCTGCAGCCTTTCCGTATACATCTGTGCGAAGTGACCCCGCCGTTCGTTGAACCGGTCAAGATGTCTGAACTTCACTCGAAGGATCGCAGCCTGAATGGAATCCAGCCGGCTGTTCACCCCGATGTAATCGTGGTAGTACTTTTTTTCGGAGCCGTGGTTCGGTATAGCCCTGATCTTCTTTGCCAGCTCATCATCATCGGTGAAGAGCATGCCCCCATCGCCATATGCACCGAGATTCTTACTCGGGAAGAAGCTGACGCATCCGGCTTTGCCGAGACTGCACATCTTTTTCCCTTTGTATTCTGCCCCGAAAGCCTGAGCCGCATCTTCCACCACCGGTATGCCCTTCGAATCAGCGATTTTCACGATCTCATCCATATCAGCCGGTTGACCGAAGAGATGCACCGGGACGATCGCCTTGGTTTTCTTAGTGATCCTTCTCTCCACCTCTATCGGATCGATGTTGAAATCATCCTCGCAGACGTCAGCAAACACTGTCTTGGCACCGAGAAGCGCCGCAACCTCCGCGGTCGCGACGAATGTGAAAGGTGTAGTGATCACCTCGTCTCCAGGTCCAACGCCCAACGACATGAGAGCAATCTGAAGTGCATCCGTGCCGTTCCCGCACCCGACTGCGTGTTTGACCCCCACATAGGCTGCGAGCTCGCGCTCAAGCTCTTTTACATCTGGACCATGGATAAATTGTCCGGAATCGAGGACTCCCTGAATTGAGCCGTCGATTTCCTTCTTCAATTCCTGATACTGTCGTCCCAAATCAACCATCTGAATCTTCATTAAGCGTGACCCTTTCCGGATAGCATGTGCACGATTGTGCTCAAGGCAATCTTGAAATCCATTCGAAGCGACATGTTCTCTATGTAAAACAGATCGTACTGCAACTTAATCTTCACGTCGTCTATACTCTGGTCGTACGTATGCTTTATTTGTGCCCAACCGGTGATCCCGGGTTTAACTTTTAATCTGCGCCTGTACAGGGGGATTTCCTTGGACAGCTGCTCGACGAAATACGGCCTTTCCGGCCTTGGCCCTATGAGGCTCATGTTTCCTTTGAGTACGTTGATGAACTGCGGCACCTCGTCGAGGTGAAACTTCCTGATTATCCATCCCGTTCCTGTTATCCGCGGATCGTTCTTATCTGCCCACATCGGGCCAGTGAGCTTCTCGGCGTTCTGATACATCGACCGGAACTTATAAAGCGTGAAAGTCTTTCCATCCTGCCCGACCCTGTCCTGCTTATATATGGCAGGGCCCTTCGATTCCATTTTCACCGCCAGTGCTACTATTATCCAGACCGGCAGTCCCACAATCAGCAGGACGAGCGAGAAAAGTACATCGAGCGTTCGCTTTGTCGCCTCCTCCCACGGCTGCATGATCTGGGGCATGATTTCGATGAGCGGAAACCCGTACAGCTGGCCGACTCTTACCTGTCCCGAAATCGCGTCGTGCAGATCAGGAACCATCTTTACCGAGACATTTGCACCGTTGACACTCGAGAGTATCCCATAGAGCTGTTCCCTTTCATTCTCCTCGAGTGCCACGATGAGCTCCTGCACCGATGACTTCTTTATCACTCCGCCCAGGGCCTTAACCTTGCCGACCACCGGGCCTGGAAGTGGGCCGGAAGTGCCGCCATCGGTTGTCACAAAACCGATCGGCCTGTAACCGAGCGCCTTGTATTTCAGTGTCAGGTTGAACACGTCCACTGCCCTTTTTCCGGCGCCGACTATGAGTGCATTATGGACTCCGTACCCTTTTATTATCAGGTTCCGCTGGAAGGTTCGCAGGGCAACCCTTGTTCCCCCCGCAAAGAAGACTATTAGTCCCCAGTAGATCACGACCAAAAGTCTGAAGTGGGGAAACTGTCCGCTCGTCGCGTCATCGAAAAAGATCGCGAAGAACAAGATGATGACCGCTACGGCGGAGGCTTTGGCGACCATAGAGAGCTCGTCAAACCTGGAATGCAGTCTAGAATACCTGTAAAGCCCCCAGAACCAATAGACAAACATCAGGAATAACGAGAGTGTGACCAATGGCCCCCAGAAATACGGGATGGTGATCACCCGGAAGAGACCGCTGTAAACGCGGATGTAATAGTAGGCTGCGTTAGCGGCGGCAAGAGCAAGAAAATCGATAAAGAGAAGAGCTACGAGCTCCCCACCTTTAGTCGTTAGTCTCTGGACACTTCCCATTTCGTATCCTGCTGTGTAAAGAATGACTTGCCTAGTCCCACTATGAGAGCTGCATTTGCCGCCACGAAATAGCCGAGGTACGACAGGACAGGAATCTGAATCCCTGAAAGGAGGCCTATTATCCCGACGACGGCACAGGCATAGAAGATTCCCTGCAAAACGGCAGCGGCCTGGAAGAACTGACTGTGCGGAATGAGCAGAGAATTAGCTACGATGATTATTAAGAGTAGATATGGAGCCAGCCACCGCAGAATCTTGTGAGACCAAAACGAATAAGCCACGAATCCGCGAAGTGGGTTCATCAACGCACCTGAAGCTTTCATCGTCGCAACTATTGCCGCACCTATCCTGACTTTTCTATTGAACTCAGTTCTCACATCACCGGACTGCTCGAACGCGAGGGCCTCCGGTTCGTAAACAAAATAATACCCTTTTTCTATTATTCTGAGGGGCAAAATGAAATCGTCGGCGATCCTCGACCGGGTTGTGAACGGGACAAAGAGCTCGCGGCGAATTGCATATATGGCTCCGTTGGCTCCCAAGGTTTTCCCCCTGTCGCCTTCGAGCTTCTTGATCCGGCTTTCAATTCCCCAGTATTCGGATTCCATTCCCGACGCTCTCGCGCCTCTCTTCGGATCGAGCTCAAGCCTTCCACAAACTCCGCCAACGCGTGGATCGTTGAAGTGCCTTTCCAGCTTCCTTAAAGAATCTCTATGCAGTTCCGTGTTCGCATCCGAGAACATCAGTATCTCGCCCGCGGCCTTCTGACACAGGTCGTTGAGCACCCACACTTTTCCCCTGTTCACCTCGAAAGGGACGACTTTCAGTCTCGGGTCATCGAACCGTTTCAGTATTTCATAGGTCCTATCCGTAGCCCCGTCAATCCCTACAATTATTTCGAAAGGCGAGTAGTCGATCGTCAGCAGCTCGGTCACTCGCTTGCTGATCGTACGTTCTTCGTTGTAAGCAGATATGAGGATTGAAATCATTCTCTTTGGCTCGAGCGATCTGCCCTTCAGCTCGTATCTCTTGCTGATCACGGATAGGACCACAAGGCTCAACGGATATACCAGATAAGAATGAACTATTAAGAGCAGGGCCGCCCAGAATAGTGTCTCAATTGCTATGGTCATCACCGCCTACCAAGCTCTTGTACGCTTCAAGCAATTTCTCTCCCGCCGAATTCCAAGTGTATTTTCTTCCGACGAGCTCCCTCGCGTTGTTTCCCATCTCCTTGCACAGAGACGGTGACGAGAGGAGGAGCGAGACCTTGCGCGCGAACTGTTCCGCCGTATCCGCCAGGAATATGTGTTTGCCGTCTTCAACGTCGATTCCTTCGGCGCCGATGGTTGTGGAAACTATCGCCATGCCGAGTGCCATCAGCTCCAATACTTTTATACGCATTCCCGACCCGATTCTCAGCGGTACCACGGCTATGGAGGCGATCGACGCAAGGCTGTTGAAGTCTTCGACGAAGCCGGCCTTTTCATAACCGCCTTTCAGCCATGAAGAGGGAATCAGGTCGACCGATTTCCCGGCAACTATCGTCTGCACGCGCGGCATCGCGGCCTTGATCACCGGAGCAACCTTTCTCACGTAGAATTTCAGACTGTCAAGGTTCGGGAACCACATATAGCTCGACAGGAAAAGAACACGCTCTGGGATGAACTCCGGGTTCGGAACGAATTTTTCCATGTCTACTCCCGCCGGAACAACTGAGGAGTTGATGTCCGGTAACAGATCTCTAAGCTTTTTGTCATCAACAGACGAAATCGGCAGGACCAAATCAACCTTCCGGACCACCTCAGCCTCATACCTGAGAATCCGCGCATGCTGCAGCTTATAATAAGCCCTGGCGACAGGATTCACCGTCCGGGAGGCAACGCGTGCCATTATGTCCGACTCGAAATTGTGCTCCCGGAGGACAATCCTTGCTCCGTATCGCTCTTTCAGCCTGAGGCCATATTCTGCCATGTGAAGATGATCCACATGAACCAGGTCAAATCTATCTCTGTCGTAGATGCCCGACAATTTCTCATACGCCTCAGTACTGAAATACTTCTCTATGTTGTAAGGTAAAGGCGAGAAGAGATTCCGTATTCCCCCCGGGATCGTGTAAGCACTGTTTATCCGCAAGGGAACGTACTTGACCCGGGTCCGGAACACTTCTTCCTCCGGCCCGCCGTACGACGGGGCCGCGAAACATACTTCGACACCGCGACTGACGAGCTGATCGGTCAGCTTAAAGATACCGACCTTGCTGCCGTCGTCCGGCGGGTAAGGAACTTTCGGCGCGATCTGGAGAATCCTCATAATTGGATTTGCTTCAACTAATATCGGCTTGTATACCGATTCTCCTATTTCGAGACGGATTGTTTGGAGGTTTCGAGTACATACCCTGCAGCCTTTGCGTCATTGTAAAACATTTTCACCGTGTCAAGCGAAAACTCGTTCAGGTCCTTGCCGAAGAGCTTCATCTTCTTTATCAGATCATTGGTAACAGTAATGATATGGCAGCCGATCTGATTCGCCTGCAGGATATTCAGAACCTCACGCGGGCTGGCCCAAAGAAGTTCTATCTGCGGATACGGCTTCAAATACCGGACTATTTCCGCCATAATCGGCACAGGGTCACGTCCGGAATCGGCTATCCTTCCTGCAAACACCGAGACGTATCCGCCCGGGCCCTCCAACAGGGCCGGCACAACTTTCTTGACCTGCTCGAATGTCATCATAGCCGTTACGTTTACCTTCACGCCCTTTTTGGACAACCGTCTGACCAGTTCTACCGAAGACTCCCCCTTTGTGTTGGTAGTGGGGATTTTCACATAAACGTTCGCCCCCCAGGACGCGATCTCCAGCGCCTGTTTTTCCATCTCGTCAAAATCGTCCGAGAAGACCTCAAACGAGATCGGCTTATCCTTTATCTTTGAAAGCACCTCGAGTGCAAAGGACTTGTAGTCCGTCACTCCAGCCGCCTTCATCAGCGTAGGATTCGTGGTGAGACCGGATATCAAAGGGTTCGCAGCCATCTCTAACATGCCGGATATGTTTGCCCCGTCGGCAAATATTTTCACTGAAAATTTCAGCATTTCATTCTTCTTTCGAGTGTTATGAGATTAACTAAAATAATAAAAGTTGCCGGATAATTCAGACCCTTCCCGATCTGGAACGGCCCTACCGGGTTGATTCCCACTTCGTCGGATTAAGCTGGAGCTTCGGGTGCGAAACCAGCAAATGCCACACAAGAGCCTGGAACCCTTCCGTGAGCGGGGTGATATGCTCAGCGTTCACAGTGGGTATGACAACCACGGCATCGCCGGCTCGCTTCGTGTAGCCTCCGTCCCTGCCGACAACACCGACAACCTTCGCGCCCAATTCTCTGGCGTATTTAACGACGCGCACGAGATTCGAGCTGATTTTCTTCTCTTCGTTTCCTCCGCCCACGGAGAAGACGAAGACGCAGTCGCGGGAATTGAACCGGCTCACCTTGAGCCAATTCAGTATTGTTACGTCCCAGCCTTCGTCGTTCACTCTCGCTGTCAGTTCGGATATGTTGTCGTAGGGTGCGTAAGCCTCGATGTTGCACAGCTTCCGAAAATCGCACGTCGCGTGAGAAGCGTGTCCCGCCCCGCCGCCTGACCCGACCAGGAACAAACGCCCCCCGTCATTCCTGGTTTGCGACAGCACTTCCGCCATTTTCTCTATGTCATCCGAATTGATCTGCCGGAGCACTTCGGTGCTTTCCGACAGGAATTGTGCCGAGAAATCCACATTAACCTCCGAGTATTTGCATTGAGTTTAATTCTTGCAGCTTCATAATTTTGAAATCGAAATCAGTCACTTTACCCGTGTTGTAACCACCTTCGAGGAAGACTGTCTTTATGCCGGCGTTTTGCCCCGCCGCCATGTCCTTCCAGCTGTCCCCGACAATAAGGCACTCTTCCCTCTTCAGTGAATACTTCGATACCAGGGTATTTATCAACCCGGGTTTCGGCTTCCGGCAGTCGCAGTTGTCCGCGTCATCGTGCCTGCAGTAGAGTATCTCCTTGAAGCGAAAGAGCTTTTCCATCGCTGAAGTCATCGACTCAAGGTCCGCTTCGGACATCCTCTTCCTGGCGATATCCGGCTGGTTCGACACAACGAACAGGTTCAAATCTCTTTTGGAAATCGTGTCGTAGAAGTCGACGAACTCCTTTCTTATCCTGAACTCTTCGAACCGCAGCGGCGAGAAAGCCCCGCCGTCCCTGAAGACGACTTCATTCACGACTCCGTCTCTGTCAAAGAAAATGCTTCTAATCAATTACTACAGGTCTTCCTTCCCCGGCAGAGCGGTATATAGCCTCGATTATCTCGTTAGCCTTCATACCGTCATGGCCATCACCGACTGGCGCCCGATTTTCATCCACGGCACGGCAGAACTCCAGCCATTCGTCCCTCCAGCTGACATCTTCAGGACGAAATTCCATGAGATCTATGTCCGGCCTTCCTCCCTCCTTCTTGCGTCTCCCGTACTCGAGCGTCTCCGGACCATAACTCCCTCCCAGTCCTTCCACGCGAAGGTACCCGTCAGTCCCAAAGACTTCGAATGAAAAAATATTCTTCCAGTTGGTCCAGCTCACGTTGAACTGTATATCGGCGCCTCCTTTCGACTGCATGTAGACAAACGCGTTGTCCTCGACTTCGATACTCCAGAACTTGGTCCTGACGACGCCGAACACCGTCTTCATTTCGCCGGCGAACCATCTGCACAGGTCGATGACATGTACTCCCTGGTCGAGGAGCTCGCCGCCGCCGCACAGGTCTTTGGATGACCGCCATTCGTTTTCCATTCCCGGGCGTCCGCCGTGCCCGTACCGGGCGCGGATGCTCAGCAGCTTCCCGATCGCCCCGGCATCGAACACAGATTTCGCTTTCCACACCGCCGGATGGAACCTGTGGTTAAAACCTGTCTTCAGAATCCTCCGATTGGACTTCGCCGCACCCTCAATTCTCTCCGCTTCCTGCATGTTTCTGCCGAGAGGCTTTTCTGCGAGCACATGTTTACCGGCATTCAAGGCGTCCACGGCGATATCGCCGGCATATTTGTTCACGACAGAAACGACCACGGCCTCAGCCCGAGTTTCGTCGAGTAACCTTCTATAGTCATTGTACGATTCGCACGCGAACGCCTTCCCGAACGCCTCGGCAGCCGTTGAATTCGTATCGCAGCAGGCCACAACGCGGTCTTCCTGCCTTATTGCCGCAGCACGCTTTTTACCTATCAGCCCGCATCCGACTATCGCAATGTCCATTCTTCTCCCTTCATACACCCAAACTCTCCCCGAGCTTTGCTCCTAAATCCGGGGATAACAACGTCCCCCGAAACGCTCGATCGTTACTCAGTACGCCCGTAGATTCTGCCATCAATCCTGCGCAGGGTTCCCAGGTCCTTGTCCGATCTGAGGCGCTCCTGAAAGGCAAGCTCCCTCCAGGGATCCCACTTGGCACTAATCAGCTTTCCGGTAATTCCGTCCGAGGCATCCGAAGCGAGAAACGCCACCAGCTCAGCCGCCGCCTCCGGATCGTCTCCGCCCGCCGATTTTCTCTTCGAGGCCGCCGCGAGTTCTTCACCCGACGTCTCGCCCGCCTGGATTACTTCCTCGAGCATCCTCGTATTTATCGCGCCGGGCGAGATCGCGTTTATGTCTACGTTCACCTTCTTGAGCTCAACGGCGAGCGTCTCCGTAAGTCTGACCAGCGCCGTCTTTGAGGCTGCGTAAGCCGTAAAATTCGGCCGCGGAGAAGTCGAACCACCTCCCGAAACGTTAACGATCTTTCCCTTCTTTTTTCGAATCATTTCAGGCAGCACGGCCCGGGTGCAATGGAGAGCACCGAAGAGATTTATCTCCACGTTTTTCTTCCAGGCCGCGACGTCCGTATCAGTAAACAGCCCGATCGGCGGCTGCACACCGGCATTGTTCACAAGCACATCTATCGAGCCGCACGCATTTAGCGCGAAGGAAACTGCTTCCTTGACGCTCACCTCGTCGGAGATATCGCACACCTTTACGTATGACCTGCCGCCGAAGCTCTCTATCCCGGACTGAGTCTCCTGCAGTTCGGACAATGTCCGCGCCAGCAGGACGACGGCCGCCCCTTCGCTCGCGCATTTCCGGGCTATGACCCGGCCGATTCCGCGCCCGCCTCCGGTTACGATAATGTTCTTACCTTTTAGAATCATCTTTGCCTCCAAGCCCCGCGGGGAGAAGCTCGGGCGTGTCGAAAGCCCTTACCCGGGCCGTTGAACGAACGCCGTAAAGCGGAACACCTTCGGCAAGCAAGCGCGGGAATATGTCCCGCCCGAAATCCGAGAATCCGTTCGGTATGTATTCCAGGATCTTTGGACTCAGATAGTATATTCCGGCATTTACCCAGTGACTGTCGGTCATTCCCTTTCCAGGCTTCTCAATAAAACGGACTATTCTTCCGTCCTCGGCAAACTCTCCGACTCCGCTTTGACTGACATCCTCCCTTTGGTGAAAGGCCACGACGCCCGCACTTTTACCCGCCTCGAATGTCTTCTTCAGCAGACCGAGATCGTAGTCGGAGTAATTGTCTCCATAGAGCACGTAGAAGTTCTCGCTCCTCAAATGCTCACGAAAGCCGTTCAATGCTCCCGACGTCCCGAGGAGCTCAGGTTCAAAGGAGTAGGTGACCCTCACTCCGAGCTTACTCCCGTCGCCGAAAAAGTCCGTGATCTTCCCGGGAAGATGATGCGTATTGATGTAAAGCTGTTCGATCCCATGCTTTTTGCACAACTCGATGTTGTGCTGGAGTATGGGCTTGCCGCCGTAAATGATCATCGGCTTCGGGGTATCCTCCACAGTCCCCTTAAGGCGCTCACCTTTCCCTGCTGCCAGGAGAACCGCCTTCATGCGATTTTTCCCTCGGCGAGCTCGCCGCGAATAAACTCTATCGATGTCGCCAGACCCGCCTTGAGGCCGATCTTCGGCTTCCATCCGAGCTTCTTCGCTTCGGTTATGTCCGCAAGGTTCGCAAAGGCTTCACCAGGAAGATCGGGCTCGTATTGTGGCTTCGTGTCCGACTTAAGCAACGCTGCTATTATCGAATAAATCTCATTGACCGAGTAGTTAACGCCGGATCCAAGGTTGAACACTTTCCCGGTAGTACGAGGGTCGGTTATGCAAATCTCGTGAAAGTCGTTGATGTCATCGACATGGATGAAATCACGCCGCTTCTCTCCCGTGCCATATATTACGGGCTGTTCGCTCCTGAGGAGCTTGATTATGAATGCGCTGAACACCGGCGGGATGGTACGCCTGTAGTCCTGCCGCGGTCCGTAGACGCAGAAGTACCGGAGAGCCGTTGTCTGAAGTTTGAAGAACCGCGCGTATCCTTCTGCAAAACACATCGACGAGAACTTGCTGATGGCGTAGAAACTCTCAGGGGCCACGTCAGCTTCCGGCGTCGGCAGAGTCTTGCTTCCCTCATAAAGCGCTGATGACTCCGCGTAGATCACTTTCGTGACACCGGCACGCCTCGCCGCCTCGAATACGTTTACTGTGCCGCGGACATTGGTGTCGGCCGTCTCCACCGGATCGATCTGGCAGTCGCTGATACAGTTCTTCGCGGCGAAGTGGAACACATAGTCGGAATGCCGGAACAATGGATAAATGGATTTATCGCGAATGTCCAGCTGATGGAATTCAACGCCTTCCGGTATTTGTTCCCTGACGCCGTAAGAGAGATTGTCGATCCCGATTACCTTGTAATCCTTCTTCAGCAGGCGGTCGGCGAGGTTGGAACCGATGAAACCGGCGACTCCCGTGATGAGGACGGTGCTCATATGTTGACCAGCTCCTTGCTCCCTTCCCAATCGAATCTGAAATCCATATAGCGAAGGCCTTCAGCTTCCATGGCTGCCCGGAGTTCTTTCCTTCTTCCATTGTCGACGCAGAAGAGAAGGAATCCTCCACCGCCAGCTCCCATGAGCTTGCCGCCGAGTGCACCGTTTGTCATGGCCTTGTCATACCACCTGTCTATGTTTCCGCTGCTCATTTTCGTCGAGATCTTTTTCTTCTCGAGCCAATGCTCGTTCAATAGCCTGCCAAACTTCGAGACATCGTCGTTCTCGAGTGTAAGCTTAATCTCTCTACCGATTTCTTTTATTCTGTGCATCGACCTTATCGCCACTTCTTCATCGACTCTGGCTTTCCGGCTTTGCTCGGCGAGTATCTCGTTTGCGTCGCGTTGAATTGCCGTGTAAAACATCATCAGCCTGTTCTCAAGCTCGTAGACGGTCTCATGAGCAATTTCGGGACGTGTCACGGTGACATTTCCGGATTTATCGATTTCCAGAGTGATTATCCCGCCGTACGCGGCCGCGTACTGGTCTTGCTTTCCTATCGGCTTGCCTACAAGATCGATTTCGATCTTGCAGGCTTCCTCGGCAAGTTCCTGGACGGGGATGTGGCGGCGTAGCATTGCATTGAGAGCTCGCAACAAGCCGACAGTATAGGAACTGGACGAACCCATGCCGGTGCCGGCGGACAGGTCAGCCATCGAGTGAATCTCAATAGGCCTCTCGATTTTCAGATACTTGAGCGCCTCACGGACGATTTCATGTTCAATCTTGTCTATTTCACCCAGCTCCACGATCTCGGTCTTCGTGTATCCGATCTTGATCTTATCAACCAGCGCCGGTTCGTTCAAATTGATGAACATGTACTTATTAATTGCGGCGGTTACCAGGAAGCCTTCATACTTCCTGTAATATGACGGCAGATCAGTCCCTCCGCCGCCAAGTGGGAGACGAAAGGGAGTTCTTACAAGGATCATGAGATGGCTATGCCTTTATCGACTTGTTAGTTAGTGATTGTCTATGATAAGAACTTCCGGTGTTTAAATCACCCCACCGTCTAGATGAACGGTTCCAAACACACATCGAAATTCGCCCATCACCATGTCACATTTTCATGGCAGAGTCAATCGCCGGTCCGATGGCCTGGTCCAAATTGGCGTAGAATCTGTCCACGGTAAACCGTTCCAGACCTGACTGAAGTGTCTCCAGAGTCCTGGCCGACAGTGCCGGATCTCCAACAAGAGACTTGACTTTCGAGACAAGGTCAGAAGGGCTATCGAACATAAGTTGAGATAAACGGACAATCTCACCCGAAGCCCCGGAATTATGGACCATTGTCAAACAACCTGCTGCGGCAGCCTCTATAGTGGCAATTCCGAAGTGTTCGTTCACTTTAGTATGAACAAAAAACTTACTGTCGGACAGCAGTTTGGACAATTGAAAATCGCTCAGGTCCTTCAGAAGTTGCAGCCTGATCCCTGACCTTTGTGCCCTGTCTTTGATCATTTTCTCATAACTCAAATCGTCACCACGACCGGCGATTACAAATTCAGCGTCCTTGTACTCTGCCGAGAGAGAAGCATAGGCATCGATAGCATCTAAATAGCCTTTGTCTCTCGCTATCCTTCCAACAGAAACGAATCGAAGTCTGCGTTCTGACCACGGGCGGTTGTTCACGGACCTGTTTGTGGTTAGAAAACCCGGATAAATGACGGTACCCTCTATGCCGTAAGCAGAATTCATTACCCGCCTCATGAACTCCGAGTTGACGATTGTCAGATTTCTGCCGAAGCCAGTGAGCGAGCCCCGCGATACCTTGAACACGAGTCTCCTGTAAACAGCATTCAGGGCAGGCATGCGGTCAAGGACACCGGACCCAACGATCAAGTGAAGTGATTGCAGGAATCGTCTGTCTGGAAAAATAGGATGGTGACAGTATTGTATACCTTTCCTACCGAAATCAATCTCATTATATGTGCTCACACATAGATCATACTCCGGACTCATTTTCTTCGCATCCCTGTGCAAGTATGCAAGTTTGAGCAGCTCTAACGCTCCCTTCCTTGCTTTTACAATGTTCGGGCAACGAGCGATCCTGTTTGTAATCCTCCGTTTGTCAAGCCCGATAGAATCCGCGTATGTAACATCTGTCCAGTTCACAGGCGTTAGAGTCAAGAGATCGACAATGGAATCTGTGTTTCGGAGGATGTAATTGATAATATGCAAGGCCACAAGTTCTGCACCACCGGGGATTTGAAATTGCGGATGCACAACCAGAATTCTCTTCATTATTAATTCCCGCTCATCCCATTCTCTTCAACGGATCCGTTCAACCGGACAGTACAAACCTTCGATGATCTCATATATCTTGTTCGCAAATGTCTCAGCTGTAAACTCCTTCGATCTCTGTCTGCCGGCCTCGGCCAGCCGACTTCTCAAATCCTGGTTTGTCCTCAATTTGTCGATTGCTCCCGCAAGAGCAAGATGGTCACCCTCGTGGAAAACCATGCCGGCGCTCCCGATCACCTCCGGAATCGCTCCGGAGTCAGAACCGATTACAGGTACACCGCTTGCCATAGCTTCAACAAGGACTCTGCCGTATTGCTCTTTCCAAATAGTAGTGGTGAGAGAAGGGAGAACGAGGACATCCATCTTTCTCATGAAGGTCGGAACCTCCACGGAAGGTAAACTGGCCGAGAATTTCACCCTGGGGTTTACTCCAGTTTCCGATACAAGGCGTTTCAATCTGGCTTCATCGGGCCCGCTGCCAAGGATCACCAGTTTCACCCTCTCATCCAGTTTCTTCAGGGCCCTGATTATCGTGTCTATTCCTTTCATCTCCAATAAGCGTCCGACATACCCAATTACAAAAGAATCCTCACTGAAAGGCATGTCCGCACAACACTCCCGGCCTCCAGCATTATCATACCGCTTCAAGTCCAGGCCGAAGTACAGTTTCCTTGCGGTCCCACCTATAGAAGAGAGCGAAGTGTTAGCCTCTTCGTTTGCACAGAGGATCATATCAGAATGCTTAATCGCAAGTCTCAGAATCC
This sequence comes from Candidatus Kryptoniota bacterium, assembly GCA_046705025.1. Lineage (GTDB taxonomy): Bacteria > Bacteroidota > Ignavibacteria > Kryptoniales > JAKASW01 > JAKASW01. Next base: position 15,755 of record JBJKQU010000003.1, on the reverse strand, counting down.
CTGCGTAAACGAATGAAGGTCGATACCCGTAGTGCTTCCCGCGAGTAAGGTTATCGTAGGTGTAAAAAAGCAACTTCGCACGAGGCGCAAGCAGCTTCCTAAGAACAATGACCTGCAATGCGAATAAGCTGAACGGTTCCTCGAATACTACCAGGATCTCGGGGTTGAAAACCTTCATCTCACGCCCCAAGCCTTTCGTGTAAAATGCCCGGTTTTCGTACCCGGGCCAGATCGTTGGGTAGGATACAATTGGAAATTTCGCCGAGGGATCCGGAGCGAACCTAAGCGTCCTGAAGTTTTCTATCCATGTAACCGGTGTAATTCCCTTGAGCGCGACACCGTCCTTTGAGGCGAGAAGGTTCCACTTTTCCTGATTTATCGGATCAACCAAGTTCTTGTCTATCAGAAGAATCCTCATCTTATCCGGACTAACCTCCTTATATCGTCAAGTGTCAACAGTCGTAGAATCACAAATCCGACGACCATGATAGTTACGGCTATAGCCGCCTGCAACGGAAAGATCATGTGGCGCACTAACAAAAGGGTAGAGACCGCGGCCAGTGCTCCGGGTACCAGGGTTTTTCCGAACACCTTCAGCATCTTCCGCCATGGTACATAGTCCGAGACTACGCCCAGGTTGAATATCACCAGAAGTGTCTCAGTGATTACAGTAGTTATTGCGGCGCCATCGAAGCTCCACAATCTGATAAGGAAGTAGTTAAGCGACAAATTTAGTATCGTAACAATGAACACAAATATGTTTGATTTCGCTTGCCGGCCCAAAGCCGCCACAAGGGTTCCGGCAGCAAAATTCACGCTGATAGGGATCATAGTAAGAGCCAGCAACCCTACTGAATCCGCAGCGAGCTTGTACCCTGATCCAAAAAGGAGCAAGGTCACTTCCTCCTTGAAAGTAAAAATGATCGCCGAGACAGATACAGAAATCAATAGAAGGGCCCGGATAGCATCCAGGACAATCAACCTTACGTTCGCTACATCCCCCCTGCTTCGCGACAACACGGGATATAGCGGCGCCATTATTATCGTGGGAAAGAGCATGAACGATTCCACCAGCCGGTACCCTGCATTATAATACCCCACGAAGTCCTCTCGTCCGGTCAAACCGCTGATCATCAGCGTTCCCGAACGGAAATAAATTATCGTAAAGATATTCAATAGCGCGAATGGAAGCGCGGGTCTGAGCACCTCCGACCAAGCGAACGACAGCTTCGGCTTCACACTCGGCATACCAACTTTGAATAGAATCACGCCCAGAGTGAATGTGCCGGTCACAAAATAAGCCAGTGCATATCCGACCATGAATGCCGTCACTCCCAAGTGCGCTAGAAGGACAACTCCACAAAACACCACGACAGCCACTTTCTCGACGATTACTGAAACGGCTTCGTACTTCAACACCTCGAATCCCCTGAAGACAGCTCTAAAGTGAACAGTCAGAGTATTAAAGAAATTGTAGACAGAAGCGACGGCGACCAACAGTATCATCCCCCACTGCATCCCAAGTGCCAGCGTTGCAAGAATGGCGATAAGCGCTGAAGCCAAACCGGAAAGTGCCTTGAGAAAGGAAGTGTGCGCAAAGAATACCTTATACTTGCCTGGGGAACTTGAAAGCTCTCTCACCGTGAGGATATCGATGCCGCCTTCGGCAACCACCGCAATCACGGAGATAAATGAGATCGACAGCATGTACTTGCCAAAACCTTCCGCCCCCAGCATCCTGACGCTGGCCAAAAGAAAAAGAAACCATATCGGCTTAACGAGTATATTACCGAGTGCAAGCCATCGTATATTGGCGAGGATTGTCCGACGGGCAGGACCTGTGTCACCGGAATCGCGCCCACCTGTTGGCAACAAAGATCGAAGCACACTCATATTGATAAGATCTGTAGCGCCGGATGTCTTATGGAGAACAAAGAACAGCCCTGTCTCAATATCCTCATGACATCCCGTTAAGACTTCTGACTGACATCCACTGTGTCACGGTTAATCAGCTCCTTTTTCCGGGCAGCACGCCCCTGTTCCATGATTATCACCGCTATAGCGATGCTAATCCAAAATGGAACTGCAACTTTGTCGTACTGAAGGAAGTCGTTGAACATTGCGTGAATCTCGTAGGAAAGCACCCCTCCCATGCAGCCCAGCAAAAGGTTACGCATAAACTCGTCCTGAATCAGGAAGTAGTTTCTTACTCCCTTTACGAAAAAGTAGACCATGAACATTAACCAGGACAGAAGGCCGAATACTCCCGTTTCAGAAAAATATTCCAGATAATCGTTATGCGGCAGAGCGTGAATATAGGAAATCGGGGTCGTAAGCATGGGGTTCCTGTAGTTCTGGTACTGGTTAGGATAAGCCCCCCATCCCACGCCAAGGAGCGGATGCGCCTCGATTATATTCACGGCGGCCGCCCATCTGCTTATGCGCTCAAGATTAGAAATATTGTCCTCAACGTTCGTTATACTCGTAGCGTGACGTTCAATTTCATAAACAACGCCTTCCCTTACTGCAAACGTAGTCAGAGCTAAGACCACGACAGAAAGCACGATGAATGTCCTGACCTTCAGCAGCTCTCTCGCTTTCACCATTCCGAAAAAGAGCAAAACCCCGGCTATTGCCAACCATGCTGCTCTGGTGAAGGAGAAAACGACTCCCAGGAACATCAGAAAACTCGTCAGTGCAAGAAAGAGACGGAGACCCCTGCGCTTTCCTACAGCGAACACTGCTCCGAGGGATAAGCTGAAAATAATAGTGACATAGGCGGCATATGTACCATGTTCCCTGAAGAACGGTTTAAAACTCGTTCCTGCCATGGCTTCGCTAAATCCAGCACCGGCCATTCGAACAAGTGTGTATAGGACGACGAAATCAGAGACAAGCACGAATAACCAAAGCAGCCTCGTTAGGTCTTTCCGCTCACGCATTTCATAACGTACAAACAAATAGCAGGAAATAACCCACCAGAGAGTATTAATGAAAAACTTTGCCGATATTCCGGGGTAGGTGGACGTAACTACAGAAACCATGAGCACACAAAGAAAAAAGATAAGCCAGAAATTTATTCTTGCAGTTTCCTCCCACCCTTCGGGCTTCTCCACCGGGTGCACAATCATTTGCAACATCCAGAACGGAATCAAGAGGAGTATTATCGGTTCGGTAGGAAATTGGAGCGCAGTGCCCGCACCGGGGATGGCAAGTGGAATCGAGAGCGGGAAGACAATCACGATCAAGTACAGGACAATGCTCAGGTTCGCCGTCAACAGATAGAAAAGGATCAAACCCAATGGCAGTAATGCAATCCACAATTGGTTAACTGCCAAAGCTGTGATGTCCGCTGATACGAACAAAAGCAGCGCAGCGATAAAGACACCCTTCTCCCCGCCGGACAAGTCCGATGGAAAAACCGAAAGGAATGTACTCCTCATTTGGCGGGCTGTCATATTCAGTTCGTCAGCCTCGCTTAAATTTGAAGAAATGCCCCATCTCAAATCTTATTCTATCATAACTGGCTTTGTCTTCGGGACTCCCTTCAATAGTTGAACGCACCCTCTCGCGAATAAAAATCAAACCAAGCATGAAAATCAAAGAAAGAGCAACGGAGCCTATCACAATCAGAGCTCGCTTGGGACTCGACTTCTTTTCCGGTGGTACCGCCTTGTCTAAGACCAGTATGACAGGGACGTTTCTTTGCTCATCTATTTTTGCTCTCTCATAGAGCGGATATAGGAATTCTACGATTTTCTCTTGTATGTAAACGTTTCGATACAATCTGAATGACTCCAGACCAATGGAAGGGACTTTCGAAAGTCTTGTATCCAACTCCCCAAGCTCAAGCTCGATTTGCTTGACGGTTGGAAAATCAGATGAGACCATCTTTCTAAGCACGGCGAGCCGGATTTCCTCCCTCGCCTTTTGTGCATACAACTCAGCGATGGCTCCCCAACTCGCCTGGTCCTCACCGGAAATAAACATTCCTGTCCTCTCCTGATAATCGCGGAGTGTATCCTCAGCGACTTTAAGAGCCAGCTTGCTGTCGTCCAGTTGCTCACCAACGAAGTTACGCACGTTTCTGGATTCATTGACTGCCAGATTAAGACTGATGTCATTCAACAACTTGATGAAATAATTAGTGATGTCGGCGGCCCGCAGCGGGCTCTTATCCCACACCACAAGGCTTAGATAACCTTCATCTTCCACCGTGAAATCAACGTTAGCGCGAAGTTCCTTAATGGCGTCATCCATTGATCTGTTCTTAATGTGATATTCATCCATCAGGTCGAACTTGTTGACGACGTCTTCCAGCGCCGTCCTGCTATTGAGAATCGCAAGGTAATTATATACGCCGAGCTGCTTTCCCAACAGACCGCCGATCGCGCTGTTCTGCGCAATGCTCTCCAGTAATGACCCTCCTGCACCTGACGTCGGCATCCCGAGCATGCCTAAGATCTCCTGCTGTTGTGGAGGAAGAATTGAAGCCGTAGCTTTGTACCACTTCGGCAGTAAAAGGCTCACAGCTACCGAGACTATCCCCACCAACAGCACAGTAACGATGAGGGTCCAACGCCATTTAAGGACTGTCTCAATGTAATAGAGAGGTGCGAAATTCCCTTTAGCAATCCGAGCCCCCTGTACGTTATCTTGTTCCAAACTCATGCTTCACTCCAGGTTATTTTCTTATTCCCTTCAATTCGAATTGGAAGACCTAGGCATTCAAGACTCTATCGTGCAGTATCTTTGCGATCCTTTCCGCAGCTTTACCATCCCACAGATCCGGAACGCGGCTTCTCTTCCACTTTCCGGCGTAGCACTCAGCCGCCAGGGAGACCACCTTGTCAATGTCCAAGCCGGTCAGGACGTTGGTGCCGACTTCGAGTGTGATAGGACGTTCAGTGTTCTCGCGCAGTGTAACACAAGGCACATTCAGGAACGTCGTCTCTTCCTGTATCCCACCGGAATCCGTCAAAATAATCTTCGCCTCCATCATGAGACTCAGGAAATCCAGGTAGCCGAGCGGATCTGTAAGAACCAAGCCATGCACCGCCTCAAATTGTGATGAAAGTCCGAATTCTTCAATCCGTTTCCTCGTCCGCGGGTGAATCGGGAAGATGATCGGGCCGTTCTTCTCAATCCCCCGGAAAATGTTCAAAATCTTCTCCAGGTTTTCCATTTCGTCGACATTGCTCGGACGATGCAGGGTCACGAGCGTGTAATCCTTAGGCAGAATCTGCTGACCACTGACAGCTGACAGCTGATTGCCGATCACCGATCCTTTTGCCTTTTCGCGATACATCATTAGTGAGTCTATCATCACATCACCGACAAGGAATATTTTGCTCTCACCTATCCCTTCGTGCCTGAGGTTGGCCACCCCGCTCTCTTCCGTCACGAAGAGGTAATCGCTTAATACGTCAGTTACGATCCTGTTTATTTCTTCGGGCATGGTACGGTCGAAGCTCCTTAAGCCCGCCTCGACATGTGCAACCGGGACGAGCAGCTTTGCCGCCGTCAGGCTGCAAGCCACAGTGGAATTGACATCACCGACAACGATTACCAGATCAGGCTCCTCTTTCTTCAATACCTTCTCGAATTCGACCATCACCTTCGCGGTCTGCTCCGCATGCGAGCCCGAGCCGATGCCGAGGTAAACGTCAGGCTTCGGTAATTCAAGGTCGTCGAAAAATACCTTCGACATGTTCTCGTCGTAATGCTGCCCTGTATGCACGATCATATGGTTAATCGAATGCATTTTCGAAAATGCCCTGTGCAGAGGGGCAACCTTCATAAAATTCGGACGTGCACCCACAACGGATATGAACTTCACTTGCCATCCCCCAGCAGCACTATTTTGTCACGGCCTTTTTTCACGTTCTTCGTGGCATTCCTGGCATCGATAACCATCGACGAGTTCTCCACCACGAAATCGTAGTCGTAAGAAGAATGATCCGTTGTAATCAATACGCAGTCTGCTGATTTCAAAAAGTCCGCGCTCAAGCTGACCGACTTGAAATTCTTCCCGTCCACATGAACTTCGGGAACAAACGGGTCATTGTAGTAAATGTTCCTGGCGCCGTCCTGGAGAAGAAGCTCCATGACCTTAAGTGCCGGGGAATGCCTGGTATCGTCGACGTCGCGCTTGAATGCCACTCCGAGTATGACGATCCTGGCCTCTCTGAAGCTCACCGGCTTGAAGCTCAGCTCACGCTGGACCATGTTCCTTACATAGAAGGGCATGTTCTCGTTAACCTCGGCAGCAAGCGATATGAAATTCGTCTGGAAATCATAGGCCTTCGCAAGCCACTCGAGATAGTAAGGATCGATCAGGATGCAGTGGCCGCCGATCCCCGGGCCAGGGTAGAACGGCATGAAGCCGAAAGGCTTGCTCGCCGCGGCCTCGACAACTTCCCAAATGTTGATGCCACCCATCCTGTCGCAAAGCTGGGCAAGTTCGTTCACAAGTGCGATATTCACGCTCCGAAAGATGTTCTCGAGAAGCTTCTCCATCTCGGCAACCTTCGGATTCGACACCTTTACGACGTCTGTGACGCTGTACTTTATGACCATCGCCGCAAGCTCTGTGCTCGCTTCATTCACTCCACCCACAACCGTCGGGATATTGTTCGTCTTGAAGCTCTTATTGCCCGGATCTATTCGTTCCGGTGAGAATGCCAGAAAAAAATCCGTGCCCGCCTTCATTCCCGTTTTCTCCAGGATCGGCTGGACATAACCTTCCGTGGTATTCGGAAAGGTCGTGCTCCTTAAGACTATAATCTGATCTTTGCGCAGCCCCTTCGCTATCTCTTTAGAGGCCTCGACGATGTAAGTGATGTCAGGCTCCTTGTTCGGGGTGAAGGGAGTCGGCACGCAGATGAATACAGCATCACACTTCCCGATGGAACCATAATTGCCTTCCGCTGACAATCTGCCGGACTTCACGGCTTCGGCGAGTTCACGGTCTTCTATGTCGCCTATATAATTCTTTCCTTTGTTTACGTTGCCGACCTTTGCACTATCGAGGTCGATTCCAATAGTTCGAATACCTCTCTTGGCAAATTCCACAGCGAGCGGCAGTCCCACATAGCCAAGGCCCACCACGCCGATCGTGATGTTCTTCTCGGTTATCCTCTTCTTGAGTTGTTCCATGATGGTCTCTCTTCGTATTGAAGTTTGTAGTAATTCTTATAATCTCCGGACACGATCCTATGCCACCATTTCGTGTTGTCAACATACCATCTTATCGTCTCATCGATTCCCTGCTCGAAGGACCTGTGCGGTTTCCATCCAAGCTCGCTTTCTATCTTTGTTGAATCCATTGCGTAGCGGCGGTCATGCCCCGGCCTGTCGGTCACAAACTTAAGCAGCGACTCCGGCTTTCCCAGTTTATCAAGGATAAGCTTCGCCAGTTGGATATTCTGCACCTCATTGCCGCCACCGATGTTGTAGACCTCGCCGGTCCTTCCGTCAAGTAGTACGCTCTCTATCGCTTCGCAATGGTCGTCCACGAAGATCCAGTCCCTCACATTTTGCCCGTCGCCGTACACCGGCAGCTCCTTGTCCTGGAGCGCATTGATAATCAAAAGGGGGATGAATTTCTCCGGGAATTGGTAAGGTCCGTAGTTGTTCGAGCATCGGGTGATGAGTGCCGGGACTCCGAAGGTCTTCCACCAGGCTCTCACGAGCATATCGGCGCTTGCCTTGCTGGCCGAGTAAGGACTATTGGGCGAAAACAGGGTTGTCTCGGTGAATTTGCCGGTCGAGCCCAGCGAGCCGTATACTTCGTCAGTCGAAACCTGAAGGAACCGATCGACTCCGAATTCCCTTGATGCTTCCAGGAGAGTCATGGTGCCGCGCACGTTCGTATCTACAAAGACCTGCGGGCCAAGGATGCTCCGGTCAACGTGCGATTCGGCGGCGAAGTTTACGACGGCATCGAAATACCATTCGTTAAAGAGCCGGCGTACGAACAAGGGGTCCGCAATATCACCCCTATAGAAATGATAACGCGGGTTCCTCTCGATATCCCGCAGGCTCTCGAGATTCCCTGCATACGTGAGTTTATCCAGGTTGACAACGTCGGTGTCGCCATGCCTCTTGAGGAAGAACCTGACAAAGTTGTTCCCGATGAAACCGGCACCGCCGGTTATGAGTACGCTTTTCAAGGTTACAGCCGTCGAATATCGGGGTGAGTTATTTCAAGCCTCTCTGATTTTTGCAAAGCAAGTGTTATACGCTCTCAGTAAAGATAGAAAAATATATTAACGCGACGACGGAGTTTCAACATATTGATTGAACTTCGCTCCCTGAGCCTCCTCGCGAGGCTGTCATACAAACATGTGATTTGCTCCCCTTCCACGTTCACATCCACATCTTAATCTTGAATAAGTGGGCGCCGCTTGTTACATTTATTTAAAATTTTGGAGAAGTAAATGGCAAAAGTTTGCGAAGTTTGTGGAAAGAAACCCGTTTATGGACACAATGTCAGTCACGCCCATAACATCACCAACCGCAGATGGAACCCGAATCTGCAGAGCGTCCGCGCAATTGTCGATGGAAGAGTGAAGCGCATGAAGGTGTGTGCGTCGTGCATCAAACAGGGACGTGTTCGTAAGGCTGCGTAGACTCTTGCCGCGACATGGGCTTGTCAGATCCCCTGTCGCGCCCGGTCTACCTCCGGTACCTTCCTTTTCGATTCCGTCTTTGTGATCTTGTAAGATTCAAGCCCCCAATAAGTTTCTTTCACTATGACTCTAAAAACCGTGTACAACGGTATGGCGAGAACCATGCCCACTATCCCCTTCAGCTCGGCTGAGACGAGTATCAGAAGTACAACGGTCAATGGATGCACGGAGACCCCTCTCGAGTAAACCGTGGGAACTATGACGGTGTCGTCGACCAGTCTTATCGCTACGAAGAGTGCCACGATCGGAAGGAACAATTCTGGATTCCCATTCTGTACGAACGACACAATTATCGCCGGAATGGCACCCACAATCGGTCCTAAATAGGGAATGAGGTTGGCTACTCCCGCGACCGCGCCTATAATGACGGCATATCTGACCCCCAGCAGGCTCAACCCCAGAATTGCAAGAATGCCGACTATGGCCGCCTCAGTCAGCCAGGCGCGCACATAACGCCCCAGCTGTATTCCGATTTTGTGAACCACGTTGAGAGTCATTTCGAAGTACCTGTTCGGCACGAAAGCGATGAATCTGCGAATTATATCCTCGCCGTCTTTGAGGAAGAAAAAGGCGACGAACGGGACGATGACGAGCATCATCAGGGCCGAACCGGCGCTCGTCAGAATCGTCAGCCATTTGCCCGCCAGCTGGATCAGCATCTTGTTGAATTCGTCGGAGATATTCCCGAAGTCCACAAAAGGAAGCTTGCTGTGCAGCTCCGCCTGGATCGCATGAAGTTTCTCCGCGAAGGCGGGAGCCCTTACGGTACTCTCAAGGCTTACAACCTGGGCGATTAAAGGAGGGAGAAATGTTCGGACCAGCCCTACTATGATCACTGCAATTAGAGCGTAGACCGCCAGGATGCTGACGATACGGTTCAGGCCGCGCGTCTCGAGCGCATCTATCACAGGCGTCAGGAGGTAAGCCATGATCAAAGAAAGAAGGAGTAGAATGAAAACTGCTCCCAACAGCGACAGCAGCCAGAGCGCAATCAGAAGAATCACCACAAGCACGAATACTTTGAAACTGCTCCTCTTAAAAAGCGGTTTCATCCGATTCATCCTTCAACAATGTCTGAACGACCTTTCTTACTACGCTCCATTCAAATCCTCGCCGCAGAAGGAACGCCATAAGTTTCTCCTGTTTCTTTTTGCCGCTGAATCGCTCGAGTGAACGGATTTTCACTGCCGCCGCAGCTATGGCAAGCTCAAGCTGCTTCTCCTCACTCCCAATAACAGAAAGAGCCTCGGAGATGTTCTCTTTTGAAACTCCTTTTTCACGAAGTCTTCGGGCCAGTTCTCGCTTTCCAAGCGGTTTGGACGCCCCCTTGTCTGCAACATAGACCTCTGCGAAAACAGAATCATCGACCAGGCGGAGAGCTGCCAGCCTTTCAATAACGCGACCGATGATCGGAGGAGTTATCCCCTTGCCTTCCAACCGCTGGCGAAGCTCCTTCACAGTCCTCATTCTGTAATTAAGCAGACGAACTGCGGCAGCATACGCATCATGGTATGACTCCGCTTCCTGAATCTCCCGCAGCCGCTCCTCACTTATTTCATCGTTCTTACGCAGACCAAAGTCGACGATGACGTCCCTGCTCAAGAGAACATCAGTTCCTGCATCGAAGTGGACCACATACTTTGCCCCGCGGCGGGCCTTTTCTATTCCTATGACATGCATCCCTGAGCGAATTCCCGAGAAGCCCTACTGCTACTTCTGCCTTTTTGTTTCCCTGGCTTTCTCCTGTTTGTCGGGAGAGCTTGAGCTACCATTGGTGCCGTTCTTCTCTGACGAACCGTTCACCCGAGTGTCCAGCCCAAGTTTTGCCCGGACTTCGTTCTCCACGTCGGCCAAGGCTGCAGGATTCTCCTGGAAATACTTTCTTGCCGCATCGCGCCCCTGTCCGAGCCGCTCCTCCTTGTAGGAGAACCAGGCCCCGCTCTTCTGCACGATGTTCATCTCGACGGCTACATCGAGCAAGTCTCCCAACCTGGAGATCCCTTCATTGTATGCAATATCAAACTCGACTTCTTTAAATGGAGGAGCAACTTTGTTCTTAACAACCTTAACCCGCACCCTGTTGCCGATAATGTCCTGCCCTTCCTTAATGTGATCCCGCTTGCGGATATCCAGGCGCAGTGCGGCATAGAACTTCAGTGCGTTTCCGCCGGTTGTGGTCTCAGGGTTGCCGTAGAAGACGCCTATCTTGCTTCGAAGCTGGTTGGTAAAAACGACGGATGTGTTGCTCTTGTTGATTGCTGCCGTGAGCTTCCTCAGCGCTTGAGACATCAGACGTGCCTGCGCCCCCATCTGCGCGTCGCCCATCTCCCCTTCTATCTCGGCCCGTGGCGTCAACGCTGCGACGGAGTCTATAACCACCACATCAATCGCACCGCTTCGCACGAGTGTCTCGACTATGTCGAGAGCTTGTTCGCCGAATTCGGGCTGCGAGAGCAGCAGGTTGTTCGTATCCACGCCAATGCGCTTCGCATAGTTCAAATCGAGGGCATGTTCGGCATCGATAAAGGCGGCTATGCCACCCTGCTTCTGAGCCTCGGCAATAACGCTGAGACAGACAGTCGTCTTTCCTGATGATTCAGGGCCGTAGATCTCGGTGATCCTTCCACGCGGTATGCCTCCGATGCCAATAGCCCAGTCAAGTGAGATGGACCCCGTTGAAATCGCGGCTATTTTCGCAATGGGCCCCTCTCCCATTCTCATAACTGCACCCTTGCCGTAATCCTTTTCAATCTGGTTTAGGGCAATATCCAGCGCCTTCAATTTCGCATCCTTATCATCCGCCATTTCTAAACTCCTTTCCGAAGGGATCCTTCGAACTAATGTTATAATAAAAACTCATGTAGGACTCTGTATTCAGAGCCGGATGGTAATAATTTGCTTTGAAACAACGCAATGCTCGTGGGGAAGAATCGCTCAACCGACAATTTACCTTCATCCCATGCTTTCTGCAAGTCCACGGGTCCCGCGCTTTCCCGTTCGTTCGCCCGGAACCGTGCGATTGTTATATGTGCCCTGAACGGCCGCGATTCAGGAACGATACCGAACTCCTTGGAACTTGTCCGCAGCGACTCCGCCGCCGAGGCAAGCAAGCCGCCGTCCTTGCAGTCCAGCCAAATTCCCCGTCTGACCTTCTCATTCGGGAAGTACCCCATACCGAGGATCTCAACGGCTGAAGGTTCCGGTATCTTGCTTCGAAGCTCGTTTGTCGAGCGGGTGTAAAGCTCTTTGGTTCTCTCGTAGGGGAAATCACCTATGAATTGCAAAGTTATGTGCAGCTTGTCCTTTCCCTCGAACCGGGCATCCGGGACCAAAGAGTGGATCTCCTTTTGAATACTGATGATCTCCATCTTTGTTTCTTCCGGAAGAGTAGCACCAAAGAAGATACGCATTCAACTCAGCCCCAGGAGACGCCTTCTCAAAAGCTCGAGTGCAGCCTGTGACACTCTGTCTTTGAACCTTAACCGGTCATCTGGCATTAGTCGCCTCTCGACAACTGTCCCCGCACTATCGGCAAGCCCGATGTAGACCAGGCCCACCGGCTTTTCCGGAGTTCCGCCGGTCGGCCCGGCAATTCCCGTCACCGATATGCCGACGTCGGTGCTTGAAACGGCTCGTACTCCTTCCGCCATTGCTCGGGCCACTTCTTCGCTCACCGCACCGAACTGCGCCAACAATAATTCAGGGACATGCAGCAGCTCCAGCTTTGCCTTGTTGCTGTAGGTGACGACTCCTCGGTCGAAGTATGCCGAACTCCCTGAGACGTTTGTAACCCGATGCGATATATATCCGCCTGTGCAACTCTCCGCGATCGAGATAGTAAGCCTCCTTTCTGACAGCAATTTCCCCAGGGTTTCTTCAATTTCCACCTCGCCGTCGGAATAGATATACTTCGCAGCCCTGGAGCGAATTTTACCTTCCACGTCAGCAATGATGGAATCTGCCTCTACCGGTGAAGCCGCTTTTACCGTGATCCGGAGCCGCACTCCAAACTGGCTCGGCAGAAATGCCAGCTTCGCCTTCCCGCCCAATAGCGCATCTATGTCCCCCAGCAGCTCGTAGAGGCTGGACTCCGCAATCCCTGTCGTTCTCAATACCTTGTGCGTGATGACCTGCCCGATCGTTTTGGTCTTGAGACGCGGGAGGATATACTCCTTCATGATGTTCTGCATCTCGTGAGGGACACCGGGCATCACGGCAAAGAACTTTGCTCCGTCATCGAAGAGCATTCCCGGTGCAGTCCCCCAATGATTCATCAGTACCTCGCAGCCCTTCGGAACAAGCGCCTGGTCTTCGTTCACCTTTCGTATCGCGATGCCTCGCGCGGCAAGCCTGTCGCGGACGTTTTTCAATACACCTTCGTCCACTACGAGAGGCGCGTTGAAGAAGTCGGACACCACTTTCTTGGTAATGTCGTCATGAGTAGGCCCAAGCCCGCCCGTTACCAGAACCACATCGAACTTCTCCCGATATTCCCCGAAACTCTCCAGAATCTCGTCATAGTCATCACCCACGACAATCATGCGCGTAACTTCCAGACCGATCTCGGACAGTTTCTGTCCCATGAAGGCCGCGTTTGTATTTGTCACCTGACCAATCAGGATCTCGTCGCCAATCGTCAGTACTGCTGCAGTTTTCATTTCAATAAGTATAGGTAGAGTTGAATTGCTATATTCGTGTAAACTCCACAGATGACATCGTCAAGCATGATAGACATCCCGCCATTCTTTCTGTCGAAATAGCTAGCCGGAAATGGTTTGAGGATGTCCAGAAATCTGAACACCACAAACCCAATCGCTACCAGGATCAGGCGCTTCGGGAGAAAAAGAAGGGCTATCCACATGCCGACAACCTCATCTATGACGACCCTCGACGGGTCATGTCCGTAGGCTTTTTCCATCTTGCCCGCCGAATAGCTTCCCCAAAAGAAGAAAACAACGATTGCAGGAAGTATTATGTACAGCTTCTCAAATCCGTCGATCCAGTAGAAGAGTAACCCGACAACTGAACCCGCGGTACCAGGGGCAACTGGTGAGTGCCCACTGCCTAACCCGGTTGAGATTAACTTATCTAGGAAAGAAGCCCTGCTTGTTGAGGCTTCCGGTGAAGATTCACTCAGACTCCGCTCTTCCACTAAAACCCCTTAAGGACGAATAGATTGCCTTGAAATTCTCGATTATGTACTGCAACCCCGTACCGAAGGTGAGCACTGTGACGACGAGCATCGAATAGTACATCACGTTCTTGTCGAGAACCACGCCGGCAACCGAAGACAGAGCGGGAGTCGAGTCCTTCAAGACAACCGCCAGCAATACAGCATAAATGAACAGCATTTGCGTGAAAGTCTTCACCTTCGCAGTGAAATTGGTGTGCAGGGTGTGCCGGTTGAGCTCGGCGAACGAACGAAGCAGAGTAATTGAGATGTCTCTTATGACGATCACCCAGACCATCCAAACCTCTACCATCCCCATCCATGCGAACGCCACAAATGCCGCCGACGTAAGCACCTTGTCTGCAAGGGGGTCAAGGAAGATCCCCCACCTGCTGACCTTGCCCGTCTTCCTGGCTACCCATCCGTCGTACCAATCAGTCAGTGCTGCCACCGCGAAAACTACAACTGAAGCCTGCTTCAGAATGAGGCGCTCGCTGACAAAAAGCACTACGAACAGCGGGGTAAGAAGAATTCTGAGAATAGTAAGTTGGTTTGGTAGCGTCATCCTGACACAATTTAAGTGCGAACAAATTCGAGGTCAAGTCCGGTAGGTTCCTTCAATAACTAACCCGGTCGCTTCGAGATTCGATAATCAATTGAATTTGAAGCCCTAACGAAATATTTTAAACAAATGACCGACAAAATCCTTTCTCTTTCAAAGAGGGCCTTCCCCGATATTGTGAGGCTGAGGCGCCATTTCCATCAATACCCGGAGCTGGCTTTCGAAGAGTTTGATACTGCAAAGGTCATTGCGAACGAGCTCGGTAAACTCGGTATCAAAGTCAAACGCGGTGTCGGAAAGTCAGGACTCGTCGGGATCCTTAAGGGCAGCGGAAGCGGGGACGTGGTTGCCCTACGTGCAGACATGGATGGATTGCCCGTCACAGAAGAGACCGGACTGGCCTTCGCAAGCAAGAGGCCGGGGAGGATGCACGCATGCGGGCATGACGCGCACATGGCCATGCTCCTCGGGGCGGCGAATATACTCACTCAAGTAAGACAAGAGATCAGTGGGGCAGTCAAATTCATTTTCCAGCCCAGCGAGGAAAAGAACCCGGGTGGAGCACCCGCTATGATCAAGGGAGGTGCGCTGACCGATCCGGATGCAGATGTCATCTTCGGTCAACATGTCACAAACGAATTGCCTGCAGGGAGATTCGGATTTAGAGCCGGGCCGATAATGGCATCGGCTGACGAGATTTATCTTACAGTAACGGGCAAAGGAGGACACGGGGCGAAGCCTCATGAAGCGGTAGATCCAATCGTGCTGGCTGCCCAAGTCGTTACTTCCCTCCAGACTGTCATAAGCCGGATGAGGGACCCGCTCGACCCGTCGGTTCTGACCATAGGCTCGATCCATGGCGGAACTGCTCCGAACGTAATCCCGGATTCAGTGGCACTTGCCGCGACCCTCAGGACAATGAACGAGAAATGGCGCAGTCGGGCCCAGATGCTTATTACCCGTACAGCCTCGGAGACCGCCAGAGCTTTTGGAGGGAACTGCAAAGTCGAAATCAGTCATGGCTATCCGGTTCTCGTGAATTCGGAGAAGGAGACTGAAGAAGCGCGCGCGGCCGCGGAAAGGCTGTTGGGAAAGCGGTCCGTTGTGTCAATGCCTCCTGTTATGGGTTCGGAAGACTTCGCCTACTACCTACAGAAACTACCGGGGACATTCTGGTGGATAGGGACGGGTAACAGGAGGACCGGGGCCAACGCTTCCATCCACAGCTCAAAATTCAAGATTGACGAATCTGCCCTGACGTACGGGGCAGCGTTTTTGGCGTTTCTAACCATCCAATACCTGAAGCAGCGTGATCTCAACGGCTAAAGAA
>JBJKQU010000002.1:0-9846 GCA_046705025.1 Candidatus Kryptoniota bacterium | reverse complement strand
AGGACGCCCCTAACGGGGCTGGGCTGCAAAGGCAATGGATGTTCTATCGGTCGGTTGTTCCTATGAGATCGGATGAATACATTTCTGCCGACGGTTGATTCGGGCGGTTCATCCTTGGCAGTGCCGTAGGCACGACCTGTTTGTAGAAATCGCAGCAAAAGCAGGTGGAAGCTCCGTAGGAGCGACCTGTAAAATCACGACCATGTATTTCACGCACGTCTTCAATTGATCCCATCTGCAACAGGACGCTCCTAATGGAGCTAATCAATATTGACGGTTCGGATGTTCTACAAACAGGACGCCCCTGACGGGGCTGGGCAGAGACGATCTACAAACAGGGCGCCCCTATCGGGGCTCGATTGCAACATCTGGTCGAGGCCCGATTAACAAATTGCATTTACGATATTAGCCGAATGCATTGGCCATGACAAATCATCTCATCCCCTTTTGCTTCGTAGTGCCGTTAGGCACGACCTGTTTGTAGAAATGACAGATATAACAAATTGAAGCTCCGTAGGAGCGACCTGTAAAATCACGACCATGTATTTCACATCTTCAATTGATCCCATGTGCGACAGGCCGCTCCTAACGGAGCTAATCCTTATCGCTGGTTGGGATGTTCTACAAACAGGGCGCCCCTATCGGGGCTAAACAACACTGGTGGGTGATTTGAACTACAAACAGGACGCCCCGGAGTTTACCCCGCTTTGCGGGGGGACTTGGCAGCAACGGCGGGTTATTTAAACTACTCGGCGACTTCTGGGTGTGCTTCAGTGTGAGTCTGCGATTAGGCTAAACCTGCCATCTTGCGACTCATCAAGAAGGAAAAGGGGATCCTTGCGCTTCCTTACTTATCCGCACACATTCGATATCCGATCCCCGACTCCGTCAGGATTATCTTCGGGTCGGCAGGATCATCCTCAAGCTTCTTGCGAAGCTGCCCCACATAAACGCGGGTGTACTGAGTTTCGTCTGCAAATGCAGGTCCCCAGACATGCTCTAAAATATACTTGTGAGTGAGAACTCTGCCAGCGTTCACGACGAACAACGCGAGCAGTGCATACTCCGTCGCGGTCAGTTTCAGATACTCGGTTCCTTTCCTGACCTTCCGCGCGGAAAGGTCCACCTGCAAGTCTCCGACGGCGAATTGATGCTCCTCCTGGGTTGCCGTTCGATGCCTCAAGGCGTTACGAACTCTGGCAAGGAGTTCTCCGGTTCGAAACGGCTTGGTCAAGTAATCGTCCGCCCCGGCATCGAGACAGGCTATTGTATCAGACTCGGAGTTTCTCACAGTTAATACCAGGACTGGAACCGCTGACCATTCACGAATTCTCCGCAGAACATCCACCCCGTCGATATCGGGGAGTCCAAGATCCAGGATGACCAATTCGGGACGCTCTGAGGCGGCCTTTGCCAGCCCATCCTTTCCTTTGTTTGCGGACCTGACACTGTACCCGTTGGTCTCAAGGGTCAACTCGAGAAGCCTGCGTATCTGGACCTCGTCATCGACGACGAGTATGACCGGTTTGCGGGAGGGGTCCTGGGTCTCGCTCATGCTGCCTCTTCCGGTCGATTGGCAACGGTATCGGTCAGCGGCAGCTTGACAATGAATTCCGCTCCTCCCTCCGGACGGTTTCTCGCGGAGAGAGTGCCGTGATGAGCTTCAACAAAACCTCTCGCGATCGTAAGCCCGAGTCCTGTGCCTCCTGCCTTTCCGTTCGACGCACGGTAGAATTTCTCAAACACCCTGCGAGTGTCGTCTGCGGGAAGCCCCGGTCCGTTATCCGAAACAGAAATTGTGCATTTGTCCCCCTCGACTGAAGCATTAATCGTGATATTCGTGCCGTCCGGCGTGTACATGGCGGCGTTATGAAGCAGGTTGGCAAAAGCCTGCTCGATCAGTCCGAAATCGAGCTTCACGAGAGGGAAAGTTTCGGCCACACTTACCATGACTTCGTGTCCCTCGAGCTCTTTCTGGAGACCCTTTATGGCGTGTCCTATCACGTCTCTTATGTCGCACCAGTCCGTCCTCAGCTTTATCATCCCGGACTCGAGCCTGGTCATGTCGAGGAGATTAGCAACAAGGCGATTGAGACGCTCCGCGGCTATATGTATCTCGCCCAGCTGCTCTTTATCCTGCTTGTCAAGTACCGAGCCTTCCGAAGTGATGAGATTTTCCGACACGCCCATGATGGTCGCGATCGGTGTCCTGAACTCGTGAGAAACAGAGTTGAAGAGCGTCTTGTAAAGCCGTTCCGATTCGGCGACAACGACAGAGCGCCTGTTGACCTCATTCAGCAGCTCACGTTCGACCGCGGAAGTGATCTGCGATACAAAGTTGTCGAGCAGCGACTCCTGCTCGAACGACAGATCTTCTTCTCCAATCTTCACCCCGATGACTCCGAGCGGGTAGCGCGGACCCGACATGGGATAGTACGTTGCTTGAGCCGAAGGGAGAGTATCGGTTCCCCTCCCGGCTTTCTTCTCATTCCAGTAGACCCACGCAGCCACCCCGAAGTCTTTTGCGTCGGGCTGGAAAGTACTCGATTTGTGAACGAGCGTAGGCATTTCACCCTCCGTGTCACCGAGTATGACTGCCACGTCAGCCCCGAAATATTTCTTCATGTTGGACACCGCGGCCTGAATGACTTCGTCCTGCGAATGGGAAGAAGACATCTCTTTCGTCAGCGCGAAAAGAGCCGAGGTGCGCTGCTCTCTTTCCCGTATAATCCTCTCCCTTTTCCTTACACGCGACGACAAAACGCCGGTAACGGCAGCCACGACAAAGAACGTCATCACAAGGAGAGTGTCTTCCAGCGTGCCGATTGAAAACGTGTACCGCGGCGGGATGAAAAGGAAATCCCAGCAAAGCGCTCCAATTGCGGCGGCGACCACAGTCGGCCCCGGACCGAACTTCAAAGGCAGCAAGGTAACTACAAGCAACAGAATGAAAGAAACAGTACGATAACCTATGAAACTCTGGAACGGGAAGCATATGATCGCCGTCGCTATTATGATCGCTGCAGCTGTGGCGTAGTACAGGGGGCTGGAACTAGGTTTCGGCAGGAAGCTCGCCACATTTCGCTTCGACTTCCCCGCTTCCTGGCCAACCACGTATATATCGATGTCGCTGCTTTTCTCCATGAGCTTTTCTACCAGGCGAGTGGTGCGTGAGAAGAGCAGCCGATCCGGCTTGCCTACCAGAATCTGAGTAGCATTCTGCTCCCGTGCAACGCGAATAAGCGCGGCGGCTATATCGTTGTCCGCCGTTATCACGACCTCGGCCCCCAGCTCCCGGGCGAGCTTGAAATTTTTGGCAAGCTGATCCCTTTGCTCTTCCGAAAGGACTTCCGACCTGTCGACGTAAACGACCACCCATGAGGCGGCCATCGTATATGAGATCCTCCTTGCCCATCGGATTACCGACCTGGAATGCGGGCTGGGGCCAATGGCCACGACAATCCTCTGGCCCGACTTCCATGACTCCGCAATTCTCTTTCTCTGTCTGTACTCCCTGGTCTCCTTGTCCACCCGCTCTGCCGTCATCCGGAGGGCCATCTCCCTTAACGCGTCGAGGTTGCCTTCCCTGAAGAAGTTTTCGATTGCATCCTTTGATCGTTCCGGAGTATAAACCTTTCCCTCTCCCAGACGCTTAAGGAGGTCCTCGGGAGAGATGTCGATGACCTTCACCTCATCAGCAGCTTCGAAGATGGAATCCGGCACGGTTTCCCTGACGATGACCCCGGTGATTCTGGCTACTGTATCGGCCCTGCTTTCCAGATGCTGAACATTCAAAGTCGTGTAAACGTCGATGCCGTTGTCGAGCAGTTCTAGCACGTCCTGATAACGACGGGCGTGGCGGCTGCCGGGCGCGTTGGTATGGGCGAGCTCGTCGACCAACACGACTTTGGGCTTGCGCGCTAGTACCGCATCGATGTCCATCTCTTCAAGCACCGTTCCCCGATAATCCATTCTCTTCCTCGGAATTACCTCGAGTCCGAGGACAAGCTCCGCTGTTTCCATCCGATTGTGAGTCTCGACGTAACCGACGACGACGTCTATTCCGTTGGCCGCGACATCGCGTGCCTCGGCCAGCATCGCGTAGGTCTTCCCCACACCGGCACACATTCCGAAGAATATCTTCAGCTTCCCCTTGTCTTCACGTTCTTCCTCTTTTCTTATGAGATTCAGAAGAACATCAGGATCGGGGCGATTATCGTCTATTGGCAGCATTCCAATACCAATTTAATTATAACCAAACGAATAAGTGGCCCACTGGGTAGTGCGCTACTTTTAATAAAAGAATAGCACACTGATGACACGGAAAACTACAGATACTCACGGATATTGTTCTCAATGGATTCAGCCGTGATAATCTGTTCTCTTGTCTGTGTATTCCGCGTGCAATGATTTGTCCCTGTAGGGATGCCGTTGGCAAAAATGGCCCACTACCGCCCACCGGGCTTTCCGCAGGCAAAGTCTCACCAGCAAGGAAGTGTTCGCAGCCGCATCGTTGCAAAACGTCCAATTTCGTCGGAATAGAGCGCATTTCTATATTATTTGATCAAATGCAGCGCGTTGATTGCCAGGTCTATGAGCTTTATTCCGATGAAGGGCGCGATCACACCGCCGACGCCGTAGATAAGCAGATGTCTGCGAAGAAGCTGCACCGCGCTCATGGCCCGGTATTTCACGCCTTTCAGTGCCAGCGGTATCAGTGCGACTATGATCAACGCATTGAAAATCACGGCGGATAATATCGCGCTTTCAGGCGACTCGAGGTGCATGATGTTCAACGCCCCCAGAACCGGGTACGTTGTAGCGAACGCGGCAGGTATTATGGCAAAGTATTTCGCGACGTCGTTAGCTATGCTGAAGGTGGTCAGGGTGCCGCGGGTCATGAGGAGCTGCTTGCCGATCTCGACGATTTCCATGAGCTTCGTCGGATTGCTGTCGAGGTCGATCATGTTCGCCGCCTCGCGCGCTGACTGTGTCCCTGTGTTCATGGCAACTGCAACGTCCGCCTGGGCGAGTGCCGGGGCGTCGTTGGTGCCGTCGCCGGTCATCGCAACGAGCCTTCCGTCTTTCTGGTAATCGCGGATCAGCTTGAGCTTGTCTTCCGGTTTCGCTTCCGCAAGGAAATCGTCTACGCCTGCCTCTGCCGCAATCGCCGTTGCGGTCATCGGGTTATCGCCGGTTATCATGACAGTCTTGATGCCCATGCTGCGAAGGCGGGCGAACCGATCTTTAATTCCACCCTTCACGATGTCCTTGAGATGGATGACGCCCAGTATTTCGGAATTCTCCGCGACAACAAGCGGTGTCCCCCCTTTTCTGCCGACATCCAGGACAGTCTCCTCGACCTGGTTCGGATATCTTCCGCCCTGCTTCTCTATGTAAGTCTTGATAGCATCTGCCGCACCTTTCCTGATGCTGCGATGCGATTCCGTGCCGTTCACCTGTATGTCGGCTCCACTCATACGTGTCTGCGCGCTGAAAGGGACAAAACGCGCCGCAATCTGGTGGATATCCCGGCCGCGCAGGCCGTATTTTTCTTTTGCCAGGACAACAATGGATCTCCCCTCGGGAGTCTCATCGGCAAGCGACGCCAGCTGCGCCGCGTCGGCGAGTCTGTCCTTTGAAATACCTGGAGCCGGTATGAACTCTGTTGCCATCCGGTTTCCAAGCGTGATTGTGCCGGTCTTGTCAAGAAGGAGGACATCCACATCGCCCGCAGCTTCAATCGCCCGGCCGGAAGTAGCGATGACGTTGTGCCGAATCATCCTGTCCATCCCCGCGATGCCGATAGCGGAAAGGAGGCCTCCGATTGTCGTCGGTATCAGGCAGACGAGGAGCGCGACAAGCACGGTCACCGTTACCGGCGAACCGTGTCCTGCGGCGCGGACGCTGTATAACGAGAACGGCAGTAGAGTCACGCACACGACAAGGAAAATGATGGTGAAGGATGCGAGCAGGATATTGAGCGCAATCTCGTTGGGCGTCTTTTGGCGTTTTGCGCCTTCGATGAGGTGTATCATTTTATCCAGGAATCCACCGCCCGGCTCGGATGTCATGCGAACCACGAGCCAATCCGACAGGACGCGAGTTCCCCCGGTAACCGCGCTTCTATCTCCGCCGGATTCACGAATGACAGGGGCGCTCTCACCCGTTATAGCGCTTTCGTCGACGGAGGCGACTCCTTCGATCACCTCGCCGTCCGCGGCTATTGTGTCGCCGGCTTCCACGAGAAACACGTCTCCTTTTCGAAGCATGGTCGATTCAATCGTTTTAAAAGCGGCACCGTGATGCGGTTCGCTGAGGACCTTGGCGGTTGTCTCACGCCTGGCACGGCGCAGCCCTTCCGCTTGCGCCTTTCCCCGCCCTTCTGCCAGAGCTTCGGAGAAATTGGCAAACAGGACTGTGAACCAAAGCCACAGCGAGATAGTCCCGATGTACCATGCCGGTGCTTCGCCATGTCCAAACACTGCCTGGAACCAGAGGGCCGTTGTAAGGATGCTGCCGACTTCCACGACGAACATTACCGGATTACGCATCATTGATTTGGGATTCAGCTTCAGGAATGATTCTGTCGCAGCCCGCCTCAATATGTCGCCGGTCAGGCCCAACGGCCTTCTATCCTTTGAATCACCTTTTATCATTCTATAACCATCCCCTTTCAGTGAAACAGCATCAGATGTTCGACAATCGGGCCTAACGCCAATGCCGGCAGAAAATTGAGGGCGCCCACAATGAGCACTACGGCAACCAGCCAAAAGACGAAGAGCGGGGTGTGTGTCGGCAGGGTTCCTTCACTCGGCGGGATTTTCTTTTTCCCCGCAAGCGATCCTCCGAGGGCGAGTGTGGGAATGGCCCACCAGTAACGAGCCAGAAACATGGCGATTCCCCCCGTGATATTGTAGAAAGGCGTGTTGGCATTCAGTCCCGCAAACGCACTTCCGTTATTGTTTCCCTGCGACGTAAAGGCATACAGAATTTCGCTGAAGCCATGCGGCCCGGGGTTGGATATCGATGAGACGCCGGCCGGTAGCACAACAGCGACGGCAGTGAGAATGAGTACTATGATCGGCATCAGTAATATCAGAAAAGAAGCCATCTTCATGTCGTACGGCTCTATCTTGTGGCCCAGATATTCGGGCGTCCTGCCTACAACGAGACCCGCAACGAAAACGGCGACAATGACGAAGACAAGCATGCCGTACAACCCGGATCCGACGCCGCCGAAGACGACTTCCCCGAGATGCATTGCAATGAGCGCTATCATTCCGCCGAAAGGCATGTAGGAGTCAAGCATCGAGTTGACAGACCCGTTGGACGCCGACGTGGTCGCCGTAGTCCAGATTGCGGAACTTGCAATGCCGAACCTGACCTCCTTTCCCTCCATGTTGCCTCCCGGCTGCGTCGGACCGGCGACCTGGTCGACACCCATTTGGGTGAGCAATGGATTCCCTCTTTGTTCGGCCCAGGTCCCGACGGCAAGCATTGCCACGAAGATTATCAGCATGGCGGAGATGACAGCCCACCCCTGCCGCGTATCGCCGACCATTCGCCCGAACGTGAAGCACAAAGCCGCGGCAATCAGCAGGATCGACAACATTTCAACGAAATTGGAGAGCGGCGTCGGATTTTCGAGAGGATGCGCCGAGTTGACGTTGAAGAAACCCCCGCCGTTCGTGCCGAGCTGCTTGATCGCTATCTGCGAAGCCGCCGGGCCGAGCGCTATTACCTGCTTCGTCACCTTCACCCCGCTTGCAGCTTGAGTAGGCTGAACCAGGTCGGCGGTGGCGTACTTCGAAAACGTCTGGACGCTCCCCTGTGACACAAGAATCAGGGCTACAATAATGGAAAGAGGCAAGAGCACATAGAGCACGCTTCTCGTCAGATCTACCCAGAAGCTGCCGAGAGTCTTCGCTGAATGCCGGACAAGCCCGCGGATGAGAAGAATAAGAACAGCCATGCCGGTAGCTGCAGATACGAAATTCTGGACCGTCATCCCGAGCATCTGCGTAAGGTAGCTCATCGTGGTTTCCCCGCCGTATCCCTGCCAGTTCGTGTTGCTCGCGAAGCTGACTGCCGTATTGAACGCAGAATCCGGCCGAACGGCACCGAAGTGTTCCGGGTTGAACGGCAGGAACTGCTGAAGCCGCTGCAATGCGTAGAAAACAAGCAGCCCGAGGACGTTGAAAATCAGCATAGCCATCGCGTTCTGTTTCCAGTCCATCTCTTCGTTCGGATCGATTCCGGAAAGCCGATAGATCACCCGCTCCACCGGGCCGAAGATGGGATGTAAGAACGTGCGTTCTCCGTTGTACACTTTCGCCATAAACTCGCCGAGAGGTTTGGCAAGCGAGAGAAGCACTATCAGGTAAATGGCAATTTGGACGATATCGTTCGCCGTCATTTGAATTTCTCCGGCTTGAGCAGCGCGATAAACAAGTAGACAAACAGACCGAACGAGACAGCCCCGGCTATCAGATAAAGCCAATTCATGATCTGTCTCCCTTGTCGTTATCTTTCAGGGCATCGCATGCCTTTACGAGTCCCCAGGAAAGGAGGAAAAGAATTGCTATGATGCCGACATATAGCAGGTCCACTTTCAATTCTCCGATTTAATATTGATAGGAGTGCTGGCCGACGACGCACTGTCCTGCTGCGACTGGAGCCTGTCGAGGGCCAGGTTGAGTTTCAGGACATTGACGCCGGGTTCGCCGAGTAAGCCGAGGAATCTTCCCTCGGTATATTTCTGAATCAGCGACCTGACCTCGCTCACGCTCATGTGCCTGGCACGGGCGACGCGTGGAAGCTGGTATAAGGCCGCTGCAACCGTTATCTCCGGGTCGAGTCCGCTGGCAGATGACGTGACGAGGTCAACGGGTATCGGTCGTTTGTCACCCGGATCGGCCTGCTTCAGTCGAGCGATTCGCGCCTTCACCTTCGCGAGGAATACTGGGTTCATAGGACCGTAGTTTGCGCCGGAAGAAGCGGCGGCATTATAGGGAAAAGGTTCGGTGGCTGACGGACGGCTCCAGAAATACTTCGGAGCGGTGAGCTGCTGTCCGATTAATGCCGAGCCGACGACCTTCCCATTCTCGCGTATGAGGCTCCCGTTCGCCTGCCAGGGAAAAACGACCTGCGCAATCCCGGTAATTACCAATGGGTAGAGCAAGCCGGTCAGGACGGTAAAGAGCACTATACTAATCGCAGCAATGCGAAGATGTTTCCAAAACATTTTCGTTCCTCGTGTTTATTTCGCGGATAAATATGGCAGGTATCCAGCGCGGCGGCAATTAAGGAGTTGTAAAGAGATCAACCATTTGTATAAGGAAATCATAAAAATGCTCAATAAATTGTCCCCTTTTGAATACCGACCGCACAATAGCACGCCGCGAGACGATCCACAAACAGGGCGCCCCTGACGGGGCTGGGCTGCAAAGGCAATGGATGTTCTATCGGTTGGTTGTTCCTATGAGATCGGATGAATACATTTCTGCCGAGGGTTGATTCGGGCGGTTCATCCTTGGCAGTGCCATAGGCACGGCCTGTTTGTAGAAATCGCAGCAAAAGCAGGTGGAAGCTCCGTAGGAGCGACCTGTCACGAAAGAAGGAGGCTGAATGGCAAACACCTATTCTCAAATCTATATCCAGATCGTATTCACGGTCACCGGAAGACAAAATCTAGTTCCGGCAGGGCACCGTGAGGAGATGTTCTACAAACAGGCCGCTCCTAATGGAGCTAATCAATATTGACGGTTCGGATGTTCTACAAACAGGGCGCCCCTGACGGGGCTGGGCAGACGATCCACAAACAGGACGCCCCTAACGGGGCTG
>JBJKQU010000001.1:0-20721 GCA_046705025.1 Candidatus Kryptoniota bacterium | reverse complement strand
ATCGACATCTCAGTATCGGGATAGGTACTTCCGGCGACGACCGCCCCTTCCTCCGCGTCGAAGAGCGCTACTTTGATTGACGAACTACCAATGTCATAACCAAGAGTGTACATCGAGAGACCCTTTCACTGGAACTTGCGGATCGTTCTTAAGAAAATAACAAAAACCGGTAAAGAATTGTGCAAAGAATTTGGAGTTTTGAACCGGTTTGCACATTTGGTCCGAGTAGATCCTGGAGCCGGACGATGTGGGCACAGTGTCAATATAGCCACTCCCGTGGATTGGCATGTTAACCATTCCCCGCTTCGCCCGCAACGCACTATCTGGCACCTTCCTGCCTCACCTTCGTTACATCTAAACAGAGTTCAGGAACAGGAGGCGGGATAACTATCCGACTGCAATAGTCTGCTTCAACGACATGCAGGCCTTGGCGGTATTGACGGCTCTGAAAGAACTGGACATAAAGGTTCCCGAAGACATATCCATCATCGGCAACGATGACATTTACTACGCATGAATTTACCACGTACCACTCACTACCATCAGGGTTCCCCGACACGAGACGGGCAAGAAAGCCGCGGAAATATTAATACGGTTCAACACCATCTGGCGCAATCGCCACATTTACACGGGAGTCGGCCGCGCCGTAGTACAGGTACCACTTCCCTTTGAAGTAAACCAGACCCTCGGCAAAAGTTGTCCCCGGTTTGTACTGCCCGGTAAGTTCATCGGATAGTTTCGGCTTAAACACAGGACGGCCCGTTCTGGAAATCACTTTCGCCGGGTTCGCCGGATCCAGCAGTAGTTCACCAACCGAGTACCTCCCCCGCGGCAACGCACGTGAAGCGTTCTTCCCGAAGGCATTTGCACAGTTGTACAGAAGAACGATACCGGCTCTCGTCATCACTGCGGGAGGGCCGCATTCAACGAGTTGGCTATCGAATCTCTTTGGCCTTGGCGATACAACATTCAACAGTTTTCCGGCCTTATTCAATACCGGTGACCAGTCAATGAGGTTCGAGGAGCACGCCAAATGTATGTCGAGATCTCCCCAGTACATCCAAAACTTCCCGTCGATCCTGACCGCCACCTGTTTTCTATGGACGAAGGCAGTGATTATTGCTCCGGACTTGGACCATATGTCGAGGAATTTGCCGCCGTCAGCCTTGGCAAAAGCAGGTCCCATTTTCGTCCAATGATATAAATCACGCGAGGTGGCCACGCTCAACCTTGCCAGGCGTCTGTTCCAGGAAGTATACATCATGATGTACCGGCCGTCGGGAGCCTGAACCACGCGAGGATCTTCGCATCCCCCGGGATAGTCGTAGTGCATGAAACGACTGCTGTCCGGGTACAGCACCGGCTTCTTATACTTTTTGAAATGGATTCCATCCGAGCTGACGGCAAGCCCGATCCTGGATGTCCGTTCCCCGATTCCCGCACGGGGATTGTCTTCACTCCTGAAGAAAAGGTAAACCTCACCATTTCTAACTACCGCTGCCGGATTGAAGACGTCAGCCTCCTGCCACCTGATTGAGTCCTCCGTCACGGGGCTGACAAACACGGACGAGGAATCAGGCTTCAGTACGGGATTGTCCCCCGCAGGTCTGACAAAAGGACCTATAACCCAGTGATGGGCAGCCTGGAATGTAAATGGGACGAAAACGCAGACAAGAGCGAGTATGAATTGTTTCATGCTACTCCCGATTTGTGCTTTAGGCGAAAACATAAACGACCCAATGACTACAAAAATATAGCTGATGCCGGCTAAACTTGAATCAGGTTTCGTTCAACAAAATGCAATACAATTTCATCGTTGGTTAATCGAGCGCACCTTCTACTGTTTGGCCTTCTAATTGCTATGGGTTCTCGAAGAGATGGCGCATATAGCCTATCGGTAGATCTAAGAAAATCGAATTATTGAAAGATGCCCGATGCATACTCCATGGGTCATGCCACATCGGAGCCCCCTCTGGTTAAATGACTCTACGTTAGGTACAATACCAGCTTTGTAATCGCCTTTCATGAGTCACAAAGCCTCCCGAGAACTATTTTCACTTCACAATTGCCATCTTTCTGACCTCGGTAAACCCAGCCGACGTTGTCAGGCGGTAGAAGTACATCCCACTTGCCAGGCCGGCAGCACTGAAATTCACATCGTGGCTCCCCGCATATTCTGTCCCATTCACTAATGTCTCCACCTTCCTTCCAAGAATATCATACACATTCAGTGTAACGAGACTTCTTTCAGGCAATTCGTAGCGGATACTTGTCGTAGGATTGAAGGGATTGGGATAATTCTGCCCAAGTTTGAATATCGTCGGAAGGCGATCCACTTCACTTTTTACACCGGTTACCACGGAGCCTCTGAACTCTACCGTCTCCAAAGTGGAATCATCAAACACGGTTCTTGAACCTATCCTAAGGTAATATGTTTGTGTAGAATCCAGAGTTGTACCGGAGACTTCGTCCACCGTGTCGGTGGAAAGGATTCTGCCGCTGTCGTATACAATGTTAGAGAACCCCGAATCTGTCGCAACTCTGATCCGGTATGTCTCCTGCGGCGCCCATAGATTATTCACATAAGACCATTCGATATCAATCGTATCGCTCGAAGACCATTTGATTCCCACATCTTTGAATTCCGGATTCTCTGTGGCGACTTTGGTTGTCGGAACAATAGTAAGCGTCGTTCCGGTCGGATTGGTGGGAGTGATCGTACCGCCCGTTGCCAGGTAGAATCTATTGTTGTCAACCCTCCCGTCGCAATTTGTGTCGGCGCCATTAATCGAATATTTTGCACTCCGGATCGGATACCAGACCTTCGAGGGATACAGCCTCTCCCAAACATTGAAAAGCGAATACGCTCTGTAATTCTGCGGTGAATTCACGAAAGCTTCTATGAATGACGAGAGGGAAGTTATAGGTCCGGGTATGGGGTATTCGAAGGTTGCGAGATGCTTCCACTGATATTTCTGAAAATCGAAAAACCACGCGTCATAATCCGATCCGGTGTCGGTCATGACATCTTTTATAAGAAGCCTGTAGGTCTGGTTATCCTCCCAATTAAATCCCCAGTCCGACTTCCATCCCGTCCCTTCTCCACCAAACCTTGCAACGACCACATCGGGTGCATGCCACACGACATTCGACGTTCCGTTTGGAGGGTCCCATATTGAGAAGTGGACGTTCTTGTAAAAACTGTCTCCTCCACATTGGATGCCGGCATAACCATTTCCCCAAACTAACCCCGCGTAGTAAGTGTACAAAGCGGTTGAATCCACTGCAAAATCAATCATGACCATATCTGCGTTTGCATCGGCCGGGTTCATCGTATAATTAAGCCATAAAGAGCTGGCATTCACCTGGCCCACCGCCTCGGACTCACACATCAACGAAAGAACCGCAGCCGAGAAGAAGACGAAAAAGAGTCTGTAAAGTATTCTGCTCATTTCTTAATCCTTTATCCGTAACGGGACAGGAATATTCCTGTCCCATTACGCCGCTTCAAAGATGCAATTACTTCAAAATGACCATCTTCATTGTCCGCACGAATCCGTTCGCTCTAATCCTGTAGAAGTATACGCCGCTGGCGAACTTCGCTCCATCAAACGTAACTAAATGATGTCCTGCCTGTTGCAGTCCATCCACGAGGTTTGCTACTTCCTGGCCCAGAACATTGTATATCTTCACTGTAACATGACTGGTCTGCGGAAGATCGTATGCGATATTCGTAGTTGGGTTAAACGGATTGGGATAGTTCTGGTAAACCTTATATGTCAGCGGTACTGAGGAAGATCGTTCGTTCACCGCCGTGAGGGATCCGCTCTTGAACTTCACTCCAGTCGACGCTTGCGGGACATTGGATATAGGGAGCTCACCCGCTACATATATCACACCTACGCTATCCGAGTTTTGAATCCCGACATTTGCCTGGCCTGCGGCCCCTGCATTGCCCACGTCCTTGTACATGAACGTAACGGAGCTGTCCGGTTCGGAGAGCACGACTTCGAAGGTCAGCGTCGTATCGGTTTGATTACCAAGGAAGTCTGCAACATTATGCCATTCTATGATGCAGGTATCCGCAGTTGAATTTGTCTGATAGTATACATCGCCATGCCCATAGTTGCCCGGTGCAGTGCCCGCGTATGCAGGACCGAGGACTAAATCTTCATGGAACGGCGCAAGTATGGTATTCCACGGGTTACCGAAACTCGGAATCAAATCACCCGAGAAATATCCCAGCGAATCGATACCATTCGGGCCCTGTGTAGCAGCACTGTTCAAAACGCTGTCCGTGAAACTCATCATGCCGTTTGCGGACACCCAGAAGTGAGAGTAGTTCTTGCCATAGTATGTGAAATTAAATCCGGTATTGAACGGGCCCGCGGTTCCATCGTCTCTCGCGGCGTCCGTATTTCCGGCGGGACCGTTGTACCAACCGGTGACTTTCGTTCCCGCAGTGGAAATCTCGTTCCATGAATATACTCCTGTCCCTTTTGACGCCACTCCATATCCTCCCGGTTGAGGCGCGGAAGCATCATGGTCATACGGGCCCGTCCAAACAACACTGAGCGGGAATCTCGCTTCGAGCCAGGCAGTCGTAAGATTTGTAGTTCCGAAAGTCGGGCTCAATCCATTAATAGCAAAGCTGACCGCCGTATCAGGAAGAAGCACTGGAAGCTGTGCACTGTTGACCCAGTGGTTGTCCGCCGCTTCAAAAGAGAGCGTGTCTGTAAGGCGAACTGCCGGCGTCCAGGTATCCCCACCGTCGCTTGAGCCGGAAATGAATATCTCCTTAGGGGTGTTGACGGAATTATTCTTGTCGTTGTATATACAATACAGATTGCCCTTCGTGTCAACTCCCATTGACCCCATCTCCGCTGCTTCGTATGACCCTGTCAGCGGATCGGGCTGGCTTATTGTATGATATACCCAACTTCCGCCCTCTTTGTGAAATTCGACCATAACTGATTGGCCGCCGGGAAGTTCCATCGGATGCGTGAGGTGCGGAACATTCCCTACTGCAACGACAGACCCGACCATCCATGCAGCTGCCGCAGGAGTAAATTCACTCGATGGCGGCAACGTCACCCAGGACGGGGTCCAGGTCTGCCCATAATCATCTGTTTCAGATACTAGTTCCCACAAAGGGTGGCCGGTTGTATTTGTAGAATCGTAATTTGCCAGGGAGGCCATAAAAGCGTACCCACCCGACCCCATGGCTATAGATTTTGTATCCCACGCAAAGCCGGGTGTATCCCTGGGCGGAGCAACCCGCGAGTCATAAACGCTAAGTGCCACTTTCGTGCTCCATGTTGTGCCTCCGTCGCTGGAGACGAACGCATATACCGTGTCTGCAGCCGGGAAATTTCCTGCAATGATAATGATATGCTTGCCACCGGGCGATACCGCGATATCAGGATAATCGGGAGTGGGTGCGACCGTGGTATCGTTTACGAGTACAGGCGTGCCCAGTCCGGTACCGTCGCCGTAGGGGTCCTCGTTGAAATAGATCCCAATATCCCCATTTGGAAGGGACTCGCGGTACGTAATGTAGACTGTGAAATTAGAATCTGCTGCCACGGCGATCATACCGGCACCTGGATTCAGAAACCCTGTCAGACTGCTCCATGTCTCTCCATCGTCGCCAGAGTAAAGCCAGACCGGACTGTCATAGTCCGGATCACCTTCGATGAAGACGATTTGACCCGTTTTCGGATCAGCCACTACATGGTGAGACCTCATAGGCATCTCGCTACGCCAGCTACTTGCTCCGGCAACGGAATCGACAACCACCGAGCTGGGTACCTGTGCATATGATGCGGGCAGACCAGCACAGAATAAGAAAGCGACCAGCACGGCTAGCGCAGGTACAGACAATAAGCGTAACAATGTTTCCCTCATAATAACTTACCTCCTTTTGACAACTTCTATTGATAATGGTGACTATTTACGGGCGTTATACTTGAAATGCGTCCATTTTCAAAGTCAACTGGACAAACGAATAGTTTTGCTGCTAACATTTTCAGCTGCTTGTTCTCCTTTTTCAGGTCCACGACCCTGAAGTCCCTTCTTTTTTGCCTCCAGAAGGTCTCTTCTCCACTTGTTCCCGGGGCCATTCGGGTGATGAAGGTTAGGATTAGTCTCCCTCGCCAGCTGATTTCGCGACGGTGTCCATGTCGCCGGCTTGAGCGTTCCCGCATTCTGCAGAGAAACTGACGGAAACCCCGGTAGGTACTTTAGCTGCCGTCGAAGTCAGGGTGCTTCGAAATTCGATTGACTCTAATAGTGCCTTAAGCACGATCCGACATATCCATGGTTGCGTAATCGAGGGAATGTAATTGTACGGTCGGGGACGAATGGACGCCAGTGCCACGGACTATCTCATTCGCCCGGAACGTTTTCTTCAGCGCAGAGCAAGGGACTTCTTTCACGATGAGATCCGGTAGGCTATCTCCGCAAGAGAATAAGAGAGATAAACACCACTGGTCTAGCTCATGAATTGCCACGACTCTTGAAGGCGGATTGTCGTACAACTTCCTGACAAAACCTTCCCGGAGGTCGCGAAGTGCCGTGTCGTTTCGACCTTCAAAGAAATTGAAATCCGATATTTCTACTGTCCCCCCGCTCTCAGCGGAATGGGCAGCGTGACCGCGCTGCTTAGTCAAGTCCTGCTCCATCTCATTCGGTATGTGCCGACTTCACAGTATTAACTGGTCTCAAAGCCAGCTTCGTGGGCTCCCAGCGTATCCAAGTTCCTCATGGAAAAACAGCGCCTCTCGGCGGCAATCTGTCCTTGGATTCCCATGTTTAGGACTGCTAGAGTTTCAGTCCCTGCAACAGAGTTATCGCCCGTTTTCCTGCCAAATGTTAAACAAAGAGTACAGTAAAGTCAAGCATCGGTAATTGTTGGCACTAGCTCAGTTTGATTTAACCCAAAGTCCGCAAAGACAAATAATCGCAGAGACCGTGAAAGAAAATAGTCGTTCAGCGTGCTTTGCGACTTCTTTGCGTCCTCTGCGTTGAATATTTTCAAGTTGAGCCACTACCTAATTGTTGGCGTAACAATTCTCGGTTAATAAAATCGGCATGAGTTGCCGGAGCGGCAGGAGATATCGAGATTATGTAGTTCACGAAAAGGATAAAGGAGTCACGAGTGTCCGGCCTCTCCGATGGATTGCTTTCTGAAAGGGTCTCCTCGGGAAGCACGTATCCAGTGGAGAAAGAACCAAGAAGAAAACCCGGGATGAGACGCTCGAAGTGTGGCACAGCCTCAATACTCGCAGCATCAGGCCAAGAATATGAGGGTGGGAGACCGGCACCTGGGCTCAGCCCCCCGGCGCAGAATCCTCCCGGATGCAGAAAGAACACGAGCCTATGAAAAACTCACTCGATTTCACCACGAATGTTCCAGCTTCTTCATACCAGATTTGCTTCTGGCCGCCGGTTAGCTGAAAGCCTCTCTCACCAATGATCGGATCGTATCCATCCGCAAGATTCTTAATGAAATTGTCCGCGTACGATGATTTTGCAGCATCGCACATTTCTTCGTCGAAAGCCTCCACGTTCGCATACTTGATATTCTCTGCTATGGTCCCGCTGAATATATAGGTTTCCTGGGGCACAATGCCGATTAGCCGCCTCAGCTCATGGAGAGAATACTCCCGTATGTCGCAATCATCGAGAAATATCCTCCCGCCACTCGGTTCGTACAGCCTTAACAGCAAATAGGCCAGAGTTGTCTTGCCGGAGCCGGTTCGGCCGACCATCCCGATCTTCTCACCGGAACTGATCTGCAGGTTGAATTTCTTCAGTTGAAAGTCGCCGCTCTTCTCCTTGTAATAAAAGTCCACGTCCTGGAAACGCACTTCTCCTTTGAAAGCATTAGTCCCCTCGGCGTGAAGCAGGTGGGGTCTGTCTTTCTCGGCTTCCTTCTCCAGAATGTCGTATATCCTATCGACCGACACCACAGCTGATTGGAGGTTCGTCAGGAATCCGAACAGCTGGGTCGAAGGGCCGTAGAGCAGACTCATGTAACCGACAAATCCAACAAGCTCACCTGTGGTCATCCTCCCGTTCATTATGAAGTAACCCGCGATCGAAAGGATTACTATCGGAGATATACTCTGGATAAAGCCGTTGATCGAGCCGGCGTACGTGGAAAAGAGCCAATTTTTCTTGCTTAATGCAATTGCGGCAAGTGACTTGTCGTCGAACCTTCCGATCTCGTACTCCTCCCTCCTGTATAGCTCGATGCTCAAGACTCCGCCGAGTATTTCTTGAAGAGACCCTCCGACTCGGGACCATTCCTCTTTCTTGGCATTGTTGATTTGCCTGATCTTGTAATTGAACAATTTCTGACCGATCAGATAGAACGGTACTATTGCGAGGGCAATTACAGCCAACACCCAGTTGATGAGGAAAATGAGAAGGACCTGGTGCAGCTGGTTCGGGTCGGCTTGGATCGACGGGAGCCCCGGTTCCACCTGCAGCGAGAATTCGATTTTCTCGGGGAAGGTTTCCTTGAGAAGCGCGACGAGCTCATTCAATAGATTCCTGTTTCTGAGTTCCGATATCTTGTCAACATATCCAATTATTACGGTGTCAACAGAACTATCTTCTAAGAGCGACTCGTATTTTACGAAAGATCTGACGGATTTCCCAAATGGTGTCGATCCTATGATTTCACCGGCATCCCTGCCGACCCTCAGCGCTCCAACCTCATCCAGAACGTGGACAACTTCGAAACTTGTGAGGTCGTTGAACCTTACCAGAGGATGCATCTCCTTATTGTACGGGTAGATAAGCGCCCTCATGATGAAATCCACCCCGCTTTGTGGCGAATGTTCACGCTCTGCGTGATCGACAGGACCATTGATTTCTAGGCCCCTTAATTCTTCATTGCTCGACGCGTTTTGTTTGAGCAACTCCATTATTCCATCTACTGCCATAAGGGGATGTTGTCCGATTATCGAAGCCACAGCGCCAGTTATGTGGGGACAGGAGAAGCTGGTTCCCTCGAGAAACACAGATCGGGAGTTTATCCAGCAAAGTCTCTGTTTACTACCACGGGCAAAAAAATCCGTCCTTCGACCCGGAATGAAATAGTACTTGGAGCTGTCCGTTGTTGAAATCGCTCCCACGCCAATGACGTTATCGAAGCAAGCCGGATAGCTTTCCCACCCATTCCTATTCAAGGCAGCTACAATTAGCGAGCCCTCTGCGACTGCGTAGTCACAAATCTCCTTTAACTTGTTCACATTTCTCTTATCTGTCGTACCCAGACTCAGATTTATTATGTCTACTCTGAATTCATCAACAGCCAGGGAAATGGCTCTTACTAAAACATCTAAGTCGGTGACCAACTCGTTCTCGAACACCTTAATGGGGAATATCCAGGAATTGGGCGCTTTTTTTAGTATTATACCTGCGCACGCAGTACCATGACCAATGGAGTCATTATAGCTATCGTATAAGACTGCGATTGCCCCCCCGTCATCCTTTGAAATAGTGACTCCGCTTTTGACCTTTTCATCAATAAAGGCATGCCCCGGGGAAATCCCAGAATCTATCACTGCGATGGTTACGTGCTCTCTATTTAATTCAGAATGTCTCAATGGTTTTCGCCTGCAAACGATTGCGATGCAGGGTCAAAAGCGCAATGCTTGGTCCATCTAGTGCCAGTACCTGCTTCTCCACCAGTTGCTCCATTCTTTCGGGGTTTTCAGCTTCAAGCCCGTCAGCTTTTGCAGGTCGGCCCTCGCGTGATCCTGTTCCTCAGTGTCTCCGACCCACATAAGTTCAGTTAAAAAGTATTCGGCCAGGTCTTTTCTGTAGTGCATCACCAGCGGCAGCGGATTTCTGTTGAAAGAGGTGCGCTGTACCGTAGAAGACCAGGGCTTTGTATCCCGGATTTTTATTCAGCACTTCTCTGATATTCGCGGAGCTACATTTATCTCTCTGTCGCAAGAAGAATTGGAATCTCTCCTTTTCGAGCCTTTCTCTCCTTACGTAGCTGGCCTTGACTAAAACCGATCATATATAAAAAACCCGCCCCAGCATTTCTTTGCTGAGGCGGGTCAGCCTTAAGGAGAAGTTCTCGAACTATGTCACTTAAAACAATTCAGAAGTCCCAGATCAGATTTGGCCGCTGTCATTAATCGCGCGGTGTCACACCTGATCAAGGCTTGGACGCAGAAAATCTGGATCTTCGTTCAGAGGCGTATTTCAAGAGAGTCATTTCCTGCGGGAAGTACTAAGTTCAGAACTCTTCCGGTAATTCGGGCACCCCTCAATCTTGCGCCATTAAGTCTGATTTCCTTAGGTTTGAAAGGCAACCGGAGATTTACTTTGCAGCCTCTTTTTGTGTTTATCTGCCAATCCTCTCCTCTCGGAACAGTTTTCCCGGCAAATGTTATCCGATCGGAGGCTTTTATCAACTCCTCTCCCTTATAAATCAGATAAGAGGCTTCGTTGGCTGCAAAGTGTGATGGCCCACGATCATTCAAGGTAACCTCTGCGATGTTTCCATCTGTCGAGACCTTTTCTCCGTTTATGTGCGATTTACCTGTCTTAAAAAGTAAGAGGTCCTCCGCATGGTCATAGCCTACTCGCAGTCCGACGTAGCCTTGACCTTTGAGTCGTCTTATATCCTTCGACACACTTGTGACATTTCTGTCCCCTTTTACGGGATACAGGACAGTCACGAAATTCTCCCCCATGCTCTTAGAGGTATTACTCACTTGAACGTACCCAGGCCTCGTTATCGGGACGCCAAAATGGATAGGGCCGTCAAATATTCTGAGTCGCGGATTGTCCGGGAAAACTACTTGCGAATAGATAGAGGCGGAATGGGTTGTAAATGTAAACGTGTTGCCGGATCTCAGGCGGACTTCTTTTAAATCGTTGAAATGGAAAAGCAAATCGTACTCATGCGGCACCTTGGAGGATTTTAGTCTGTCATAAATGACAAAGTACCGACGATGCATGAATACGATATTTCTTTCAAACAGACTGAGTTTGCCGTAATAGAGATCAGACAATTCGCCGGTAACACAAGAATAAAAGTCAGTCGAGATGAAATCAGTTATCTTGGCCGATCTGTCGGCAGCTTTGATGAAATGAAGGTAGTCCCCGCTTTCTTGCGAACCAGCGTCTCCATCGAGGAGAAGCGTATTATGGCCGACTGGTTGAATATAATACCGCCGGTACCACGGGTCGTTGTAATAGTTGGCCCAACCCGCTTCCGGTATCAATGAGACTCCGTAAGCATTAAGCTGAAAACTCCCCTGATCAAAGTGCTGATGATTATAGAAATGGCCACATCTGAAATTCATGACTATATCATCGGGCGACCAACCTGATCTGAAGACAACTGCGCCTAATTCCGGAAACTCGATTGACTTTGGAAGTGAGGTCGGCGGAGCCTCAGGGCTCTTATCCGTCCCAAACATGAAGTCGAAAATATTCTTACGCGGGCTCTTCATATACAGCCACTGGAAAATTGGATCTTTTGAGTGAGAGGAGAGCCAGGCGAATTCCGATAGTGTTGACAGTTCGGGATGACTGTCACCTACGTCGAGAATATCAGGATTGCAAAAATTATAGAGGAAATACTTGTATGAGTTGAAGAGACCGCGGCTTGACAAATCAAGGTGCAAGACATTCTTTATGACTGAGAGCGTAGGTAAAACGTTCGAATATGCAAACCCCTGATAACCTATGCCTTCTCCCCAGGCTCCAGCCGTATCAAGTGTGTTGTGAACATACTCCTTAAGCATCCCGATTAGCCCGGAGAGATATGGTTCGAGGTCGCCGAGTTTCGGGTCATCGCCATAGATCGCTAGTGCACATGAAATACCTCCACTTACCGTATTACCCACCCAATTGCTCGTTGCCGACGGGACTCTGTCGTGCAGAACATATTCTTTGTAAGCGGGGATTATGCAGTTTCTCAGTAATCCCTCGCATACCTTATCTCTTTCCTTACGGGTCAATAACGGATAAACAATGTCGTAAGAGAAAGCGGCCCGGACGCCGAGTTCCCCCAGTGGATAATACGTTTCCCGGTGCCTTGCCGCGAACCAGGGATGATTCCATGTCTTCCATCCGGCTATGATTATCAGTGCATCCTTTGCGTAGTTGCCTGCAACAGTATCTCCAGTCAAAGCGTAAATCAAAGCATTCTCCTGAAGGATCTTCATTGCGCCTTCTATTACGCTGAAATAGTGTGACAATGTGGGGAGCAAGTATACCGAATCATTTACCGTCAAATCCACTTTAGCCAACGATTCAAGGCTCAAATCGGGCGGATAGACCTCCCTCAGGCTCGAAGTTTCCGCACCAAATTTTATTGAGCCGACGTTTGAGGTGTCCCTGGTTTCAGCGGCATCATGCACCAGCGCTTTCCACCAGTTTTTCCAGTGTTTACTGTCGATTTTCGCCTTTAGCAGATCGAGTTCTTCCTTGCTTGTAAAATACATCCGCGGGTGTCGCTGATGTTCCTGAGTAAGCCAGATATTGAAGTCCGTTTCAACTCGTTGTCCCGTTGCGCCCCGCCCGACGATCTTGACTCCCCACTGACCCAGCGGATCCGAATTCGAAAACTTGTAGATGTCTCCGCTTTTCCATTGACCACTTGAACGAGAGGACTTCAGCGGAAAATCACTTACTATAGTTCTTCCTTCGGGATCGACTAGTGTTGCCTCCACATTTTTCAGGTTCACATTCTTTGGTACGGTAGCAACTAAGTCAAATCTTGAACCGAAATTGTAATGATGAAGCGGTATTACCATACCAACATTCTTCAAGTACTCCGATGGAGGTTCGATTATCTGAAATCTTACCGGGCTCATCGCGCTGATATTTAGACCGCCCAGGTAGATTCTATAGGTTATATCGGGGTTTGTTCTGGGAATGTATGTAGTGACCGAGAATCCGCTTATCCCTGTCTCGGGTCTAATACTCTTGCCAGAGTGTTTGAAGTCCCGAACAGCCGTATGGATGAAGTGCCACTGACTGTCGTCGATGATCGGCTCATGCAAGGAATACTTCTTACCGTTGGTCCCGTACAGTACCAAATCCATGCCTCTGAAATCCCCGTATCCATTTGCCTTATAGTAGAATGATATCTCGGAACGGGTAGCTACAACTAATGAGAGCTTCCTGACAAAGCCAATAACGTGTTCTGTGACAAACGTCGGACGATACTTGAACATAAGGGCATAGCGACTCCCATTTGGCTCATCTGTTTTCTCACAATATAAATTGGGATCGAACCCGGTGTCTTGAAAAGGTGGATACGATTCCCATCCGTCAGTATTACCTTCCTCGAAATTCTCGCTGTAAGTAGTTGGCTTCATAATATTGGGATTTCCTTGCACGATTGAACTGTTGGTTGAGATTGATCGACTGGTACAGGCGAATGTCTGTTGAAACAGAAGAATCACGACAACCGCGATGAAGCTCAATTTCTCTAGCACCACTTGGTTCTCCTGAATATTCACACGCGTAAGAAATAGATGCCAGTTCAGGCTCTTAAGAGGTATGGCTTCCGCTCAAAGAGTCTTATTACGAGCTCACCGAATAGCGTGTTTGCCCACGCAAACCATTTTCTCGTAAATATACTGGGATCGTTATCATCAAAGGATTCATGCATGAACCCGGTGCCGGCATTCGAGCGTACGAGAGTGCGCAAACAAGTCGATATTTCTGAGTCGTCGCTGCTCGTAAATGCACGCATCATTATACTCATCGGCCATATTTTCCCCGACCCGGTATGGGGGCTGCCGTTACCCTCACCCGCTTTACCCTTGAAAAAATAAGGATTACTACCACTCAAAACGAACCTTCTCGTGTCCTGGTATACGGGGTCGTTTTCTGGAACGCATTCCAGGTAAGGCAGCGAGATCAGGCTCGGAACGTTTGCATCATCCATGAAGAGCTGATTGCCGAACCCATCTGCTTCATACGCAATCATCTTGCCGAAGTCCAAATGATTCGCCAAGGCATATTTTCTTAGCGCAGCCTCAACTTCGTCCGCAAGCAAGGCGCTTTGGTCTGCCGATTCTTTGTCTCTGAGAATCTCAGTGAACATTTCCGTCAGTCGCCTTAGCGAAAGGACGGCAAAGTAATTCGACGGTATAAGGAATGGGAATATGGTTGCGTCGTCGGACGGCCTGAACATCGAGCATATAAGTCCAACTGGCTTGATGGGTTTTCCATAGCCCCCATTGGCCAGTGTGCCCTCAGGAGTTATAGTCTTCCTTTGGAACTTGTACGGTCCAGGACCATTCTTCCTCTGTTGCTGAATGAAAGTCTTTAAAACAAGCTTCATGGCATCATGCCATTGGGAATCAAAGCATGAAGCGTCGCCAGTTGTTTTCCAGTACCCATAGGCCAGTCTTATCGAATAACAGAGAGAGTCCACCTCCCACTTCCTCTCGTGAAGTTGCGGCTTTATCATGGTCAGATCTGTATCGTACGGGCTTCCTGTGGGTCCATAGTTGAAAGCATTGGCATAAGGATCAATGAATATACACTTTGTCTGTCTGTTTATGACTCCTGCGAGAAGAGATAAACCGACGAATGAAATAACACTATTCTTCAGGAAATCTCTTCTTGAGCCCATAATCTTCCTCCGATCACTACCACACACAAATATAACGACCGATCACCGCCGGGCACTAGGCATGGCTTGCCGAAATGACGGATGTTCACCGCGTAAGTGCCAAGGATTCACGAGATCTCTATACCAACAGGCTAGTATCTCTAACAATTTGGAAAGTCAAGCGGCGCCACGTTCCGTCCGAACAGATTCATGACACCGCTTGTTTTCACTCCGAACGCCATCCCATGAGTCGTCCACTTCGACACGTTCTCGCGACTAAATCAAGTTGTTGGGACGGCTGCACCGCCATTACTTTAGTAATACCATCTTCTTGGTGATGAAGTTGTTCCCCTCCTGGAGCCTGTAAAAATACACACCGCTGGCGAAATCGTTCATATTTAGGTTGTATAGATACGAACCGACGGGTTTGTAACCATGATCGACTACCTTGACCAGTTGGCCGAGTACATCATATACGTCCAGGGCTATGACACCAGGATGGGCCAGCGTTACTTTAATATCGGTCGACGGATTAAACGGATTTGGATAATTATTGCTCAGGCTGAACTTCGTCGGGACTTGTGTGGGGGTAGTTTTCACGTCTGTGAGCAACCATTGGGCCTTTTGGCTCGGGAACCAGTTCAAGTCTCCAAGGGCAAATCCGTCGGTTCCTGCCGTTTGTAGAGTCGTATTGGAGTATGCCAGGTTCTCCGGTACAGGCTGTGTCGGTGGATAGACAGAGCCCGTGGGATTGTACCACCATAAGTATGATCCCAGCCCCTTGGTCCGGCTTAGATAAACGTACTGGTCCAAATTACTGACGACGCTCAATATCGAAGACGAAAATCTCGGGTCGGCTTCAAAGTTCCCTTTGTCCTCCAGGTACGGATACCATTTGGTAGTCTTGATCGTGTTTGTGATTGTGGTGGAGTGCGCGATTATCACGGTATCAGTTCCGGTCGTAGTATCGACGGCGAATGTTGTATCCGCCACAAACGATGTGTCTGCAGCACGAAAGGTCGAGGTATCGACTGTAGTATCTTCCGTTACAGTAGTGCCATAAGCAAAGATCGAGTCGATCGTATATGTCGTATTGATGGCAAGAAAAGTGGTGTCCTCGAACATCTCCTGCGCGAAGCTCGTCATCCATGCCGGCGCAAATATCGAGTCGGCGGAAGAGGTTGATGTATCGTTTATTGAATTCCAGAAATCTTGCAGGTTTTGTGGCCAGTAGTACGCGTTGTTGTCGAGTATGATGCGTCTATCTGCCTCGGAAACTCCGTACGTCGCTCCGGTGCTCCCAAGAGAAGTTAGCCCGACAATGGCGATACTTCCCATAGCATCGTTGCCGAAGAAAATGTTGTTCGTTATTTGCGCATTCGTAAGCTTTGAAATCGATAAGAGATGGGCTCCGTTGAGAAATACCGTGTTATGATTGAATACCAGGTAGTTGTTATAGTCCAGGGCAGCCAAAACGTATCCTTCATCGCAGAACATAGTGTTGTTCACGACATAGACTGTGTCCGTGGGAATATTCGTAAAGCTGATAAACGTGTCCCCATAATAATAGGAAGTGTAATCCTGCATGTTCCTAAAGATGTTATTCGTGATCCAGAAGCTGTTCCATTTACCGCTCTGATCGTAGAATGCGGCATAGGTCCATCCGTCAAAGACACAACTATCCACCCTTATGTTCATACTGTCCCCAAGAACGATTACAGTCTTT
The DNA here is from genome assembly GCA_046705025.1 of Candidatus Kryptoniota bacterium. Classification (GTDB taxonomy): domain Bacteria; phylum Bacteroidota; class Ignavibacteria; order Kryptoniales; family JAKASW01; genus JAKASW01. The sequence continues at coordinate 4,384 of JBJKQU010000001.1, read as the reverse complement.
CCAGGTCTGACGGGGACCTGATCTGGTGCTACTCCGAAGAGATAGAGCTGTTTTAATGTGAGGCCTCCACCAAGAAGATTTATAAAATAATACGGTCTCGAGTTGTTGGAAAGTATTGCCGGTTCGATTACGGGAAGGGGGCCGTTCCCCGGTCCTGCAATCATCGTAAGCGGAAAGTCAACATTCATAGTGCCTGTGAAGAAGTACAGGGAATCCCTGTACAATTCATAAACACGGTTGGGATTCACTCTTGCACCGGTTGAGGTCGTGTCGCCCATGATAAATTCATTGATGTTACCCACCGGGGACGGGGGCACCCAGACTGTGTCCGGCGTCTGAGCAAACGTTCTCATCGGCACCGCAATGAGAATCGCTATTGCCGTCATCGTCATTGCTGTAAACGTGCTTCTCATGATGGTTCTCTCCTTTCGTTTGTGGACCTTCGGAAGTTGATTATTGACAAATTGCGGGGAGTTATTATCGCGCGACGGGACTGAAGGACGCTATTGCTCCATACTAGCCCTTCGACGCGGATCGACAGGCATTCGGTTTTTGTTACTTTGCTGATATTCTGTGTTCATGACAGAAGTTCTTTACGACCTCGTAGTTGACAGTACCGCGTTTCGGTGTCCGAAATACGAATGCGACGCCTGCGTCCTCATAAGCGCTCGTCATGGCGTCCTTCAAGTAAGAAACAGTCGCTTTTCTAGACCATGAAGAATGAGGAGTAAAGTAAATGCATGGTATCAGGAGACGGTGAGGAAAGATATTCCGATACTCATAGATCTCGGCAGGAAGGCTCTTGGCGGAAATGCCGTAGTCGGGAGACACACGTGAGTTGTGTTGATACCCCCATTCTACTGCATCTATGTAAGGTTTGTAGGAATCTATTTTCTTCAAACCCGCCAGTTGGTCAGCATAAATCGTCAAGCCGAGTAGGAGTCTTCTATTCGCTTGCTTCAACACGTTATGTATTCTCGCCATATACTTAGGGGTGAAGCAATCCAGATTATAAAGAAAATCGTCGATCATTAGCAGCGTGAGATTCGAATGGCTTTTTGAAATCGTCGAGATCTCTCTGGCCCATTCGACATAGTTAAGACCATAAGGAGGGTACCGAATTCCGTCCTGTCTTCCATGAGGCAACCTGGGCTCCTCGGTCGGCGGAACCAAGACCACCCATACTTCTAATCCTGCTCTTGAAGCTAGATCGCAAAAGTGCGGTAGCGCGGCGATATCCTCTTCAGAATGGTTGTCAATGAGATAAGCATAACAATTAACGCCGAGGTCCTTCAGCTTGGATATCATCTCTCTGATATTCGGCTCTCCCTTTGCGCCGTATCGCATTCCTGCGTACGCGACAATTCTTCTTCGTCCAAAGGGAAACAGTCTCTTATTATGAAGCATCTCATCTACCTGCTGTACCTCTCCTTCCTGCAGGGAGTCGACTCCAATCGCTTCGTCATGACTTCTGAGTCCGGTAGTTCTGGTTTTGGCAGTAGCAAAATCGTTGCGTCCCTTCTTGCCGACAGCAAATCCATTGGCAGAAGCCATCCTTCCGTAAAGCATGAAGGTCAGTGATCCGATCATGAGCGCCGCAGCAGCGACAAATCTTAATATGAGAGATAATCTCGGCTTGGCCATTGCGTGTAACTCGCCCGGGCTATCCTATGAATTGTTGTCCTAATCTCGGAATATTCAGAAACTTGTTTCGAATCCCAAGTCTGCAGTCAATCCGTAGACTTGTTCCGATTCGGGGAAATTCGATCCTTGGTTGATGTTAACGTCCTTGGCACTGTTTATGTTGTTTAAGTCGAAGAATGCTCGGATTCCCCACCACGGCAGGTTTTGCTTGACGGCCAGATCCCATCTCAGATATTTCGCGCCATCCACCCTCAGCTGCGACCAGAAATTCGCTTGCTGAAAAACATTTGATTGATAGAGCATGGATACACGCACCGAGAATCCTTTGTAGTCGTAACCGAGAGCCAGGTTCGCTATGTCATCCGGTTGGTAGATCATTCGGTCCGTATAGAAGCTGTCATTTACAACCTGCTTGTATTTTGGCAAATAAATTGTGGTTACTGTCACTCGGGGATATTTGGCCTGAGAGAAAATGTGCGTATAGTTCGCACTCAGTACCAGCCCGGACAACGGACCCGGCAAGTACCATAAGTGAGTTTCCCAGTCTAGCTCAGTTCCCCACAAGTCTACTTTGTTAGGATCGTTGATAGAAGTGGTCAAAGGCTCACCCTTTGTTGTATTGGGTATTCCGGGATAGTCAGCTGGATCAATGATATACGTACTTATCGGGAAGATCAGATCAGTAATGTGTTTCAAAAATCCGTCCACTGTGAACAACCCGACGGCATTACTATACACCGACACTATTGCATCGTAGTTTGCCGCACGCCCTGGCTTCAGAGCATAGTTGTTCCACACCACGCGGGTAAAACCTATGTTTATCCGTGGAGTGATTGCGTTGAAAGAAGGATATGTCAGAGTGTTGGTGTAGGCCAAATGTAGCTGCAGCCACGATGCGGGCCTGATAATCAGATGAACCATTGGCAGCCAGTACCCATGGGTTTCATCGATTGTGGTGTCATAATAATCGTATTGGAGCGGGGTTTGAGTGCCCCTGGGCGCAGTATATGAAGTTGCCAGCTGCTGGTATCTTACCCCGGGTAAAAATGTCAACGCTTGCCCGAAGTCAAATGTCGACATTATATACGCTGCGCTCTCACGCTCATTTCCTGAATAATTGTTTGTCGTCGATGAGTAATCGTTCGTTGCAACATCGGTGTAGTAGTCATAGGATGTCGGCGCAGGAGCCTGGTTAATCACGTTCATTACCTGATGCATGAGATTGATATTCAGAGGGACACCCATAGGGTATGCACCTCCCAAAAATTTTCCGTAGCTAAAACTGGGATCTACAAAAAGCGTAATGGGAAGCTGATAGCTGCTGTTCGGTACCGTTTTTGTCATCCATGGAAAGGCATCCAAAATGGCCTGTGTAACCGAATCCATGCCGCTTATATATAATCGATTGTTTTGACTGACGTAATTGTAGGATTTGATTGAATACTTATACGCGCCGCCGAATTTTAGAATGGCGGTTATGTCTCGCGAGAAGTTTATATGAGATTGAAAATCCATTGATCCGGTAAACTGCCGATCTCTTGACAAACTGTTAGATTGCAACGCCGTTCGGAAGTACGTTTGAGACAGATCGTTCTTTGCAAGTTCTGGTATGTCTTGTGGATTCAATCGTTCATAACCTGCATTCGCCAATCCTACAGGCGTCTGGGCGAACGAGAAGGTAAGAGCATTCGGTATTGAATTCTCCGAATATGAGTGGGACAGTTTCGCGTCGAATGAGAAAAACGAGAACCTTTTCTTAACGTCGACCAGGTTGGTTATTATGTTCAAAATGTTTTTTTCGTCTGTGGTCGTGTAACTGTGCGTGTTGTCTACAAGATCGTAATTCTCGCTCCTGATTTGGGTGTTCGTATTGCCCGAGCTTACAAAATTCATCATGTCGATTTTGAAATTGGAAAGAGTATAGTCCATCACTACGGTCGCTCCGTATCGTCTCCTGTACCTTGGAATGTCCGTTAGAGTAAGGCCGTTCATGTACACTGGGTTAGAAAATCCAAGTTTGGGTGCGTTCAAGGAGTAGTCTGCACCAAGTTCATTCGCCGTCAGGTTGCGTCCTTCGATAGTGGCCTGCGCGAAAACGCCCAATTTTGAGTCCAAAAAGCGAGACTGAGATGTACCAACGAACTTGAAATTCGAATATTTATTCTGTAGGCCGTTGAATCCTCCCTCAGAGAGGATGGACAGCAGAACGCCTCTCTTTGACGGTCTCGCCTCTGGCAACTCCAGATTGACAGTACCTCCCATGGCAGCTGCGTCCATGTCAGGCGTAATTGCTTTGATCACCTCAATTCCGCCAAGCATGTTCGAGGATATATCGCTTAAATCAACTGCACGGCTTGAAGACACATTCGGAGGAACCTGCACACCGTCAATCGTGATTTCATTGTATTGCGGTGCGAGTCCGCGTATTACAACCTGCGAAGCCTCACCCCCTGACCTTACGAGCGAAACACCCGGAAGCCTTCCAATCGATTCCGCTGCATTTGCGTCGGGAAGTTCCTGTATCTTAGCGGCTGAAACCACATTCATTATCCTATCGGACGAGAGCTGCTGGTTTATCGCTGAGTTTTGACCTGCCGCCTGCGCCGTGATAACTACTCCCTTCCCTTTGATCCCGACCGCTTTGAGTCTGAAATTGCACCTCGCCGTAGATCCATCTGTGACAGTGACTGTAATCTTCTTCGATTCGTATCCGAGATATGAACCGCGTACTGTGTAGGTT